>JAHELJ010000016.1:29745-56946 GCA_024644235.1 Lewinellaceae bacterium
ATGCTACTTTGCTCGATATTGTCAAGGACTTTGATCAAAAGGGAAAATGGATATTCAGCATTTGTCATGGCATACAGGTGTTGATTGCGGCTGGCCTTGCGCCAGGCAAAAATCTCACCTGCTATGAGCATATTCGTTTTGAGGTAGAAAGCAATGGCGGAATCTTTTGCGAGCAGGAAGCGATCCGAGATGGTCATTTCGTGACCGCTCAAACCTGGCAATCCCATCCTGAATTTTATCGTGAAGTTTTTGCCTGCCTTGCTGAAAAATAAGCATACTTCTCGATTAAAAGAATGGAGTGATAGGGGAAGATCTTACAGGATTAAAGGGCATCAAATTTTTACCATCCACCGACCTATAGAGGACAAGCCCCACATAGTTTTCTTACACGGGTTTCCCACCTGCAGTTATGACTTCTATCAAGTACTGACTTTGTTGGGGTCAGATGTCGGTTATACCGTTCATGATCATTTGGGTTTTGGCCTTAGTTCTAAACCTGAAAAGCACAACTATTCACTGATCGAGCAGGCAAAGATCGCTTTGGAGCTCTGGCAACATTTGGACATTAGATCAGCTCATGTTGTCGCCCACGATTATGGGACAAGTGTCGCAACAGAGCTTCTCGCCCAAAAACAAGATGGATTCGAACCGGTAGAACTACGCTCCATGGTACTAAGCAACGGAAGTATTCTCATTGATCAGGCTCATCTGCGACAGATCCAAAAGTTGTTAAGAAATCGATGGACTGGTCCAATCACCGCTTATCTGGCCAATTTCCATACTTTCCGTCGTAACATCAATCAGCTCACCTCACAGCGAATCTCTGATTTGGATATGAGTGTCCTTTGGTCACTTCTGATTTCGAAAAACGGCAAAATGCGTATACCGGTGATCAGCAAATACCTTGATGAAAGGCAATTCTTCAGGGATCGATGGGTTGGTGCATTTAAGGACACTTCTGTGCCAATCACACTATTGTGGGGGGAAAAAGATCCTATTGCGCATAGACAAATGGTGTTGTCACTTCAGAAAGAAAGAACTTCATGTGACATTCACTGGTTGCCTTGCGGGCATTATCCAATGCTGGAGGTGGCTGGGCAATACACGCAGATAATCAATCGTTTGGTATTCTAGGAAACTCAAAAAAGAATTATTAACTTCAAGTTGAGTATGTAAGCTTTCATTTTATAACGAACCCTTCAAACTGTGAAACCCGTAGACCCAATCCCTAGCATGGCTAAGTATGCACTTGCCTTACTAATTCTCATTTCCTTTAATCCAGTAGCTACAGGACAAGTGGTGGTGGCCTCAAGCTTACTTGCCGAGGAGCCTGCTCCACAAGACCGTGTGTGGCTGCAATACATGAATTATTTCGAGTTCAAATCTGGAATGTCAATCGACTCTGACATATCACAGCGATTATCTCTGGGCCATCCCCAAAAGCGATTTAGTGTCCGCAGTATTTTTCGCTATAAAATAGTTGAAAATCTACGCCTTGGAGCAGGAATGGCCTTTTTCTGG
Organism: Lewinellaceae bacterium; assembly: GCA_024644235.1. Taxonomy (GTDB): domain Bacteria; phylum Bacteroidota; class Bacteroidia; order Chitinophagales; family Saprospiraceae; genus JAHELJ01. Next base: position 31,267 of record JAHELJ010000016.1, read on the forward strand.
ACATTTGACTCCCCATCACCGAATCAGGAGTTACGTTTCATGCAAGAAGTGTCGCACTTCAAGCAGTTTAGAACATTTGATCTGGATCAACGCCTGCTCGTCGAGGAACGTATCACGCAGTATTTTGCCCAACCTGATGATTTTAAGACTAGGCTTCGCTACAAGTTGCAAGCAACCTTTCCTAGCAGAAGTGGATTCTACTGGGGTCTTTTTGACGAAATATTTTCCGTGATTGAATCTCATGTAGAAACCCCATTGATTTCACGAAATCGGGCTGGTTTGATCTTAGGATATAATACCTATCAATTCATGAGATTTGAAGTTCACGTAATGCGTGAAGACCTCTTCCGGAAGGAAAAAGTACTGGCAGAAAGCGCATGGATGCCTCGTTTGATCATTAAACATATCTTGTGATTCTGCGATTTTTTGCGGTACCATTCAACAGAATATACTAATTTCACGGCCTGCAGAGGAATGAGGTTTTACAAGATCCATCCGCCTGTTTATTTTATAACTATTTAATTTTTTAGCTTGAATATTTTTGTTGCAAAGCTTAACTATCGGACCGCAGAACCAGCATTGCGATCCCTTTTTGAGCAGTACGGTACCGTAGATACGGTGAAGATCGTAATGGATCGTGAAACAGGTCGGTCCAAAGGTTATGGTTTTATTGAAATGCCAAATGATGACGAGGCTCGGGCAGCCATCGAAGGGCTCAATGCCTCAAATTTTGATGGGAGAGACATTGTGGTGAAGAGATCAGAACCACGGAGGCCCAATCGTTAGATCTATTTGAGCTTTAGTTAGTCGATCTGCGGACTGATGACCACATCTGTCCAGGATCTGTATTGGTGGTAACCTTCCAGGTTGTCCGATGGGTGACTAATACGCTTTCTCTGGAAAGTGATACTTCATCAATTTCTTGGTATTTGACAAATAAGGCTTGCATATTTGTAGGCAGAACCCAGCCAAATGAAACATTTGATTCCTGTCATATCTCTATTGGTTGTTGTGCTGCTACCATCCCTTACTCGTAGCCAGTCGCATGAATGGTGGGCTGAAAATGTCAATTGGGATGGGATAACTCACTGGAGCCGTTATATCACAATTTCCCCTGGGAATATGGGACCCAATGCACTTCCTGTACCGAAATTGTCTACCGGTGCAGTGCAGAACCAAAATTATCTCGGGATTAGCAGTAGTCTTCATTTACGGAGTGGAGACCAAACGCTAAACCCTACCCTATATGGTAACTATGCATTCGTAAAAGACAAGGTGTCGTTTGATTTCCACTGGGTTCCGGTGGAGTTCTTCAAGCAATCGCATACGCTCAAAACCGAGCGAAAAGTTTTTCATGAGTACTACGATGTCATGAGGGCATCAGGCGATATATATCTGAATACACGAATTCAAATCATGAGTCGTCGAAAGACAAACCTGGGCCTCCGGCTAGGGTATAAGTTTGCAACTTCCAATAAAATTGGTGCTGCCCGTTTTACAGATTCGCCTGGTTACTATTTTGATCTATCGGCTGGCTATTTGCTGAGAAAAACAAGCAATTCGGAGCTTAGGATGTTGGGAATGATGGGCTTCTATGCCTGGCAAACCAACAAACCTCACTTACTGCAAGATGACGCGTTTCTCACTGGATTGGGAATACGATGGACCGATAGCCGTGTCGAAACGGAAGCCTCCATCAGATCTTACATCGGTTATATGAACAACGGTGATAAGCCAGTGATTGCCCTCCTCAAATCAAGCTATCGATTAGAAAAAATAAGTTTATCAGCCTCCATACAACAGGGTTTACACGATTACAAATACACCTCCTTCGAAACAGGATTTTACTATTACTGGTAGAACTCATTCAAAAAAACATATTAGTTTTTTTAGTTAACTTTCCTCTCTTTCTGGATTGTAATGAATTGTACGGTTGCCTGCTTATTTGCTGCGCTTTTACTTAATGTTTCCTGCAAGGAAAGATCTCAAAATCGTTCGGACTCTTCCTTTGATTTACGGATTGTTTACAATGTACTTGACAAGAATGATTCTCTAGACTACGAGATCTATTGGATGGATCTTGATGGAAGTCATTCAGAGAATCTTTCTCAGTCATCATCCGTAGATTGGTGTGTTCACAGTACCGGAGAGAAAATCTATTTCTTATCGGACCGTGACACTAGCCGGGGTTTTTATCATCTTTTTGAAATGATTCCCTCCACCCGGCAGGTGAGAAAAATCTATGAAGGATGTGTACTGGATTCGTGGATCGGTAGCCGAAAGAATGGTAAGGAGTTTGTCATTTGTGTTCAACAGGGGGATGGCCGATCTCTCCTCATTATCGACTCAACGGGTAAAAAACTTCATGAGGTGTTGAAAACAAGCAGTTACCGGATCAGTGATCCCACCTTCAGTCCGGATGGTCAGTTTATCATTTTTCGATCAGACAAAGGGGGGAATGAAGAACTTTGGAGAATAGATATCTTAGGTATCGAAGAGCGTCAGCTGACCTCAATGGCAGGCAATGATAGCATATCAGGGCAATATTACCGTACCGGACCACCTCACTGGGTTCCTGATTCAAACATCATCACTTTCACGTCGAGGCAAGGCAATAACTATGATATCCTTAAAATTGATCCGAATGGTAATCAGCTATCAAGGATCACATCCACACTTGACTTCAATGAGGGATGGCACAATTGGTCACCTGAAGCTGACTTAATTGTGCTGGACGGAGGAAGTACAGATGCCACCAATTACGACATATATCTGATGCGAGCTGATGGAACAGGACGTATCCAGTTGACCCAAAGTCCCAAATATGAGCACGCACCGGTCTTTGTAAAGTTTTATAGTAAATCCTAATATGGAAATTCGGTAATCATCGACACTCCAGCTCTGGTAGGGGAATCTGTACTGAAAAAGTACTCTGGTACATCAGCCAGTGATTTCCGCGCTGTGATCACCTGAGATAAATTGATTTGCGTCTCATTTATGAATTCCATCATACCCTGATATTCGTGAGCTTGAATGCCGTGACACCCGACGATCTCAAGCTCGTGAGCCACAATTCTGAGATTGCTCATTCGATCCCATTTGGTTTCTTCTGAAGTCAGCAGTCCTACCTGAAGATGTCTACCCCTTCGCCTCAAGCATGCCAGGCTAGGATTCAAAACAGCACTGCTGCCCACCCCATCTAGTGTAACTTGTGCACCGCCCTCCGACCAAGAAACTACATTTTCGATTAGATGCTCATCAAATGCATTCACCACTAAATCTGCACCAATGGCTTTGGCTAATTCTCTAGCTTGTAAAGAAGGGTCCACAACACAAGTGTGTGCCCCAAGCGCCTGACAGATCAACAGTCCAGACAGACCCAATCCACCTGCTCCAAATATGACCACATAAGACTTCTTCTTTACTGGAGATTGGTGCACAATAGCCCGATACGCTGTCCCAAACCGACAACCCAACAGGGCAGCATCTTCGTAGCTCATAGGATCGGGTATTACCACGAGGTTGTTATCAGCACGCTTCAATAACATACGCGATGCGAACGATCCCCAATAGCTGAAACCGGCTTGCGCTTGGTCATTGCACACTTGTTGATCACCTTGCCTACAGTAGGCACAACGACCACAAGCTTGGATGAAAGGGGCAGTGACTCGTTGACCAATAGAAAAATTTCTTACCGCTTTGCCTTTCTTCACCACCACACCAGCAAACTCGTGACCAGGCACATGAGGCAAGCTGATGTCAGGATCATGGCCCATCCAGCCGTGCCAGTCGCTTCGACACAATCCGGAAGCTTTGACTTCCAACACGACGTCGCAATCGCCAGGCTGCGGTTCAGGAACTTGCTGCAGCCATGGTGTTTTCTGAAATTCGTCGTAGTATACAGCCAACATGCATATAAAATTGATCTGCCATAATAACAAATTAATCAAGCGACAGAGCAAACTATAAGGAGTCAAATCTGTTCAAGATCTTGATATGAAATTCATACTGCCTCTAGTAGCTGTTTTTCTGCTTCAGATTTTTGGTTGCTCCTTAGTCGGCGAAGACAATCCCAGAACATCTCTAAGTATCACCGTCAGGCATCATGATCGTCCTATACCCGGAACTGAGGTTTATGTCAAATTCTTTGCAACGGAATTCCCCGGATATGAATTAGAAAATGTGGCTGACACCACCTTGGTAGCAGATGCGGACGGTCAGGTTAAGTTAAATAACTTCCCTCTTGGTAACCATTGGTTTGTTGGAATTGGATATGATGAGGCGATTCGTGAGCTGGTAATTGGTAACCTGGATCTTCGCTTCGATCTGACCAATCTGCAGCACGACACTATCCTCTACGTATCTGAGGAACATTGACTCCCCTTCACTGGCCTAAATAAAAGCAAGCATGAAGGATATCTTCATGTCACAAATTAAAAATTGTGCATCCCGAAACTTAACTTAAAGGCCTTCGATCTACCTTATATCTAAGAAACCTTGAATTGACTATAACATATGCTTTGCAAGAGAACTTTAATGTTACTAATGGTCTTGATTGCCACGTTCGCATCATCTACATTTTCGGCACAAGAAATTCCTTTGCCTGAGCATCCCAGGCCTGATTTCGAGAGACCAGATTGGATCAACTTAAATGGCAGCTGGGAATTTACTTTCGATTCTCTTGATATGGGGATCACTGACGAATGGTATGGGGCTGGGGCTGACTTCCCAGGCCGAATTACGGTCCCCTTCCCGTGGGGTAGTGAACTGAGTGGTCAGTCCGACTTAGCTGATATTGCCTGGTACCGGCGAGATATCAATATTCCCAGGTCCTGGCAAACGAAGAGTACTTTCCTGACAGTCGGAGCTTCCGATTGGGAAACAACAGTCTGGCTAGATGGTCAATTGGTGGGCAAACATCAGGGAGGCTATGTGCCTTTTTCTTTTGAACTAACAGATCTTATCACCCATGGTCAAAACCACCGATTGGTGGTTCGCGTAGATGATGCCAGGAGGGATTTTACGTTGTATGGTAAGCAAGGCTATGGAAATGCCAGGGGAATCTGGCAGACCCCCTACCTCGAAGCTCGAGGGTATGTTTATCTCGATGCTCTTCATTTCCTTCCTGATATAGATAAGAAGGAAGTTGTAGTAAAAGGCTACCTAGCCGAACCTGCTGGTGAGGACCATGAACTAACGATAAGCATCAATAGCGGTGTAGATATTATTGAAGCACGGGCTGAGTTTAAAGCTGGGTCAAATTATACTCGAATTGCGGTGCCAATCCCAGGAGCACGGCTTTGGACTTTGGAGGATCCACATCTTTATTGGGTTCAGGCCCAGTTGGGTTCAGATCACCTTACCTCGTACTTTGGCATGCGAAAAATTTCTACAATGCGTATGCCAAACTCAGAGCATATGTATGTTTCCTTGAATAATGAACCAGTCTATCTTCAATTGGCTCTGGATCAGTCTTATCATCCGGAAGGATATTATACGTTTCCCAGTGACAAGTTTCTGCAAGAGGAAATTGCCCGTTCGATCAACATTGGACTAAATGGCATTCGAACCCACATCAAGGTCGAAGTGCCAAGGAAACTGTATTGGGCTGATAAACTTGGTCTCTTGGTGATGGAAGACCTTCCCAACAGTTGGGGCCTTCCAAATCGGAAAATGCAAGAAGAATCGGAGTATACAATGCGCGAGATGATCAAGAGAGATTTCAATCATCCCAGTATTTTCTCATGGTGCATTTTCAATGAGACCTGGGGACTTAAATCTGATTGGAGAATCGATCAGCGGCGTACCAGTGATTATCTACCCGAAACACAAGACTGGGTGGCATCGATGTATTACCTGGCTAAATCGCTGGATCAAACCAGACTGGTCGAAGACAATTCCATTTGTTGTGGATACGGACACACTGAAACCGATTTAAATACCTGGCATAGCTACCTACCGGGATGGGCCTGGCCCGAACTGCTTCAAACCATCGTGGACAGTACATTTCCAGGAAGCACCTATGATTTTGAAAATGGCTTCGAGCAAGGGCACCAGCCTAATTTCAATTCAGAATGTGGGAACGTTTGGGGATATGAGGGAAGTACCGGTGATGTCGACTGGAGTTGGGATTATCATCGTATGCTAAACACCTTCAGGATGTTTCCGAAGGTTGCAGGTTGGCTTTATACTGAGCATCACGATGTGATCAATGAATGGAATGGATATTGGAGATTTGACCGGAGTAAAAAATATACCGGATTCGAAGAATTGTACCCTGGAATGCGATTGAATGATCTGCATAGTCTAATTTACCTTTCAACAGGAAATGAGATTTGTAAGACAGTCCAAGGTGGTGCCGAGGTCACTGTCCCGATTTTTCTATCCGCCATGACTGGAGCAGATCTGGGATCAGAGCTAACGATCAAATATGAATTGGAGCATACCAATTATATTGGTGAAACAGAAAAAAATATATCCTCTTCAAAGATCATTTCCTACATTCCCTGGATGCAGTCTGAATTAGATCCACTAAAGATTAAAATGCCAAATCAGTCAGGTCTCAGCATCCTGCGGCTCCAAGTTGAAGATTCAGGGGGAGAGGTCCTTCACCGGAATTTCATGCACTTTGAAGTCAGTGGCCAAGGACTGGATGATGTGATCGCAGTCTCAAAGAGCCCATCCCAATACACCAAGTCAGAATGGTCAAATAAATCGTGGCAGGTACGAGATGGCCGCAAAGTAAATGGAGCCGGTTCAGGATCGTTTACTTATTCTTTTGCGTTACCTCCGGAAGCCCGTCGGGCGAAGTCCGGCTATTTTATTGTAGAGGCATCAGCAAAAGAGCTCTTTGTCAAAGACCAGGAAGATTTTGATCGCGACCAGGATTACATGAGGGGTGACCGGGTATCCCCTAGTAGTAATCCAAACTCATATCCAATGACCGATGAGATCGAACACTCTTCTCGCATTTCTGTCCACGTAAACGGTATCAAATTGCATACAACAGATCTAGCCGATGACCCAGCTGATCACCGGGGTGTCTTGTCCTGGCATCATCAACTTACCGATCGGAAGCTGAGGGAAGCGGGATCATACGGTTATCTGATTCGGGTTCCACTGTCGCAGCGAATCCTGCGGGCAGCGGCGAGATCAGGGGAGCTGAATATCGAACTGGTTGCAGAGGGAAATGGAGGACTCGCCATCTACGGCAGAGAGTTTGGCCAATTTCCTTTTGATCCAAGTGTGGTCTTAAAAATGAACTAAACCTATCAATAGAACCTATTAGTGAACCTTAAGATGCTGCTATGAAAAATCGTTGGGACCAGACTTTTGCTGAATCATTGAATGGTGACCTTCTCAAATTAAGAGTGTACACTTCCAGGCTGCTTGGCCAGGATGAGGATCTCGTAATGCATGGGGGTGGCAACACTTCAGTGAAGGGAACGGAAAAAAATATTTTTGGAGAAGAAGAGGAAATTCTCTTTGTGAAAGGCAGCGGATGGGATCTTGCCACCATTGAGGAAGCAGGATTTGCTCCTGTAAAACTGGAAGTATTGAAGAGACTGGCTACGCTCGAGACGTTGAGCGATATCGAAATGGTACGTAATCAGCGTATGGCTATGACCAACCCTGCTGCTCCAAATCCTTCGGTTGAGGCGATTCTTCATGCAATAATTCCCTTTCGATTTGTCGACCATACCCATGCCGATGCAGTGGTCACCATCACCAACACTCCTAATGGTGAACAGCAAATCCGGGAACTCTATGGAAATCGAGTGTTGATCATCCCGTACGTCATGCCCGGATTTATCCTGGCCAGGACCATCTTCGAAATGACTCAGGATTTTGACTGGTCCTCTATCGATGGAATGATCCTTATGAATCATGGGGTTTTTACATTTGATCATGATGCCCGCAAGAGCTATGAGAAGATGATCGAATTGGTAAGCACAGCAGAATCATATCTGGATAAGCATGCCACAGAGGACTTGCCGAAACGTACTTTTCAACCGGTCGATGCCAAGCAGATTGCAGAAATCAGAAAGGAAGTAGCTCAACTATGGGGACGTCCGGTACTGTGTCGTCTGAATACCTCTCAAGAGGCTGTTTTCTTCAGTGCCTTACCCAATATGGTAAGCCTGGTCAGCCGTGGTCCTTTGACACCCGACCACATCATTCGCACAAAAAGAACACCGGTTGTCCTTAATGAAGACTTCCGAACGGACTTAAATGATTTTGGCCACCAATACGATCAATACTTCGCTGACTATGCTCAGCCAGATCAGACTAAGCTTGACAGGTCTCCCAGATGGGGTCTATTGCCCTCTTCAGGTACACTTTCGTTTGGGCAAAATGTAAAGAGCATTCAAATCATTAATGACATCAGCCGCCACACTATGCAGGCGATTTACCGGGCTGAACAATTGGGTGGGTGGACAGCTCTGCCATCCAAAGATCTATTTGAAGTGGAATACTGGAGCCTAGAGCAAGAAAAACTGAAAAAGGGTAAGAAGTCTCAGCCCTTTGAAGGCAGAGTAGCTATTGTGACTGGCGCTCTCAGCGGCATAGGTGCAGCCTGCGTAGAAACACTGTTGGAAGAAGGCGCCGTGGTTTCAGCATTAGATATCAACCCTGGAATCATCGAGAGATTTAGCCATCAATCTGTACTAGGGATCGAGTGCGATGTCACAAAAGAAGAGGATCTAAGCAATGCTCTTGATCAAACGGTAAGGCATTTTGGAGGTGTAGACTTACTGGTATCCAATGCAGGCATCTTCCCTTCCAGTAAGACGATCGACAGCATGGATGATGAGATTTGGCAACGTAGCATTGATGTCAATCTTACAAGCCATCGAAGGCTACTTCAGCAGACTGTTCCTTTTCTGAGGCTTGGATTCGATCCATCGGTGGTCATCGTGGGGTCAAAAAACGTACCGGCACCGGGTCCTGGAGCTTCAGCATATTCGGTTGCAAAAGCAGGACTCACCCAGATGGTGCGGGTAGCAGCATTAGAGTTGGGTAAGTACGGAATACGAATCAACATCGTTCATCCTAACGCAGTCTATGATACCGATATCTGGACAGATGAGGTCTTGAAGAAAAGAGCGGAGCATTACGGTCTCACAATTGATGAATACAAGACCAACAATGTCTTAAAAACCGAAGTCAAATCTAAAGATGTTGCTCACCTGATCATTGCCATGCTGGGAAACACATTCTCTAAAACCACTGGGGCGCAGATACCAATAGATGGTGGTAATGAACGCGTAATTTGAAACAAAAACCTAAACTAAATCCTATGATTGTACCTCGCACATCAAGGCAAGAAATTCTAGCAAAGCTGAACAAGAAAGTAGATGATAATCTGCCAATATTCATTGCCAGTGCCGGCAGTGGTCTGGTTGCCAAGCTTCTGGAGAAGGCGGGGGCAGACTGCATCAATACATTCTCGGGTGCACGGCTCCGAGCAAATGGCATGGGCACCATGTCAATGATGTGGCCCATCTTGGATTCGAATAAGCAGACCATCGATTATACTCGTGAGGACATCATGCCGGCGATCGACGGAAAGTCATTCATATGTGCGTGTCTGAATGCCAACGACCCTCTCAAGGACATGGTTTGTGTCCTCAATGATCTAAAAAGCATTGGAGTATTCTCCGCTTCCAACATCGGACCATCCATCAGCTATGTGGACAAGGATAGTGAGATCTACCGGGTGCTCACGAAGAGTGGAGTTACCCTGGACAATGAAATTGCAATGCTGAAGCTCGCTAGAGAAATGGACATGGTGTCGATCGGACTTGCATTTGATCTTGAAGACAGCTTCCGAATTGTCGAAGAAGCAAAACCTGATTTGTTTTGTTTTCACGCGGGCACAACTAAAGGTGGTTTAAAAGGATACGATTCTGGCGAAACCATCGAAGAGACCGCCAGCCGGACCGAAGATGCTTATCAGGCACTGAGAAAGATTAATCCCGGTATGCTGCTAATAGCGCACGGTGCTGCCATGGAAAATCCACAGGATGCTCAGTACATGTTGGACCATACCAGCACCGATGGCATCTGGACCGGGTCTTCAACTGAGCGTATTCCCATTGAACGGGCGGTGTATTCCACTGCCAAAGAATTTGCCGATTTGAGGTTCCCTCGTAACAGAAAGAAATAGTAAAGTCATGGCAAAAACAATTGCCCTTCTCATCACTCTTGATACAAAAGCACAGGAAGCTGAATATTTAAGGGAACAAATTCAGATGCGGGGATTTAATGCCCTGCTATTCGATATCGGTGTAGTTGGTGAACCCGGCACTCCTCCGGATATCGACCGGGGCAGGATTGCCGAAGCTGGAGACAGTTCACTATCGGAAATGTTAAAAAACCCAACTCGAGAAGCTGCTAGCCCGATCGTTGAAAAAGGATGCATACGCCTCCTCCAGGAACTTATTGAAGAGGACAAGGTACACGCCATACTGGGATTGGGAGGTACCCAGGGCACAACTCGATGTTGCAATATCATGCAAGCTATTCCCTATGGATTTCCAAAAATTATGGTGTCAACAGTGGCGTCTGGTGATACATCACCATTTGTTGGGATTAAGGACATCACCATGATGTTTTCAGTAAGTGATATCCTGAAGCTAAATCCTTTCACGCGAAAGATACTTTCAAATGCAGCTGGTGCCGCATGTGGAATGGCCGACACCGAAACCATTTTTGATATTCAGAAGGGCGAAAAACCTTTGATTGGCATGACAAATCTTGGCGTCCTAACTCAAGGAACCATGCATGCACTGAAGTACTTGGAAGAAAAGGAATATGAAGTCATTGTCTTCCATGCCGTTGGTTCCGGAGGTAGAGCGATGGAACAAATGATGAGGGAGGGTATCATTGGAGCTGTATTTGATTATGCAATGGGTGAAATAGCAGACGATGTCTGGTCTGTGCTACGTGCCGGGGGTCCGGAAAGATTGACCATCGCTGGTAAGCTTGGTCTGCCGCAGGTGTTATGTCCAGGGGGAGCCGAACACCTTGGTATCCTAGTACCTCCAAATGAAGTTCCGCCCGCTTACAAGGATCATCTCCATGTCTTTCACAGTCCGGTAGTATTTGTTCCTCGATTAAATGCCGATGAAATCAAAAGGGTAGCTGATGAAATTTGTCGTCGCCTTCAGTTCACTACCAATAAAGCCTTTTTCTTCATACCAACACAGGGAGTGGGTAGGTACTCGACTCCCGGAAGTGTTTTGCACGATCCCGTTTCGGATCAGGCTTTTTTCGAAAGGCTGAAAGAATGTTTACCTACTAACATAGAAGTTGTTGAAATGGATACCCATGCCGAAGATCCTGCATTCGTTCAGGCGGCTATCGACAATTTGATCGATTTGATTGAGAAGGGCAATTGATGTCGATTGAGATTAGACTTAAATTCACCTAATACATTGATTCAGTTGCGGCAAGATCAAGGTCCGAAGAGCTTGCAATTTGATTAAAAGCTCCCACTCTAGCAATCGCGTAGACCTGCACACTAGTGCGACTCTCTGTTTTCTTTATTTTCGTTCATGGAAAATCCTGGAAGTCGATTCTCAAAGACTGCATTGTGGATTATTCTCAGCTGGAACTTGTTCCGGCTGGTACTAGGGCCCTTCATGGGTTTGATGCCTCAAGATGCATATTACTTTATGTATGCTGAGAATCCTGACCTAAGCTACTTCGATCATCCTCCTGCTGTAGCCTACATGATTTGGATCAGCAAGTCGTTGTTGGGCAAGAATGTGTTTGCAATAAGATTGGCTGATTTCGTTGTGACTGCCGTGACACAATATGGATTCTTTCAACTTGCCCGGAGGTTTCTCGACACTCGCCAGGCTCTGTTGATCACTGTGGTTTTCTCAACCACCATCCTGGTATCGATACTCTCGATCATCACTACCCCGGATGTTCCTTTGATGCTTTTCTGGACAATCTCATTAGTCTGTTGCCACGAAGCAATTTTTCGAGAAAATAAGCTATCCTGGCTACTGGCTGGAGTATCTATGGGGTTGGCATTTGACAGTAAATATACAGCTGTCTTTCTGCCTTTGGGTCTTTTCATATTCCTGTTTTTAGCTAAACCATATCGTAAATACTTCCGAACCATTTGGCCGTATCTCACCATCATTGCGATGTTGATTACAGTGACTCCGGTGATTCTCTGGAATATTGAAAATGATTTTGCATCATTTCTTTTTCAGGCAAACAGATCGGAAAGCATCTCAAAGTTTTCCCTCCATCCCGAATTCCCATTGGGAGTTCTTGGGCATCAAGCTTTTTTGCTTCTGCCACTCATTTTTGGAATCCTGATCATGGAAGTCTTCAAAATCCTGAATCGGGCTTGGAAAAGGAACTGGGAGTATTTTTCTCCAAATAAAATCTTTTTGCTTGCATTTTTTCTGCCGCTTTGGGGAGGTTTTCTGGGTATATCTATCTTCTATTGGGTAAAAATCAACTGGCAAATGCCAGCCTACATTACCGGATTGCTACTGATTGCAAGTGCTATTCAATCAAAACATGTCAAATGGCATCTGATTACTTCTGCCGTGATTCACCTGATCCTGTTGGTGCAGGTAATTTTCTATCCAGTGTTGGTAAAAAGTGATGACACCTGGATCGGTTGGAAAGAGCTGGCTGCACAGATTGATCAGGTGCGAAAAGAAAAGTGCCCCGACTGCTTTTTGTTCAGTTCGGACAACTACAAAACCAGCGCTCAACTTAGATTTCATCTGAACGAGAATGTTTATGCGGGAAATATCATCGGTCAATCTGCTTTACAATTCGACTTCCTTGGAGAGGACCTTAATATGCTTGAGGGCCAATCTGCATTCTTTATCGATAGCGAGAATCATTTCAAAGATTTGGAACGCAGTGAAAAGCAACCCGATTGGAGCAGCTCATATTTTGACTATGTTGAGGAACTTGATCCTATCGTTGTTTACCGGGGTCAACGACCGGTGCGCAAATATTTGATATATTTTTGCTTGAATTACAAAGGTGTGCCGTGATCAAACCAACTTGTTTCTTCTTCATGTTTTGCTGCCAGTTGTACTCATCGTATGTCTTAGCCCAAGAATCAGCCACGGATGCATCGAGCTACCAGGAGGAAGTTCGTCATTGGCACCAGGATCGACTGAATCGATTGAAATCGCCCGATGGTTGGCTTTCTCTAGCTGGATTGTTCTGGATCAGCGAAGGTAGTTCAACCTTCGGCTCATCCGATGAAAACAACATCATTTTTCCAAAGGACGCACCAGAACAAATAGGCACATTTCATCGTCGTGGGGATTCTATTTGGATGGAGGTACAACCCGGGATCGATGTTCATTCAGAGGGAAAGTCTATAACTAATTCATCCATATTTTCTCCGGAGCAAGAACCATTAATCTTCGAGCATGATCACCTCAACTGGCTGGTTATGAAGAGAAGCGACCGATTTGCTCTAAGGCTTCGGGACCGATCAAATCCAGCCATTTCTGAACTGGATACTATACCTCATTATCCGATCAATCCTGACTGGCGCATCAATGCTACGTTTCATCCTGCTGATTCAGGGTTTGTCATCTTTCTCGATGATGTACAGGGCTTGAAACGTGAATACTATCCGGAAGGCAGTCTGAGATTTAATATTCAAGGTAAACATCACCAAATGCTTGTACTCGATGGTGGCAGAGATCAATACTTTCTGATCTTTGGTGATGGCACGAATGGTGTGGAAACATACGGTGGTGGAAGATATGTCTATACTCCCCGTGCCGATGAGCATGGCCAGACATTCATCGACTTCAACAAAGCCTATAACCCGCCCTGTGCATTTACTGATTACGCCACTTGTCTGTTGCCACCCGTTCAAAACAAGACCGAAATATTGATCGAGGCTGGAGAACTTAGTTACGGAGATCACTGATAACGTAGAGACGAAGGAGGGTTCTATAGGAGTCCTTCTATTGCAACGATTTCAAATTGCTTATTTTCAAAGTTTGCGCCTTATCTCTGAATGAAGAAACTAGAACGAAGCCTTTCGCTGGTATATGTTGTTGCTATTGCCGTTGCGGGTATGTTGCCCAGCGGTCTATTCGTACTACCCGGTCTGGCTGCTGCCAAGACTGGTCCCTCTATTTGGTTGGCATATTTGCTGGCTGGCTTTTGCGTATTACCAGCAGCCATCTCACAGGCAGAACTGGCCACAGCCCTTCCTACTTCGGGTGGGGCATACGTCTATATCGAACGAGCTTTTGGTCCGATCTTGGGTACGATCTCCGGTCTTGGATTATGGATCTCTCTTTTATTGAAAAGTTCTTTTGCCCTCGTAGGATTTGGAGCCTATTTGATGGTCCTAGCAGATGTCCCGATCAAAGTTGTCGCCTTAGCTTTCCTATTGCTCATCATGTTTCTAAATATCATTGGGGTAAAAAAGGTCGGTAAGGTCCAGCTGGCAATCATATCATTAAGTATCGCCGGCCTTGTCCCATTGGTAATCTACGGTCTAGTGACATTTGATTATGACCTGTTGCAGCCTGCCGTTACTCATGGCAGTAAAGGGCTCATCACAGCAACCGCTTTTGTGTTTGTCTCCTATGCCGGAATCACAAAAGTGGCAGCCATTGCTGGTGAAATCAAAAATCCAAATCGAAATCTCCCGGTTGCAATGGTCTTGTCGCTTGTGATCGTAACGGTTATTTATGCTTCCGTAACATTTGTGATGGCCGGCAATATACCTACATCATCACTTGAGGGTGATATTCGTCCGATTTACAGTCTGGCTCAGCAAATAGGAGGCACTTCCATTGGTGTCATTGCAGCAGTAGTCGGTGTTTTTACCCTGATTTCCGGAGCAAACTCGGGTGTTCTTGCTGCATCGCGTTTTCCTTTTGCCATGAGTCATGATCGTCTCGTACCACCCCTTCTGGCTAAAGTACATCCCCGCTATTTGACACCGATTATTACGATCTTTTTCACTTGTGGTCTGATGGCCCTTGTGATCATCTTTCTGGATGTTGAAAAAATCGCAAAACTCGCCAGTGCTTTCCTGGTGGCTATGTTTATTCTGGTAAATGCATGCGTTATCATCCTGAGGGAGACGGCCGTACAATGGTACACTCCACCTTATAAATCTCCTTTGTATCCGTGGTTGCAGTTATTTGGCATTCTGTCGGGATTGGTACTCCTCTGGTACCTTGGGTTGCTGTCAAATCTTGCCATCTTATTGATTGCAGCACTTGGTTTGGCCGTTTTCATGGTCTATGGTCGTACTCAATCCCAGCGCTCTGGCGTGCTGAAGGTGTATGGTCACCGACCGGCCTTGTATCTGCTCTACCGGAGGCAAAGTTCGGCCAAGTCGGCAATTTTTAATCCGGATCCGAAAGTAGGAAGTCTTGATGCCACTCTGGTCGATGCGAATGTTGTGGTACCTCTTCTTGGAGGAGAACGCTCTCCTGAGATGCTGGTTGAAATGGGAGCGGCTCTTGCAGGAGGAGAGAAAATCCAGGTACTTCATATCACCGAGGTGCCGGACCAGACCATCCTGGATGCCTTGCTGGAGGATGACTTGATTGTCTCCTCGCTCAACCGGCGCATTTCCGCAATGGCTGAGGAGCGACAGGTGGACGTCGATTTTGATGCAGCTGTCAGTCACGACCTGGTAAGGACCATCTACAGTGTGAGCGACCGGACTCATTGCCAATGGATGGTAATGAGCTGGGATGGCCGGGCACGCACCGGCATACTGGTTAATAATCCTGTAGGATGGCTGGTTAGCCACGTCAATTCCCACTTTGCACTTTACAAAGACAAAGGGGTAAGATACATTCGTAAAATCCTGGTGGGGATGAGACCAGGTAGGAATGATCAAGAATTCGTAAAAGTTGCCGACCGCATTGCCAATTTCCATAAAGCTAGTTTGACTTTCATCCGGATCATTGATGTGAACACCCCCCCTTCAGATTCGGCCGAACTGGAAGAAACCTCTAAGCAACTGATCTCGAATTGTCAGGCTCCCGCTACCGTGGAAATCGTCAAGGCCAGCAATCCTCTCGAAGCTCTCAACGCTGCAAGTGCAGGGTTCGATCTATTAATCACCGGTACACCCAGAGACGACAATTGGTTACGGATTCTTTTCGGATCCAGAGACCGGTTTGCAGAACAAGCCACTTGTTCTGTCCTTCGGATCACCCTACATCAGGATAGCGATCGCAAATAAGAAAGTCCGCCTCTAAGAAAAAGGCGGACCCGGGCTTTAAAACATCTCAAAACTAGAAAATATATCGCAGTCCAAATTTTGCCTGCCACCTCGTGTTCAGACTAAAATCATCGGCAAAAGTTTGGGTAAGACTCGGATCAAAAGAATAGGTAGGCACGCCATTTTCCACGCTGACACCTACAGGTTGTGTGTTTTGTGGGAGTTGCTTCACTCCCCAGCTCGAGCTGATGAGGTTACCAAAGTTTAAGACATCGATGCTGAACTGAATGGTGTTGACCTTACTGCCAACATCGAAATTGAAGTCCTGTAGAATTCTCAAATCCCATTGGGAATACCACGGGGCCAGAATCGCATATTTCTCGGCATAAGAGCCTCGATTCTCGCTTAGATAATCGTCCTGCTCAATGTATCTCCGGAATGCTTCCTTTTGTTGATCGGTAACAAAGTTCATCTGATCCAGCTCACTATCTGTAGGTATGTAGAGCAAGTCATTGAGGAACGAACCATCTCCATTGATATCACCTGAATAGGTATAACTAAATCGAAAGTCAGCTACGTTGTCATTCTGGGTAGTACCTCCCTGAGCATATTGGAAAAAGGTGGAAACGGTTGTTTTCCATTGATCACCAGAGGAAAATTCTTTACTGGCAGCCCCGATGATCCGGTGTTTGGTGCCATATAACGAAGGAGAAGCAACTGCTTCATTCACATGCCCCAATGCAGGGTTTCGATCAAAAGCATCGCTCGAAATCTCAGCTTCGATAGAACTGGCATCTTCAGCCTTCAAATAGTTGTAGCCCAGCATTAGATACAAACCATTGGCGAAGTTTCGCTGCACTTGAAGGCTGGTATTGAAGCTATAACCAATATCTGTATTAGTAAAGATGTATGAGTTCACCGATAGAGGAAATCCGAGACCTTCAAAGACAGCCCGGTCACCTGCTCCGTAGATCGGTCGATTGTCGACTCCGTCTAACCTTCCTGTTGGGGGCTTCAAACCATAATTTCGAACGATCGAGGCATTGACATCCTTTGAGTACATCAAGTCGATGGTAGCAATCCATCCGGTGGAGAACTGATGATCATAGCCTAAATTCGTTCGCCATACCTGTGGGAATTTATAATCTCTTCTCGTGTAATTATAGAAGAACCAATTGGGATTGGCTACGTGATTGCCAAGCCAGACAAAAGGCAACCTTCCGGAAAAAAGTCCGGTGCCACCCCTGAGCTGAGCTGTTTGGTCACCTTTCAAATCATAATTAAATCCAAGTCTTGGTGAAAAAAGAGTGTTGTTATCAGGTAACTCGGTGTGGACAAATTGCTGTGGTGCACCTTCTTCATCAAACCAGGTGATTTCAGGAGCATAGCAACACTGCCGGTCCAGGTTCTCCTGAATCTTGTCTTCAGTATCAAAGAACAGAGGAATATCTACTCTAAGACCAAGTGTGAGCTTCAGCTTGTCAGTAGGTGTCCACTCATCTTGAGCGTAAAATGCCAGCTGCCCTACATTGGTCTCAGCAAGAGCCCATCCCTCTCCTTCTACGCCTTCATCTCCTCCATTACGAGAAAAGGTTGCCTCTGCACCAGATACCAAACCATCCAATGCTCCGGTATTGAGACTATCCAAAAAAGCAGCTACACTAACGTAATCCGGTCCGAAAGTCCCACCATAGGCGTCCAGATTGAAAGAATTATCAAAGTCAAATCTTTCCAAGCTTGCGCCAATGGTAAAAGAATGATCCCCGGCATAGATATTGAGGTTATTTGTCAATTGAAAAACATCCTGGTTGAGCCGGTTGTGAATGGAAAAGGGCTCGTGACCGGCCACGATGTAGCGAATTCCATCTCTGGCAATATTGATAACTGGAAATGGGTCGGAGAACGGATCCCTCTTATCACGAAAAGCTGTGTAACCTACTTGCAATTTATTCGATACGGTATTGGTAAAAAGTGCTCTCCACTCGAGGATCCCTGAGTGAATTACATTGTTGATCTGATATCCTGAGTTTTCAAATTGCAGGGTGGTAAAATCCGGACCTCTTCTGCCGATTGCCGAAGGGTGCGCCGGTTTGTCCTTAATCGCATCGAGAAAATTGTAAGTGGCGGTGACCGTATGATTCCGATCAACAGACCAGTCTAATTTAAATATTCCTTTGGTGCTGTTAGTCTCATGAATATAGTCTTGGAAAGCTCCGGTCTCATACCCAAAACGTTGGCGCAAAGCATTAGAAACTGCAGCGAGGTCTGCTGCACTTACTCTCGAAACATTTCCGGCTCCGCTGCCGGATCCACTAGCTATGAAGGTAGTTCCAAGGTCTTCTCGATTATCGATCTCGGCGTTTGCGAAGAAAAATAAGGTATTCCGTATGATGGGACCACCAAGGGTAAATCCAAATTGAGACTGGGTGAGATCGGGAACCACAATATCCTCACCACTAACCTTATTCCCTGTAAAATTCTCATCCCGGTAAAACCCGAAAACAGATCCGGAAAACTCATTGGTACCCGACTTCGTCACAGCATTTACAGCTGCACCAGTGAAGCCCGCCTGGGTGACATCGTAAGGTGCTAGTGATATAGTGATTTGATCAATCGCATCGAGTGAGATGGGCTGTGCATCGGTCTGGCCTCCCGGAGTTGCAGCATCCAGTCCAAATGGATTGTTGAAAATCGATCCATCCAAAGCAAAATTGTTGAACTGATCATTCCGTCCAGCAAAACTATTTCCATCAGATGCCGGAGTAAGACGATAGTAATCGGCGGCAGATCGACTGATCGTAGGAAGCTTTTCCAGTTGTGATGATGTCACATTGGTCTCTGCACCCGTACGATCCCGGCTGATAATCGGGTTACGTCCGGAAGTAATGACCACCTGCTGCAGGGTCGTGGCAGATTCTTTTAGTTGAGGAGCTACTTTTAGTTTTTGTCCCAGTTGAAGGAAAATGTCCTCTTCCCGCTGACTTTCATAACCGATATAGGTGTATTCAATCGTGTACGGCCCACCCACCCGTAAGTTTGGTAAGTCAAAACGCCCATCTTCCCTGGTGGTGGTACCGAAAACGGTTCCGGTGGGCTGATGGGTAGCGACTATAGTGGCTCCGATCAACGGAGTTCCATCCTCAGTCAGAATCTCGCCAGTGATACTGGCAGTAGTAACTTGAGCATAACTTTCCTGAAAGCCAACCAAAATGCAAATGGGGAGTAGCAATCTTAGGTATCTCATAGCCCGAATTTTTGGTCATTCGTTTTGAAATTTAGCTCAATTTTAATTTGAAGGCTCGATTGTAGATACCAAATGGGATACTTTTTTTACACAGTTGTTAGGATGGCACTTTGAATACATTAAGAATTATTGAACGAATTATATGATTCAATACGACCCTGTAATCTTTTTGATTAGTCTATTGCTGTCAAGCTCTCAAAAGCTTCTGGTCATTGATAAAAACAAAAGGGGTGGTCTTGCGATCCACCCCATCTTGACCACCTAAACGATATCTAATGGTTGATAAGAAATTTTTTCGTCCGTAACGATTTACCTGATTGAACCACCAATTGGTAGAAACCATCTCGATAACCAGCGACAGGGATCTGCAATAAACTTCCATGAGCTGCATCTGCTCTAAAAACTATCCTACCTGTGAAGTCTACCAGATGGATTTGCGATGTTCGATCAACAGGCCATTCTCTCAGATCGACTTGAAGAAAATCGGAAGCAGGATTAGGGAATACTTGAACATAGAGAGGTATCAAATCAGTTCTGTCACTAATTGTTTCGAGTGCCAACCTAGAGTTGTTCACTGCATTGGCGACATTGATCAGAGACGTAGTAGTGAAAAAATACCATGGTGAATGATCACTGGACTCGATCCCACATATAGCTTCCACCTTGAATTGATACTGTCCTCCCGGTACAAGACCGCTTACTCTGATCTGGGTATTTTCGGTTTGGACTTCTAAATTAAATGGCGTTGTGTTTTCGTTGTCTTCGATTTCTACTTCATACCCAGTCACCCCTTCTATGGCCCCCCAGGACAAAGTGGCAGCATCAAAAGTGATGTCAATGGCAGTCAAATCCTGAGGAACAGCGCAACTTCCTGGATTGCCAGCTCCTCCCCCAGCGCCATTAGTAGAGGTCGTAAAAAAGAACAGAGGAGAGTGGTCACTCGATAGTGTATCACAAAGCGATTTGACTTTGAATTTGTAGTTTCCACCTGCTACTAAACCATTGACAACAAGCTCAGTACCCGCAGTCACCAATTGGAGATCGAAAACCGGTGTATTCTCTGCATCCTCGACTTCCACTTCGTAATTGTCTGCGCTCGCCACTGCTGTCCAGGTTAACTGAGCACTCGTGTCTGTAATATTACTCACTGCCAATCCGGAAGGGATGCCACAAGAACCTGTCGATGGGCCACCATCCCCATTGCTTCCCCCGACAAAGAACAACCAAGGACTATGATCACTGGAATCCTCTCCACACAAAGCCTTGACCTTGAACTTATATTGACCACCCTCAACCAACCCTTCCACCATAATCGAAGTGGCTGCCGTATTGGCATTAAACAGGAAGGTTGGCGTGTTTTCATCATCCTCTACTTCAACTTCATATCCACTTGCTCCCTCCACTGCGTTCCAACTTAATTCTGCGCTGGTATTCGTAATTGCATTTGCAACCAATCCAGTCGGGATAGTGGTGCAATTGCCACCTCCGGGTGTGGTTCCTCCATTCCCTCCATCGCCAGTGGAAAAAAAGAGCCAGGGAGAATGATCACTAGAACCACTGTTACAAACAGCTTTTACCTTGAACTTATAATTACCACCGGCAGACAAACCTTCTATTGTGATCGTTGTGTTGGCGGTATTGATGTTCACCATAAACGGTGGCGTATTTTCATCATCCTCCACTTCCACCTCGTAGCTCACAGCCCCCGAAACGGCATTCCAACTTAGATCTGTAGTGGTGCCAGTAATATTACCAGCTGCAAGTCCGGAAGGGATGGTGGTACAATTCTCGCCACCTCCGGTATTCCCACCGTTTCCACCGGATCCATCGGTGTTGAAGAAGAACCAGGGTGAGTGGTCACTAGAGCCACTGCTGCAGATGGCCTTCACCTTAAACTTGTATTCTCCCCCCGTACTAAGTCCACTCACATTTATTGAGGTATTTACTGTATTGAAGTTCATTTCAAAGGGAGGGGTATTGTCTCCGTCTTCGACTTCCACTTCGTAACCAGTCGCCCCTTGCACAGCATTCCAAGACAATGTAGCACCAGTGGCGCTCAAACCGGAAACTGCGAGGCCATCAGGAATGGCAGTGCAGTTATCACCACCGTTTCCTGAACCTCCTCCCCCACCGTCACCGGCCGAACTAAAGAAAAATCTGTCTGACCAATCACTGTGATCTCCACCGCAGATCGAGCGTACCTTGAACTTGTACTCGGATCCGCTTTGCAAGCCTCCTACTGTGTAGGTAGTTCCACTGACCGTAGTTTCTACCTTAAAGGGAATAGGATTATTGTTGGCATCCTCGACATTCACATCATATTGAGAAACACCATCAACGGCAGACCACGAAAGGTCCGCAGAGCTGCCAGATGTACTAACAAGAGCTAAGCCTCCAGGTGACGGGCACTCCTGACCAAGGACAGGATGAATAATTCCAATAAAAAGAAAAATAGATAGAGTGTGCAGGACAATTCTGGTATTCATGTTTCAACATCTTTAGAAAAATTATTAAATGAACTAACCTGCGTAGTCAAAGGTAGATGAATGCGAACTACAGTCACAAGATGCATTCACTCAGCAAGCAGTCTCTCACATCCGAACAAGGTAACGACCAAGCTCAAATGGAAAAATCACATGATGAGTGGTATTGGAATAAGATGCGCTCGGGGATATAGAAAGGAATCCTTTTCCTTTTCTATTGGTGAGATTTGAATAATTTCGTAGTCCTCATAGTTTACGCAGATAAAATGCCTGTGAAGTCAAGCCAACACATTCTCATTTATGACACGACGTTGCGAGATGGTACGCAAGGTGAAGGCATTTCATTCAGTGCAGAAGACAAGCTGTTGTTGGCGCATCGAATGGATGAGTTTGGTTTCGACTATGTCGAAGGTGGCTGGCCGGGTTCAAATCCAAGGGATATGGAATTCTTCCGGGTAGCCAAAGGGCATCAGTTCAAGCATGCAAAACTAGCTGCTTTCGGATCTACCAGAAGAGCCAACCTCGAAGCAGCTGAGGATCCTCAATTGCATCAATTGATTGAAGCCGACACGCCTGTGGTCACCATCTTTGGGAAAAGTTGGACCCTGCATGTGACGGACGTTTTGAAGACAACTCTGGAAGAGAATCTCAACATGATCCGTGAATCAGTGGCTTTCTTGAAGGATGCGGGAAAAGAAGTAGTTTACGATGCCGAGCACTTTTTCGATGGGTATAAAAAAAATCCGGAATATGCCCTATCAACCTTACGCGCAGCAGTCAGTGGTGGTGCAGACTTTGTGGTGCTATGTGACACAAACGGCGGAACGCAAATTCTTGAATTTGCAGACATTATGAACACTGTAAAAGATTTCTGCGGTAAGACCCCTTTGGGAGTACATTGTCACAATGACTGTGGACTGGGAGTTGCCCTATCCCTGGCTGGAGCTGAAGCAGGAGCTACAATGATCCAAGGGACCGTAAATGGCTATGGTGAACGGGTGGGAAATGCCAACCTGACTTCGATTGTTCCTAATCTCTATTTTAAGATGGGATATTCATTGGCATGCGAATCCAACATGGATCATTTACGGAAATTCTCGATTGATGTGGATAAGATGGCAAACATGACACCGAATAAGAAAGAGCCATTTGTGGGTGAGAGCGCTTTCGCACATAAAGGTGGCGTGCATGCCAATGCTGCTAAGAAAGTAGCTCGCAGCTATGAGCATATGCCACCGGAGAAAGTGGGCAATCGTCAGCGCATTCTTTTATCCGATATGTCTGGAAGCAGTAGTGTCTTTATCAAAGCAAAACAACTGGGAATTGATCTAAAAGAAAAGTCGCCCGAAATGCGGGCATTCCTGGCCAAGCTGAAGGAACTGGAAAATAAAGGGTATGAATTTGAGAATGCCGATGCCTCCTTATTTGTTCTGCTTCATCAGCATTTCCTGGGATTTGAAGATCGCTTTGAACTGGTGAGCTATCGTACGATATCTGAAGTAGTACGCAACTCAAACACTAACATTTCAGAAGCAGTTGTCAAGCTAAGAATTGAAGACGATCCAAAAATCCAGTTTAGTGTTTCCGAATCATCCGGACCAGTAGGAGCAATGGACCATGCGATGAGAAGAGCATTCGGACAACATTTTCCGGAGTTGGGAAAAGTGGATTTGTTGGATTATAAAGTACGGATCCTTCAGACTGGCCTCGGAACGGATTCGGTAGTGCAGGTCTTGATGAAGTCTGGCGATGGAGAAGAGTCGTGGTGGACATGCGGTGCCGATCACAGCATAATCGAAGCCAGCTATCAGGCATTGTGCGATGCTTTTCGCTATAAATTAATCAAGGAGAAGGACGAGAAATCTTGATGCAAATCGGCCACTGCCGGAGTTTGTATCTTTGATCTTTAAGAGGTACTTCTATGGAAATCAAAGTATTGGCCTTTGGCATCGCAAGAGATATCATTAAAGCTTCGGAAATCAAGCTGGAGCTAAGTGAACAATCCACGGTAGATGAGGTAAAGGATAGTCTTGTCAAATTATATCCTGATTTCAATTCCTTGCGAAACTTTGCTATTGCAGTAAATTGCGAATATGTAGAAGACAGCGCCCCGGTCAAGCAGGGTGATGAAATTGTCATTATACCACCTGTCAGCGGAGGATAAAATGGCCATAGACATCCAATTGAAAGCAACGCCCCTAAGTTCTGATGAATGCATCAAGAAGGTTCAGGATCACCATTGTGGTGGGCTGGCAGTTTTCATCGGTACTGTGAGAAACCAGACCCAAGGGAGACCGGTCGATCACCTTGAATTCGAAGCCTATGAACCGATGGCTGTTAAGGAGATGAGCAAAATCGCTGAACAAATGATGGATCGGTGGAATGCCAAACATGTTTGCATTCATCACCGTACCGGTCATCTTGCCCTGGGAGATGTTGCAGTGATCATTGCGGTATCAACGGCTCACCGTGCGGAGGCATTTGCCTCCTGCCAATATGCAATTGACACCCTTAAGCAGACTGTACCAATCTGGAAGAAGGAGATATTTGAAGATGGAGAAGTGTGGGTAGCAGCCCACCCCTAGCCTAGTGTCTATTCGCTACCCTTGATTGTATCAAAATCCTTTGGAAAATTCATGTTGAAGAGCTGCTGATCGACGCCACAGTGTGTTGCTATTTGGCATCTTGCCTGCTCCAGAACCTTGCTGAGGCTAAACGATCTCATATTGAGCGCGTCTCTCAAGATCGCTATAATTGATGGTTCATAAATGGCAAGTAAGGGCTGTATTCTTCCATCAGATGTTCTGAACAAGGTGCAATCATAGCCTACATTTCGCTGGTCGACCAATGAATTAAGAAGTGCAGTTGTTGCCAGTGGTAGATCTACTGCAGCCACCAACCAACTACAGTCCGGATGTGCCTCCATGGCCGTTACAATTCCATCTAATGGTCCGACAGATCCATGATTGTCGAGGATGAGGGAGTACGCCCGCATCTCTTCTGGATAGTTTTTAGAACAAGACAAATAGACGTGAGTGCAAAATGGTGCGATCAGATCATGGATCTTTTCAAACATCTTCTGACCACGCCAGTTTAACAAGGCTTTGTTTTTTCCCATCCGGCTGCTAGTCCCTCCGGTCAGGATTAATCCCAATAAGTCACTTGCCACGTGAGAAATCCTTCTTGCCGCCTGTTTTTTCCATCAATTTGATCTCCTTGATCACGATATCGTGAGAAAGGGCTTTGCACATGTCATAGATCGTGAGCGCAGCGATAGATGCTCCGGTTAGGGCTTCCATTTCCACACCTGTCTTTGCTTCCACTTCCACTGTACAATCTATCCAGACCTCCCCATTAAAAGGCGAAGTGATCTCCACTTTACACTTATCAAGCCCGATAGGATGACAGAGGGGAATAAGGTCGGGAGTTTTCTTCGCCCCCATCACACCGGCGAGGTTAGCCGTTTGAAAAACCGGGCCCTTCTTTGTTTGTATTTCGTCATCTTGCAGATGCAATGCGACCTCCGGGGGTAAACTTATCACCGCTCTGGCCTTCGCATACCTCCTGCTCACCTTCTTCTTACCCACATCGACCATAGAGGGCGATCCCTCTGCATCAATATGTGAAAACTGATCATTCATTCAATTAAAAGTATAGCGATAAGGAATGATAGGATATGTTTCTCCTACTCCAAATTTACTGGATGTTGCAGGTAATTCCATAAATCCATCAGCCAGGGTCAA
>JAHELJ010000016.1:57046-96198 GCA_024644235.1 Lewinellaceae bacterium
AGCGAATTAGATTCCACCAGCACATCACCGGCTTTTCGGTCAAATCCTTTTGCATGGACATTTTGACTGGCTTTGACGTCTTCGATCAGCACTCTTGCCGTCCCATCTTTAACAAGAAGATCTTCATATCTAATTACTGTGTCCAAACCATCCGGGATCGACGCACCTGTCATGATCTCGACAGCTGTTCCTGGTTCGTGATTCTCAATCTGTGGTGCTCCCGCCGGTTGGATGCCAGCAATTGGAAACTCCCTGAGGCCACGTTCGAAATCAGGGAAGCGAATGGCTATTCCATCCATAGACACCCGGTGGTAAGGGGGAAAATCACGGTCAGCTACTAGGGATTCGCGCAATCGTCTACCCAGGCTCTCCTGAAGGGGCACTTTCTCGCTACCGATTTGGATCGGATATTTTGATAACCTGAAAACCGCCTCTTGAACTGAGATCATGATCTAGCCCCCAATTGTAGACATGGATTCGTGCACAGGCAAATGTGCTCTCCTGGCTTCGGCTTCGAATCCGTCTTTGGCGCGATGACTTAATGCCTGGATCAAAGCAGCGGTCAACTGTTCGTCCGAGGCACCTTTCCGGATAAGATCACGGATGTTAAAAACACCTTGATCGTACAGACAAGTTCTCAATACTCCTGAAGGCGTAATTCGAATTCTATTGCAAGTTCCACAGAATGTTCGGCTAAAAGCAGCAATTACTCCAATTCTTCCCAGAAATCCAGGCACTCTATACATCTGAGAAGTGCTGGTGGGTTTCATTGGCAACTTCTCAAGTCCCGGAAATTCAGATCTTAATACGTTTACAATTTCCTTGTGATGCCAGGGCAGGACATCTTGTCGACTGCCATCACCATTGAATGGCATTTCTTCGATAAACCTGACGTCAACCGGATAATCCCGGGCGAGCCCAGCCATCGGTGTGATATCTTCGATATTCTTCCCGTCCATGACCACCATATTGATCTTTGTTCTAATTCCAGATTCGATCAGCCGGTGAAAGGTTGCTATTACTTTTTCAAAGGAGTCCCGGCGGGTAATGGAAAAAAATCGCTGGGGGTCTAAAGTATCCAAGGATAGATTGATAGACTTTATGCCAAGTTCACGCAGTTCCGGAATATGGGGATCAGTCAGTGTTCCATTTGTTGTAATATGAATTTCTTCTAATCCCGTTGCTGCCACCATCCGTAAAAACTGCATCATATCTTTTCGAAGGAATGGTTCACCGCCGGTAATTCTCAACTTGGTGACACCCAAATTCTTCAATAGCTCGACGATCCTCACCATTTCTTCGTACCTCAGCAAATCTTCTCTCGGAACATATTTTATACCCTGCTCTGGCATACAGTAAAAACACCGCAGGTTACACCTGTCGGTCACTGCCAGTCGCAGGTAATTTATCTCCCTGCCATGATTATCGACTAATTTCTCCATGCTCATAAAAGCAGAAAAATAAAGATACCATATTTCGGCAAGTGCCTGTGCTGGTTAGCTATTCGCCACCTGCGTCCTGCCATTCTGCTGAAAACTCGATTTCCACTAACATATCATCTTGGATCAATCTGGATATTTCCACCATTGTGGTCACCGGACGGATCGTTGAAAAATACTCGCCATGAGCCCGGCCTACTTCTTCCCACTGCGAAATATCGGTGACAAATATCCGGGTGCGAACCACCGTTGAAAGAGGAAACCCGGCATCCTTCATGACCCTCGCTACCTTTTGAATAATGTACTTCGTCTGCTGATATGGATCCCCAACACCCACCACGTTACCGTTTTCATCAGTTGCTGTCGTACCGCTCACTTCCAATCGGTTACCAATTTTTATAGCACGACTGTATCCAACAGATGCTTCCCATTTACTTCCTGATTCGTATTGTATTCTCCCCATTGAAAAGTGATTATCGCATTTCTTTTCTCCACACCACCTTTAACCCAGACCAAAGATCATCTACCGCACAGACTTTTACATCAACCAGACCAAGAGGCAGCACGACTGATCGAATCACATCCTCAGTCACATCAGTATCGATTTTTGAAGCCTTTTTGTACCATGATATCCAAATCATCCCATCTTTCTCGATTAGATCTTTGAAACTATGCACCTCCTCTTCCAGAATAGCACGATTGAAGGCGAAGATATGGACTGCATCAAACGGAGGATCTTGGGCTCCAAAGACTGGCGGATAGTCGGTACCAAGGATTTCCAGATAGTTTTCCGGAGGATGCACAACCAGCCAGCTAGATCCATCCTTCATTCCCAATTTTTGATATAACGGACGACCGGAATACCCTGCCATTTCTAATTTAGTTCTCTTTGATTTTCTCTCCAATTTATGACTAGTTGCACTATCTTTCGATAGTTTGCCATTCCTTCTTCAATCTTATTCGACTTAAGATAGGCATCGTAGAAAGCATCTCTGAAGCGGGGAGCAAAATCCGGATACTTTCGGATTCGCTCATCCATCTGCCTGAGATCTTCATGTACCAATTGATTCATACCTTCCATTGTTTTGTCAAAAGCATCTGGATCTGTATGTTGGAACTGGCGACGCAAATACCTCCAATAAACCAGTTCCCCTGAATACTTCGTGAACGGATCCAGGGAAGTGCTGCAGAGCACATAGGCAAGGAAATTACAGTCTCCTTCGCCGGTGACACCTAATGCGTGAAAGAATTCATGAGCCATCACAAACGGTTTTTGCAAGGGATGGAGAGCCCGGTCTATATTGCATTCGCCAGTAAACGGATTGTAAAAACCAGCCGTACTTAATCTTAACAAGATACCATCCGGAATCAACTGCCGGCATTGCATCCTGCCTTTACTTGTGTAGCCAAGAATGGCGGCAATGTCACAGGCTTGAGATCTGATCTGCATCTCCAATTCGTCAAAATCAAATGATTGAGTCAAATGATCAATCAACTTCTCCTCCTCCGTACGAATCGATGATAAGGTAGATGCTTGTTGAATACATTCGGCTATGAAGTCATTCTTCTCAACTGGATTCACGTTCCAGGGCATCCTTTCATCAAGGGTTAATCGGTCATAATTGAAACCCCAAAACGAGTAGAAGACAAAAATGATCCATCCCGCATATCCCGCCAATCTTAAAAGCAATGAAAGGCCACGCGTGGCAATATGGTCTGCTCCTGCAAGAAATTTGTAAAGAATGAGTAATAGACCGGCGACCAAACCCGGAAAGACCAGCCAAGACATCGCAAACGGAATACGACCCACGGTTTCATCGAGTAGGAGACGCATCATTGGAAATATTCCCTTACCATAGACTCTTTCAATCCATTGAGGGTCGCCGAAATGATGAATACCCAAAGCAGAGATGCCCAGAAAGAGGCCAATTGCCCATACTTTGTGTACTGAGAACTTGAAATTGTTAAGCATTTGACAATTTCTTTCGTTGATTGAACCTCTTCATCATGTGCACTGTTAAGGTAGAACGCTTTGCCTAACGAGTAACGTACGAATGTAATGAGAGAGATTGTCTTTCCATTTGTTATTTTTGGGCATCTTTTTTGACACTTTATTATAAACGAAACAAGTAAAATAGTTTAGTAATGGCTTTTGAATTCACAGATACCAACTTTCAGGAAGTAGCTATTGATCAACAGGGTCTTTCAGTAGTTGATTTTTGGGCTGAATGGTGTGGACCATGCCGGCTGGTTAGTCCGATCATCGAAGAACTTTCGAAGGAATATGACGGTAAAGCTGTCATTGGCAAGGTAAATGTCGATGTGAACCCTGAGATCTCTATGAAATATGGTATTCGTAGTATTCCTACGATACTCTTCATAAAGAATGGAGAAGTAGTGGATAAGCATGTTGGCACCACCACTAAACAGGCTTTGATGGGTAAAATTGATCATCATCTTGACAATTAGTGCTGCGGGAAAGGTGCAGAGATATCTAAATAGCTCCTACTCACGTTAAGATTAGGAGCTATCTAATTTCATAGCATGAGTTTTTTTGATCAATACGACGTAAAGAGCTTTGACAATCTCGAGCTCATCGCCCGACAGGTGGTGGAGGGTTTCATCATCGGTCTGCATAAAAGCCCTTTTCATGGATTTAGTGTGGAGTTTGCTGAACACCGGCTCTACAATCAGGGAGAAAGCACGCGGAATATCGATTGGAAAGTATATGCCCGCACCGACAAGATGTTTACAAAACGCTTTGAAGAAGAGACAAATCTTCGCTGTCAAATTGTACTTGATGTATCATCATCCATGTACTTTCCAGATCTCAATGCTGACCATGCAGGACCAT
This sequence comes from Lewinellaceae bacterium, assembly GCA_024644235.1. Lineage (GTDB taxonomy): Bacteria > Bacteroidota > Bacteroidia > Chitinophagales > Saprospiraceae > JAHELJ01. The sequence continues at coordinate 61,340 of JAHELJ010000016.1, forward strand.
TAAATAAGATCAAGTGGGCTACCCTTGCGGCAGCCGCTCTTATGCAACTCTTGAAGAAGCAGAGAGATGCATTTGGTCTGTCAATTTTTGACTCAACAGTAAAGCTCCACACTCCCGCCAAAAGCAGTACATCGCACTACAAGCTCTTGCTGACCTACCTCGAGAATTCTATCAAAGAGGCGATCGAACAGAAAACAACCGAAGCCGCTCAAGCACTGCATCAGATTGCCGATAGCATCCACAAGCGATCTCTCGTAGTCATCTTTAGTGACATGTTTGATCGCGTGGAGGACCCGGAACACTTGTTTTCCGCTCTTCAACATCTAAAACACAACAAGCACGAGGTCCTCCTTTTCCATGTGGTTGACAAGAGTAAGGAATTGGATTTCGACTTCGAGAATCGTCCATACATGTTTATCGATGTTGAATCCGGGGAGCGAGTGAAAGTGCAGCCACATGATGTCAAAGATCTCTACAGGAAAAGATTACAGGCTTTCAAAGAAGAACTTAATCTCAAATGCCTGCAATATAAAATTGACTTTGTAGAGGCCGACATCAATCAGGGGTTCAAACCTATTCTCGAATCCTATTTGATCAAGCGTAGTCGCATGAATTGATCAGCCAGGTCAAGAGCGCAAAGTAGTATCTTGTTGACCGAACAAAGAAAGATTTGGAATGGCAAAGCTTGATTTATCCAGCATTTCTACTAGAGCACCAGAGGGATTCAATAAAAAGGAATGTGTCAAAGATCGTGATTTGCTCAGCAGGCGAATTGGTGATCTTCAGCATCTCATGTATGCAGAGGACAAACACAGTCTCCTAGTCATTTTTCAAGGTATGGATGCCAGTGGCAAGGATGGCGCTACCAGAAAGGTGTTTCGCTATTGCAGTCCTGTTGGTGTGTGGGCTTATGCCTTCAAAAAGCCAACAGATGCGGAGTTTGCTCATGACTTTCTTTGGAGAGTGCACAAGTTGACGCCAAAGCGTGGAAGGATACAAATATTCAATCGCTCACACTATGAAGATGTGCTGATTCAGCGCGTACATAAGTGGATCAATGAAGAGCATGCTCTTAAACGAATCGCTGCCATTAATGACTTCGAAACGTTGCTGCAGTTTGACAACAATACCACGATTGTCAAATTCTATATGCATATATCCCGAGAGCGACAAAAGGAAAAACTACAAGAACGGATCGACACTCCGAGGAAAAATTGGAAACACAATCCCTCCGATTGGAAAGAGGCTGAGTATTGGGATGACTACCGTAGGTGTTATGAAGATGCAATTAGCAGGAGTGCAGTGCCATGGATCATTGTTCCTTCAGATCAAAGGTGGTACCGAGATTACTTCGTTGCTAAAGAACTTGTTAAGTTAATGGAGGGACTCGATTTCAAACTGCCGGTGTTGGAAAGTGCTCCAAATGGATAAGATAAGAGTCGATAAGTGGCTTTGGAGCGTGAGAATCTTCAAATCAAGAACACGCGCCACTGAAATGTGTAAATCCGGCAAAGTCAGTATAAGAGAAAGTAAAGTAAAACCCTCCCAATCAATCGCCATCGATGACATTGTAGAGGTGAATAAGAACGGATATAATTTCCGATTCAAAGTCAAAGAACTTCTCACCAAAAGAGTCTCAGCTATCTTGGCCCAAGAAGCATATGATGATCTTACTCCTCTAGAAGAACTTAATAAGTACGAAGATTGGTTTGTGGGCAAGGCATCCGCAGAAAGAAGACCTAGGGGTACAGGTAGACCAACCAAGCATGACCGTCGAACCATAGACCGCTTCAAGCAAGAGTTTTACTTTGATGAATAGCCTGTGACATCCTTTGATAAACAGCCATGGCCTCGCGGATTCTATGTACAGATGGAATCTTTGTTGTCTGATGACCATGCTGCTTTCTTCCAAGCACTTTCGCTGCCTAGTCCGGTGTCGATCAGGATCAATCCATTAAAGCCTGTCTCTCTTGCTGAACAGTCACGTCCGGTGCCTTGGTGTAAAGGTGGTTGGTACCTGAGAGAACGCCCGAAGTTTATTCTGGATCCACTGTGGCATGCAGGCTGTTACTATGTACAAGAACCCTCATCCATGATTATAGATCTTGTGATCAGGGAACTCAATCTGACAAAATCTCCGGTAACCGCTTTGGATCTATGCGCCGCACCAGGCGGGAAAACTACAATCATAAATTCAGCTCTACATCCGGAATCTTTTATCCTGGCTAATGAAGTCAACAAGAAAAGATTCTCAATTCTAAAAAATAACATGATCAGGTGGGGTTATACCAACGTGTTTATGTCCAATGAGGATCCTCGGATATTCAGTTCTTTACCTCCACAGTTCGACTTGATATTGGTAGATGCACCCTGCTCAGGAGAAGGCCTGTTCAGGAAAGATCCCCAATCCAGCAGGCATTGGTCTCAGGCCAATATCCGGGTATGTTCGCGGCGGCAATCTCGTATACTGAAAGATGTCCTGCCAGCTTTAAATCCTGGTGGCACCCTGATTTACACAACTTGTACTTTCAACCATGAAGAGAACATTAAAGTGGCTCAAAATCTGGTTGATGATGTGGGGCTGCGGTCCATCGAAATTCCCCTAATCGAGTCGCACGGATTTTTACCGATAAAAAGTCAAGATACGATAGGTTATCAGGCATACCCACATTTGTTGAAAGGGGAAGGATTGTTTCTAGCCGTTTTCCAAAAAAACGAATCTCCCAAGAGGGATAGCCTCAAAAACCTTAGGAAGACCCGGCAAACAAATGTACCCGATTACATCAATGCGTCCTTATCTTCTGAGATCGTTCCGAACCTCCATGCCAGCAAAACCAACGATATTTTTTATCTGGCTCCGGAACATGATGCGACCTACCATAGATTAAATGACCGGATGGCGGTCGAGCTGGTCAAATTGGGACAATTAAAGAAGGGCTTTGTACCCAGTCATGGTTTGGCAATGCGTGCGCACTTATTTTCGGGGTCGACCATAGCAATCAATTACGATGAAGCATTGCAATATTTGTATAAACAACCAGTGGAAGAATTGAACCACCAGGTGGGATGGCATCTAGTGACTTACAAAGGATATGGATTGGGTTTGATAAAGGGTGTAGGTAGACGGTACAACAATTACTATCCAAACAGCCTAAGAATACGTCGTGATATCAAGAGGCTGAGACAAGCTTCCGACTAGCCATCTTCTCAGCTCTGGCTCATTGCTTTTACTTCTTATCTACCAATAATCAGAATAATCATCTTATTTTGAGGCCCTTATTTTCACAATAGAACAAACATGAGAAAGTGCCTCCTACTTCTTATACTTTTTTTGCCTGCCTATGCAATGGCGCAGGGACTCGACGCGCAGATTAACGAAAAATTTGCTCCTATTGCAGACTGGTGGGAATCTTTTGTCCTTACGTCTATTCCTTTGACTGATACGGTGAGTTTGCCTATCGTATTGATCATCTTGATTGGAGGGGCCACCTTTTTCACCTTCTATTTTAGTTTTGTAAACGTACGCCGATTTGGTCTGGCAATAAATACAGTGAGAGGCAAATACGATGAAATAGAGCATAGGGTAGTCGACTCGGATTCAGTGAATGTCGTTGAGGGAGATGTTGTCGATACCATTCGTGATGAAAGCAAAGACGGTGAAGTGAGTCACTTCCAGGCATTGGCAGCGGCGGTGTCAGGAACGGTAGGACTGGGAAATATAGCAGGAGTAGCGATTGCCATTGTGGTTGGAGGACCAGGTGCCACTTTCTGGATGATCTTGGCGGGTCTTTTGGGGATGTCTTCCAAATTTGTGGAATGTACGCTAGGGGTTGCTTATCGAGATGTAGATGCGACCGGCAAAGTTTATGGCGGACCGATGTACTATCTATCTCGGGGTTTGAAGGAAAGAGGATTTGCCGGGTTTGGGAAAGGTCTGGCAGTCTTGTTCGCGATACTTTGTATAGGTGCTTCCTTCGGTGGGGGTAATATGTTTCAATCAAACCAGGCCGCTAATCAAATTATTAGCCAGTTCGGATTGCAGAGTGGGGCTGCCGGCACGATTTTCGGTGTGGTCTTTGCCGTGCTGGTGGCTTTAGTCATCATTGGAGGAATCAAACGGATCGGAAATATCGCTGAGAAGATTGTTCCCTTCATGGCGGTAGTATATGTGCTATCATGTCTTGCCGTCATTTTCCTCAATTTTGACAAGGCTGGTGAAGGTATCCTCCTCATCTTCACTGAGGCTTTTAACCCCACGGCAGTTGCTGGAGGGTTTGTCGGAGTTTTGATCACCGGATTTCGAAGGGCTGCCTTTTCAAATGAAGCGGGAGTCGGCAGTGCTGCTATTGCCCATTCAGCCGTAAAAACACAGTATCCTGCGAGTGAGGGCGTGGTGGCCTTGCTGGAACCTTTCATAGATACCGTTGTCATCTGTACCATGACAGCTTTGGTAATTATCATGACTGGCAACTACCTAAATGCAGATGGACTGAATGGGGTTGATCTTACTACACAGGCTTTCGAATCATCGATACCAGGTTCCTCATACGTTTTAACCCTTGCGATCGTATTGTTTGCATTTTCGACAATGTTGTCCTGGTCATATTATGGCCTTCAATCTTGGATGTATCTATTTGGCCGTAGCCGTACCACCGACCTGACCTACAAATTTTTATTCCTGGTATTTATCGTCATCGGTGCAGCCTCAACATTAGATGCTGTAGTGAAGTTTTCCGATGCAATGATTCTGGCTATGGTCTTCCCCAACATGATCGGCCTCATGTTTTTATTCCCAAGAGTACGAACAGAGTTACAAAAATATTTACAAGCCATTAAAAGCGGAATCACTGCTGAATCCTGACCCATCAACTACAACATCAGCGAAGGGACATTCAATTTCCTCAGACAGGATAAGTACCTACCTTTTGCTTGGTAGTAATCTCGGTGACCGGGGTAAGAATTTGGATGATGCAGTAAGCGCTATAGATCACTCCGTTGGAAAGGTTGTCCAAAAATCACATTTCTACCTCACCGAAGCATGGGGGAAATCAGGTCAACCTGATTTTTATAACCAGGTAATCCTGGTAGAAGCTGATGTGAATCCTCTACAAGTGTTGGACAGATTATTGGAAATTGAAAAAGGCCTTGGCCGGGAACGATTTGTCAAATGGGAAGCGAGGCTAATTGACATAGATATCTTATTCTTCGGAGATCTTGTCATAGATTCTGAGCGCTTGAAGCTCCCCCACCCACTGATTGCCAAGCGTAATTTTACCTTGATTCCATTATTAGAACTGGCCCCTGATTTAGTCCATCCTACCTTGGGCAAGACGATCCAAGAGTTGTATATTGAGACGCTCGATCCTTTGGAAGTATTAATGCTAGACACGAATGGTTGACTACCCTATTCCCTACCGATATGTTTGCGTTGAGGGGAATATCGGGACAGGAAAAACAACCCTCTGTAATCGACTGGCAAAACGCTTTCACGGTAAAGTCATCCTGGAGCAGTTTACCGACAACCCATTTCTCCCATACTTCTATAATGATCCTGAAAGATATGCCTTCCCGGTTGAGATCTTTTTCATGACCGAACGTCATAAACAGTTGCAGAAGCACATCTTAACCCGTGACCTTTTTGCCCAGCATATCTTTGCTGACTACTTCTTCACGAAGACCTTATTGTTTGCCAGAAATAATCTTAATGACGAAGAATTCCGGATCTTCCAGCAGCTTTTTCAACTGTTGGAGAAACCATTTCCAAACCCTGACATATTGGTTTATCTCCACAGATCAACTAGCAGATTGCTGAATCTCATAGAAATCAGGGGAAGGCATATGGAGACACCAATTTCAGAATCGTATTTGCAAAAGATACAAGATGCCTATTTCGATTATTTCCGGTCTGAAACAGGATTCCCTATTCTTATTATTGACGTTGAAGACATGGATTTTGTCAAGAATCAGGACCATCTCGAAGAATTGATTACACTGATGTCACAACGCTATAATCCCGGAGTGCACCGTGTAAGTATTCGTTGAGACTCGGATCCTCCACGGCTTAGGACGATAGGGATACCCCATTGATCGAAAAACAGTTTTGAGAGCCCATCGGTATCGCTACTTTTGCAGAGTTTACCAATCACGTGCAATGAAGAGTTTTATTAAAATAATATTCGGTTCCTGTCTGGGAGTAGTATTGGCAATCTTTGTTCTTGGCTTCCTCGCATCTATTGCCACGGCAAGTTTAATGACAAGAGGTAGTGCTAAGCCCAAAATTGAAAGCAATTCGGTGCTCAGGTTGGAATTAAACCGGATCATGCCCGAGAAGACCAATAATACACCTATGCCCGCCTATAGCCTGGCAGAAGAGACATTTGTTGGCCTTCAGGAAGCACTGGACTGCATCGAAGCGGCAAAATCAGATCGAAACATCAAAGGCATTTACCTAGCAATTTCATATAGTTCGTTGGGACTGGCAAAAGCTGAAGCGATCCGGGAGGCAATTCTCGACTTCAAAGACAGTGGAAAATTTGTGATGGCATATTCAGGTGACTATGGCTACCATCAGGGAGGATATTATCTGGCTTCAGTAGCCGATGAGGTATACCTACATCCTTTGGGAGTTGTGGATTTTCGAGGGTTTGGTGCTGTCATCCCCTTCTTCAAAGACATGCTTGACAAGATAGGTGTTAAGATGGAGCCTTTTTATGCTGGCAAATTTAAATCGGCAACCGAGCCATTTCGACGGAACGAAATGAGTGAGGAGAATCGTGAACAGACCAAGGCTTATTTGGACGAACTCTACATGGATTTTCTCAATGATATCGCCGTCAGACGAGGGATGTCTTCCGACCTGCTGAGAGCAGTTGCAAATAATCTTGGTGGAAGAAGGGCTGAGCTAGCTCTCGAGAATGGTCTGGTTGATGGTGTGATATATGAGGATGAAATGATGGATCTGCTACGCAATCAGTTAGACCTCAAACCTAAAGAAGACATCAGTTTTATTTCATTGGAGCAATATAGCACCGCCAGGGATAAGGATCGCAACCTTGGAGCACCAGGCAAAGTTGCCATTATCTATGCGGAAGGAGAGATCAGAAATGGAGAGGAAATCAATGGCATGATTACCGACGACCATTATGTCAAGATCATTCAGAAGGTACGTAAAGATTCGAAGGTAGGAGCTGTGGTGCTAAGAGTCAATTCACCAGGAGGTGATGCATTTGTATCTGATGAGATTTGGCGGGAGTTGAGTTTGCTCCAAAAAGATGGTATACCGGTAGTCGCTTCTATGGGATCAGTTGCAGCATCGGGAGGATACTATATTGCTTGTGGGGCTGATCAAATCGTTTGCGAACCCAACACACTGACCGGATCTATCGGAGTCTTTGGCTTGGTGCCAAATATTGAGGAGTTGGCCAACGACAAACTCGGTATACATGTAGATACAGTCAAGACTGGGAAACACGCCTTGGGCCTTTCAAATCCCTTCTATCCAATTGGAGAAGAGCAGCGGCAATTCATCCAAGAAAGTATCAATAACACTTATGAAATTTTTCTCAGCCGCGTAGCAGAAGGCAGAAAAATGTCAAGAGACCAAGTCCATGAAATCGCTCAAGGTAGAATATGGACCGGAAGAAAAGCCGTCGAGATCGGATTGGTAGACCGGTTGGGCAACCTTGATGATGCGATATCCCTGGCAGCTGACTTGGGTGAGCTCAGCGATTATCGTCTAGTAGAATATCCATTTATCAAGGATCCACTGATGCGACTCGTCGAAGAGCTGACCGGTCAAAAAACCTCAAGGATCGAAAGGGAAGTCCTTTCGCGCCGGTTTCCCGCAGCCTATGATATCATTGAGTCACTGGAGTCAATGCTGCAATCTGGTCATCCCCAGGCCAGACTGCCATTTGATGTCCCCATTCTCTAAAGTGCATTCATCATAGGACGACTATAGCGTTGTGCATTAGCTAATCTACTCCTAGGTATGGTGTATTAACACGGATTTAACACGATAGACGTTGTTACAATAAATGTATATACATACATTTGCATGTGCGGTTAGAGGAAGCCATAAAACAGAAGAAATTTGTGAACGATCATATTCACGCGAGTATCAATCTATACTACACTGCATCTCAGCACCTGCACTACTTGAATCGAATTCTCAAGCCGTATCAACTTTCAATCCAACAGTTCAATATTCTTCGTATTCTGAAGGGTCGAAAAGGGGAACCGATTAGTGTAAAGAAACTAACAGACCGGATGATCGACAAAATGAGCAATGCATCCCGGCTGGTGGAGAAACTCAGAAGTAAAGGGCTGGTGGAGAGGCGGGCGTGTCAAAATGATCGTCGCCAGGTTGAAGTTCTAATCACTTCGGAAGGAATAGAAATAGTCGAAAAGGCATCTATTCTAATTGAGGAGGGTACGATGCAGTACTTGTCTTCTTTATCTGGACAGGATGCAAAGGAATTAAACAAGCTTCTGGACAAGATTAATCAATAGTAATTCATTTATTCATTAATAAAACTTTACGGAAATGAACAAATTCAGTTTATCACTATGCATGTTTGGTCTTGCAATCATGGGATTGGCATTCACCTCACCTGTGGGCACCACAGTTGACGTAGAAAAGAGTAGCATCACATGGGTTGGAAAAAAAGTAACCGGCAAGCACAACGGTACGATCAAACTCAAAGACGCTTCTCTTGTGATGGAGGAAGGTATGTTGAAGGGAGGAACTTTCAGCATTGATATGACAACAATCACAAATGATGACATGGACGGCAACATGAAAGGCAAACTGGAGGGCCACCTGAAGAGTGCTGATTTTTTTAATGTTGAGGAGTTTCCCACTGCGACACTTGAATTGACCAATGTAGTGTCACGAGGTACTGCAGGAAGTTACAAGGTAATTGGAGACCTCACCATTAAAGGCATCACAAAGCCTGTAAAATTCAATACTCAAATTGGTGAAGAGGAAGGAATGAAAATGGCTACTGCTAATATCGTCGTTGACCGCTCGGAGTACGATGTTCGATATGGTTCTGGAAGCTTTTTCGACAATCTTGGAGACAAGACGATTTATGATGAATTTGAGCTTAACGTAAAGTTGGTTTTGAAGTAAACCGTTATCGTTAGAGCCTTAAATAACGAAAGGGGTGTTGATTAAAACAACACCCCTTTTGCTTTAAATGAAAAAGAGGCGCTCTCTCTCCAGAGAGCACCTCGAATAATGATTAGGTGTATTTTACTATTGGATCATCATTTCTATTAGTTGTTCTTAAAAAACTTAAAGGTTCTACTAGCATCCTGATCCCTAATCTGAATCTGATAGATTCCAGCATTTAGTTTGCTGATATCGAGAGTGGTAAGGAATCCCTTCAACTGATTTCCCTGTAGTCGTTGACCGGTAGCATCAATGATTTGATAAGATGCATCCTGCGGCAATCCTGGCAAGCGCACGTGCAGTAGTTCACTTGTGGCAGTTGGGAATACGATGGGCTCATCCATGGTCTCTCGTTGCAACGTCACAATCTCGGAGAAGCTAAATTCTCCGCTGTAATCCATGCTCTTCAGCCGGTAGTAAGAGTAATCTGATGCACTCCTATCTGTAAAACTGTATTCATGACCGAATTCTGTGTCCCCTTTGGAGTAAATTTCGGCAATGGCTGTAAAGGACTCAGCATCGCCGAAGTCAGCCCTTTCCAATATGTATTTCTCTACGTCGCTTTCCCACGCAGTTTTCCACTGAATGGTGTTGACGAAAGACGAAACCTCGGCGGTGAAACTGATCAAATCAACCGGCAAAATAGCCTCTGAACTCACGTATGCATAATCAGCGCAAGCCTGGTCGAGTGTTGTAATTTCCTTACAGCAGGAAGGATTCATATTGGCAGATCCATGTAAGCTGCTGATATGTCCCAGGCCAACGGCATGAGTGAGCTCATGCTCAAGCATGGATCCGAAATTAGCCGATGAGCAATAGCAGCCTCCTACCCCGTTGTTTACAATCACATATCCATAGGCACCTGTGAACCAGGTTTCACCATCGTACGTGTGAGTCCCTATTCCATAAAGACCTCCAATGGCCAGGGTCCCGCTACAGCCGCTGAGATCAGAAATCTCACTGCAGGGATCATCGTACTGTATTACAATGTGTCTGTTACCTCCCAGATTCGTGCTGACCCAGGTGCGAAAGTCTGAGCCGATGGCACTGCCATCTCCACAAGATGCCGGGCTAGGGATAGTCCCTCCGTCAAGAAGATCTAAACCAGTATAGTTGGTATTCAGCACATCGACACATGCCTGAGCATAGGTATTGGCACTGCTGCAGCCCGAGGCTCCACTTGAAACGTAGCTAACCGTGACAGGTTGTGTCTCAAAATCAATCCATCGAAATCCGCTACCCCCTGAACTTAAGTAAGTGCAATGCGAGGGTGCGGCCCGATGATGTCGCTCGGGATAGAAATCCTCCAGAGAGAGTTGGGTCCTTATCTCATGGCTGGACCAGGCTTTCACACCTCTTAGTACAGCTCCCAGCTCCTGAAGCATTCCTCTTTTATCGTAAACGTAAAGTGGTTCAGCGCCATCACCTTTCTCAAGGTGAAATTCTTTTGCATGCTCTGACGGCACCAGATAACTTTTTCCCGCTTTACTGATTTCTTCGAAAGTGTAGTATGAGAAGCAAATCGGATGATAGAGGCCTGCGCCCTTGTCTTCCAGAAACAATACATAGGTTGATCCTTCGTAAAGTTCGATATCACCCCACATGGTCCTCCATGTTTCACCTATCACTCTTTCCCATTTCTGCACGTCAAATTGATCTCCTACTGACAAGTCTCCCTTCAATGTTTCCAATACTTTAAGTCTGTACCGAAAGAGCTTGGTATCTCCCTCAAGGTGTTCGTAGTTCCTGATTACTTTGGCCAAGACCAAAGCATCGCTCTCAAAGGCCAGATCTCCCACATTTTGAAATGGGATGATGGTGGTACCCCATGTGAGATTGCAAATGAGTGCCAAAACAACACTCAACACTAGTTGATTTAAAAATTCCCTAATCATCATTTTTTGAGTTTCATTGATGACCGGGAGATAACAGGTGGTCTTCTAGGACCGGGAAATGAACAGGTGGTCTTCTAGTAAAGAATTACGATTTGAAAGGGAAAACTTAGGAGGATCTTCACCTTTTTGACGGAGCAAAAACGCTAGACCACAAAGTCTTCAACTTCTAGTCACAAAAAATCACAAGGTTTATGCAAAATCGGGGGATCGAGATTGGAATATTTTATATCAATACAAATTCTGAGCCAATTTGCTCGAAAGTTGTCAGCTTCTATATAGTATGTTACCTACTATATATAATCGGCTATAAACCTTCATTTTATATATTGCGATTAGGACTTGATGGTCCGTTTGGATCTTCTTTGGGTCTAATGATTAAACGTAATGATTGGTCATAAGTAAAGTAATTCCAAACCCAATTCAGAAAAACAAAGATTTTATTTTTTACTCCGACCAGTGCTAGCAGATGGACCCAAAGCCAAACGATCCAGGCAAAGAATCCGCTGAACTGCCACCGTGGTAAATCAACTACTGCCCTGTTGCGACCAATGGTGGCCATCGTACCAAGATCACGGTATCGGAATGGTTCCCATTGCGACTTATCAGCACGATTGAGATTCCTGGCCAATTGCTTTCCCATCTGGATAGCGACCTGCGCCACCTGCGGATGGCCTTTCGGATAACCAGGGTCGCTTTGCATCATCGCCAAGTCTCCGATGGCATACACATTTGGTAAATCCAGCACTTCGCAGTGTTGATCTACCTGGAGACGATTCTTGTCTCCCATTGTTTCTTCTGGGATGCCGGGTACCTGCATGCATATAATGCCTGCCGCCCAAATGACTTTTCCAGCCTTTATCTTCTGCTCATCATTTGTTGATACATATTCTCCGTCATAATTCATGACCCGGGAATTCTTGAGTACTCGTACTCCTAATTTTTTTAAGAATTTCTCAGCATTCCGAGAAGCTTGTTCGGACATTCCGGGTAAAAGATTTGGTCCAGCGTGGATCAGATAGATGTCAACTTCATCGTATGGAAGCTCGTGATAATCCTTTGGTAGAATATACTGCTTCATCTCAGCGAGGGCTCCAGCCACTTCGACTCCTGTTGCTCCACCCCCCACCACCACAATGTCAATAAGTTCCTGCCTTCTTCCCCAGTCTCTAGTGCTCAAAGCACGCTCATAATCGGATAAAATCGAATTTCTGAGATGTAGTGCTTCGGAAATCGACTTCATCGGTAATGTTTTCGCTGCCAACTCGTCATTGCCAAAAAAATTGGTAGTGGCTCCGGTGGCTAAAATAAGTTCATCATAATTCAGGAAGCCTAGATCAGAATAGATTCTTTTTTCCTCCGGGTCAATTCGGTCCACATTACAGTATCGAATAAAGACACTGGGTTGATTTTGAAAAATCTTACGAAGTGGGAAACTGATGGAACTCGGTTCCAAACCCGCCATTGCCACCTGATAGAATAAGGGCTGGAATTGGTGATAGTTATTTCGGTCTATGAGAACAATCTGAAACTTACGCTTACCAAGTGACCTCGCAAGCTTAAGGCCGGCAAACCCGGCGCCGACAATGACCACTCTGGGAAGACTTGTTTCAGGAATGTTAAATGGCATATCAGAGCTAACTGAACAAAGGACTGGGGTAAACACCCTCTTCTTGAAATGACTTGAAAGCTTTCTTTACCATCACAGCATCTTCCTTATAAGTTACACCATACCAACGATGAGGGGATGTGAAGACTTTCAACCGGATTAGCCTGCGTTTGATCAATTCATCGATGATCACAGGAATGTAATACTCCGCTTTAGGATTGTCCAAGTTTGCCTTCACAAATGCCGGGAAACTTTCCTCCAAGTAGTTGAACAAATTAGGATGAAAACCCCAGAAGTTCATCGAAACCACTTCATCACCCCTTAATGCCTCAATACGACTATCTGAAAGAATTTTACCTCCTTCAGTTCTAATCTTCAGAACTTCTTCGATACCAGTGAGGTAACCACCTTCATCCATCTCGCATACGCCGCGATTCACATGTCCCCGCTCCGAAAGTGTTTTATCCAGAATGAAGCCGATCATGGCATATTGTTCAGTGCTCACACCATCCCTCAGGAAATCAGCTATAATTTGAAAGGCAGCCTTTCCATAATAATCATCGGCATTAATAACGGCGAAAGGACCTTCAATCTCATCCTTTGCCACGAGCACGGCATGACTTGTCCCCCATGGCTTCTCCCGCTTCGGTAGTGTCAGACCTTCGATCTTAGGATTTACCTCCTGACACACGAATCTTAAATCAATTCGATCTGCAAACTTTTCTTCCATCCTTTGACTGAATTCATCTTTGAAAAAATCTCGGACAATGAATACAGCCTTGTCAAACCCTGCTTCAATGGCATCATACATAGAGTACTCCAGTATGGTTTCACCATGAGGACCTAATCCATCTAATTGCTTCAATCCACCATAGCGACTTCCCATTCCTGCGGCCAGAATCAAAAGGGATAACTCTTGTTTCATATAATAGATTTTTCCTATGTGATATCCCAAAGATAGAAAGACAGTACGATTTTGATACAGTGAGGTTGATCTCCTGCCTAATCGTCAGACCAAGGGGCAATTTATGTATATTGAGTGGTTATCTGGAAGACCTTTCAAAAAGTTAATTCCGAACAAGAATGACACTCGCTACAATTGATATCCTGATCATATTATTCTTCTTCGTTCTCACCCTGGCGATTGGAATTTGGGTCAGTAGGAAATCAGGAAAAAATACTGAAGAATACTTCTTATCCGGTCGAAACATGCCCTGGTGGCTACTTGGAATGTCTATGGTGGCCACCACGTTCTCTACCGATACACCAAATCTGGTGACCGATATCGTGAGGCAAAATGGCGTGTCGGGTAATTGGGTATGGTGGGTCTTCCTTCTTACGGGAATGCTGACTGTCTTTGTCTATGCAAAGTTGTGGCGGAAATCAAGTGTGACTACCGACATCGAATTTTATGAACTGAGATATACCGGAAAAGCAGCTCGGTTCCTGAGAGGGTTCCGGGCCATTTTTCTCGGATTGTTTTTCAATGTACTTGCTATGTCTGCGGTATCCCTCGCAGCTATAAAGATTGGAGAGGTGATGCTCGGGCTTTCGCCGCTGCAGACCATTGGAATCGCCGCAGTGATCACCGTGATTTTTAGTTCTCTCGGTGGTTTCCGAGGGGTTGTCTATACAGATTTCATTCTGTTTTTCGTCGCTATGATTGGAGCAATTGGGGCTGCAGTAGTGGCTGTCAATCTACCAGAGGTAGGAGGTCTTAAGAATTTATTACAACACGAAAATGTGGCAGGAAGTATCAGTTTGTTGCCTGATTTCTCTAACAATGATGTGTTGATGATGTTGGTGATCATACCTCTAGCAGTGCAGTGGTGGTCGGCATGGTATCCAGGTGCAGAGCCCGGTGGTGGAGGCTACATTGCTCAACGAATGCTCGCAGCCAAAAATGAAAATCACGCCATCGGAGCAACTTTCTTTTTTAACATTCTGCACTATGCACTACGTCCCTGGCCATGGATCCTGGTTGCCCTGGCCTCCTTAGTTGTATTTCCTGATCTTGATAGTATCCGGACCGCTTTCCCAAACATTTCTGAAAGCAAGGTGGGACATGATCTGGCTTATCCAGCCATGTTGACATTTCTGCCTACGGGATTACTTGGACTAGTATTGGCGGCTCTTATCTCTGCTTTTATGTCGACTATCTCTACTCACCTCAACTGGGGTGCTTCTTATCTCGTCAACGACTTCTATAAAAGGTTTTTGCGTCCGGAAGCTTCCGAAAAAGAATTCGTCATGGCAGGCCGGGTGACCACCTTCCTTCTTATGTTTTTAGCGGCAGGGATGGCCTTGATCATGCAGAATGCCCTTCAGGTCTTTGAATTCATTCTCATGTTTGGAGCCGGAACTGGCCTGATCTTTATATTGCGCTGGTTTTGGTGGAGGATCAATGCGTGGAGTGAGATCGCTGCGATGTTCTCTTCCGGGCTCATTTCGATGTTTTTTGCCTTTGGAGGATATCCTGATGAATGGGCTGATTATTGGAGATTTCCCATCATCGTGCTCATCACAACCATTGTCTGGCTAACTGCTACTTTTATCACCAGGCCAACACCGGCTGAGCACCTCCAGGATTTTTATCAGCGGATACAACCAGGTGGTCCAGGATGGAGAAAGACAATAGCCCAGGCTAAGGCTGCAGGACGAAACATTGTCGACCCCCATGAGGAATGGACTGTACCCAAAGGTATCTTAGCCATGCTGGTGGGATGCGCCTTGGTCTATAGTACTCTCTTTGCCACCGGAAAATGGCTTTTTGGCGATACGGGGACTGCTTCGGTCCTGACCGTTCTAGCCGTCGTTTCAGCAGCAGTATTATTGCGATTGTGGCGCAAATTGGGTACGCAAATCGTCTAATTCATGTTCGTTCATGACACGGAAATCCGGGTAAGATATGGGGAAACTGATCAAATGGGATTTGTATACTATGGCAACTACGCGCTCTACTATGAAGTGGGAAGAGTTGAGGCTATACGCGCTCTGGGGCTAACCTATAGACAGTTGGAAGAAGCCGGCACTTTCATGCCGGTGGTCAGAGTAGAGTCGAAATTCATATACCCAGCGAAATATGATGATCTACTCACCATCCGGTCGGTAGTAAATGAACTCCCGGATCGGATGATTCACTTTGATGTTAGTATCCTGAATGAAAACAAGGTCATTTTACATAAGGGTAAGGTGACTTTGTGCTTCAAGAACGAAGAAGGTAAATTGGTCAGAGCTCCCCAAGTACTTTTGCAGAAGCTAAATTCCTATTTTGATTAATCGCTACCTCGGGAAATTAATCCGTCTTTATAAGCAACTTTTCGGTCTGTTCAAAGGCTGGACCGAGAAACGATCTCTACCGGGCTTCTTTGGAATACCCATCTGGGATGTTGGTGTATTTATCTATAACGAACTCAAGAGGGACGACATCACCACTAGGGCCAATTCCATGGCTTTTAGCTTTTTCCTGTCGCTCTTTCCGGCCATTATTTTTCTGTTCACTCTAATACCATATATTCCTATCGATGATTTCGAGACTATATTGCAAAATTTTGTGCAGGAGGTAATGCCAGTAACGGCACACGAATATGTCTTCGAAACAATTGACAATCTGAGATCTATCCAACGAGAGGGCTTGCTTTCTGTGGGATTTGTATTGGCTTTCTTTTTTGCCTCTAATGGCATGCTGTCCATGATGAAGGGCTTTGAAAAGTCCTACAAGGTTTCATTCAAGGAGCGAAGTTTCTTTAAGAAGAGGATCATTGCAATTTGGCTGACAGTCTTACTGGGCTTACTTCTTCTTAGTTCGATTGTCTTTATCGTACTGGGAAATATCGTCGTAAATGTTTTCTGGGATTCCGGTGGTTTAAACTATTATCTGATACAGGCTCTACGTTGGTTCACGATGATATTTCTCTTTTATTCTGTCATCAGTTCGCTGTATCGATTTGGCCCTCCTTTAAAAAGAAAATTCAGTTTTTTTACTCCGGGTGCCACTATGGCAACCTTGTTCGCCATTGTCACTTCTCTGATATTTTCATATTTCGTTGATCGCTTTGGAAGCTATAGCAGAATCTATGGCTCTCTGGGTGCCCTTATTGTCACTTTGATCTGGATGCAGTTAAATTGCTTCATAATTCTGGCTGGATTTGAGCTAAATGCCAGTATTGCCGTAAATCGGGACTTGAAGAGGCTCCGGGAAGAAACTGAAAACAGCGATCAGTAGCCGAGTTATTAGTCTTTGGAATTCCAACGATATGTCTGCAACTGGAAACCTGCTAGGTCCAAGATCCGATCAACCACCGTATCCACCATTTCACTAACTGAATTTGGATGACTGTAAAAAGAAGGACTGGCAGGACATACAATTGCACCAGCCTCAGTGACACGTCTCATGTTATCGATATGAATGAGATTTAGGGGAGTCTCTCTGGGTACCAGGATCAGTTTTCGTCGCTCTTTTAACATCACATCAGCCGCTCTGGTAAGGAGATCACCTGAAATTCCCAGAGCAATGCGACTCAGTGCCCCCATAGAACAAGGGCATACAATCATGCAATTGTACTTGGCAGATCCGGAAGCAAAGGGAGCCTGAAAATCTGAGAATGAATAAAACTCAAAAGGAAACTCATCCGGATTAAAACCTCCGATCTCCAGCTCCCAATTCTTAATTCCATTCTCCGAAATGACGACGCCGACGTTCTCCCATTGATCAGTCAGCACGATCAGCTTCTCCATCAACCTCTTGGCATATAGGGCTCCACTCGCCCCTCCTATTCCTAAAACCAGCCTTGACATAGCCGTAAAAATGACAATTTCGGATCAATATTTGTTACAACACTGTTAAAAATCAAATCCGTTGAGGATCAAAAGCTTATCTTAGTTAAGTTAAATTTTACTATCATATGAGATTTCTATTTACGGCAATTATTGGTGTAGTACTGCTATCCTTTACCAATCCAGCTGCTACTTCAGAAAAACCAGTGTCTGAAGAGATAAAGTGGCTCACCTGGGAAGAGGCAGTCAAAGCAAATGAGACATCAAAAAAGAAATTGTTTGTTGATGTGTATACAGATTGGTGTGGATGGTGCAAGGTGATGGATCGTAAAACGTTCTCCAATCCTGATGTAATTAAATACATGAATGAACATTTCTACGCCGTCAAACTTGATGCCGAACAAAAGGAAGCCATTAGCTGGAATGGGAAAGAATTTACATGGGTTGACAGCGGTCGGAATGGAGTCCATACTCTTGCATATTCATTGTTGGACGGAAAAATGTCCTTCCCTTCGTTTGTTTTTCTAACCGAGAATTTTGAACGAATACGAATCTCCAAAGGCTTTAAGGAAGCTGCCAAGTTTATGGAAGAGTTGCGCTTCGCAGCTGAAGAGAAGTATAAGAAAGCCTAGTCACACACTGACGACACTCCTTCAGATTTTCAAGATGGAGGTACCCTCACAAACGTCCGGTTACTTGATCCAGTCACGTTGATGCAACAAGATTATTCTTAATAGACCATGCTAGAGCATTTCCTTCTTGTCGTAGCGGCCGCTTACGGGAATCATCCCCAACAGGTTCCTCCTTTTCACTGCCATCAAACTTATCCACAAAGACCTAGAGCACACATACTGCCCTTCTAAGTTCTGACCATCAATAGCAGCTGGCTGTATCAAGGGTAGAATTGCTGCCCACGGAGCAAGAATTAAAATTTGACCGTCAACAAACAAGATCGGTAGTATGCTCCGGAAGTTGACATTGTCATCTGACAAACAGCTGCGATCTACCGAATCTTACAAATGGGAAGAAGATCTCTTGGACTCCCTGGCTGGGTATCGCAAGACCAGAAGATGCTCTCAAAGAATTCAAAAGTCGTATTGTCAGGCTATCTTGGCAGCGATCTGATCCGCCCGGTAGGCTCCCAACCTCAGTTTTTCAGCAACCGATGTAAAAGCTTCCAACGTCACTTCGACATCCTGAAGGGTATGAACAGCAGTTGGAATCAAACGAAGTAAGATCATTCCACGTGGTATTACAGGGTAAACCACGATCGAACAGAAGATGCCGTGGTTGTCTCTAAGATCCGTCACAAGTTGCGTAGCCTCTGGTACCGAACCATCCAGTATCACCGGAGTCACGCAACTAGTGGTGTTGCCCAGATTGAATCCTCTCGCCTTCAGCCCCTCCTGGAGGGCGGTGGCAATCTCCCATAATTTATCTTTGAATTGTGGGTTCTCTTTCAGTAGTTGCAACCTTTGAAGTCCTCCTTCCACAAACGGCATCGGCAGGCTTTTTGCAAATATTTGCGACCGCACATTATACTTCAAATACTGCATGATGTCTGCTTCTCCGGCAAAGAATGCTCCAATTCCTGCCATGGATTTAGCAAAGGTGGAAAAGTAAATATCAATTTCATCTTGGACACCTTGTTCTTCTCCAGCGCCTGCACCCGTTGCACCCAAAGTTCCAAAACCATGTGCATCATCAACCAGAAGTCTAAAGTTGTATTTGTCTTTAAGTGCCACTATTCCTTTCAAATCTCCCTGCTCTCCCCGCATCCCAAACACACCCTCTGAGATCACTAGAATACCACCTCCTGTCTTCTCCGTAATCTGCTTCGCCCGCTGCAAGTTCTTTTGGAGACTTGCCATGTCATTGTGGTCGAACACAAAGCGTTGTCCAAGATGCATGCGTACTCCATCGACTATACAAGCATGGCATCCTGAATCATAAACAACAACATCCTTTCTCGACAGCAATGCATCAATGGCTGAGAAGATACCCTGGTAACCGAAGTTCACCAGCAATGAAGCAGGCTTGTTTACGAATGAGGCCAATTCCTTCTCTAACTGTCCGTGCATGTCAGTGTTGCCAGACATCATACGAGATCCCATCGGATAGGCCATGCCATACTTGGCTGCTGACTCAGCATCTACTTTTCTCACCTCAGGATGATTGGCTAGTCCGAGGTAGTTGTTGATGCTCCAAATAACAACCTCTTTTCCATTGAAGACCATGCGGTTTGCTATCTCTCCCTCAAGTTTAGGAAAGATATAATACCCTTCTGCAACGTCAGCATATTTGCCCAGTGGTCCAGCATTCTCTCGAATTCTTGTGAACAGATCCATAATAGTTTTTGCTAAATCGGGAGCAAAAATAGCTAGTTTTATTCAAAACCTGATATTCAATGTGGACGAGGGCTGAATTGGTTTGTACGGATCCTTTTATCCTATCTAATTGATTCCCTGTGGGTTCAAATAATTTCTTCAGAAAGATAGCAGTTATCTGGAATCCTGAGCGCTACCAGGGTTGGGGGCGATCCAACAACTATTTCGAAGGCTGGTATTTCAAGCTGGTCAGCCCGGATCAGGAGCAAAAACTAGCAGTGATCCCAGGAGTAGCAATGGGAGCTGAGCAAAGTCACGCTTTTATCCAGGTAATCGATGGAAGCAAAGCCGAAAGCTTTTACCACAAATTTTCCCTACAGGATTTTCAGTCATCCCGAGATGAGTTTTCTGTGTCTATAGACGAAAATTCTTTTTGCAGTCATGAACTTAAGCTCTCTCTGCCCGGACTGAAAGGCCGACTCGCGTTCACCAACCGTATCAAATGGCCAAAGTCATTGTTGAGGCCAGGGGTGATGGGTTGGTATTCGTACGTACCAACGATGCAGTGCAATCACGGGCTAATCAGTATGAATCATGGTCTGGAAGGATATCTAGAAATGAACGGAGAGGTTATCTCATTTGACAAAGGCAAAGGCTATGCGGAAAAGGACTGGGGACAAAGCTTTCCCCGGAGTTGGATATGGACCCAATGCAACAACTATCAGATATCAAACTTGTCGGTGATGGCGTCGGTTGCCCATATACCGTGGCGGGGATCATTCTTCATTGGTTTTCTGGCACTAATTTGGAATGGCTCCAGCCTCAAAGTATTTACAAGCTATACCGGAGCACGGATGCGTGCGGAAATTTTAGACGATGAAGTAATTTTATCATTTAGAGATCGAAATGAGGAACTGCGGATTGAAGCCAGGCAGGCACCCGGAGCTGTCCTTCGTTCACCGATTGATGGATTGATGACTGGTAAGGTCAACGAAAGTATTCAAGCTACACATCATATTACTTATCAGATGAAAGACGGTAAAGAAATTACCGCTACAGGAACATCAGCAGGACTGGAAGTAGCTGGTGATGTTGACGAATTACTTACGGAAAAATGGAGAAAATGAAATCATCGAATGCGAACAGTGAAGTCATCTTGGTTTCAGGAGCTTCAAGTGGTATCGGAAAAGCAATTGCAAGCTATTTGTCTGATAAAGGGCATAGAGTGATAGGCACCAGTCGGAGTCCTCAGACTCAAGCTGCCTCGTTCGAATGGGAAATCCTCGATGTGACTTCTCAAAAATCTGTGGAATCGTGCATCCAGCGTGTCGTCTCGAAATATAGTCGCATTGACATATTGATAAATAATGCCGGCCTGGGTATGATCAGCTCGTTGGAAGAAGCCCCCATGGATAATATCAATCGGGTCCTTGACACCAATCTACTCGGTGTGATCCGGGTCACTCAAACGGTATTACCAATCATGAGAATGCAGAATAAGGGACACATTATTAATATTAGTTCGATCGCAGGCCTGATGGGTCTACCCTATCGATCTATCTATAGCGCCAGCAAATTTGCAGTGGAAGGCCTCACTGAATCCCTACGCACGGAGGTCAGGAAGTTTGGTATAGAAGTCTGTACTTTGCAACCGGGTTCCATTGAGACCGATATTAAGGAAAGCCGAGCCACCTATATCCCTCGAGACTCGGTTTATAACCCCGAACTAACTGAAGTGGAAAACATTATTGATGCTGAGGTAGCTAAGGGAATACCAGCAATTTTAGTTGCCAAAAAGATTGAAAAGCTTATTGGCAAAAAACACCTTCATTCAAAATACGTAGTGGCGAAACCATTCCAAAAACTGGTTTCTGCTATTCGGCCCGTCATACCAAGGTCAATGTTTGAGAAATTACTGATGACGCATTATCAAATTAAAGACTAAATGGCTTCTGCAACCACGTACGAGCTCCCTCCTACAAATATGCCATCGTCCTTGGATGCTTGCCTCTTAGCTTCCTTCACAGCTGCAGAAACTGATTCAAAGACCTTTCCTTGACGACCAGTATTCTTCAAAATCTGTAGTACTTCTTCGGCATCGAATGCCCGAGGTAGTTTAGGGGCGGTTATATAGTAGATGGCGTTTTGGGGCATTAAATGAATCAGATTGTCAATTTGCTTCCCCTTCACAAATCCAATCACCAAATGAAGAACAGGGTAAGCCTTATTGCGTAATTCTTCCATCACCCGTTTGATGCCTGCCTCATTGTGGGCACTATCCACGATCACATCCGGATGGCTTTGAAGCAACTGCCAACGACCTATCATGGAAGTCAGGTTGCGAATACTTTTCAATCCTTCCAGTATATGACGTTCATCGATTGTCGCGACTTGCAAATCCTTTAAGATGGCTAGGGCGACCAAGGCGGTTCTGCAGTTGTTGATTTGGTATTCTGTGGCTAGCTCCAGTTGGATCCTGTCCAAATCAAGATTTGTCTGATTCTGAGCGATCGGCAAAATCATTCCCGTAAGATTATTGGTAGGTTTATCAAACTGTATCAAATCCTCGGCAAAGAATAAAGGAGACTCCCTGTCTCTTGCGATGTTTCGAAATACCAAATCGGCTTCTTTTTCATGTTCTCCAACTACTACCGGCACACCCACCTTAATGATACCTGCCTTTTCTGTAGCAATGTGTGATAACGTGGGTCCCAGCATATCCTGATGATCATAACTAATATTAGTGATCACGCTCAGCAAGGGAACGACTAGGTTTGTTGAATCCAGGCGGCCACCAAGACCGGTCTCTATCACGGCAATGTCGACTTGCTCTTTGACAAAGTAGTCAAATGCCATTGCGACAGTGATCTCGAAAAAAGAGGGCTTACACTTTTCAATGGCGGGCTTTATGCGTTCGACAAAGTCGATCACATATTGTTCTGAAATTAATTGTCCGTTGATCTTAATCCGCTCCCGGAAATCGCGGTAGTGGGGTGAGGTATAAAGACCAATACGCCTTCCTGAGGATTGCAGACAGGCTGCGATCATATGACTGACTGATCCCTTACCATTTGTCCCTGCAACGTGAATGCACTTCATCCGATGTTGAGGATGTCCCAGAAAGTGGCACAGGTAGCGAATATTTGACAGGTCTTTCTTTACCGCAACCGCTCCCGAACGCTGGTACATAGGCAGCTGATCGTAGAGAAATTGTATAACTTCCTGATACTTTCCCATGGTGACGACTGCGATCAAGGCAGCCAAGCTACACTATTTAGCACTGGATCAATGAAATGAGCTACCTTACTTTGAAGTCAATGGTAATTGTACCGCACTGCTTATCGATTGAGCTCTTGGAGAATCTGAATCGTTCAGAACTCTGAATAGCAATACGAACCAGGTCACTATCGGCTGTAGTCGAACCTTTTTGAGTGAATTTAGCACTAACTACATCACCATTCTGATCCACGCAGACCCTGACCACTACTGTACCTGTTTTCTGAGAATTGTCTTTAATCGTGGGTTCAAATACAACCCCCCGGTCACCTAAGCCTCCGCCAACCATGCCTGATCCCGTACTGATGCCTTCTAGCCGGGATGCATCCGGATCTCCTGCCGGATCGCCTTGATTCCCCGGCTTGTCGGTTTTACCCTTTCCACCTCCAAAAGCATCTCCGAACTGCTTCTTAGCCTCTTCGTATTCAGCCTTCTTTTTAGCTTCCTCTTCGGCCTGACGTTTGGCTTCAGCTTCAGCCTCTGTCTTTTTCCGGGCTTCTTCTGCTTTCCTTTGCTCTTCCAGTTCTTCCTGGCGTTTCCTGGCTTCTTCTTGTTTTTTCTTTTGAATGGCAACTTCATCAGGTTGGTCTGAGGTAACCACTTCCTCGGGAATCTGCGGATCTGGCTCGGCTTGTGCAGGTTCTGCTGCCTGAGCTTCTTCTTCCACAACTTCCTCTTCTACCGGCTGAGCCTCTGATGGAGGTTCAGGCTCGACATATTCCTCTTGTTGAGTATCCGGCCGGTCATCTCCCTGGCCCATATCCTGCGCTCCAAAGCTTACTAATACCCCCATTTGACCTGGAGGTGGAACCTGAAAAGTGAAAAACGGAATCAAAGCCAGAAGAAGAAAGCCAGCGTGAATTGCCAGGCTGGTCATCCAACCTTTGCGCTTGTTCCTCTTCTCTTGGTTTTGATCCATTTGATAAGTCTTTCTTAGATAACGATTCAATCCGTTTTCTAATCTTAAGAGAGCGTTAAATCAAGACTTTGGAGGCTCGGTTGCCAGTATTGCTTGTACCCTCATTTTATTGGCCATATCCATGACCTGGACCACGTACTCTATCGGTGTTCCCAATTCTGACACAATACTGATAGTAGTGTTTTCCTGATTGCTACTGCCCCTTAGACTGCTCCTGATATTCTTTTCAATATTACTTATGCTCATTCTTTTGCCATTTAGATAAAATCGTCCCTCCTTCTCTATCGAAACTGCCAATGACTGGGGTGCCACCGTTTTCGAAGTAGAGCTAGGCAATTTCAGATTCAACGCATTCTGACTGACAAGCGTCGAGGTAAGCATGAAAAAAATAAGTAGGAGAAAGATTATATCCGTAAGGGAAGACATGCTGAACTCAGCACTGATCTTGTTTCTTTTCTTGAGAGCCATATCTAATTTTGTATGATTACCGAGCTGGTTCCTGAAGTAAGTCCATAAACTCAACTGTGGTTCTCTCCATTTTGTAGACAACCTTCTCAACATTAGCCACAAGAATGTTGTATCCAATGAAGGCTAGAATACCAATGAACAAACCAAAAGCAGTTGTGATTAATGCCTGGTAGATCCCTCCGGCCAATACATCTGGCGTCACATTCTGCTCTGTTGCCATTTTATAAAAAGCAATGATCATCCCGGTAACGGTACCAAAAAAACCGATCATCGGAGCCGCACCCGCTATACTGGCTAAGGTGGAAAGATTCTTCTCCAGCTTGAACAACTCGAGATTGCCTACATTTTCTATGGCAGCATCGATGTCTCTCAACGGTTTACCAATCCTTTGAAGACCTTTCTCCACCATCCTACTGGCCGGCGAATCTGTAGTTTGACAGAGTGCAGCTGCAGATGGAATATTTCCTGATTGAACATTTGCCCGAATGTTATTCATAAAGTTCTGATCAATTTTTCCCGCCCTCTTAATCGTGAGCCATCGCTCTACGAAGATGTAAAAAGCAATGACTGATAGCAAAAGCAGGATTGTGACAATAATCAAACCCAATGGACCTCCTAATGTCAACAGGTCTAGGAAGTTCTGTGATTCGGTCACAGTTTCCATTTCCGGGGTAACTTGCAGCAATACGAAGTTGGTCAGCATGTGCTTCGTTATTTAATATGACAAAAAATTATAATGAATAAATAGCAAATATCAAGCCAAATATATATTAGATATAATTATAATGTATTTGTCTGGCTTATTTTCTATTTGTCTGGTGAGAATTCTGATGTATCTAATGTTTTTCCCTTCCTTTTTATTATATATTCCCTCAGATTTTTCTCTGATTATGGCAAATGGTCCTTTAACATAAGGCAAGATCACCTATTGTTTGACTTAAAGTCAATTTGCATTGTCAATATTAACAAGAATATTGAGGGACAATTACCCTTAAATCGAACATAATACATTAACTTAGAGTCAAACATCATTTGCTGGTTCAATAGGTTATATGAGACATATTAAGAAAGTGGCGGTACTAGGGTCGGGTGTAATGGGTTCGGGTATTGCGTGTCATCTTGCCAATGTGGGCATGGAAGTGCTACTTCTCGACATTGTTCCTTTTGATATTTCTGACGAGGATCGACAGGGGAAAAGTGCACGAAACAGATTAGTCAACGAGTCTCTGAAGAGGGCTGTTAAGAGTAAACCGTCCCCTCTGTATCGTCAGGAATACGTCAATCGTATCAGCACTGGCAATTTCGAGGATGATCTTCATCTTATTGCCGAATATGACTGGATCGTAGAGGTTATCATTGAACAACTGGATATCAAGAAGCAGTTGTTTGAAAAGGTGGACAATCTTCGAAAACCAGGCACTTTAGTGACTTCTAATACTTCGGGGATTCCGATCCATATGATTGCCGAAGGCTTCAGCGATGATTTCCGCAAACATTTCTGTGGCACTCACTTCTTTAATCCCCCCCGCTACCTTGAACTTCTGGAGGTCATACCTACTGCAGACACCGCTCAGGAAGTTGTGGACTTTTTTATGGACTTCGGAGACCGGGTCTTGGGCAAATCCACCGTACGGTGCAAAGACACTCCTGCTTTCATTGCAAACCGGGTAGGTGTGTTTGCTATGGCCCGAATTTATGAGCTCACATCTGAGCTTGAGCTCAGCATCCAGGAGGTGGATAAGCTCACTGGACCGGCGCTCGATCGACCTAAATCTGGCACTTTTCGTTTGGCTGATCTGGTGGGACATGATACTGCGGCTAAGGTTACCCAGGGCTTGATTCAAAACTGTCCTGACGATGATCAGGCTCAAAAGATTACTTCTCCACCCTTCGTTGACTTCCTCTTGAAGAATAAATTTCTTGGCAACAAGACCGGACAAGGATTCTACAAGAAAACAAATGAAAAGGATGAAAAGGGAAAATCAATTATCCTTGGTTTAAATCTTAGTACTCTCGAATACGAGCCACCTTCGAAGAGCTCACTTGGGAGTTTGCAGGTTTCAAAACAAATCGACAATCCAAAGCGTCGGATCAAGGCACTGTTTGACCATGAAGATAAAGGGGGGCAGCTGGTCAGAAGATCACTGTCATCTCTTTTTGCCTATGTGTCGAAGCGTATCCCGGAGATTTCAGACAATATATATAGCATCGATACAGCCATGCGAGCGGGATATGCCTGGGGATATGGTCCATTTGAATATTGGGACATCATCGGTATTAAGGAGGGCCTTAAAGCAGCAGAAGAGGCTGGTGAAAAAGTGGCTCCCTGGATATCTGAGATGATATCAGTTGGTCATGAAAAATTTTACATCACTGAAAATGGGATAAGGAAGTGCTATGATCTGGCATCGAAGTCTTATCAGCCGATACCGGGATTACAGGAAAAAATTCACCTCGATAACTTTCGCTCCCAGGATCCTGTCTATAAGAACGATGAGGTAATACTGCATGACATTGGAGACGGCGTACTCTGCTTGGAATTTACCAGCAAAATGAATGCTATTGGAGAAGGGATTCTCATGGGTATTAACGAATCCATAACGATTGCTGAAAATGGAGATTGGCAAGGAATCGTAATCGGAAATAATGCCAAGAATTTCACAGTAGGCGCCAATCTGATGATGATTGGAATGCTGGCCTTTCAGCAGGAATTCGATCAACTGAATATGGCCGTCAAGCTGTTTCAGGATACCACCATGCGCTGCCGATATTCAAAGATACCAGTGGTGGCAGCCACTCAAGGATATGTTTTTGGCGGCGGATGTGAGCTTTCGATGCACTGCGATAGTGCTATTTGTGCGGCCGAGTCATACATCGGTTTAGTTGAAGTTGGTGTAGGACTATTGCCCGGAGGTGGAGGGACGAAGGAGTTTGCTTTAAGGGCTTCCGACGCATTCTTCGAAGGCGATGTAAAAATTCCAACCCTGATCGAACGTTTTCGGACCATCGCACTGGCTCAAGTAGCTACTTCCGCCCCACAGGCATTTGACTATGGATACCTGAATCCGAAGGACGAAGTAGTAGTAAACCGCTCGCGAGCAATATCCGAAGCAAAGGAGAAGGTGCTGAATCTTGCAGATGGCTATGTACCTCCTTCTCCGAGAAAAGACATTACCGTACTTGGTCGGTCCGGCCTGGCGGCCTTGTATGGGGCTGCTAGTGCGCTGCATTTGGGTAGGTATGCCAGTGATCACGACATCCTCATTGCCAATAAGGTTGCCTATGTACTTTGTGGGGGTGATCTCACGGGAGAACAAACGGTTTCTGAACAATACCTACTGGACGTAGAGAGGGAGGCATTTCTGAGCCTTTGTGGTGAACAAAAGACCATGGAGCGCATTCAATATATGTTGGAAAATAACAAACCACTTAGAAATTAATCAGGCTGGGCAAGTCCCAGAGCAATGAAATAATTATGGAAGCGTATATAGTGAAAGCCTACCGGTCGGCAGTAGGAAAAGCCAATCGAGGAGGATTCCGGTTTTACCGTTCTGATGATTTGGCAGTAGATGTAATCAATCATCTGATGACGGAAACGCCGGAGGTCAGCCGCGATCAAGTTGACGACCTTATCGTTGGATGCGCGAATCCTGAAGGGGAACAAGGTCTCCAAATAGGGCGAATGATCAGTGTGAGAGCTCTCGGCGAATCGGTACCAGGCATGACCGTAAATAGATACTGTGGCTCTGGGCTCGAGACGATCTCGATCGCCGTAGCCAAAATCAAAGCCGGAATGGGTCATTGCTATATAGCGGGAGGAACCGAAAGTATGAGCCTGATTCCAATGACCGGATACAAACTGGCACCAAATTATAATGTGGCGAAAGATACCCCTACCTACTTGGCCAGTATGGGCCTTACTGCAGAGGCAGTAGCGAGAAAATATGAAGTCAGTCGGGAGGAACAAGATCAGTTTGCGTTGAGATCCCATCAAAGGGCTGCGGCAGCTATTGATGCTGGTAAATTCTCAGACGAAATTGTTCCAATTGATGTCACCGAAATATATGTTGACGATGACAAACGTAAAGAACGAAAATGGACTGTTGGCATGGATGAAGGTGTTCGAAGGGATACCAGCCTGGAAGCACTGGCCAAATTACGACCGGTATTTGCGAATGGAGGTACTGTCACTGCTGGCAATTCTTCGCAGACCTCGGACGGAGCCGCCTTTGTGATGGTGATGAGCGAGCAAATGTTGAAAAAAACGGGCTTACAGCCAATTGCTCGATTATTGTCTTGCAATGTTGCAGGAGTAGATCCCCTGTACATGGGCATCGGACCATGTGCAGCGGTACCAAAAGCACTTCAATATGCCGGTTTGACATTGGATGACATTGACTTGATCGAACTAAACGAAGCCTTTGCTGCTCAGGCACTGGCTGTGATTAAGACTTTAGATGTTGATCCGGAAAAAGTAAACGTGAATGGGGGTGCCATTGCCTTAGGCCATCCTCTAGGATGTACTGGTGCAAAGCTCTCTACTCAGTTAATCAATGAAATGCGCAGACGAGAAGACAAATATGGTATCGTAACCGCCTGCATTGGTGGTGGACAGGGCATTGCCGGTGTATTTGAGCTGCTAAATTGATGGTGTGAGCGCTCCGAGTGAAGGAAGCATCCGTACCGTGGTACTAGGTGCATCCGATAATAAATCAAGATATGCCTACACTGCTGTTCAGCGACTTGTCAAGCATGGTCATTTCCCTATTCCATTAGGTGTTCGACCGGGTACCATCGAAGGACTGGCAATCCAATTGGGCCAACCTAAACTTGACGATATTCACACCATCACCTTATATCTAAATCAGCGTCATCAGGAAACACATCATAGCTATTTGCTCAGCTTGAAGCCACGCCGGATCATATTTAATCCGGGAGCAGAAAATCCGATACTGAGAGAGAAAGCGGAAGCAGCTGGAATTGAAACAGTTAATGGCTGCACATTAGTTATGCTCGCAACGGGCACCTTTTAAGAAAGTCAGCAATCAGATAAGGCCTCTTCGCCGTAATTCTTTCCGGATCAAACCATATTCCCGGCTAAACTCCCCCTTCACTGCTGTATTTTCGGAAGCCCTCCTTGTGAGATAGGGCACTACTTCTTTTACGGTACCATAAACTACATACTTAGCCACATTATAACCGGCATTGGCTAGATTGAAAGTAATGTGGTCACTCATGCCGTATAACTGGCAGAAATTTAGATTCGGATGATTCCTCGGAAGACTACGCGACCCGATCAATTGTGCCTGCAGCATGCAGCTCCTCATATTGTGGGTAGCAGCGCACGAGGCAATCTCTTCATAGTGGTCCAGACAAAATTGCATGGCTAGATCGAAGTCGTTATCGGTATCATCCTTAGTTTTATGGATTGGCGATTCGTAGTCCATCTCCTCCGCTCTCTCCCGTTCCTTCTCCATATATGCCCCTCTCACAATCTTTGCTCCAAGCAAATATCCTTTTGACCTGGCTAATTCAAAACAGTGTTTCAGATAGGTCAAACGGTCCTTGCGATACATTTGAAAAGTGTGGTAGACAATCACTTTCTCCTGGTTATATTTTTCCATCATGGCTTCCACCAGGTGATCAATGGTGTCCTGAATCCAGCTCTCCTCCGCATCAATGAAAATTTTGACCCCATGTTGGTAGCCGCTCTTGCAAATGTCTTCAACACGCTTTTCCATTCGAGACTGTAATTCCACCTCGTGTATCGTAAGTGATTCCTTTGATTGAATAGCTTCTAAAAGACTGTTCTTGGAAAGTGCACTGACTTTAATGCTGACAACCGGGACACTCTCGTGAGCGGCAGCGAATTCAATAGCCTGCATAAATTGATCTCGCGCCTCGTCCAAATCTTCTTCTTCCGATTTACCTTCAGCTCCATAATCAAGAACGGTTAAAGTTCTGTTTTGCCAAAGCTTCTTAATCTTATCCTGACATTCGTAGAGAGATTCTCCGCCAACAAATTGGTCAAATATGGTGGCTTTAATAAGCCACTTTGAAAGTGGCATTCGCCATCGCACAGCAATCAAAGCCATCGAAGAGGATAGATCCACCAACCATTTTTTATTCATAAGGCGAAAAAGCCACCCCGCTTTCCGAAGTTCTTTGTCAGACTTGTGAGCGAAAGCTACTTCCGTGTTGGAGAAGTCCACGAAGCTACTCTTCTCCCCTATTGTTCGGCTGGTATTTGGTTCCAGATCTCCCAAGATTTTTCAGCTTGTAAAATAAGCATTTCCAAGCCATTCTTGATGCGTGCTCCAGCTGCCTTTCCATGTTGTAAGAAGGTAGTCAGCTCGGGATTATAGATGAGATCATATAAGTAATGTTGTTGCGTGAGTGCTTCAAAAGGCAGGTCCACACATTCTTCGATTCTCGGATACATACCCACCGGCGTCGTGTTAATGATTAATTGAAATTCACTCAAAACATCTGCGGTGACGTCGCGGTAAGTAAGCACATCCTCGGACTCCTGGCGAGAAACTAATTGAAAGTCAATATCCTTTTGCTTCAAAACATATGTTACAGCTTTTGAAGCTCCTCCTGTACCAAGCACCAAGGCCTGCACATCGCTCACGCCGCCAAGTAATTCGCCCAGGGATATTTCAAATCCAAATGCATCAGTATTAAAACCCGACAATCGACCACCTTCAATTCGAATCGTGTTTACAGCTCCAATTGCACTAGCTTCCTCGCTCAGGTCATCAAGAAATCTGGACACGACCTGTTTATACGGTATCGTAACATTCAATCCGATCAAGTTCTCATAGCTGCTGATCAGTGCCGGTAGCATTTCAATCTGATCGATGGGGAAATTATCGTACCGGCAATCTTCGATACCTTCCCTTTCAAATTTTTCAGCGAAATACTTTTCGGAAAAAGAATGTGTCAGTGGATAACCGATCAAGCCATATTGTTTGATGCCCATTCTCAAATGTATTATATCATTTTAAATATTAGCTAAGCCGATTTATAGGTTCTGCCAAAATGTCATCTAACCCGAAAGATTAGTATCTTTGGCGTCCATTTTCTCACACCAGACTTTTTATTCGGAATGAGCAACCTCCAGGAGTCAATGAGGACACCTTTATCTGAGCATCTTCAAGGTCAGGTGCATGAAGATAAGTTGATTTCTACCCAGGATGGATTGAAGAAATTCTACATCGAAAGCTATGGTTGTCAAATGAACTTTAGTGACAGTGAGATCGTAGCTTCGATTCTCAAACAAGCAGACTTTTCTCCCACTAAAGCAATGGATGAAGCTGATTTGATTCTGATCAATACATGCTCCATTCGTGAGAAAGCGGAAGAAACTGTGAGAAAACGACTACGCGTATTTGGGAAGACTAAGGAAAATAATCCCGGTGCACTCATTGGTGTATTGGGATGTATGGCTGAAAGGCTGAAAACCAAACTACTTGAAGAAGAAAAGCTGGTAGATATTGTAGTCGGACCCGATGCCTACCGAGATTTACCCACATTAATAGGAAACGCCAGTGACGGTGAGAGAGGGGTCAATGTCTTTCTTTCCCGAGAGGAAACTTATGCTGATATAAGTCCGGTAAGGCTGGATTCAAATGGAGTTACTGCCTTCATCTCAATCATGCGGGGATGCGATAACATGTGCTCGTTTTGCGTAGTGCCGTTTACCCGGGGAAGGGAACGTAGCAGAGATCCATTTACGATTGTGGCTGAGGCATCAGATCTCTTCGAACGTGGATATCGGGAGGTGACTTTGTTGGGTCAGAATGTGGACTCTTACAAATGGGCAAATGAGAACACGGACGAAAAGGTGACATTCGCTACATTGCTGCGAATGGTGGCAGGTGTGCATCCACTACTTCGGGTTCGATTCAGTACCTCCCATCCCAAAGACATTACCGATGATGTTCTATATGCCATGAAAGAGTATGACAACATCTGCAATTATATTCATTTACCGGTGCAGTCGGGGAATAGTCGAATTTTGAAGTTGATGAACCGTACCTACGACCGGAATTGGTATCAGGCCAAAGTCAATCGCATCTACGAGCTGGTGCCAGGCTGTGCGATTTCTTCGGATATCATTGCCGGATTCTGCAGCGAGACTGACCTGGAACATCAGGATACGTTGAGTATGATTGAATGGGCCAGATACAGTATGTCGTACATGTTCATGTATTCCGAGAGACCCGGAACACTCGCAGCAAAAAAGTATGAGGATGATGTAGACATTTCAGTGAAGAAGAGAAGGCTGCAAGAAATCATCAATCTGCAAAACCAGGTGTCATTTGAGCATAATCAGCGTGACATCGGCTGCCTATGTGAAGTGTTGATAGAAGGTGATTCCAAACGGTCGGAGCAACATTTCCGGGGAAGAAACTCTCAAAACAAGATGGTCGTTTTTAAAAAACAAGCTGGCCTAAAACCGGGAGAATATGTGACTGTGCGAATTGAAGATTGTACGAGTGCCACCTTGTTGGGTTCAATTGAGTCGTCGCCATGAGTATTCACGGGATCAAGCAACGGTTTGGTATCATCGGCAGATCTGCCGCTTTAGATCATGCACTAAGTACAGCTGTAAGGGTGGCACCCACCGATTTGACTGTACTCATCATGGGTGAAAGTGGTGTCGGCAAGGAAGCTTTTTCCAAAATCATCCATGCACTAAGTCCTCGAAAGCACAACACATTTATTGCTATCAATTGTGGTGCTATTCCCGAAGGAACGATCAATTCGGAGCTTTTTGGCCACGAAAAGGGGGCCTTTACCGGGGCCACCAGCGAACGGAAAGGCTACTTTGAGACGGTAAACGGAGGAACTATCTTCCTGGATGAAATCAGTGAAATGCCACTTGATACCCAAGCATTTCTGCTAAGGATATTGGAAAGTGGTGAATTCATAAGGGTAGGTTCTTCCAAAGTGATGAAGACTGATGTTAGGGTAATCACAGCAACCAATATTGATCTGCTCGAAAGAGTGAGGGTAGGAAAATTCCGGGAGGACTTGTACTACAGATTGAGTACTGTGCCTATCCGGGTGCCAGCCCTAAGGGATCGAAAGGAAGACATCTGGATGTTGTTTAGAAAATTCTCGGTCGATTTTGCAGAGAAGTATAGAACACCTCCGATCGAATTGGTACCGCAAGCTCGTGAGTTGCTGCATAACTATTCCTGGCCGGGTAATATTCGCGAACTCAAGAATGTGGCCGAACAAATCTCGGTACTTAGCGAGCAGCGGGAGATTGATGCGGAAACTTTGCTTTCATTTATTCCGAATGCACTGAAACGAAATTTACCAGCTCTCAGGGACCTTGGAAATGGTGCAGAAACACTTCAAGAGCGAGAGATCCTGTATAAGTTGCTTTTTGAAATGAAAACGGATCTTAACGACCTTAAATCACTCATCTTCGAGTTGATCAGAAATAACGACCTGGAAGTGGCCGACAATCAGCTAAAACAGCTGGCCGTCCAGAGTGGTGGTCTGGTCGAATCAGTCAGGCCCTATCCTACTCCCGACACCGACCAGGAGCCAAGCTTTCCGCCCATCACAGGAGAATCTGCTAAACCGATTATTCTACCCCAAGGCCAGAACACATCCTTTGATCAAATGGAAGTAGTCGAAGAGAATTTGTCATTAGAGGAGATGGAAAAAGATTTGATCAAAAAGGCTTTGAAAAAGCACAAGGGTCGACGGAAAGATGCTGCTAAGGATCTTGGAATTTCCGAACGAACACTTTATCGCAAGATCAAACAATATGAACTCTAGAGGTATTGTAATGCAGCTTGGCCTACTTGCTCTTGCATTGATCTTCGATGCATGCTATTCCTTTAAGGGCATCACTATACCAGAAGAAATCAATACTTTCTATATCAAAGAAATCGAAAACAGGGTGAGGAATGCTCCTTCCGACATTGGCCAGGTGTTTTCTGAGACCTTAAAGGAAAAGTTCTTAAATGAATCGAAGCTGACTTATGATGAGTTCAATCCCGATCTCGAATTTAGTGGAGAGATTACCAGATATTCAGTATCATCGGTTGCCCCTCAACCGGGAGAAGTCACTGCCTTTAACCGGCTTGACATCTCAGTGAGGATGAGTTATCTGAATAGTCGGGATGAGGAAGACACTTGGCAACAAAGTTTTTCTTTCTACAGCGACTATGATAGGACAGTAAATTTGCTTGATATACAAGATCAATTGATAGAAGAGATCTTCGACCAACTGGTGGAGGATATTTTTAATAAGGCTTTCACTACTTGGTAGGGAGCCACTCAAAACACCAATGGAGCAGGGATTAATTAGCGGCAAGCCACTTTCCTACTATCTCAAGAATCTGAGTAAACTCAGAGAGGTCGATACAGAAGATCTGGAAAAATCGTG
>JAHELJ010000219.1 GCA_024644235.1 Lewinellaceae bacterium
TATTCAGATCAGACGTTGGCTTCGCCTGTAACTATATTGGATAGCATTCCATCGTTTCCGATCAGTGCCGGTGGCCGTCTGATGATTACTCCCGATAAAAAACTGTTCATCACGGTGGGTGAAGGCAAATACAGCGAGCATGCTCAGGACAAGTACGAATTAGCGGGAAAGATCTTGAGATACAACTTGGATGGTTCCATACCGGAGGATAATCCCTTTAATGACAGCCCGATTTTTGCCTATGGAATGCGCAATCCGCAAGGCATAGTCATGGCACCGCATGGATTTTACAGCACTGATCACGGCAATTTCAGCCATGATGAGATCAATCGGCTTTACCCAGGGGGTAATTATGGGTGGCCCCATCAAGGTGGTATTTGTCGCGAGTCACCGGACTCCTGCCAGACATCGGGATTTACCGATCCGATGCTGGATTGGACGCCCAGCATTGCGCCAAGCGGGGTGGCATATTATTCTAAAGGACCATTTGAAGCTTGGACAAATTCGCTACTCATTGCCTGCCTGAAAGGAGAGAAGCTGCAAGTAGTGAAATTGGATTCGACAGGCCACCCCATTGCCCAGAAGGCTTATCTCGACCAGGCTGTAGGGCGCCTAAGAGATGTTTTGGTCATGGTCGATGGACGCGTATTCTTAGCTAGCTCGAACCAGGATGTATATGGTGCCCCCGGGGCTCCTCCAGATAAGATCATTGAGATCGTCCCCGGCGAACGAAACTGGGAGGAATCAGAAATTGAAAAGAGAAATTTTAATCCGATTGTCAAGCTGGATTCGACCACATTGGAAGTCAGAGTAGTGGCTGATCATCTTCGGTTGCCCTGGCAAATGCAAGAAGGCCCTGAAGGCAGGATTTGGTTTTCGGAGAGAGGTGGTGCCATCAAACGGTTGAATCCTAATACCGGGAATTTACATCTCATTCATCAGGTGCCAAATGTATTTGAATCGGATGACAATTCTGGGATGCATGCTTTTGCACTACATCCTTCGTTTCCGAAGCAGCCATATCTCTACGTGCATTATTGCAGCAGCCTGAAAACTTCAAATTTATCCCGGCTTCGATGGGATCCCGCAACCGAACTCTGTGAAGAAGAGATCCTGCTGACTCTGGAAGCTAACAAGTCCCATAATGGATCACGTCTTGCCTTTGGTCCTGATGGCATGCTCTATTTCTGCATTGGAGATGCATATCGCCGGAAGTCACCTCAAGACCTGGACCGATTAAACGGAAAGATTCTTCGCCTGACCCCCGAAGGAGGCATTCCACCGGATAATCCTTTTCCAGATAGCTATGTATACAGCTACGGTCATCGCAATCCTCAGGGACTTGCATTCGACAGCCAAGGGAGATTGTTTCAGTCAGAACACGGTTCCAATAATGATGACGAGATAAATTTGATCGAAAAAGGAGGGAATTATGGTTTTCCGAAGGTACAAGGCTACTGTGATCAGCGGTCGGAAAAAAGTTTCTGCCGAGAACACAACGTGATCGAACCACTCGTAGCATTTACCCCATGTTTCGGTGTCTCCGGGATGGCATTCTTTGACCACTCCTCTATCCCGGAATGGCAAAATTCCATCCTGGTGGCAACCTTGAAATTCGGATCTGGTGACGTTGGCCAGCGACTCCTTCAGTGCAAACTTGATCTTTCCGGCCAACAATTTGAGGAAGTCAACCACCACTTCTCTTATTCATTTGGTCGCCTCCGCGATGTTCTGGTTACGGATGACGGTCGGATCTACCTGTGTACCTCGAATCAAGAGACCAACGCCAACGGGATGGAGATTGTGACGGAGCAAGATGATATGATTATCGAAATAAAGGCCCGGATTACTAAGCCATCTATCTGATAATCCAGTCAAATGAAACAGACTAGATATTCTAGAGCACGACAAATTGACTGACCTGACTTCTCCCCTCAATGGTAATTTCCAGGAAGTACACTCCTGGCGGAAGATTGGAAACTTCTAAAATCAGCTGATCTGAAAGATTGAAAGTATTCCATTTACCAATTGTCTTGCCTGTGGTGTCATAGATAAAAATCGTAGGTTGCGTGCGTAACCATCCATCGAAGAGCAGATTGAGCTTGCCATCGTCCACGGGATTGGGGAAGATCGTCACGTCATCAAACTCTTCCAGGAAGATGGTGTCGGAGGTGATCACCTCTTCCTGAAACTGACTGGCAGGGATCAGTTCATTTTCGACAACCGAGTAACTCCAAGCTGCCCTCACCCTTGCCCAATCGCGAAAGTGCTCATAAAAAAGTTGAAAGCTATATGCCCGACCTTCGGTGAGAGGTACCGAGACTGTTGTTGGTTCGCGAATACCCGAATCATCCACGGCACCGTCGATGATGATTTCATCATCAAGTATCAATGTAACCCGGCTGTCATGGAGAATTTCAAAGGTATAAAAGGCGCTGATCGGTGCCACCAGCTCTCCCGTCCATTTTACGGAAAAGCTATCATCCGGAAAATCTGCCTGCCAGCGATATGGCGACACCACATCCCAGTTTTCGTCAATCACATCCTTGCGTTGAGTATTGTAATAGAT
>JAHELJ010000220.1 GCA_024644235.1 Lewinellaceae bacterium
ATGTCAATGGGTGGTGGTGGAGAAGCTCTTGACATTGGCAGTATCATCGGCAGCGTAGCTGGTGGCGGTGTCGGTGGTGGAGCAGTCATGGCCATCATTGGACTGATCAAAAATGCGATGAGTAAGGGAGGAGGAGCGAGCTGACATTACAGTCTTGAAAATACTAATTATCACTTCGAACATGCCATGAATCCTGATTCTACGGGTAGGACTACACCATAGGATCATGAAGCTGATTGCAAGAATTCAGTAGTTTTGAGATATCAAAAATAGACACATGAAATTTGGGTATTATCTAACAGCAGTCTTGGTCTTTTCGGCTTCAGTTGTTTCAGCTCAGATGCTGGAAGTTGTGGGTAATGGAATTTTCGAAAGTAATCAGGCGACAAGAGTTACGATTAAAAGTACGGCCACTACAACAAATGCTCTTGTACGATTTGGGAATGAGGGCATTTCTAAAGTCTCACTCGGGTATGAGGGTACCGATGAAATATTCAAAATAGCTTCTGGTACCGATCTGTCGATAAATAGCCTGACAATGGGATTGTCGACTTTTTCAAATCGATTCTCTATTAATGATCTACCATCAACTCACCGACTGAGAATCAAGCATAATTCAACCTCAGGAACCACGGGTTCAAGTCACTTGGAACTACTTGAGACAGGATCTTCAGACTTTGCCCGATTAAGGTTTGGAAATGAAGGCGAAAATGGGCTGTGGACGATTGCGGCCCGTTCAACCGATGGGTCCTCTTTGCTTAATCTATTCTATAATGACGGTGTCAACTTTGCAAACGTGATGTCACTGGATGGTGATCTATTCCGAGTGGGTATACATCAGACTGCTCCCGATGCCTTTTTGCATATAAAGCAACAAACGGCGGGAGTGGATGCATTGAAATTTGAAAATGACGATGCTACCGGTGGAGAGATCTGGGGATGGAGAGTGGGAGACAACGATATCCTCATTTACTTCGAAGGAGGCCTCCGGGGTTCGTTTAATTCGGACGACGGAGTTTATACTAATTTTCCACCACCACCACCTCCCTCTATAGCAAGAAGTTTTACCGATAACAAAGTTCTAGAGCATGTGATGGAGATCAAACCATTGGCCTATCGTTCTAAATCGAAAGGGAAGTGGAATCATAGACTTGATCCCTATCAAATTGTTGAGGTGAATCCAGAATGGGTTGTCGAATCGGAAGATGGAGAGAAATTGGGAGTAAGCCATGAGCAATTTTTGGCGATCTCAATTCAAGCAATCAGAGAGCAACAGGATCTTATCGACGCCCAGTTCGAAACAATCGAGTTATTAATAAAGAATCAAAATAAAATCCAGGAAAGACTCTCTTCGATAGAGAAGCAACTTAGTAAGGAAGGTGAAGCCATTTTCAACAAAGAGTGAGTGGTTCCAGATGAATCAGGAGATCATCAGTCACTGAGCTTCTTAATCTTCACATTTCTAAAAAAGATCGGAGCACCGGCATGCTTACCTTGCAAGCCTATGTGGCCATGCGCCTTCAAAGTAGCCACGGGTTTGCTGAGCCACTCGGGTATTTCACTACCGTCCGGATTTACTTTTGCGTCTGTCCATTGATCCATGTTCATGTGAGCAATCCATTCTCCATTGAGCATTACATGGATCATTCTTGCTTGAGCCACAATAGTATACCGGTTCCACTCACCTGGTTTCCTCACCGTGCTATGAGTGGCGGCTAGATGGCCAAAAATGGCGCCGCACTGCCAATTCTTTGGGCTGTTCGCCCATTGAGGAGCATAGTCGTCAGCGATCTGAACTTCAATCGAATTGGGTATCCATTCATGAATATCACTGCAGTGTAAAATCACTCCGCTATTGCTTCCCTCTGCCGTCTGAAATTCCAAGTCCAGGATGTAGTCGTGGTAAGCCCGATCCGACCAGATAGCTTCATCACGAATAGCCGTTAGGACATCATTATTGAAATACCAAACACCAGCAGGTGCAATTGTATTCGAAAAATCTTTTGCAATCAAGTTCATCCATTCAGACGAGTTGGGATGATCGGTCATTTCGGAAACAATATCCGGCAGCTCTTGAATGTAAATGTTTTTGAATTGTACCAGGGAAGGAGGGCTCACCCATTCACCATCGCGCTTAGCCCCATGATGTTGCAAACCAATCGGTCCTTCGGTTGGCAAATCAGGAAGCCAGGCGTTTTTTATGACCGTATGGCCATTCAGATTAACCGTCAAATGTTCGCCGATAACGCTGATCTCAAACCGGTTCCATTCGCCAATCTGGTTGTCAGCATGGACTTTAGGAACCACGGCCGAGCGTACATTGGCCGGCATATTTTGATCCATTCGGTATCCGTAAACTTCACCCGAACCAGTTGGCCAGCACCAAATATTCACTTGTGACTTCGGTTGACCCCTAAGTAGAATGCCCGAGTCGGAATCAGGTACAGCTATTCTTATTTGTTCTCCATTTTCGTCCAGTTTGTGCAAGCCACTGGGTAAAATCATGGGCACTCTGGGATTGACATAGGGGGTTGCCTTTATGCGCCAATCTACTTGAAGCACGA
>JAHELJ010000221.1 GCA_024644235.1 Lewinellaceae bacterium
ACAGCTATTCTTATTTGTTCTCCATTTTCGTCCAGTTTGTGCAAGCCACTGGGTAAAATCATGGGCACTCTGGGATTGACATAGGGGGTTGCCTTTATGCGCCAATCTACTTGAAGCACGAAGTTGCGGTACGACTTCTCAGTCCAGAGATTTTTCTCCTCAGCTTCGCTTTCGGCATCATAGTCAATCACCCCATCAAGAACTTTCCAATGTCCATTGTCACCTTTCGGCACCTTCCAATGGTTGAATGACTCACCGTCAAAAAGGGAAGTAAATCCCTCTGGTATATTCGTTTGTGAATGCCCAAAGTGAATGGAGACAAATATGAATATGGCAACTATGGAAAGATGTTTCATCGCAGTAAAATTTGGAGTTGGTCGCAGGATTTATTCCAGGTAAGATATCATTTTCAGGTAAGAGAATCGTGGAATTTGCACCAGTCAGAATCTAAGTCATTTGCCAGTTGAACTTCTTGAGCGCGATGCTGCAAGCAAAATCAATCCAACAATTAGCAGCAATGCATGGCCAACCAGACTCCCTGTGTCGAATTGAGTGAACTCAGCAGCCGACAGCCCTTTTCCAATTCTATAGAGAGAATAGATGGCAAGAGCCAAGCCTATTATCAAAAGTAAAGTCTTCATAAGCTGAAGACCGGACCTGATTTCAGGTCCGGTCCCGGATTCAATTTATTTGGTAACAGTAGTAGTGGTGGGTGTGTAAATTCCAAAAGTGATGGCATTGATTAAGCCATCTACAAAAGTGTGCTGAACTGTCACCTGATAGTCCTCGGCATTTCCGGCCATTTGAATGGGATCGGAGGTTTCAAGGGGTGCCAAACCATAAATCAAATAGTGGTTTTTCTCTTTGATTTGCACGCCGGTTTGCGGGCCATCTCCCACGTTATACGTATAGGTGAAGCAAGAGACCAGCAAGAGCGAGAATGCAACCAGAAGACCTGGCAATGAGATGTGTTTTTTCATGGTTAAAGAGATTTAATTTTCAAGGTTTCTACTAATAAATGTGATCGAACCTCAGAGTTAATCTTAGGATGAACTCCTCTCAATTTTGGGTAGGGCTTATCTCTCTGAAAAGCCAAAAATCAAATTTACTCACTCGCTTGATTCGGTGCTGATTTTAACAAGTGATAGGGGTCAGCTCAGCACATGATCCTTTAAAGCATTATCCAATTACTGAAATTGGGCCTTGATTGTCAACTTGATTCCGTCAGACTCCGGTTTCACTATACTCTTTGTATATTGATTGTTCCTTCTTTCCCATAACAAATCTGAAATAATGACACCAATCAATCGTAGAAACTGGCTCAAAGGATTCGCTACCCTGGGAGCAGGTAGCCTGGTCGTAGCTCCTTCAGAAATACTCAAAGCATTTCCCCAGGAGGAATACATCTTCCGAACAGGAGAAGTAAGACTATCCTCAAACGAAAATCCATACTCCCCTTCACCTGCGATGAAGGAAGTTATAAATAGCATCGATCCCGAACTCTGCCGTTACCCCAACAGACATTTTAGCACACTTGAGAAGATGATTGCAGAAAGAGAAGCGGTGGACCCTAGTAATGTGGTGGTGACCTCGGGGTCGAGGGAAGGCCTCAACGTGACTGGCCTGCTTTATGGCATGAATGGTGGAGAGATCCTGACTTGTATGCCAACCTTCCGGGCTTTACTCACCTATGCGGAGAGGTTTGGAGCGTATATCAACATTGCCCCACTCGACCAGGATCTACGAATGGATCTGGACACACTGGATACTCGTATCCACTCAAACACCCGGATGGTATTTATCTGTAATCCAAATAACCCCACCGGCACTCTTTTGGACCGGGACCGTCTGACTTCATTCTGTCGCCAGGCTTCAAAGCGGACCATTGTCTTTGTGGATGAAGCTTATTTTGACTATATCGACGAGGAGGATTATCCTTCTATGTCTGGTCTGGTGAAGGAGGGACACAATGTAATCGTCTCCCGAACATTTTCCAAGGTGTATGGTCTGGCGGGGGTACGAGTGGGATTTTTGATCGCCCGTTCTGATATCGCTGAGCGACTGAGATCTAGATTGATGTCAGGCACCAATATTATGGGGCTTCGATTGGCCATGAGTAGCTTAGATGATCGGGACTTCTACCATTTCAGTTTGGAGAAAAACCGGGAAGCAAGGGAGATGATCTGTAACGCATTGGATGAAGTCGGACTGCCATACAAGAGCTCCCACACTAACTTTGTTTTTTTCCACACCGGCAGAGATATTCAAAATGTGATTGCGGACTTTCGTAAACAGGGAGTGCTGGTCGGCCGTCCATTTCCGCCGCTGACCGATTGGTGCCGCATCAGTACCGGCAAAACCGAGGAGGTGCAGGCGTTCACTGTTGTCTTAAAGCAAATATTCACATAGACCGATATGAAGTATAAATTCCTGGGTAATACTGGTGTATTGGTGTCATCACTTTGTTTCGGCACCATGTCCTTTGGTGGAATCGCAGATGAATCTACCTCGAA
Source organism: Lewinellaceae bacterium (assembly GCA_024644235.1). Taxonomy (GTDB): domain Bacteria; phylum Bacteroidota; class Bacteroidia; order Chitinophagales; family Saprospiraceae; genus JAHELJ01. The sequence goes on from JAHELJ010000221.1 coordinate 2,514, forward strand.
GGCGATGTTTAACCAATGTCGTGATGCTGGCATCAACTTTTTTGACTGTG
>JAHELJ010000017.1 GCA_024644235.1 Lewinellaceae bacterium
GCCAGATCGTCTCCGTGGCCGGAACTTATACCCAGAACTATACCAGCCAGGCTGGTTGTGACTCCATCGTCACCCTCGATCTGACCGTCATACCTCCGGTCGATACCACCATCTCTGCCACAATCTGTGACGGAGATACCTATGACTTCAATGGGCAGATCCTCACCTCAGCCGGCACTTATCAGGATACCTTCACTTCATTGGCTGGATGCGATAGCATCGTCACCCTCAACCTCATCATCGATCCGGTCCAACAGACTACCATCAATGCCGATATCTGTGAAGGCGATATCTATGACTTCCACGGTATGAATCTGGACTCGGCAGGAACTTACATGGATACACTCACTTCAACAAATGGATGTGACAGTATAGTTACGCTGAACCTGAACGTATTCCCGTCTTCAATTGATACGCTTCATGCACAGATCTGCACTGGACAATCTTACGTATTTGGTAATCAAACTTTAACGGCAAGTGGCACTTACATGGAGACTCTGACTTCGACCAATGGTTGTGACTCCATAGTGACCTTGATTTTGGAAGTTCTGGATGTATTGGAAACTGCTATTAGTGATACCATTTGCCTTGGAGGCACTTATTTGTTTGAAGGACAAATTCTTACTTCAACAGGAACTTATAGTGAGACCTACACGAGTCAAGCTGGTTGTGATAGTATAGTCACTCTTAATCTTGTCGTGATCGATCCAGTCAGCGAGAGTATTGCCATGGCATTTTGCGCCGGAGAGAGTTTCGAATTTAATGGAGCGATAATAACGACTGACGGGATCTACATCGACACCCTTACTGCCCAATCAGGATGCGATAGCGTTGTCACACTTACGGTAACAATGCTTCCAGGATATATAGATACAATTGAAGCTGATATTTGCGAGGGACAGACCTATAATTTCAAGGGTCTTGAGCTGTCCGCCGGTGGTGAATACCGGGATTCGGCAATGGCAAACAATGGTTGCGACAGTATTACAATCTTGTTATTAAATGTCTTGCCGGTTCACCACACGAACCTTTCAGCAACTATCTGTTCCGGAGCAAGTTATGACTTGCATGGAACTCTGCTAACGAGCAGCGGTACTTATTCTGACACATTGCCATCTGTCGATGGATGCGACAGCATCGTCACATTGGTTCTCACGGTAGTAGATGTGTTTGATACAACCGTGCAAGCGCAGATTTGCTCCGGAACGAGCTTCAATTTCCAAGGACAGATTCTCACACAATCCGGAACCTACGTCGACACTCTGGTGTCAAACGACGGCTGTGACAGCATAGTTACACTAGTCTTACTGGTACGGGATTTCCTTGAAGTTGAGCTTAATGCTGAAATCTGTGAAGGCGAGACTTATCTATTTAATGGTATGGAGCTCAGTCTCGCGGGGGTCTATTCCGATACCACAACTTCCAGTCTCGGGTGTGACAGTATCACCACTCTTAACCTGGCAATTATCCAGGTTCTCTATGAGAGTGTGTCGTTTGATTTGTGCCCCGGAGAATCTGTCATTGTCAATTCTATTGAATATGACTCTGCTGGCACCTACTACGATACTTTGACTTCAGAAGGAGGATGCGATAGCATTATTACAATCACTATAAATGAATACCCATCATACCTAGAATCTATTGAAGCTGATATTTGCGAAGGATTGACCTACAGTTTCAAGGGTCTTGAGCTGTCCTTGAGTGGCGTTTACCGGGATACTTTGACGGCATTAAACGGATGCGATAGCATTATTGTCTTGACGTTAAATGTATTGCCGGTCTATGACACCCAACTGTTCGCAGATATCTGTTCCGGAGCAAACTACGATTTCCATGGAACCCTGCTTACCAGCAGCGGCACCTACGTAGATACACTGATTTCCTCAAACGGGTGTGACAGCATCGTCACATTGGTTCTCACCGTTGAGGAGGTCCTGGAAACGGATTTTTCAGCAGAAATTTGCTCCGGAACAAGCTTCAGTTTTAACGACACCATGCTCACGGAAGCCGGTGTGTATATTGATACCTTCACTTCCATTGCCGGATGTGATAGTGTCGTCACATTAACTCTGAGTGTAGTTGATGAAATCACCACCAATGTATCATCCGATCTATGTCCGGGTGAAGAAATCATCTTTGGTGGTTCAGTAATTTCCTCCTCCGGAACTTATCACGATACTTTAACCTCGGCAGCAGGATGTGATTCGATAGTAGTACTGACAGTAACAGAATTAGAAGCACCCGTCACTGAACTCAGCTTTGACATTTGTCCTGGTTCCAGTGTTGAGGTGAATGGTGCCAGCTACGATTCAATTGGTGTTTACTTTGATAGATTAACGTCAGCCTCAGGCTGTGACAGCCTATTACGTATAGAGATTGTGGAGAAAGCATCACAAAGTATTTCCACGGTTGATACAATTTGTGCAGGTGAATTCTATCAATTTGGGGATTCCATCTTGACAGTGAGCGGATCCTACACCCAAATGCTTGTCAATCAAGATGGTTGCGACAGCGTTGTCAATCTTACACTGGTAGTAAATCCTGTCTATGATACATTAATTCAAAAAGAGATATGTGAGGGGCAGGTCTACGTATTCCATGGTATCAGTCTTGACTCGGCAGGCTCTTTTGTTGATACACTGGTATCCATCGAAGGCTGTGACAGTGTCATAAACCTTGTCCTGCAGATCGTCGAAGAGCTAAGAACTGAGGTCAATTTCAATATCTGCCAAGGTGATTCAATAGTACTCAATGGGACGTCTTATGATACGACTGGAATCTATAGCGACACCCTCACAAGCTCTGGAGGATGTGACAGCATTGTAACGATCAACATCACTCTTGATTCAATTCAGACTGACACCATTTATGCTGAAATTTGTGAAGGAGATACTTATCCATTCGCTGACACTATTGTCGAGATCGGTGGTATCTACTATGACACCCTGACGGGAATCAATGGGTGCGACAGCATTTTGGTTCTTATTTTGGATGTGAATCCCGTAGAGACTTTCACCTATGGTGATACTATCTGTCAAGGCGATTCGTACAACTTTGGAAATCAGATACTAACATTGTCAGGTACCTACTCACAAACACTCACATCAACTGATGGTTGTGATAGTATAATCAATCTGAATCTTGTAGTGCTTCCAACAATTACTGTCGAGATCACAGATTCTGTTTGTCCCGGCTATTCATATCAGTTTGGTGACACCCTCTTATCAGATCCAGGTACATACATCGATACATTTGCCAGTGCAGATGGTTGTGATAGTGTCGTAACCCTGCATCTGAATCTGATACTTCCCGTGGAACAAACTGTAGAACATTACCGTATGTGTGATGGCGATAGCGTCCTTATCCTCGGCAATTGGTACTATGCCGAAACTACCTTCGATGAGGTGTTTACCGGAACTGACGGCTGCGATAGCTTGGCCACCTACATTGTGGAGATCATACCTCAACTTTCCTTAGACGGTGACGATGCGGAAATATGTTTGGGTGAAAGCGTGCAATTGAGAGTTACCGGAAACGAAGGACGACCTGTCACCTGGTCGCCACCTGCTGGATTGTCATGCACGGACTGTGAGGATCCACTCGCCAGTCCAGATACCACGACAACCTATGTAGTAACGACTGTTGGTTGTGGAGAAGAACTCGTCTCGACAACCATCACTGTGGAGGTAGTACCACTTCCGACTCTTGTTGTATCGCAAGATCAGAAGATTAAAAAAGGCGAGATTATCAATATTTCCGGTACGACAGAACCTGGAAATCCAATAACGTGGTACAATCAGACAGAGAATGTTCTTATTTGTGAGAATTGCACCCAAATTACTGATCAACCGAGTTCAACAACTACCTATGAAGCTACTACCAGCAATCTGCTCGGCTGTCCAGTTCAAGACTCAGTGACTGTCGAAGTCGAAGATCTTTGCGAATTGGAAAGAATAATAGTTGTCAACGCCTTTACACCAAATGGAGATGGCATAAATGACTTTTTCTTCATTTCTAATCCGGGAATAAGTAGAATCGGACTGGTTCAGGTATTTAACAGATGGGGAGAATTGGTATTTGAAACTACTGGAACGCAAGAATTGTGGGATGGTACCCATCGTGGAGTGGACGTAAATCCAGGGGTTTACATGTATATTATAGAAGCAATTTGTGTTGACGGGGATCAAATGTTTATCCCCGGAAACGTCACGGTAGTACGTTAAAACTCAAAATAAACCCGATAAATGTTATAACTTACCTAAGGCCCTAAACGAACACCACTCATGAGACCCGATTACACCCGACTAGGGTTTGTTGCTATGAGCAAACCAATAGTCAGAAGGACGACCATAGTACGTGTAGCTAGTTGGCTACTGGGGTTCTTTATCTCCCTACCACTTCTGTCTCAGGATATTCATCTTTCACATATTCACGCTTCCCCTACTCATCTCAATCCAGCAATGACCGGGCTGTTCAACGCGGATCTGCGTTTCATTGCCAATTACAAGGGTCAATGGAATTCGTTTACCAACGGATATCGCACCGCTGTGGCCTCAGCAGATATGAAGCTCAATCGCGGATTTGGCAATCGCGATGATGTGGGTGTGGGGATTATGGCTATCGGCGATCAAGCTGGTGATCTCAAATTCCGCACCTTGAACGTAGGGGTATCGCTGTCTTATCTGAAAGCGCTCAACTCCACTGGCACACATTTTCTATCTGCTGGAGTGCAAACTGGAATCATTCAGCAAAGGTTGAGCAGCAATCTGGCCATCCTCGAAGAAGAATTTGACCCATACATCCAGAATCCTGATTTTATGGGGTCAGTAAGTGCTTTTGATATCTCTGCCGGTATTGCGTGGTTTGTTCCCGTCGGTCGCAGAAACCATGTCTATGTCGGTGCTTCGATGTGGCATCTCAATCGTGGATTTGTGGGTTTTATGAAGAACCTTGTAGATGCCCCGGATAGTTACTTCCTTTTTCCGAAAACTGTCATTCATGGGGGAGGTCATTTCCGGGTAAACTATGTGCTTACCTTGAAACCAAGCTTTATTATTTTGGATCAGGGGCCTCACAGAGAGTTCAACCTGGGGTCTTTTTTCAGTCTTCAGCCCATCGATCAGTATGTCAGGCCAGAATACACACTCTTCTTTGGTGCTTGGTTACGTTGGTCAGCAGAAGCGGGAGAGTTCAATCGCGATGCCATCATCGCCTCAGTTCGATATGACTGGAAAGACACGATCTTCACTTTTTCTTACGATGTCAACATTTCCGATCTGGCAAAAGCAACACAGTACCGGGGCGGTCCGGAAATATCCATCATACATTATATCGACTTCTTCCGGCCAGATCGATTAAGATTCAAAGTAAAATGTCCTGAATTCTAAAATTCGTAATTTCTCTTTAGGATTTTTTTAGCAGTCTGATTCAAACTTGTAGGTTCCGAATTGCGTTCTAGGATTGTACAGAATATTATTTATGATGATCAGACCAATATTACTAGCCTTTATATTTTCAATAGCCATTTTACCTAGCCAAGGTCAGAAACTTGGAGACTTAGTCGGCAAGGCCAAAAAGGTGCTGTCTGGAGAAAAACTAACAGACGAAGAGATTGGTGCTGGGCTTAAGGAAGCTCTTAGCATTGGCACAGGGGAAGCGGTAGAATTTCTTTCTGCAGAAGATGGATATTTCAAGTCCATCTACAAAATTGCCTTACCAGAAGAAGCTCAGTCCATCGTAAGTAAATTGTCGATGGTGCCTGGCTTTCATAATCTTGAGTCCAATCTGGTAGAACGTATGAACCGGGGCGCTGAACTGGCAGCGGCCAAAGCAAAACCCATTTTCCTGTCCGCCATTAAAAATCTCACCTTCAAGGACGTCATGCGGATCCTCACAGGTGAACGGGATGCTGCTACTCGTTACCTGGAGTCAACAACCAACGATCAGCTGTATTCGGAATTCAGACCAATCATAAAAGCGGCATTGGATGAGGTCAACGCTACCAATCTCTGGAGGGAAGCAGTAACGGCTTACAATAAGCTCCCTTTAGTACGTCAGACCAATCCCGAACTCGATGATCATGTGACCGATAAAGCGCTGGTGGGTCTGTTTTCACTGATCGAGAAGAAGGAAGATGGCATCAGGAGCGACGTAGGACAAAGGAGTAGCGATCTGCTACGCAAGGTGTTCGCTCAGCAGGATAAATGACTGTAAAATCGGTATTGCTGCATTGCTAAAGCAGTTATTTACATTGAATAGTGGGGTCCATCATCAGTTTCCCCGACAGTGAGTACTCTTTGAAGATTTGCGAACAAATCAGTATATTTGCCATCCCTTCGAAAACGTTGAAGGAGTCTATATCGCGGAGTGGAGCAGTTGGTAGCTCGTCGGGCTCATAACCCGAAGGTCGTAGGTTCAAGTCCTGCCTCCGCTACTAGGAATGCCTGATAATTGATTGATTATCAGGCATTTTCATTTCTAGGGGTAACGATTTAGTAACGTTTTCCTCTGATCAAGCCTATATTTCTGTTTATATCCGACAAGATCGGTGCGTTGTTCAATCAATCCCTCATCTGCAAAACTGGCATAGCAAGAAGAGGTTAGAATGAGGTGGTCAAGTACTTTCATCTTTAGCAAAACAGCACCCCCAGAAATTTCTTTTGTGATTTGATGATCTTGCCGAGAGGGCTTCAGGTTAATATTCGGATGGTTATGAGCCAGATTGATAGAAGATGTAAACGGATATAGCTTTCCAAAGCCGGAACTGCTCTCAAGTATTGCTGAAGTATTGAATGTTGATTTCGGGAATTGTTCATTTCCACACAACAGAGAAACTTATCTGATCCCTCTGAAGCCATCAAAGAAATCAAACGAATTGTTGATCGGGTCGGGAGTTGAGATTAAAGATGGTGCTACTTAATGGGTCCCATATTTGAGAATTCTTCGCCCCATGGGGGATATTCGAAAAAAGGCTTTCTGTCTTAATCTGCAAGGAGTGGGTAATGGAAAAGAAAAATGTGTTTGATTTCTAATCCTGAATTGCAGTAAAGATTAGGTCTTGATTTATTGTCTTTGGATTGAAGGGAACAACTTTCCGCCGAAATGAATTGCCGGAACTTTGTTTGTCGATACGCTGAAGAACTGAGAAGCGATTCACTGCCTCTTTTGGAACTATTATATCTGTGGAGAAGAATTTGTACCGTTGTTCCATGGCACTTTTTAAAGAAGTGGGGGGCAAGAAATGGCCACTAGTCCCGTCAAGGGTGGAAGATGGGACTATTTTGGAACCGCTTTTGGAGACCTTGAGCTTTGTTATATCTTTAGTCATATTCCACCATTAGAATAAAAATCTTCTGTAAAATGAAATTAGATAAGCCATTCAAGTATTTTCTTTATGGACTTGCCTTGGTGGTGATCGGGATATTGCTTTTTATCCAGCTCAATAATTGGAATGAAAACAGAAAAGCAGCCGCCAAAGAATCAAGTAGCATTTCGGAATGACTACCGATACCTGGACGGCTTATGCCAATGAAAGTGTGTTCGAATCCTTAAGATCAGAAGGTTTAAATCTTATTTCCAACAAAGACCTCAGACAGGAAATAGTTAGGTTTTATGACAAACTAATAATCCTCTAAAAGAGAGAAATGTTAGGTATAGAGATTTAGTCGATGAAGGTTCTGCAATTGTTCTGATTACAAGGTTTGATCCGCATCCAGTAAGCAGTTTGAGCCATTGTAAACCAAAGCCGGTCGGAGACAAAACCCTTACGTTCACATTTTCGAAAATCTCGCCATGCTCTGCGAAACTGACGATGCTGCAAGTACAAACTACCTCTCTGCTGGTAAAGTTCAAGATCTTGAGGTGACTCCGATATCAATTTGCTGGCACTCCGAATCCGTGCATGGAGATCACCATGAGCTAAACTCAAGCTGGGCGAAAGCAGAACAGTCATAAGTACCAAGGAATGTCTCAGATACCTTTGCATATCAGTTTTACATCGACAGAATTGAATGCTTCGTGAAGTCAAAGAAAATGTTCGTAGCTGATCTGATAGAATTTCAGATTTGAATAAGGTAAGAAAAAATAGTCAAATCTTGGTTCCACCCGAAGCATCCAAATGCTGATGTACATTTCGTAAATTGAAGATGGACTGACCAACTCCCTGGAGTTGCAGTTACCATCATATGATGATAATCAAATCCGAAGATGGCGGTGATGGAATCAACCAAAATGTTTATCCATTTGTTGGCTGCGGATGGTAAGGATCTTGAATTTGTGCCAGTGCAGGTTCCAGGCAAAGTTAAAGCAGGACCAAAATGTGATTACATTATTATAAGCAGGTCCGAGGTAGCACCAGATGCAGACGGAAATTTTCTGCCAGAAAACTTTAACGAGAGGGAACGTGACGCCATACACACATATGCAGCTGCTAGATTAACAATCACCCTTTGGGAGCAGGCAATTCAACAAAAGATCATATGGCCGTGGCTCCAGGAAGGACTTCCGGGTCCCATGAAGATCGAGCGATATAATGAACTGGTAGATGCTGCCTATTATCAGCGATTTCGTTCCATAGAATTGGGCACTACTGGGCCCAGCCTAAAGTTTACTTGCCGCTCATTCGACATCGTGTCACATGAGACGACCCACGCAATCATCCGGGCTATAAATCCGCGTGTCTACGATGACGCAACACTTGAGACCTATGCTTGCGTGGAAGCCCTCTGTGATATTTCAGCTTTTCTCACTCTCGCCTTTCAACCCGCCATCTTGGATTTAGCAATTCATCGCACCAATGGCGATCTCAGTGCTAAAAATTTCCTATCGGAGTTTGCAGAAGGATATAGTAAGGATCCTTGTGATGGAATTCGCAGTGCTCTGGTCATTCGGAATATTCCTGATGATCCGTGTGCAATAGGATCACCCTTGATCAAGTTGGTCTACGAATTACTTGTTCAACTGGTACAGGATTCCCAAAAAAGCGCTCAAGATGGTGTCCGTAATCTGTCCACAAAGCTGTTTGGCTTAGCTGCTAAATCCAGGGACTTTCAGCTAAATACTTTTTATAGAGCGCTTCCTAAGATTTCTTAGCCAGCTTAACATCGGCTGCATATGGTATTTTGAAATTCTGTCCCCGTACGCTCAACTTCTTCACCTCAAACTGGACTTCATCCAAAACTTTGAATTTCAATTTTTTTCCAGTCTTATTATTCTTAAAGGGCAGCATTCTGATCCATTTGGGTGGTTTTGAGGTGTCATGTTCATCGTCTAAATATGTTACATAGATTTAACCAGTTGGGTGTCCCGTCATCGAATCACCACCGTCATCATGTACTGTTCCTCTGACCATAATTTTGTGTTTTCTGGTTAGTAATAGGCACCTGCCCTCTCAGCCTCTACAGGAAGCAAGTCTATCAGATCAATAGTATACTTGAGCGAAAGAAATGTGAGTGTATTCGTGAAGCATTTTTGATGCCAATCAATCGAGCTTGAAAGCGATGGGCGCGCTAAATTCACTGACAATAGGTTTACCCTGTAATTTAGCAGGAATCCACCTCTCCTCCCTCTCATTCATCAGCCCAAAGATACGTTCCACTTCCTCGCCAGTAACTAACCCCAGGTCACGGACAGCCTGTATGTTTGAAAGAAAGCCCTTTTCATCAACAAGAAATCGAACTACAACAAATCCCTCCACTCCTTTTCGACGGGCTTCTTTGGGATATTTCAGATGCTTATATACAAACTTAAGCATGGCTTTCGTGGCACAATCCAGGCGCTTTTCGACGGCCCACTTTGCTTTTTCGCAGCCAGGAAATCGAGCCAGTTCATCTGGTTGCTCCAAATGAATCACATTCTGCGCCATAGCAGATGACAGTCCAATAAACAACCCCACCAATATCTGGTAAAGTATTCTCAATTTCATGACCTTGATTTCCTACAAATTAATGAAAGGATTTGTCGACTGCTCAATCCTCGAATATCCAAAGATGGTGTTATGAAGCAGGACTAGCCTCTTAACTCTAGAATTCGGATCTCCACCCGCTGATTCCTTCTACGCCCGTCGGCAGTGTCATTGGTTGCTATCGGTTGTCTTTTCCCGTAGCCTTTATAATACACTCGACGTCCGGAAATCCCCTTCCTGGTAAGGAAAAGAGCAACATTTCGTGCTCTTTCAGTACTGAGGCTATCGCAGAATTCGTGTGGCGGTATCCCGTTGGTATGCCCCTCGACCTGAACAACAATTTCAGGATTGTCGGATAGAAAAGTATATAACTCCTCCAAAACGGGGACAGAGGATTCGGTGATTGTCGCACTGTCTGCATCAAACTGAAGCTGTTCCATTTTCACAACCTGCCCGTGCCTCAACCTTCCCGCTGTCAAAGCAGGTAAAATTTTCTTCTTTGTCTCAAACGTAGCAGTTGCCGTACATCCCGCCTCGTCTGTCACGGAAACTGAATGTAGCCCTACAGGGAGATCATCCACCTCCAATGTAGTTGCTCCATGATCCCATAAGTAAGTGTACTGTCCAGTACCTCCACTAACATTTAACTTTGCTTTTCCATTGCTCGTACTTTCATCTGTAGCAGCTCGAAGATCTGTTACTTCTAGACTTAAGCTTGGCGGCTGGGTGACACGAAATTCAGAGGTTGTAGCATTCCCGGCGGCATCCTTCACAGAAACCTGGTAAACTCCCGCCTTCACATTTCTGATTTCCTGCCCTTCCAATCCACTCTCACCCCAGTCAAATTCGAATGGACCCTTACCCCCAATCACCTCCACTATACCGGCGCCAGTTGCGTCTCCATTACACTGGATCTGGGCCGTCTGCTTGACACTGGCTACCAGATCTAAAATATTCTCCTTAACCTCAACTGCAGCCTCAGCTCTACATCCCGCTTCATCCGTGACAGTTACTCGATGAACACCAGGGGCCAATCCAGTAGCTCTCGAGCTCCTTTCTCCATTATCCCACTGAAATTGATATTCACCAGTTCCGCCCTGCACAAGAGCAAGAGCTTCCCCATCAGCACCATCGGTGCTGGCCGGAGCCTCCACCCGTGCATTCACCTCCAGTGATAAGGGTTGAGTGAGATTTACTGAAACTACTTGCTCGTTTCCAACGGCATCGGTCACGGTGACTTCATATTTTCCAGCGACAAGATCGCTGACTTGTTGGCCAGATATCTTATCATCGCTCCACACAAACTGGTAGGGTGCCTTGCCGCCATTTATTTGCAAGTTCAGTGCCCCATTGTTATCTCCATGACAAAGGAGTTCTTGGCTGACTTCCAACGAAGCCTCCAGGGCAATAATATCTTCTGTAATATCAAATTGAACTATTTGTTCACAACCTACGGCGTCACTTACAGTCACCTGGTGAATACCTGGAGCCAATGATACTGCCTGGTCGGTTGTTTCGCCATTGTCCCAGCTATAGGTGTACGGACCTCTACCACCTCGCACCTGTACGGTGGCCTGTCCATCCTGATTGTTTGTAGTGGCCGCTGCATCAACCCGTACTTCTGCTACTAACTCCGACGGTTCCTCCAACTCGATCGAAGCCGAGCCAATGTTGCCAGCAGCATCCGTCACCGTCAGTGCGTAGGTTCCAGCCGCCAATCCAGATGCATGCCCGCCCCGAATGGAAGGATCACTCCAGGCAAATTCGAAAGGTTTTTTCCCTCCCTCAATAATAATTTCCAAGGTTGCCTTCTTATCTCCAAAGCACTGATTGGAAGTCTGCTCATTTATTCTAACAGCTAACGGAAGCACATTTTCTGGAATCTGAAATTCGGTACTAGCAGCACAGCCATTGACATCAGCTACTTTCAAAGAGTACTTACCAGCACCTAGATTCTGAACATTTGGACCGTTGGTACCGTCACTCCAGGTGAAGGTGTAGGGTTCCACCCCGCCTCTGGCAGTGGCAGTTGCAGCTCCATTTTCCTGTTCCGTTGTAGCCGGGATAATGTCAGTGACTGAGATCCTTAGTTCTTCAGGTTCCAAAAGTTCGATGTAAGATGTCGCTCTCATTCCCAGATCATCAGTGACTGTGACTCTATATTCTCCCGGTTTAAGTGCAGTAGCTATTGAGCCCGAGATTTGCGTATTACTCCAGTCAAAGGTATATGGACCCTGGCCTCCCGTTACCTGCACTTCCAACTCTCCACTCGATGATGCGAAGCAATCCACTGGTTTGGTCACCTCCATCTTCACCACGAGGTCTGCAATTTCCCTGACGATATCTATTTCAGCCGTTGCTGAGCAACCATTTTCATCCGTGACAGTCACCCGATGTATTCCCGCAGATAATCTCTCAGCATCTGCTCTGCGTTCACCATTATCCCATTGAAAAGAGTACTCTGGTACTCCGCCTTCCACCTGAACGGAAGCAGCAGCATCAGAATTTCCTTCCGGGCTTTCCTGACGGGTTTGCTCCACTGTAAGAGTCAATCGTGGATTCGGGACGATCCCTCTGGCGATCTTCGATTTACCGCCGCTGTCAGTCACGGTCACCATGTATGTACCCGCAGATAATCCGGTCCTGGTAGCACCCTGTTGGCCATCATCCCAAGTATAGGTATAGGGGGCCTGGCCTCCATTGATATGAACAGCGAGCGCAGCATCATTATCCAAGTTTCCCTCACAAGACAAGGGTTTCTCCAGAAGGCATGTCACTGTAAGCGCTGAGGCTTTCTCGATTAGATATAATCCCTTGTCATCTGTGCCTACCCATACAGCTCCTTCATCATCCACCGCAATGCAATTCACGAATGAACTCGTAAAATAATCCGCTCCATCAAAGGTTTTATAAGCTCCTGAAGCAACATCGTACATCGTTAACTGTTCTGAGGCTATCCAGAGCCTCCCATCCTTATCAAAAGCAATGTCTTCTATATTTCCCTCAGTCAATTCTGCCGGGAGATCCAGTCGGTTCCAATTGTCTTCTTCATCAACAACCCATATCAGGTCTTCAGACAGCAGCCAGACATCCTGACCATTACTGGTAATCGCTTGAAAGCGGAAGTATTTTTCTTCCAATCCCCATCGCAAGTTCTTACCCACCAACACTCCGTCTTCCGTACCAACCCAATGTCGACCTACCCGGTCTACAAAAATAGTGTTGACGTGATCAGAGCGCATTCTGGTGTTGCGGGTATTGAATCGCTTCACCATTTTGAACTTTGGCTCCATCCAGAAAAGGAATAGACCGTTATTACGGGTTCCGATCCACAATTCATCCATTTCGTGATTAAAGAAAGCAGCCGTGATCTCATCTCCCGAACTGAGAATGCCACCCAATTCCGATTCTAGCAGTGACCTTTCCACTCGAAGATCTTTGTTACCATCCGGTATTTGCAGGATAGACATCTCTCCTTCTTTGAGGTCGACAGGTGTGGCCAAATCAGCTGCGTGAACAACGAAGAGACCTTCCTCGTTGCTCACCCATTTCTTGTTTCCTTGGCCGATATAGATATTCTTTATTGGTACATCCCGGTCAAGGGCCGAACACCTTTCTACCACCATTTCTTCCTGAGCAGGAAGAAAACCAAGTACAAAAGAACAGAGTAGAGTAAGAAATGATCGCATAGAACTAAAATTGCCCAAAAATACAAATTCGTCTCTCCTCATCCAGAGGACGATTGAACTCCGGTAACGCTACAAATACCTTTCGTTCAAATCAACGAAAAAAAAGGCTCAATTATTTACTTGCAAAAGGTCTGCCAGAGCGGGCTGCAACAAGATCAAACGTCTCCCAGGCGTTTATTTAAGGTGCCTCAGCGAATAAAGAATCGTCCCGCCTTGGACGACGTTCCGGCATCCGTGGTGGTATAAAAATATACTCCTGATGACCAATTTGATACATCAATCGTGATCTGCTCATTCAATGGATAAACTCCCATTAGCTCTCCAATGGAATTGTAGACTTGTACAGACTTATTCAGTTGCTGATTTGCTCTAAGTGTCATCTGAGTAGAAGCTGGGTTGGGATAACTAATGATTTCAAAACCATCCTTTTCCAACTCGTGACTAGCCGTGGTGATCCCTGCTGAATACTCCAAAATTTTGATGTCGTCAAGGTAAATGCCATCCCGGCTGTCATTGTTTGTTGATACCATTGAGAACCTTATGGTAATTTCCTCACCAATATACTCCGACAAGCTAATCTCCTCCGTGATCCAAGAAAGCTGTCTGCCGGCATAGACGGGACTGCCTTCTCGCTGGCTCGGTAACCCGATTTTTGAGTAATTCCCACACAGTGGCGTATAGGTTGAGCCATCGGTTGAAATCTCAACTAGCATGTAATCAAACCGGTATTGTATATCCCAGCGGCCCTTGAATGTTAGCACTGCAGAATCACCTTGATTGAGTAGAATCGGTGTATTTAAGGTAAGATCATTGGTTGTGTATGGAATGTAGTTTCCTCTTGGACTGTCTGTAAGGCTCGATGGGAATGAATAATAGGTCGAAGTAGTTTCTTCCCAGGCAGCACCTAATCCGGTAGATTTCCAATGATCAATCTCACCATCACTTTCAAAAGCAAATCGCGGACTGCGGTAAACTTTGGTGATTGTGTCCTTTTTGATATAGCTCCCGTTGTCTACAGAATAGACAAATCGAATCTGTTCTCCGTCCTTTATATTAGGGCTTACTTGATACTCGAAAAAATCCTGTTGACTGGAAAACACATCGAGAATGAAGAACTTAGAATTTCTCTCTATTTCGATATTGTCACTCAACGGCGTAATGGAAATCTGCAAACCAACCTCTTCGAATCCCAGTTTAGTAAGTCGAAAAGGAAGTTCACCCTTCAAAGAGGTCAAGAATGATTCAGATTCATCGATAATCATCCCTGAATTGAGGAGAAAAAATGCTGCGTCCAAATTCTGTTTTAGGGAAGATTTACACAAATACTCGACGTCAGCGGCATCAGGCCAGAATCCATGCTCCTCTAATCCCACCTCCGGAGTAAGTGAAAAAATTTGATCCTTGTCACCTTGCTCACCGTACATCCAGTCGTCAGAATCACCATTGGTGTAGTATGACACTGTTTCGAGCCCGGTACCGTATACGTAGCGGTTTTCACGGGTCAATAGTAGTGCCAGTTCTTGGTAAGTTTCCAAGTGCTCAGCTGGATCGTCGGTATACCCATATGGGTAGATCAAGAAGCCTCCGTAAGAATGATAATTCAGAGCGATCTTAAAGTCATGAGCAAGAACAAAGGATCGGACTGCCTGGGTTTCCGGCTCAGAAAATGGCGCTGGACCACGATACACTTCTGATTCGGTATTTTCTGATGACCCGACATTATCTAACCCCCATTTAAATCCATAGTTTCGATTGAGGTCTACTCCAAAGCTGCCATCTCCATTATCTCTCCTGTTCTTTCGCCATAAACCGCCTCCAAGGGGATGGGTGGCCTGATTATAAACATAGCCGTCTGGATTAATGCACGGCAGGAAATACAATTCGGTATTCTGCAGGAGGAACCTGATTGAATTATCAGATTCGTAGTTCTCCAGGATGTACCACATGAAATAGATCAATTGGGTTAAACTCACCGGTTCACGGGCATGATGTAACGCGGTATATAATATCTCTGGCTCATCTTCATCGAGTCCTGGATTATCGGAAATCCTCACCCAGTGTATAGGACGCCCTTCGTGGGTGCGAAAGTCTCCAACTTCCTGGACCGTCGTTATAAGTTGTGGATACTGAAGGGCCATCAGGTCCAACTGCAGCAACATCTCCTCATACGTGTAGTTGCCCTTGAGTGTGCCAGGTAAATAGTTTTCTGGTGTGTGGTATGGAAAGTCGGATAAACTTTGGATGCATGCAGCATTGTTTCGGTGGTGGTCGCGGTGCGTAAAGCTGCCACTCAGGTAGAAAGCTTCAGCGTCTTCAGCGAGAACATTCACCTCAAAACCGGCTTCCCTTGCAATCCTTAGCTCGTATTGAGAAAAGTCGCCTTCGATATAGTTGGATCCGCCATGAACATGGTCCACGGCTATTCCCAGGGCGGCAAGTCTGCCTAGATCTTCAAAAGTGGAAATAATTCGGGCCCGGGAATAGTCCTGGCCGGTAGCCACTATTGAAACCAGGGCCATAAAGCAGACAAGTGTCCATCTCAATTTCTTCACATTCAAAAGGTCGTTCTTGGTAAATCGGCGGTAAAGATAAATTATCTGATGTTTCAAAAAAGCCAGTTCACCGACAAAATTAAAAATCATGGATTAATATATTAAATAGAATCATTATATGAATATAAGAACATTGGTCCAGACTTTATTCTTGGCAATAAATTGAAGTCATATCAGAAAGTGATAAATCTCATGCCAGTTTGATGGCAAGGGCATGGCCTCTTTGCATAAATTGAAGGTAAAGACCGCTGCCCATGGATGCATCGCAGATAGTGCTTGTAAATTGGCCGGACTTCATCTCACTTACAGTAAGATTTACGTTGAATTTGATACCGGCCATTCTTATTGTACGCTATATCTATTTCTCACGTTACCATCGCACCGAGTACATGTTTACCTATCTGCTTTTCAACATCCTGATATTCTTCATCTGTTCATTCCTTCAGAACGCTAAGTTGAGTATAGGATTTGGTTTTGGTCTCTTTGCTGTGTTTGGCATAATCCGGTATAGGACAATGACGGTAAGCATCAGGGAAATGACCTATTTATTCATTGTTATTGCCCTGGCCCTTCTAAACGCTCTGGCCGATATTCAGATCGGATTACTCACAATCTTACTAACCAATATTATCATTGTGGCTGCAACCTACATCCTTGAGAGGCAGTTCCTCCTGGAAACTTCGGTGATGAAAGTCCTGGCTTATGAGCGCCTTGATCTGCTAACTCAAGCAAACTACCCTGCCCTTCTCAAGGATTTACGCCAAAAGACTGGATTGGATGTGAGAAAAGTTACTTTGCAGGAAGTTGATGCCTTGCAGAAAACAGCGACTTTAAAAGTAGTTTATAAGGATCCTGAATATGATGATTATTAACTACTTACCCTTGCCCTGAAGAAGAACGAGAATAGTATAAAACAATATCTTGAAATCGAGTGCCAATGATGCATTTTCGATGTAGAGGATGTCAAACTTAAGACGTTGTATCATTTGATCTACGGTACTGGCATACCCATACTTCACCTGACCCCATGATGTGATACCTGGCCTTACTTTCAGCAGGTGTTTGAAGTGTGGTGCCTGCTCCATGATTTTTTCGATGTAGTAACCTCTTTCCGGGCGGGGACCCACGATTGACATCTCTCCTTTTAGCACATTCCAGAATTGCGGCAATTCATCGACACGCCATTTACGCATAGCAGCTCCGAATGGAGTACATCGATCATCGTTATCGTGTGACAGTTGCGGCCCATTTTCCTCGGCTCCGTTATGCATTGATCGAAATTTGTAAATCGTAAATGGTTTTCCGCCATATCCGATACGTTCCTGCTTATATAAAATAGGACCTGATGAAGAAAGCTTGACTCGTATAGCCAGATAAACATAAAGTGGAAAGAAGACAATCATAAAGGCCAGACTGAGCACAATATCGAAAGAACGCTTTAGGAGCCTTTGCCAGCTTGGCATCAAGCCTTGTTTGATTTCGATAAGCACGGCGCCATAAACATGATTCATTTTTACCGTGCCCAGCATGATATCATACATATCGGGAATGATTTTGACCAAAATCCGGTCTTCAAAATCAAAGAGAATATCAAGAATACTCTTCAGTTTATTGTGCTCCGATGTTTCAATTGCCACGATTACTTCTTCGATGCCTTCGTCGCTGATAACACGGCCTAGTTCAGGAATGGTACCCAATTTTGGCAAGTAATGAGAGAGCTCATTGGAACTCTGACCGTTGGCATCAATGAATCCAAGGAAATCATAACCCAGACTTTTTCTCAGGGTGCTCATCTCCTTGTAGAGATCGACCGCTCTTTCATTCCCTCCTATTATCAAAGTGTTGTACTTCACCAGTCCTGCTTTCAGTCTGCGACTTGCCCTGGTAAGTAGAATGGATCGCGACATGGCGGTAAGGAAGAAATGGAGGAGAAAGAGAACGATAAAGGACTGAATGTAATCCTTGTAGTTGGTTACCGCATCATCAAGAATCAGGGTAAAGAAGAGAAATAGGACCCCTATCAGACTGAGCCAAAACGTATTTGACATGGTGCTGATCCGCGATTTTCGATAGAGATCCTTGTATTCATCGAATATGGAATAGAGTAGAACCCAGCCAATTGGAATCAGGATAATCCCTATATAGAAGTTCCGATCATCCAGCATAGAGAGATCGAATGTCAGATTTTCCTCTCTTTTACGGTAAGCAAAGAAGCAGGCCCATGCGATCATAGCCATAAGGAAATCCAAGATCCCATATAGCAGTATATCTCTGTTCCTCCTCTTTTTCACGGTCAGAAATGTAGCAATTTTATATTATCCAAATACACTGCCTGTTGTTGCAGTCCAAGGTTCTGGTCGAAGGAGGCCAAGAAAATAATCTGTATTCCCGAGGCATCAGCAATGAAAATATCCTCAGTAAAATTAACGTAGATTTTCTGCCACTTGTCATTGGGTAACAAGACTAATTTATAAATACTCTGCGGTGCTGATACCGCACTATGGTGACGGGTTCCTACTGTCAATGGAATCTCCGAACGATAATCCAATTCGAGAAAGACAGCAGCTCCACTGGAAGGCAGATCAGTGTAAACAGGACTAGTCGCCACCTCCATCAAAGGATGATCCATCGTTACCACCGATTTACCTGCTACACCCGATAGGCCTCCATCAGTGATACGCACAATTCCAGTAGTGGGATCTCCATCAAGGTCTTCTCCAAAGATATTTCCTGAATCAAATCCTTCTACCCAGGCAAAACGGACCCGTGAATCATACCTGAATACTGGATGAATATTGGCCGTTGCTAACTGTTCAAATGTGATACGATGCTCCGAAGGTTCATAGAATGGGTAGATTCCAATATCCGCTGCAATTCCATTCTCCCTGATGCCGGCAAAGACATCGATCTTAATCGATCCATCGTTCAAAAGCGGCACCCTCGAGGGAACCGGAAAGGTTCCTAAAAACAGGCTGTCTGCATAGATCCATGCTTCCGTAATCAAGTGAGTGGCTGAGCCTTCATCTGGCTGGGTAGCCAGCTCGGGTGATTCTATTACCAGATACATTGGAAGATCAGCTTTCAGGCTGGCTTTTGAGCAGCTTGTAAGAAGGAGAATAATAAGCAAGCTTGCCTCCCTAAGCATCGACAGCTTGCGACTCATTATCTCGAATTTGATTATCAATTCTCACCGCAAGTGAAAGGGCTGCTACAGCTTCCTGAAGACCTACCTCCGGCCTGCTTCCATTCTTAACACAAGTGGCAAAATGAGCCAACTCCTCCCTTATCGCATTCACCGGCTGTACATCGGGAAGAGTCACATCAATATACCTGGTCCCTTTGCTGGTTTCAAGCTCAAGTCCCTGGTCTGGATCTGACAATTGTTGCCTCTGCTCAAACATCCGGATTACCTGGGCTTTACGCTCTAAGAAGTCGAGACCGATATAAGCGTTAGATTGAAAGAGTCGCATCTTTCTCATGTTCTTTAAAGAGATCCTACTGGCCGTGACATTAGCCACACAGCCATTTTCCCATTCTATTCTTGCATTGCCGATATCAGGATAATCGCTGACGATATTGACTCCATTGGCATATACATTTTTTATAGGCCCCTCAACCATGCTGAGTATAATATCCAAATCATGGATCATCAAGTCAAGTATTACCGATACATCGGTTCCTCTTGGGTTAAATGTGGCCAACCTGTGTACTTCGATAAATTTTGGATGTAAGGGAATATGTGCAATGGCCATCATGGCTGGATTGAATCGCTCCACATGTCCCACCTGGATACATAGATTCGGGACCTTGTTAAGTTCCACAAGTTCCTCGGCTTCTGACAAGGTTGAGGTAACCGGTTTCTCAATAAAAATGTGCTTCCCACTTTCGATTGCTCTGCAAGCCCATTGGTGATGAGTAAGGGTTGGAGTGACAATGTCTAGTGCATCTACCTCGCTGATCAACCTATCCGGATCCGTGAAGGCTTTAACTGAAAACTCAGCAGCAACCCGGTCAGCAGTTTCCTGATTCAAATCATAAATACCAATCAACTGCAAATCGGGTACTTGCTGAATGCAGTTCAGGTGAATTTTGCCCAGATGTCCAACTCCTAGTAATCCGATCTTCACTGACATAACTTATCGGTAAAGCATGAGGATACCCCCAAACAATAGAATTAATATGAGAAGAATGGTACCCATACTGATCGAAAATCGAATATGAGACACGAATGTCAGAATGTCTTCCCGGGATTGGGGATAGCGGCTCAAGATCTCATCATTGAGGCGCTTCTTATTAAAGATGTGTGCAGCTTCAAATTCGATGTGTTCTTCCACCAACCGTTGATAAACTTTGATCACTTTCCAACGAAAATAAAAGTTGACGAACAGTAAAACAGCAAAGAGACCAAGTACCAGGGATACCAAAAGAATATACACAACGCCCAATTAAAAATCCGGGGCAAATGTACCATTATTTAGGCAGGAGGGGCGCTTCCCTTCCCACCGGAAGCTAGGCCGAAGCCGGATCATCGAGGATGCCCATAAACACAATTACACCAGTAGATCGGTGCCGTAGGAGGTATGCGAACGGCCGGTTAAATCTCAATACGGGTGGCAAGGAAGTCACACCGATTCCCACTGAAGTAACAGCAGCCCCTTCTGCCCCCTTTTCGTCGATCTTCAGAAAGGTCTTATGATTCACACGATTAACGAAAAGGTTGCCCTCAGGAGCATTTCCCAGTCCGGACAGGTTAGCTTGATTACGGTCGAAGGCCAGCCCCATGCCCATTGACTTCAGTGCCTGGTTCAGCACAATCTTGTATGCCACCTCAAACCTTGGCAGGTGTACGATGATTCGACCTTTGATCATTTCCTCCTCATGTAACTTCCCAAGTCGGTCAGCATCCAATGATGCTATAAAAGATCGCACCGACTGCCCGGACGGTGGTAAAAGAAAGGTCATGGAGTAGTTTGTGTCGGCAAAGAACAGTTCCGCCGCTTGAAAATCTTCACCGTCATAGAATGAGAGGGCATCGTCCATATACATCATGGGAACCTCGGTGGTGCTTCCATCGGCCTTTGAAAAAATCTGCTCGTTCGTGGCTTCCTCTGCAAAAGGTAGGTTCCAATCAGCCTGGAAATAAAGAGCATTTATGAGAAACATCACCTCTACTGGATCGATTTCCTCAATAATTTTTTCAATACGTCCCTCAGTATTATCATTTACCCAGCCATTGATCGCCGGCAACGTCGATTCGTCAGAAAAAATCAAGTCAAATATCCCGGCATCGAAATAGGTTCGCATCAGATCGGAAAAATCATCAGCCACCGTCATCCTGCTTTTGTCATAGAAGATGGCATTTGCCTGAGTGAGCCGGGTATTGTTGTTTGAGTCTTCTAGTATAACCATCAATTTTTTATACATCTGATCCAAAACCTCCCGATCCATAGACTGGAGTGAGAGTGCAGATTCCATCGCCTCTTTCGTGGCATCTCTTGCTCCGTTCAGTGTCATATACAGCGCGGTAGCAATACTTAAAGGAGATACAAGGATGTTCTCATCCTCTGCCCTATCATTAATTACACTTTCAAACAGATCCCACTGGTATGTATGAATGGAAGTTTCCAGTTCTGATGGATCTACATTTGGATCAATTTGTACAGATTCCTCTTTTTCACAGGCAACAAGCGCGAGCAACAGAGTCAAGACGAAAACACGAATGGCGATCATAGTTCTTCAGCATTAGATAGCTTCATTAATAATAGACGACGAAATGGGTCAATTTAGTTGGTCTCATGATCAAAAAATCTACCTTCAAGCTCAGATGCTTTCATAATGCCAGGTGGTCTATTGCTTCCCTATTATCGATTGTGGTGATCCTTTGGTTCCTCTCTCAATTGGCAGTTCGAGAGCTGGTGGGGGGTTCTCATTTTCTTTGTAATTCTAAACGTCATCTATTTGGCTAAAGAATTTTTCCGTAAATGGTCAATCCCTAGTCATACAGAGAAGGTTAAGCAGTCCTGCATCATAATCTAGCTACTATATTGAAAAGATCTCCGACTAGAAAACCTCCGTATCGGGATGAAAAGCATACCAGGCAAACCAATACATAGTAGTGCTTGGTACAACCTGCCCTCCGCGATCCGTGACGATCAGCACTTCGGAGGAAGCATCATAGATCAGACTGAGCTTCTTATCACCCAGGACATCCTGCCAAGTCGATTGATCTGATTTATTCAATGATTTTATGGGATAGGCTTTATGCTTTCCATTGACTGTCACCCCGATTACTTTGTCTTTCCGCTTCAAGATCTCACTTTCCTTAGAGACGGGAAACATCAGTTGTTGATCCCACTCATAGCTATTGTATGGGGAATGGCTGTAGTCACGATCAAATCCAGTCTGTGACGACAAGACCAAAGAAGTTGGATGACGCTTCTCCCATTCCCCCCAGGTAGTGAAATAAGTAGGCACTAGCTTCAGCATGGTTCCTGACTCCGGTCCACTCACTGCCTGACTCTTGATCTGCGACCACAGCGATTCAGTCTCACGATCGTACAATAGCACGTCGCTATTGTAGAGCAGGCCACTGACGCCAAAAGTCCTCGATTGATTATTGATATCGGCTTCGAATGACATGCCGCTCCCGCAAAGCGGACAGTAGGTAACTACCACCTTATTACCATCAAATTCATCATTGACGATCTCATGCCAATCCATGATCCGGATGGGGTATGCTTTGGCCACTCCCTTGTAGACCACTCCCAGGACCTGATCTCGGGGTCTGATGTCAGAGGAAGATGGCAAATGGAATACCGGGTGATCTATCGAAGGTATGCCATCTCTCGGAGGTCCGCCATGATAGATCTCTTCGAGAGGAATGTGGAGATCAGAAAGGGTAAAGCCATTAAGGCTCGGCTCTGGCTGCTTTTGTTTATCGGGTTCAGAGGAATTTTCTACTTCTAAAGGGAGCAAGTCAGCTAGTCCCTCAGAGGTCCAGTACCCATACTCCTTCAGCGTAGATGGATCCTTCAGACGCCCGCTGGGGTCAATACCTACTTCTGATTTTATTAGGTAGAGGAAAGAAGACTGGACATCGGAGACCGCACGGAACTGATTGGCCTCTTGATCGATCATGTCTTTCTCTGCAGGCCGGCCAAGAGTGGATTTTGCCTTTCCGATCGATGAGGTTGCCATCGACGGCACACCCTTTTCCTTCGTAAACACAACTTGCAAGAATCCTTGAAAATGTAAATCCATCTGGCCATCGACTTCCTTCAGAATATTAGCCGTCCTGGCGGGTCCGATCACTTCAAACTGATTTCCCTGACGAAGCCGCGCATGGTATATTTCAAATCCCTCTTCCTCGCAATTGCCAGCAAGGAGTGATCGAAAAAAATGTTCTCGACTACCTTGATGGGCGGTTTCCCGATTCTTCTCCCATCTTAATCGTTCTTTGTCATTGGTTGGCGAAAGCTCCTCGAAAAGTGGTTTCCCCGCGTATTGCATCTCTCTACCCTCCATCCGAAAATGCTCCAGCAGGAAAAAGATGCGGTAGCCCAAAGCTCCGTTACGGATCCGTATGAGATCTTGCGCTTTGGCTTGAAGGGCTCCGTCTGTCTCCCAGAATAGAATAACAGATGGATTTTCAATTTCGCAAGACCGGGCAAATGGTGTTATCCCCAGCAACACCCGATTGAAGCTTTTAAGCCAGCGCTTACGTTTATTTGACTTACCAGAAGATATAGTGACTTCAGCTGTTTCAGCCACCCGATCCTCCATGATTATTCGTTGCCCTTCATTGTTCTCGAAATCCCTCAACGGTTGGATCAAGGGCATAAATGCGATGTGTGACATAATCAGCGAATGTTCCCCTTGGGGTATACTCTTGAGATCAAAGTATCCTTCCTGATCGGTAGTAGTACCTATGGTAGTATTACTGATGTAGATGTGAGCATCTGATATGGGAGCACCATTTTTGTCTAGCAAACGCCCCTGCAAATCCTGCGCCCAAAGCGGACTCAGAGAAAAAGTGATCAAGCCGATTAGAGTCCAGCCAATAAAATATCTCAATTCCACAGTTTTATTTTAACAAATGTGGATCACAGATGTTACTCCAACTTCCATTAATATAAGTGAAATGCAAGGGATATGACAAATCGAGAACGGTGAATGCTGACCGGTGTATGGTTAACCGATTCCTACCGCTTCCATTTTTTCCTTAAGGTATTCAGCTGTAATAGATTTCTTGCATTTAAGTAGACCTTCCGGTGTACCTTGGAACAATAATTGTCCACCATGGCGCCCCCCTCCGGGACCCAGATCGATGACCCTGTCGGCACTTTTGATCACATCGAGATTATGCTCCACAATAACTACAGTATGCCCCTGCTCAACCAATGCATTAAATGCAGCAAGCAATTTCTTGATGTCATGAAAATGAAGACCAGTAGTGGGCTCGTCGAAGATGAAGAATATATGATGGTCACTATTCTCCTTGTTGAGGAACGAGGCCAACTTTACACGTTGGGCTTCACCACCTGACAACGTACTGGAGCTCTGACCTAATTTCACATAGCCTAATCCTACGTCGTTTAGAGGTTGAATTTTCTGCACGATGTCTTTCTTACCATCGAAGAATTCCAGGGCTTCTTCAATGGTTAGATTCAGGATATCAAAAATATTCTTGCCTTTAAACTGTACCTCCAGTACCTCCTGCTTGAATCGTTGACCTCTACAGTCTTCACATATTAGGCGTACGTCGGCCAAAAACTGCATTTCCACCACGATCTCACCTTCCCCCTTGCAGGTTTCGCATCGACCACCTTCAACATTGAAAGAGAAATGCTTAGGCTGGAAGCCGCGTATCTTGCTCAGTTGTTGCCCAGTCATGAGTTTCCGGATACTGTCGTAGGCCTTAACATACGTGACTGGATTGGACCGGGAGGATTTTCCTATGGGTTGCTGGTTCACCATCTCGACTTGGGTGATCAGATCGAGATCTCCCTTTAAGCCACCAAAAGCGCCGGGTGACCTGCGCGATGGTTCATCCAATTGTTTCTTAAGGGCCTCATATAATATTTCGTGCACCAGCGTGCTTTTTCCGGAGCCAGAGACACCAGAAACTACATTCATGGCATTGAGCTGAAAACTCACATCGAAATCCTGTAAGTTATGTTCAGCCGCACCTTTGATCGTGATTTTGTTAGCACTCATCCGACGAAAGTCCGGAATGAGAATATTCTCCTCGTGATTAAGATAAGCTGCTGTGAGGCTTTCAGAATTTCCATTGAGGTTGGCAAAGGGTCCGGCAAAAACAACGTGGCCTCCATGCACTCCAGCCAGTGGACCCATGTCTACCAGGAAATCGGCATTCCGTATCACTTCCTCCTCATGCTCCACCACCACCACTGTGTTTCCTAGATCCCTCAGTTGCTTAAGTACCCGAACCAATTTATCTGTATCTCGAGGATGCAGGCCTATGCTGGGCTCATCAAGAATATAGAGGGAGTCGGTCAGGTTGCTACCTAGCGACTTCGTGAGATTGATGCGCTGAGTCTCTCCTCCGCTCAGTGTAGATGAGATCCTATCGAGGTGGAGATAATCCAGCCCAAGAGCCATCATATTTTCCAGCCGAGTTTCGATCTCGATCAACAGTCGTTTGGCGATCTGGCTATCATGCTTTGGCAGTTTTAGTTCCTGAAAGAACGCACGGAGTTCATCAATTGGTAATTTGATGAGATCCATGATACTCCGATCACTGATCCGCACGTATGAAGCCTCCTCGCGCAATCTGCCTCCCTTGCATTTCGAGCAGATGGTACGCCCCCGGTAACGGGCCATCATCACCCGGTTCTGAATCTTATAAGACTTCGCTTCAAGATGCTCGAAGAACTGATTGATTCCGTGGAAATACTCATTACCTTCCCATAGCAGTTCCTTATCCGAGCTGCTCAGTTTCTTATAAGGCCTATGAACCGGAAAATGAAAATTGTGAGCGCTTTGCAACAACGCTTCGAGGTACTTGCCTGACTTCTCGCCCTTCCAACACTGAATGGCACCATCGAACACCGATAATGAAGGATTGGGTATCACTTTCTGCTCATCTATTCCCATCACCCGTCCAAAGCCTTCGCATCGGGGACAAGCACCATAGGGATTGTTATAGTTGAATAAGTGTGGCGAGGGCTCCAAAAAGGTGATTCCATCCAATTCAAAACGATTGTTGAATGCATGGGATTCTCCATCGATCACCTGGATTATGCATTCTCCACCACTTTCCCCAAAGGCTGTTTGAACGGAATCGGCAATCCGCTTTCTGTTTTCATCATCGTCGGACACCACAAAGCGGTCCACCAATACCCGGAAGATATCTTTATCAATCTCTCCAATCGTCTTCTTCAGGACTTTCTCATTTGACTCCAGGACATCTTCAATATGGAGCGTCTCCCCTTTTCGTATCACCCGAGTGTAGCCTTTTTGCATCAGAAGCTCGAATTCTACCGCAACCGTCCGATCTGTGTATTTCTGATTTAAGGGAATCAGTAGAGCTACTTTGGTCTTGGCAGGGAGGCGCATCACGGCATCCACTACATCAGAGATGTTGTGTTTTTTGACTTCATCACCGGAGACGGGGGAGTAGGTCTTACCGATCCGGGCATACATCATACGTAAGTAATCGTAGATCTCAGTTAAGGTACCTACGGTGCTTCGTGCATTGGCCGTGCTCACCCGCTGTTCAATCGCGATCGCAGGACAGATGCCCTTTATGAAATCAACATCGGGCTTCTTCATCCGGTCGAGAAACTGCCGGGCGTATGATGAAAGGCTCTCTACATACCTTCTTTGTCCTTCAGCATACAAAGTGTCGATCGTGATGGATGATTTACCTGATCCGGATACTCCTGTCACTACAACTAGCTGATTCTTAGGAATTTCCAAATCAACATTCTGAAGATTGTTAGACCGAGCTCCTTTTATAAAAATCGTGTCCTTAGCAGATGGCGGCATCGTTTTCAGCAATCTATAAATTATTGATTTTACATATGTTAAAATTTCCCAAAACCGAAAAAGTTGGTCTGATTATTGCAAAAATCTCTGTGGAATCTATATTTTTGACGCGGTTGTTTAAAGAATCGGCTAAAATAAGGCTATCGTTAAACAATCGTTAATTAAAAGAGTTTTATGTAGTTTGCGGATCTCCGATCCGTACTTTTAATTAAGAAGCAATTTTTAACAAATCTAAATTCTGGTAGACATATAAGGAAAAACTTCTACACGACAACACAAAGATTTTTAACCAAACTAAATTTTGTAGTCGTATGCAAGTTACGCCTTATACCGACCAGGAACTTATCACTCAGTATTTAGACGGCAACGAGAGAGCTTTTGAGGAATTGCTGACTCGTCATAAAAGCAAGATCTACACGTCCATCTATTTGTTCGTGAAAGATCAAAGCCTTGCGGAAGATATTTTCCAGGAGGTTTTTATTAAGATCATCAATACGCTGAGGAGTGGTAAGTATAACCATGAGGGCAAATTTGTACAGTGGGCAATGCGGATCGCGTACAATATGTGCGTGGATCAGTTCAGAAGAAAGAAGAGAAGACCACAGGTATCTCCCACCGAGACTTTTGACATATTCGATGTCTTACATATTTCAGATGATAATATGGAGACAAGCATGATAAAAAGCCAAACCCACCAGCGGGTAAGACAGCTGGTGGATATGCTGCCTCCCGAGCAAAGAGAAGTGGTTATTCTACGTCATTATGCGGATATGAGCTTCAAAGAAATCGCCCAGTTGACACGAGTAAGTATTAATACTGCTCTCGGCCGGATGCGATATGCTTTGATCAATATTCGCAAGATGGTAGAAGAAAAGGAGATTATTCTGCAGTAATAGCTCCCGCCATATGGCTCCAACCATAGCGATGTTAGCTCCGACCGTAGAATTTCTCGATTTTTATGCGTAGCTTTATCTCGATTACATACGATAGTTTATCTCGATCTATTAATAGTTATTTCCGATCATGGCCTAGGGATCACAACTCACTGGGCCTTTTTTTTACCCTCCTTTTTCTGAGCTCGATTACTCCTACTTGATCAATACTTCCGAAGAGGCTGCGTAGTGATAGGGAAGGCTGTCGGCACCATTGAGTTCAAATCGTTGATTAATTTTCCTCAGGTAATAATCCACTCCAATTTCTGAACCGGGTTTAAATCCGGGAATGGTGATTACCTGGGCCAAAACTCCATCCAGGCCGCGATGGATCAGTCCCCGGGGAAGATAGACTAAATCTCCTTCCTTCAGTCCGATTTCTTTGAGTAAGCCTTCAAGCTGCTTTTCCTCCATAGATTCATAATTCTCTATCAGCCTGGTACGATCAGACACCAGCAAGCGTGCTCCTGGCATGGCCATTTGAACCAGATAGAACTCATCAAATCCACCATCTTTCGGATGATAGTGGGTAAAGGAATCCATTATTCGCACCCGGTGGGCATTAATCGAATGAAAAATATAGGGACCCACATCCTCAAGCCAGGTTAGAAGAATTCTTCGATAGGCTCCGGTTTCCGTGGCACAACCACCTGGTGTATCCGTAATATCCGGGTCCCAATCAGGCCGGATGAAAGCGGGAAGTGAAGCCGGAGCATCATCGGGGGTACTGAAGCTGAGATAGTCAATCAGACTATCAGTCTCAATTCCCACACCAGGTCGCAGCAGTATCAGATCACCTTGCCAAATCTTGGAGGTGTCCCCGGAGGTCAAAGTAGCCATGCCGGAACCACGCTGTACAAATAACACCCGCATCTCCGGCTTTGCAATGACCTGCAAGGTTGACGCTATCCAGTCGATGCCATAGCCAGCATTCTGATTCTGAAAAGATCTTTTCAGTGGCATAAATGCATCGGATTCGCCTTCATACAGATTTACCTTCAATGCTTGCAAAGGTATCTCTTCACCTGTGGATTGATCCTCGACAGGTTCTTGTAGCCCGCATGACGAAAGGAAGTAGCAAACTAGGAGTAGAGCAAGATTTTTATGATAATGGCTCACTGTGGAAAATATTCGGAGAATCATAAAGATCGATAATTCCGTGGACTGCACCAATTAGTAACAAATCACCCTTTTTCATCAGACCAATGCCAAGCAACCATGCTAACTAGTTCTTCATGGCATCACCCTCACGTTTTAGGACAGACTATTTGGGATTCTCCACCTAATGAGTACTAATCATTAAGGATTCAAGGCCAGACCCCTTTCGAGATCCAGCCTTTTATTTCATTCGTAATCCTAATAGAGGATGGAACAGATCAGCTTAAGAAGCCTGCTCGTTCAACTCGATACGGCACACGATTTCCACGTCTTTGCCTACCATCAGCCCGCCAGCTTCCATAGCTGCGTTCCATTTCAGTCCATACTCAAATCGATCAATTGTACCTGTAACTTTGAATCCGGCCTTTTGGCCGTTTCGACCCGGCACCTGACCTCCGTACTTCACATCAAATTTGATGGGCTTGGTTACATCTCGGATGGTAAGGTCCCCCACTAGGAAATGGTCATCACCTTCTTTAATGATATTTCCGCTAAACTTGAGTTCAGGATACATTTCCGCATTGAAGAAATCGTCTGATTTCAAGTGGCCATCCCTGCGGTCATTGTTGGTAGTTATTGAACCCACCTGAGCAGTAAATTCTACTGTGCTACCGGCAAAGTCCTCGCCGTTGGATACAACAGTTCCATCAAACTCCTGGAACTCTCCTTCCACCTCCGAGATCGTCATGTGAGTGGTAACAAATCCGACCGAGGTATGCGACTTATCCAGCGACCAGGTGGTCTGGGCATTTAGCGTATAAACCGTGGCTATGGCCAAAACGAGGCTTGTAAAGTTTTTCATTTCAAAATTTATTTTGTGGTGATCAAAAGCAAAATGCAAGTTATTGTTTTCTGTTTTCAAAATCCACTGCAGGTCTGTGCGAGACAGACCGGAGCAGATGAAATGCATTCTGAATGGGATGTTAGCGCTTAAAAATATAACGGGTGATAAAGATCCCGTTTCCATCGGTCTCACCTCCATCACTTTCCACCCCACTGGTCACAAATACCAGTTCCCAACCCTGTTGTGCCAGTTCGGTCAGTTTGGAAGAAATCACAGCATCATTGGAAGCAATGTTTTGGAAGTTTATACCAGTGGCACTGTAAAAGTTCAGCAGCTTGGTCTCTTCCAGTTCATCGATCTTAAGGTCCTTTCGTTTTACATCTTTTTGATTAGAATCCGTACCCTGAGTACGTTCAGTCGTGAATTTGGAGGCATCCATCTCCTGTGCATAATTGATGATGCGTGATCTACCGATTCCCATTGGCACAATGGACTCTACCGAAGTCAATATCTTATATTCCTGTGCACTCAAATCCATCATCAGCAGGGTGATAACAGCGACGGCTAAAACAAACTTTTTCATAGTTTAAGTCATTTGGTTAAACAATCATCACCGGGTCTTTTTACCCCAATGAATCAGTCAATTTATGCCACTGGATGATTGCCATTTCTTATTTATTCGTTAAATGTTTTCGTGTGGTGGAATCGTGGAATAGTGTAGTCGAGTAATTGGAGAAGGAAACTTTGGGGGTTGAAAGTGTCTGGCGTTCTACCGTCTATCAGTCTAACTGTCTCTGGTATAAGTTCGAAGGTTTAATGGTCTAATGGCCGAAATTAGCCCTAACACTGAGCCAGGAATAAGTGTAACATGTATCTCATTGTTACAGATCACTATGGTAATTCGAAATAATGTCTTCTTTCTCCTGGAATCTATCTGATTCGCTCTCAGTTCGATCTCCGACCATTCAAGCTAGTTATCTCCCCGGCACTCTCCAAGCATGCTCACGGTGAAATGGCGTGTGATGGAAGAATCTATGGGTCTAATGGTCTATGGGTCCTATGGGGGCAAGACAACCAGGCGGAAATTACTTCAATTCAACATTTACACAATTACACAATTAAACTGTCACGTCTCTCCGCCATCCATTTTGCGAAGTAGGTGATGATGACGTCAGCACCAGCTCTCTTAATGGCAGTGAGTGTTTCCGGCACTGCACTTTCCAGATCGAGCCAGCCATGGCGGGCAGCTGCGGTCAGCATGGCACATTCGCCACTCACATGATAGGCAGCAATAGGGAGATCGGTATACTCCTTTAGACTCTGGATGACATCCAGATAGTGCACAGCCGGTTTTACCATAAGGAAATCGGCTCCTTCATTGATGTCCAACTCTGCTTCGATCAGGGCCTCACGGCGATTGGCTGGATCCATCTGATAAGTCTTCTTATCACCAGCTTTCGGCGCCGAGTCAAGGGCATCACGAAAGGGACCATAAAACGCACTCGCATATTTGGCGGTATAACTCATGATACCAGTGTTGCCGTATCCAATGTGATCCAGCGCCGATCGAATTGCTCCTACCCTTCCATCCATCATGTCGGACGGGCCAATGATATCGAAGCCAGCCTTGGCTTGCTCCAAGGCCATCTTCACTAGGATCTCTATTGATTCGTCATTGAGGATCTCGCCATCTTTTACCAACCCGTCGTGCCCATCCGAGGAGTAGGGATCCATGGCGACATCACTGATGATCACCGAATCCGGGTAAGCTTTCTTTATTGCCTTTGCCGTCTGCAGATAAAAATTGTCCGGGTCGAAACTATAGCTCGCCCGTTTGTCTTTGTGAGAATCTGTAACTGAGGGAAACAGGATGAATTTTGAAAGATGATTCTCCATGCATTCCCCCACAATCTCTACAGCGGTGTCAGTCGACAATCGGAAGTTGCCAGGCAGTGATGTTACCTCATCCTTGACCCCTTCACCGTCTACCAGAAACAAGGGATACACTAGTTGATCCACCGACAGCCTGGTCTCCCGCACCATACTGCGAATACCATCTGTTCTTCTATTTCTTCTCGGACGTCTCATTTTTTTGTGATCAGTGGTCAGCGGTTAGCTCCGTCTATAGTTGATCCTTAATCTCTATCCTTTTGCCCTTCACCCTTTTAACCTTTTTGACCTTGAATCATTTCCCTTTAATCCCTTTTAAACTGTCAAGCTTTTAACCTATTTACCTCTCAACTATATTTCTCAAACCAAGCCAATATATGCACTACTTTGGCGATCAGGTTGCTCGGCTTTGCAGCGATGCCATGACTGGCTTCTGGCACACGCACCATGGCCGTCTCCACACCCTGCAACTTCAGGGCGGTGTAATACTGTTCGGTCTCAGCCATTGGTGTACGATAATCTTCTTCACCCGTCAATAGCATGGTCGGCGTGGTCACATTACCCACCAGGGAAATAGGCGATCGGCTCAGATAATGCTCCGGCTCTTCCCAGGGCTTGCCGGGAAACCAATACTTGCTGAAGAAACCGGGTCCATCCGCGTAGAGTACAAAACTGTACCAGTTGATCACTGGCTTTGCCACCACAGCAGCCCGAAAGCGGTCCGTTTTACCTACAATCCAGCTCGTGAGTACTCCACCTCCACTGCCACCAGTTACGTATAGCCTTTCTTCATCGATGTAGCCTTTCTCGACCACAGCATCCACTCCCGAGATCAGATCGTCGTAATCCTCGCCGGGGTAATTGTGATGAATCAGGTTACCAAATTCTTCGCCATAGCTGGTACTTCCTCTGGGATTGGTATACAAGACCACATAACCTGCCGCTGCGTAGAGCTGAACCTCTGCGGAGAAGCGGGTGCCATAGTTCGTGAAAGGACCGCCATGAATCTCCAGGATGAGCGGGTACTTTTTGGTAGGATCAAAATGAGGAGGCTTGCAAATCCAACCCTGGACATCTCTTCCATCAAAAGAAGACTTGTACCAGATCTCTTCCACCTCACCAACTTTCTTATAAGCAAACAAGTCATCGTTTAGTCTGGTTAACCGCTTGGATCCTCCACTTGCTGTGGTCACAGCTACATCCGCTGGGTGCTCAGGTGTGCCTAGGGTGAAGGCCATTCGACCATTCGATGATACTGAAAACGAGCCTCCACTATATGGCCGCCCAAGACTAGTGCCTCCCACGTCCATCACCAGGTCGGTAACATTTCCGTCAAGGGTCATGCGAGCCAGTTTGGTATTGCCCTTATCGTCGTATTGAATAAAGAGTGAGCTTCCATCGGCAGCCCAATAGTGATCATCGACATTCCGATCGAAACTGCAGGAAATACATTGTGACATGGAACCATCCATATTCATCACATACAGCCGGGTCAGTTGATATCCTTGATGCCGATCATCGAGCCCGAGATAAGCGATCTTTGATCCATTTGGGGAAACGACCGGGGCACCATCGGGGCCATACCGATCAGTCAGCATCGTCACGTTCCGAGTGCGGATGTCCAACCTGTAGATTTCCGAATTGCGAGGTTCAAAATCACGGTTTTCGTGGCCATTGGCTGAGAAAAACAAAGTAGATCCATCCTTCGACCAGGCGAGATTGCCTCCGTGATCAAATGGATCATTCGTGAGCTGAGTGGCTGAGCCTCCATCTGATGGCATCACAAAGATCTGATGGTACTCGTCCTTTACCCAGCCCGATCCATCTCTTCGGTACACCAGGCGATCTACTACTTTCGGGGGATCATTCCACGTGGCTCCCTCAGGCTTCTTGGGCATGCTTACAAACGGCTCCTCCTCATAAGGTACAGCCATTGTAAAAGCGATCATGCTGCCATCGGGCGACCATGAGATACTGCCGGGAGATTTTGGTAGGTTGGTGAGTCTAACATCAGCACCATCTTCTAACCAACGCACATAGATCTCGCTGCCTTCATCTCCGATGCGCACATAAGCCAACTGCTCCCCATTAGGCGACCAACGAGGTCGATTGCTGTGTTGCTCAGATGCTGTGAGAGGCCGATGCTTCTGCCCGTCAGATTGGATGGTCCATATCTGCGACAGATTGGCATCAGTCATAATGTCTTTCGAATTACGCACGTATGCGATGATGTTGCCATTTGGTGAGATCTGAGGATCGGTGGCATACTCGAGATCGAATACGTTGATTGGCTCGAGAATATCACTAAACTTGTCACTTTGGCTATAGACCGCTCCTACCAACCAAAACAGGATAAAGGTCAGGACTTGCTTTTTCATTTTTAATCGATTTAAGTCGTCACTGCTTGATGGTCTCCACGGCATCCTCTCTAGTGAGAATAAAATGGTTGGGACCTTTAATGGAGTACTGATCTTCACCAATCCATTCCAGCTTAAAAGCTGTATTTGGTCCTCTTTCCAGATCAAATATAAAAAGGCTGTCACCCCGCACCTCCCATTTGCCCAGGTCATCAATCTCCCGGCCCATGGCTCTGACCTTGTATATAAAGGTGTTGTTCTTCTCGAAACCAAAGGATATTTGAGAGGTAGCATGGTACCCTTTCATAGTCGGATCGACATTGTCAAGATTGACCTCTGCCCTGTAGCTTCCTTCCTTGATCACGATCCGGTCTGCATCTGCTTCGTCTTTTTGAGCATTGCACGAGCAAAATAGGGCGAAGGCAATCAATAACAATAACAGTGTTCTTGTCATCTTTTATGTTTTAGATCTGCAAAGGTAGTGAGCGGAAAGGGAAAATGTTATTTGAATCGCTTCTGAATGGATTAAGGCATCCAATGCTTTGATGAAGCACGTTCTCACTACCTCGAGATGATTGCTTCGCTCGGCGATGATCAGCACTTTACTTTTTTCTTGACGCTTCGGTCAGGACCTTGCCTCGTCCTCCCTCCACACCTCCATTCTAAAAGCAAAAGGTGTCCCTCATTGACGAGAAACACCATGCTTGTGACCCTGCCTTCGCTGCTGCTTCGGCAGACAGGCTCGGGAGGACTTCCCGACATTTCGCTTCACTTCAGTCGGGATAAACTTCTCATCCTCCCGCTGCATATATAATTCAGATAATCCTTCAATAAGAAAGCACCTTCGTTTACGAAGATGCTCTCCAACTGGTGACCGCGGGAGGACTCGAACCCCCAACCCTCTGATCCGAAGTCAGATATTCTATCCAATTGAACTACGCGGCCTAATAATCAACCCCTTAATTTCATCAAATAGGGATGGCAAAAGTAAGAAAATAGTAGTGATCCGTTGTGCCAGAAAGATCTCGAATTCAGAACCCATTGCTTCCAAAACGCACATCATCCATATATAGAATAGATCAGGGGTTGAGGCCGACTCCTGTGATTTTTTGTCAAGGACATATCTACCACTCCTACCCTTTTTCTGAAAGGGTTTCCTAAATTGCTGCCTCGAATACAAATCGGTCGAACTTCAAGCATGATAGCAACTTTCTATGAAGGCAATCGCTCATTCTCAGTGAAGGAGAAACCCATTGTCCCACCTGGATCCGATGAGGTACAGATCAAGGTATCTTTTTGCGGTGTCTGTGGTACTGATGTCCATATTTATCATGGCGTAATGGATAAGAGGGTAAAAATGCCCATTACCATAGGTCATGAAATGTCCGGGGTAATCGTACAGGTAGGCAAAGGAGTGAATGATTTCCAAGCTGGTGAGAAAGTGGTAGTGCGCCCACTGGATAATCGTGGTGAAAAACCATCTGATAAGGGGCATAGTCACATCTGTAAAGACCTGAAGTTTATTGGTATAGATAGTCCTGGCGCCATGCAACAATATTGGAATGTACCGGCATTCACATTACACCGTTTGCCTGCTGCGACGGATCTTAAACTGGCAGCCTTGGTAGAACCACTGGCTGTGGCCTGTCACGATGTACGTCTGGCTGGTTTGAAAAAAGATGAATTTGCCATGGTATTGGGGGGTGGCCCGATTGGCATGCTGGTTGCTCTGGTGGCCAGGAATGAGGGAGCCAGGGTTGTCATCTCTGAGGTTAACCCGGTAAGATTGGCGCTCGCCAAGAATCTTGGATTCGAAGTTGTTAATCCATCTGAAGTTGATTTGCTGCAATTTGCTGAGGAAACCACTAATGGAAGATTGGCGGATGTAGTTTTCGAGGTAGCTGGTGTACAAACTACCATAGATCAGATGACGCAAATCGCTGGTATCCGCAGCCGTATCGTTGTAGTGGCAATACATAGTCAGCCGAGACCAGTCAATTTGTTCCAAATGTTTTGGAAAGAGCTACAAGTGATTGGGGCCAGAGTCTACGAGAAAGAGGATTATGAAACAGCCATCCAATTGATCACAAACACAAATCTGCCTTTCGAATCTTTGATTACAAAGGTGCAGGCACTATCGGATATTCAGCAAGTATTTGAGCAAATCGAGAAGAACCCGGATGGCATGAAGATCATCCTGGATTGTCAAAAATAGATACCAAATGGCCACGAGCATTCTGGAGAGTTTCAACTTAGATGGAAAAACTGCCCTTGTCACCGGCTGTAGGAGAGGTATTGGTAAGGCTATGGCGATTGCCCTGGCGCAAACCGGTGCAGATATCGTCGGAGTATCAGCAAACCTGGAATTGCAGGGCAGCGATATCGAACAAGCCGTTCTTGCCGAAGGACGCAGGTTCAAAGCTTACCAATGTGATTTCAGTAATCGGGAGTCGCTCTATCGTTTTATTCAGCAGGTTAAAGATGATTTTCCAACGATCGATATTCTGGTGAACAATGCTGGCACTATACTCCGCAAACCTGCAGTGGAACATTCGGATGAATTCTACGACAAAGTCGTGGAGGTAAACCAAAATGCTCAATTTATTCTCACCCGTGAGATCGGTAAGGGAATGGTGATGAGGGGTATGGGGAAAATTGTTTTCACCGCTTCGCTCTTGACTTTCCAGGGTGGCATTACAGTACCAGGCTATGCTGCAAGCAAGGGTGCTATTGGCCAGTTAACCATGGCTTTTGCCAACGAGTGGGCCAGCAAAGGTGTTAATGTGAATGCCATTGCGCCCGGATATATCAGTACCGACAATACCGAAGCACTTCGAAACAATCCTGTCAGATCAAAGGCCATCCTGGAACGTATCCCTGCCGGCCGATGGGGCGAACCAGAAGATTTTGCCGGTCCTATTGTCTTCCTCTGCTCCGCTGCATCTGATTATATCCATGGGACTATAATGCTGGTCGATGGCGGATGGATGGGAAGGTAGATTCATCTGGGACTTTTAGAAACAATGAGCACTAAAATCCGCAGCATAAAAACCGAACTTTTTCAGGTGCCGCTACCTGAAGTGCTATCTGATGCTATGCATGGAGATCACACATTTTTCGAGCTGGTGATTGCCACCGTGATTTTGGAAAATGGACAAGAAGGTGCTGGGTACACCTACACCGGCGGAAAGGGAGGCCGGGCCATCCAAGCCATGATAGAGTATGATCTTGTTCCTGCACTAAATGGAAAAGATGGGAGTGACATTGAACAGATCTATGACTTCATGCAATGGCACCTGCATTATGTAGGTCGAGGCGGGGTCGCGTCGTTTGCGATATCAGCGATCGACATCGCTTTGTGGGATATCCGGTGTAAGGCAATGGAAAAACCACTTTGGCAGGTCGCCGGGACTGGTGGAAATACCTGTAAAGCTTACTGCGGAGGCATTGATCTGATGTTTTCAAAGGATAAGTTGCTACGTAACATAGCAGGATACCTTGATGATGGTTTTAATGCCGTCAAAATTAAGGTTGCAAGACCTTCTTTAGAGGAGGATTTGGAGAGGATAAGTTCGGTGAGAAATCTAATTGGCCAGGAGGTCAATCTGATGGTTGATGCCAATTATGGATTCAGTGTCGAGGACGCCATAACTGCTGCCAGAGCCTTTGAGCAGTATGATATTTACTGGTTCGAGGAACCGATCATCCCAGACAATTATCAAGGCTATGCTGCCATAGCTGAGGCCACCGGGATGCCAATGGCTGCCGGAGAAAACTATCACATGATCCACGAGTTTCGACAAGCTTTCGAACAATCGAAATTGTCTTATATCCAGCCTGATGCCTCTAATTGCGGAGGAATCAGTGGTTGGTTGGCAGTGGCTAATCTGGCTGCTCAATACGGCATCCCCGTCTGCTCTCATGGCATGCAAGAATTGCATGTGAGCCTGGTTTCATCGCAACCTCACGGGGGTTGGCTTGAAGTACACAGCTTTTATATCGACCAATACACAACTCACCCGCTGGTGGTTGAGAACTTCAAGGCAGTTGCTCCTGACACTCCCGGGATAGGGGTCAGCTTTAACATGAAAAAATTATTGCCTTTTCGCAAATGAAGTGGCTAGTCTTTGTCAGATTTTGTACAATTATTTAACAGCAACAATCACCTTCTTTGCAACTTCCTTGGCAATATCCTCCTCTTTATCACCAAGCCCCCTTGGCATGACAACCATCTGATAATGTTCGTTCCAGTATACCATCAGGTTGAAACCAATGAGGTCATAGGTAAATGCCAGGTCTCCTAATGCAGTAATGTCCCTGCCATTGCGAATCGCGGTGGCGGTCTCCTCGCCTAAACCCAACATATCAGCGTTTGATTCCGACGATATAACAGCAGCTTTGGTCTTTGGCACCGATTCACCGGGGGAATACTTTATGAAAAGACCAACAGATCTCTCAGGCGAAGAAGTAACTATATCGCATTGAGAGACGACCCTTCCCTCATTTTCAATGTGCATAATAGGGGTGATATCTCCAGTGGCTTCCCCAATAATCTGTTCAAGTCCGATGGATTGAAGTAAGGTGCATGCATTTAATTCCAGAGAAGTCGAGGCACTGTTCAGAGCTGGCGTGACCGTCTTCGACGAGAGATCGGTGTTGGAAGAGGAGCCACTACATCCCAATTGCATCAGCAAAGCTAGAGTGGTGGCAATATTGAAACCATGATAGGTTCTCATAGGAATGACAAATTATTAATCCCGGCAAATTACTGCGGATTAATAATCGGCGCTCAAATATTTACTGAAGTGCAGCTATCTCTATCCCAGCACACCCAAGTGCAATATCCTTCCACCTGTCTGACACATTGGATGTACATTCTTCCCGATCACCACGCCCTCTTCGGGAGCTTTGTACCGTTTGACAATGTCGCCAAAGGCATTATGTATGGTAGCGATCACATCACCTTCATGAACAAAATCGGTAAGTTCGGGATGTACCGATAATATGCCCC
This sequence comes from Lewinellaceae bacterium, assembly GCA_024644235.1. Lineage (GTDB taxonomy): Bacteria > Bacteroidota > Bacteroidia > Chitinophagales > Saprospiraceae > JAHELJ01. The sequence goes on from JAHELJ010000017.1 coordinate 39,285, forward strand.
CGGTATCGGCGTAGATCCAATAGGAATGACTGCATTCTACAGGAGGGATGTTTGGCTCGAGGATTTCTCCATCGATCATCCGCAGATGCACCATTGCGTTTTGAACCCCCTCATAAGCGGACTGAACCATGTCTTTCTGAAATCGGTTAGGATCTCCAATCTCAAGGGTAACTGCCGGAATACCCATCTCATCCGCAGCACCTCTCAGTGTTCCATCTGAAGGTGGATTATGAACAATGATGTCAGGGTTCTGGAGATAAGCTAATGCCGCGGTCTGCTCATCTTCCATGTCTGCCCGGACATAGTAGGAATTAATCCTGCCAAAACTGGCGGTGTGCAGATCGATCAGAAAGTCAATGTTCTTTACAACATTCTGAACAAACCGGTATGCATAAACCTCACTTACGTTTCCATTCTCCTTACCCGGCATAATGTGGTTCAAATCGGTGCCATCAGGAAATCGTCTTTGCTTTCTCAGGAATGAAGGCACATTGACCACCGGTATACCAATCACTATGCCTGACAACTGCTCCACCTGCAGTTTTCTGAACATTCGCTGTATGACAAATAAGCCGTTGATCTCGTTGCCGTGAATTGCTGCCGTAATGCCCAGCACCGGACCATCACTTTTTCCCCGTGCAATCAGTACGGGGATATGAATTGGCTGCCCTATACCATTGGTGACCAGGTGCAACCAGTATTTTTGAATCTCCCCTCTGGGCACTCCTGAGAGTTCGAGTTTTCGAACCACCCGAATATCCTTATCAAGATGAAAAAGATAAGTCTCCATAGACCTTGCTATTTAGGTATTCCAAAATTAGTTGTGCTGCTGTAGACACCACCGGCTTTCCCGTAAACAACTCCAACTGAGTGATTCCGCCGATGCTCATCGTATTCAGTTCAGAAAGCACCCTTTTGCCGTGGTCTCCCACCAAGGTATCGAAACCAAAAATGACAATTCCTTTCTCCCAAAGTTTAGGAATAAGTCGATTAGCAATCTCCACCTCTTGTTGATCAGGCTCTGACCGAATTGCCTGACCGCCTTGCGATACATTACATATCCAATCTCCTTCTGCAGGAAGACGCAAAGTGCCTCCCAATAATTGTCTATTTACCACAATATTTCTTTTATCACCTTGATCTACATTTTCTAAGAATTTCATTGCCAGGTACTCAATGACCCTGAGTTTGCTGAGTTTCCTTTCGAATTGAGCGAAACTCAAAACCTGCCCTTGATCCCAAACTTTGTTTGCCTGAACATCCAATCTGATAACTCCGTCTCCACCGTAAGTGTTTAATGGTTTTAGGACGATCGGAAATTCACTAGCAAAGTCCCGGATTTCTTTAAAGCTATTACAAAGTGCCATAGGTGGACATAGCTCTGGAAACTGGAGTAAATACTTTTTTGAGCTGGTTTCAATAATCCCGCTTGGCCGATTAACTATTGCATCTGTTTTAAAGTGTTTGTTGAGCAGGGTAAAGAATACCGCATCCGGCGGTGGAGGCATTCGAATCAAAATCGCATTGTAGTTTGAAAGATCAGCCAGCTGCATTTGTCGATTCAGGATATGGCTCTCAATCGAATAAATAAACCCTTCATCGACTGGAGTCACAAAGAACTTCCTTGCAGATTTCCCGGAAAAAAAATCCAGATTCACAGATAGTGCACGGCTGGCTACATCTACCCTTTTGGTGTATTTACTCTGAGCCATTGCTCTGGCCAGAGCATACAGAGAGTTTTCAACGGTATGCCGGCTATGATCAGTAAGAATGAGAAGATTGAGTCCAGCCATTTACTGACCTTCGAGGATCTCTTTGATGAGAACTGGATCGTTGTTGAGGGATTCAAACAGCTTCATCCGAAACCTGCCTTTTGAGTTATGCATTTTTTCAGCCATTCTGTCAATTGCAATTGTTGATAGAATCGTCTGGATATAAGCTTCAATCAGATCGTCAAGTCCCAATCCCAGTTTGTGAAAGTCACGACGATCCATCATCAGCAGGCGAGAAGTATCAGTTGTCCAGGTTCCATCCTGTTGGCGGCTGCTGAGATTTGTCCCAAGCATGTCCCAGGACCTCACTCCTGTCTCAAGTGTCTCCACGAGTGGATTGGGAGCCCGGCGCGAGTAAACGCAGATTGGTCGCATTCCATCATCAGTAGATTGAATCATCATACGCAGATCAAACACATAGGTCCTGCCTTTGAGATTGGGGATCGTTCCCACATGATAAAACTTGCCTTTGCTGGTTTTGGAACTCCAGTGATAGTTACCGATCAGACTTTGAACGATGAATTTGTCATACTCAAAATCTAGCTGCATAAAGGCATTCAGTTCACTGCGGTTTACGATTGTATACACTCCCTGGCCGGCGTTGCTATATGGTACTTTGACCACCGCTTGACCGCCCATCTTATTGATCCACAACGGGACTTCGTTTTTCGAAACATCCCAAATCGTAGCTGGAATATTTAGCTCAAGGCCAAAACTCTGTATTTCTGCATTATACAGGTCATAAGCTTTGGCAGCCACCATCTTATTTCGCCCCCCGGCAAGGCAGGATGCGATGGGGTTTAGAATACGAGTTTTTGTATGGAGTGGTATCCGTGTCCAGGGCTTCTGGGTTACATAGCGAAATGCCGCCCGCACTGGCGTCCAACCCCCCCGATCATCTCTTACTTCTAATATTCCATCTGTGAAGCGAGCCGGTGGATCAGGATCATCTTTAAAGAAGGGCATGAAATAAACTGGTTCTTGAAAAACATCAGCTATCACCTTGGCGTATCCGCTGGTCTCCATGGGGTTTTTGTCGTACAGTACCGCAAGTACACCATCGACCAGGCCTCTTTTATTGTCCAGCATTGATTTGAAAGTGCCCTCAATCAATCTGCGGTATCCTCCTTGCTCTTTATGTTCTACCGCCAATGGCATTGATTTCTGACCCGAGGGACAGGAATTGTTCTCGATGATTATCATCTGCTTGTTTCCTCCTGCCGTGGTCACATTGATCAGATCTGCACCCGCCCACCGAAAGAATTTGGTGTTGGTTTCGAGAATAGATTGGAGAAACTCCCGATCAACTCTGGGATGTAGATGGCAGTATCTATCCACTATCCTTTGACTATCAAGAGTGAGGAAGAACTGGATCATGGGATGGATCGTGGCATTCAATGCTTTTTCATACCAATGATCTTCAGCTTCGAAACTTCCGGGTTGAAATACCCTGACCTTATGTGTTGTGACAACTTTCAATACCTGGTGTTTGAAATGACATTGCTAGTTATCCATTTGTGAGGAATTGAGCAATAGTTATGGATCTTCTTTACAAAAAAAGGAGAAGCCGCTTTCGGCCTCTCCTTTAAGTTATCTATAAACCCTAAAAAACCTTACTCTTATTGATATTTTGACACTTCGGCTTTGGCGTCATTCAACACCGCCTTCTGAGTTTCGATCTCATCTTTCTTGGCAGCTTGCTCTTCAAGATTCATTTGAATGTTAGACTCCATTTTAGCGATTTGAGCCTTAGCATCCTCAATTTTCTTGTGAAAGGACATATTCTCCCTTTCCAATTTTTCAAGATCGCGCTCAAGATCTTTTAATGACTTCTCTTCCATCGTGAGCATGACTTCTGCCTGATTTTTCGCTACATAGCGGGCAAACTCTGTCAGTATATTGCTAGCATAGGCTCCCTTCTCGGGATAATCTTCGTTGCTGAGATAAGCTCCGCCCAAATCAAACCAACTGAATACATTGACTTCATCAGCAGATTGCTCGGTGAACCGAGCGTAGACATCCACTGTATTCTGACTCATCTCTGGTATCTTACAATCATCCGAAAAGATCTCTCCTGTCTTCTTGTCAGTTTTCGTTTTTCCTTTAAACCTCTTCACGAATTTGTCCCAGTAACCGCTTGTTGATTTAAGGTCGGCTCCATAGATCGTGATCGTAAAGGCATTATGTTCTCCTTGACTCATGAATCTTTGAACCTCTGTGACTTCTCCGACGTTTGATTCTCTTTCCTGAGCTATCATTGAAATCGTCAGCAAGCCGAATCCCAGTGTTACAATGAATTTAGTCATGATATAAATTTTTAATCCGACCTAGAGACGTGGAGGTTTGATTTGGTCACATGCTTGTGACCAATATTTGGATGAACTGTCTATATTCAAACTTCATCCTATGACAAGATTCATCTGGAGTCTAGTTTTGGTTCTAACACTTGTGCTGGCTTTGATCCTGGGTGTTGCTGCGCTTGCTCATCACTTTATATCCAAATATGAGGGCCGACAAGTCAACACTACCATCTCAACCAATCTTGATTCCCTGGATCAAATTCTATTCATTCATGGCAATGTGGAAGATTCGGTTTTCATATCCTCTTTGAGATTAGAGTTATTAGCCATCGATGAAAAAAATTATCACACTCGCGCTTCTACTTTTGGTCGCAGATTGTCCAAGTATATTGACAAGTCGTTTGAACCAGTTTGGATACATATCCTTGAGCGTCAGGGTCAATCAGCTATCGATGATCTGAAGATCACTAGCCGTTTGGTTGAAGTTTATGAAAGGTTTTCACTTTCCGATCCAGCACAATCAAAGGAGGCCATCACCTGCGGAGAGGAAGCCACTAGTTGGCCTTCAGCCACCAAAATCGAACAAGCTGAAGATTGCTATTTCCAATTGAGAAGTCTAAAGAGGGAGCTGGATTTTGCCAACTTCAGTAATTTGATGATCCTTTCTAAAAGTGAATAAATGACAGATTGGATTAATTACAAGATTCTTGAATTTGGTTCAGTGACAATTACAGTTGAGAACATCCTGATAGTTGTTGCTATTTTACTCATCACCAAATTGGCTTTGATATTGGTGCACTATGGCCTTGCCAAAAAGCTTGGCAAACAATCTCCGGGAGCGGTGGATGAGGGTAAGAAGTATGCCTACCAAAAAGTTCTCACTTACCTATTCTACTTCGTTGCTACCATTTTGATCTTTCAATCATTCGGCCTCAAACTCACCGTGCTACTCACCGGCTCAGCAGCGTTGTTGGTTGGAGTAGGTATTGGGCTACAGCAGACATTCAACGACCTAATTTCGGGATTTATCTTACTAACAGAGGGATCAGTGAAAAAAGGCGACATCGTTAATATTGCTAGTATTATCGGCACAGTAAAGGAGATTGGAATCAGAACCTCCAAGATCGAAACCCGAGATGATATTGTCATGATTATCCCGAATTCTAAATTGGTAGTCGAAAACGTAATCAACTGGAGTCACAATGCCTTACCGACCCGATTTCAAGTATTGGTTGGTGTTGCTTATTCTTCAAATCCAGAAGAGGTTACTACCCTCCTCCTGAAGGCAGCTAATCAACATCCGTCGGTATTGAAAAATCCAGGACCAAGTGTTCAGTTCAAGGATTTTGGCAATTCATCGATCGATTTCATCCTGCATTTTTATACATTGGATTTTCTGGGAGTGGACCAAATCAAAAGTCAACTACGCTACATTATCTTTGACCTATTCGGAAAAAATGAAGTACAAATACCGTTTCCCCAAACTGATCTGTGGATAAAAGAAATGCCTCTAAATAGTAAGCTAATCGCACAGTTGGAGCCGAAAACCAGCAAAAAACATTGATCGATAAGAGCATAAAGGATTTGTCAGATGAAGAAATTGTTCAGGCTATCGTGGAGCAAGGAAAGGTCTCCCTCATGGAGGTCTTATATGATCGGTATGAACGGAAAGTGTTCTATAAATGCTTGGGCATCACTCGTGATTCAGAAATCTCAAAAGATTATGCTCATGATATTTTTATCAAGATTTTTACAAAACTGCAGCAGTTCAAAGGCACGTCAAATTTTTCACTTTGGGTACACTCCATTACCTATAACTACTGTATGGATCAGATAAAGAAAAAGAAGAAGCTCACATTCTCAGAGTTGAGTAACAGCCATGAACCAAGAGATATTGGTGATATTGAAAATGAAAACCGAGAACTGATGGAATTGCGACATGAATCATTGGACGCCTGTATGGCCGAGTTGAGTCAGTCGGAAAGGATGATACTGGTAATGAGGTACCAGGATAATCTATCAGTTACTCAAATCGCAGAAACCTTGGAGGTGGGTGAAAGTGCGGTTAAAATGCGGCTAAAACGATCAAGAGACAAATTGGCGCAGAGGTTGCAAGAAATTACAAGTATATCCTGACTTATGAGTCATCAACCTGAAAAGGCCGATATCAGAAAACACCTCGAAAAGCAGTTTCGAGAATATCTGCCTAAAGAAGATGTTCCGGAAAGCCTTAAGGACGAGGTTTTTCAATCGCTGGATAGAATTCGGTTTGCTGCCGAATTGATGGATCTATTCACAGGAAAATTTACAGCATCGGAGCTGGAGTTTCTTAATTTAATTTCTGAACAGAGAGAGTCTCCCGCTGCATCTGAAACAGAACCCGGAACAGACCCCCATTAGATACTGTATGGAACGACAATCTCAGGGTCAGGGAGTTCTATTTTCGGATCCCTACCGTCATAGTCAAATTTCGAAAGCACATAGTTAATCGCTCCAATTCTTCCCTTTTCCCTTTCATTTCCTTTTACAATAACCCAAGGATTCTTCAACGTGCTTGTACCATTAAACATTTGGTTCTTATACCGTGTAAAATCATCCCATTTTTCGGTAGCCAACAAGTCCACCGGACTAACCTTCCAGTGCTTGAGTGGACTCGACATTCGGCTTTGGATCCTTTCCTTTTGCACACCTAGATTAATGGAAAACCATAACTTAACGAGGATAATACCGTCATCTACCAGCATGTCCTCCACCTGTACAACCTGTTTCATGAATCGATCATATTCTTCAGCTGTACAGAATCCCATCACCGGCTCCACGACGGCACGATTGTACCAGCTGCGATCGAAGAAGACGATTTCTCCGGCATTCGGCAGTTCTTTGAGGTATCTTTGAAAATACCATTGGCCCATCTGGACTTCAGACGGTTTTCCTAAAGCAACTACCCTGTAATGCCGTGGATTGAGAAACTGGGAAAACCTGAAGATAGCACTACCTTTTCCAGCAGTGTCTCTTCCTTCAAAAATGATCACCAATCTCTTTTTGCTTTCAAATATGTATTTCTGCAATTTGAGTAACTCCACCTGCAGGAAATACAATTCCTCGATGTACATCGGATTTACCTGGTAGTAATCCTCTAGAGTGCGTTGTTTAATACTCATCCTCTATCGATTTATGGAAATGCTGTCATTTTCCTCTTGAGATGGGCCTTCAATGGGGTGTGCTTTGTAGTCATAAGAGAACACAATCGTACCAACCCGCTTACTTAGTGACATGACAGGTGCAGATATTATCCAGCTTTGCCCTTGTTGATCTACAAATACATACTCACGCTCAGTAATGTTTTTTGGATAGTATTCACGATACCTTTGACCTTCACGCTTTTTGTCCGAAGAAAGCTTGATTCTGCCATTCTCCTCGATATAGTCGACAACCTTGATCCTGGGTTCTTTGACCATTTCTTCTATGATCTGCGAAGCTTCGTCAAGGTTTTTCCTAAGGATACTCCCCCTCACTGCCCACGAAAAGGTCTTGCCGACATAATGAAGATGTTCGCTGGCAACCTGAAACCTGGCTTGAGCGATGGCATCCCTCCACTCTATTCTCTCAGTATCCAGCTTTTTCTCGATCTCCTTCACTTCAACCTCCTTTTTGAGGTAGAAGTAGAGGCTCACAGCGGATAGCGTCAGAATGAGACCATACCAGAACCAGTTCCTTTTGAGATGTTGTTTCATCGATCTATGACCTACATTTTTAAAGACTTAGATTCTTTATTTGAGTCACCGCAGACCATACTGTCGCAGCACTAATACCGGTTGCTTCACAGAAGCTCAAGGGAGGAATGAAGCAGCTCAAAAAATTTTAACTAAAAAAAAGAAAAAAAAAGTGTGACTCAAGATACTATGTGAGTCTATATATCAATTTATGTGAGTGCAGGAGATGTCTTGCCACAATTGAAGAACTAAGTTTAGATTTCCATCTAGACAATTTTGTGAATATCATCCACCCTGCACTCATTTGGTTTCACTTTTATTAAAAAATGTTTTAAAGCATGAAAACTGTAAAAGTTCAAAAGAAAGCAGCTGCTAAAAGCACCGTTGCTAAGGCTAAACCTGCTACTACTGCCAAAAAAACAGTAGCTAAAGCTAAAACCACTGCAACTGCTAAGAAAGCTGCTCCGGCCAAAACTACCGCTCCCAGGAAGGTAGCTAAGCCAGCTGCTAAAATGAAAAAGAAGTAAGAACAGCTTGAATATTATCCGAGGGGTTGGTCACAGACCAGCCCCTCGGTTTTTCTACTAGAGCCATTTCCGTTTTCGGAAGAATAAAATCAAAGCTATCGCTGTAACAGCCATAATACCCAACAAGATGAAGTAGCCATACTTCCACTGCAACTCTGGCATATTCGCAAAGTTCATCCCGTATATACCAGCAAGGAAAGTAAGGGGTATAAATATGGTGGCCATGATCGTCAATACCTGCATTACGCTATTCATCTTGAAGCTCAGTTCTGATATGTACAAATCCTGCAAACCAGATAAGGTGTCACGGTAGGTCTCTAGAATTTCAAGGGCTTGTACCACGTGATCGTAGGCATCTCTGAGAAACATATCGGTAGTCTCATCCCGATGCGGAATTTCCGCTTTGATCAGACTACTAATCGCCTCTCTTAGTGGTCCAATTGCTCTCCTCATGGACAAGAGAGATCTTTTGAAGCGATGGATTTTTCCCTTTGTGCTCGATTCCACATCATACATGATCTCCTCTTCCATTGCTTCTATGGCATCACCGATCTGATCCAGGACAAGGAAATAATTATCTACTATCCGATCAATCAGTGCATAGGTGAGATAGTCAGCACCCCTACTCCGGATCCTACCCCGGTGGGCTAGTAGTCGATTACGGATTTCTTCGAAAAGGTCATCAGCATCTTCCTGAAAACTCAATACAAAGTCGTGCCCGGTATAAACAGCAATCTGCTCAGGGATCATTCTCAGTCCCTCCACATCGAATTTAATGTCTCTGAGGATAAGAAAATATCCACTTGGGTATTCCTCAAATTTTGGTCTTTGCGTTACTTCCAACACATCTTCCAACACAAGTGGATGAATGTCGAGGGCTGGTCCAAATTTCTCGATCAGGTCTATTTCATGAAGTCCTCGGACATCAAACCAAATGGTACTGCCTTCATCTGTTTTCTGGATTCTGTCGGGGTCGAAGCTCAGCTCATTGATCTCTGTACCGTTATACTTTATTACCCTGACTTCTGCCCGTTCTATCTTTTGATGCCCAGTGAATACCAAAGATCCCGGAGGTAAACCAGCTTTTTTGAGTCGCTTTTTTCGTACGAGGCTCTGGGCGGTTTGAACTCCTTTCGACAAGCTTATATTTACTGCTTTACGGACTCGTTTCATCTCGTTGGTCTTGTAAATCTTTCTTGTACACAATCGTTCTGTGAGGGAAGGGAATTTCGATGCCCGCACCATCAAATCGTAATTTAATCTGCTCCAAGAGATCACAATGCATTTGAAATCCCGACTGATGATCTGGTGCCCACACCCATGCTCTCAAAGTGACTCCAGAATCACCCAGTAGAACTACCTTCACAGGAAGCTCAGGAGCACCCCTCTCAATTTGCTCTTGGGAACGGCCATCAATACGAGTGGGATGAGCCAGTGCTTCTTCGATCATGATTTGTCTGGCCTTCTCGATGTCTGATTCGTAGCTGATTCCTATCTCGACAAATCGACAAACTCGGTTATCCAGCAGATCTGCATTAACTAGGACCTCACTACTGATTACCGAGTTTGGGATGACAATTCTTCTATTCTCCATATCTCGAATCACCGTATGTCGTAGGGTAATATCTTCCACCATGCCCCTCAGGGTATCACGGATAGTCAACCGATCACCGATCTTAAACGGCTTGAATACCACAATAAAAACCCCGCTAATTACATTCCCCAAGGCTTGTTGACTGGCAAAACCGACTGCGACCGCCAATATACCGGCACCAGCCAGTAACGAACCAGCTATGGTGCGGAAGTATTCAATTCTATGTAATGCCCAGCTTATCCCTACGATATAGATAATTGCAGTAAGTGTATGCTTTAAAAACTTATAATTGGTGGGATCGCTCTTCATCGCAGCTGAACTCCGCTTAATCGACCTAGACGCAAATCGCTGAAAAAGTACTGCGGAAACAAACGTTATGATGAGGATACCTATAGATACGCCCCAAGTGTTCAGAAAAGAATTCATGGCCGCTAAACTACTGGTTTGATATCATATTAAAATAAAAAAAATGTAAGGTAATGCCTACGGCTGTGACCAATTTGCGAGAAATTAGTCCCTCTCACTAGTTATCGTTAAAAAACCAACCAGACTATGGAGGAACCGGCTACGACCATTTTAGTAGGAGAGCAAGACCCACAAAGTTCAAATCAAAACACCCAACTGCCCAGAGAACCCAAGAAATTCGGAACTTTTCAAGGGGTATTTACCCCCACCGTGCTGACTATTCTAGGCGTGATCATGTATCTACGTGAAGGATGGGTGGTAGGTAATGCAGGCCTACTCGGTGCGATCGGAATCATAACTCTTGCCACGGTCATCACTTTATTCACCTCCCTATCTATGTCCTCCATCACCACAAATATCCGAATCAAGGCAGGAGGAGCCTTCTCCATCATATCGCAGTCTTTAGGTCTTGAAGCAGGTGGTGCAATTGGAATCCCTCTCTATATCGCACAAGCTCTTGCCGTAGCGATGTACATTTTTGGATTTCGCGATGGTTGGTTATGGCTATTCCCTGACCATCCAGCCCTATTGGTCGACATTGTAACTTTTCTGGTCATCTTTTTGGTGATCAACATCAGCACTGATTTCGCCTTCAAGATTCAATATGTTATTCTGGTCATTATCCTTTTATCGCTAGTGTCGATAGGAATGGCATTCATCGATACTCCGATCAATACCGAGTTTGAATGGTTCGGCACATTTGCGGGTGCACAGGAGGGTAGTGGAAATACCGGTTTTTGGTTGGTCTTTGCTGTCTATTTTCCTGCAGTCACCGGGATCATGGCGGGCGCTAATATGTCCGGCGACCTAAAAGATCCTCGCAAGAGTATTCCTGTCGGTACTTTAACCGCAGTGGGGCTTAGCTATTTTGTTTACATCGCCCTTGCTATCGTACTAGCTTTGATAGCCACTCCGGAGGAATTGCTCAGCGACTATAATATCCTGATCAACAAGGCGTATTGGGCACCAATCGTTTTGGCCGGTCTTCTTGGAGCGACCTTTTCATCTGCACTTTCTTCGCTGGTAGGTGCACCTAGGATTCTATATGCTTTAGGCCAAAACAATATCCTGTTTTGGAATAAGAAATTGGCACGGACCAACAAGAAGGGCGAGCCGTATGTAGCTCTGCTTATTACGACAGTAATTGTATTGTTGGCCTTGCTAATGCGCAACTTGAACGCCATCGCTCCACTGCTTTCCATGTTTTTCCTGATTACCTATTGCATGATTAATGTAGTGGTACTGGTAGAGCAAAGTCTGGGACAGATCAGCTTCCGGCCTACGCTGAAAATTCCGATAATCATTCCCTTACTGGGTACGCTTGGATGTCTGTTTGTCATGTTTATCATCAATCCCACCGTAAGTTTCATTTCATTCGGACTTGTTTTAGCTGTTTATGTATTACTGGTACGTAAGCAATTGGAAACGGAAGAAGGGGATACCCGAAGTGGTATATTCACTTCCGTCGCCGAATGGGCCGCCAAGATGGTCACAAAATTGCCAGAAGCAGGAGAAAGGTCCTGGCAGCCAAATCTGCTTATTCCAGCACGAGATGCGAATGATGTGATCAGATCCTACCGTGCTATCTACAATGTAGCTCGCCCCAAAGGATCGATCAAGATTCTTGGTTTCGTCAAATCACGAGAAGATCTACGGTTTACGAGGAGATTGAAAGAACTAACTGAGTTCTTCAGTCAGCAGGGGGTCAGCGCTTCATATGCTCCTGTGCAGAGTGAAAATTACCAGGAGAGTGTCATCACCAGTATGCAAAGCTATAAGGCTTCTTTCTTTCGGCCGAATACGATTTTCCTGAGCTTGTCTGACAACACTGAGCACGATCCTGATATCAGCTCGGTAGCAGTCAAAGCACGAAATTATCAAATGGGGGTATTCCTTTTTGCACCCTATAAGAAGCTTGGTCTGGCGCTGGAAAAAAATATTAATCTGTGGTTGGATGAAAGTTCGCTCGATACGCCCAATGAGTATAAAGTTGAAAACATCAATCTTGCTCTCCTTACCTCGTACTTGCTCCAGAGAAATTGGAAGGGTCGATTGCGGGTGCTTTGCAGATCAACCTCAGGAACGAATGAAGAAGAGTTGAAGGAGAAGGCCCTAAGGTTGTTCAATCTAGCTAGGATAACCTCCAATCTCGAGGTTCACTTTTATTCTTCGGAAGATCTCAGCAATTTACCTGGGGCGGATCTACATATCTTTTCATCCAATGCACATGACCTAGATATTGAGCAGATCAGAGACAGAAGCCGGCAATTGGAAGCTTCCTGTCTAATTACGATCGATGGCGGACTCGAGAACGCACTGGCGTAGCACCCATGTGACCAAAAGGACTTTATTCTGTCTCCATAAATAGTTCACACTGAAAGGAAGCCATGCAAAATCTTACCTCCTGGTCTGAAATATTCATTCATTCACTACGGTCATTCGGTGAAAAATTGATGGTAGCAGTTCCTGCGATCATCGGTGCAATACTCATTCTGATTCTGGGCTGGCTGATTGCCAAGTTGTTCCAGTCGATTACCCGCCAAGTCTTAAAGCTACTGAAAATCAATCAGTTGGCTGAAAGGATCAAGGCTACCGACATGCTCGAAAAGGCCAACATTCAAACTAGTCCTGTAGACCTTATTGCCAAATTTGTGTACTGGCTCTTGCTCTTGCTTGTGGTCATTACTGCATCGGATACATTGGGATGGAGTACGGTTTCAAATGAGATCTCCAAGCTGGTGGAATATTTGCCAAGTTTGGTGGCCGCTATTCTGTTCTTCATCGTAGGGATTTATGTAGCATCATTTGTCAGAGATGTTATCAAAGGTACAACCACCTCACTTGGCATCAGTGTGGGCATGACCCTGAGCAATGTGGTTTATTACATTCTTCTTGTCTTGATCTCGCTTACTGCCCTGGATCAGGCTGGAATAGACACCCAAATCCTGCACTCTAATTCTCTATTGATACTTGGGACGGTCTTGATTACAGCTGCCATTTCATACGGACTCGCTTCCAGAGATATGTTGGCAAATATTCTCGGCAGTTATGTGGGTAAGCGGAGTTTCAAAGTAGGCCAGACAATTGAGATGGAGGGTGTAACGGGTGAAATACTGGAAATCAATAGTGTCAACCTGGTCATCCAGACTCAGGGAAATACTAAAGTGGTTATACCTACCAATAAATTGATGACCAATAAGGTCACTATTTTAGATTAAAGGATAGCGAAACACTTTCACCGCACCAGTACAATTCCTAATTTAGTTGAGGCTGACGATCAGAAATGTTTAAATGATTTGGATTGCATTTTTTGTACTGATTGCATTACTTCTCTTCCTCGATCTCGGGGTTATTTCCCATACAAAAAGTGCTCAAAATCCTTGGTTCTGGACCATATTTTGGATCGGCGCCGGATTGATATTTACTATTCCCTTGTATTTCATTTATGAGAACAATTGGATCAATACCGATCAGTTGTTGCTGGAAGATTTAGATGGACTTCAAGCTTCCTTGAAATATCTCTCCGCCTACTTAATGGAGAAGGCGCTAAGCTTGGATAATATCTTTGTGATTTCCACCATCATGGTGTACTTCTCTATTCCAAAATCAGCACAACATAAACTACTTTTCTGGGGTATTTTGGGTGCCATTGTCTTTAGAGGAATTTTCATAGCCGCGGGTGTAATTCTTCTCAACAAAATTCATTGGATGAAGTTTGTGCTCGGCCTCCTGTTACTTTTTACAGCCTTTCGGATGATGAAAAAGTCAAAAGAGAGCAACGATTTATCTCAAAACAAGACAATCCTCTTCCTCAAGAAATTATTGCCGGTGAGCCGGTCCCATATTTCCGACAAATTCTATATTCACCGGATGGGTGTAGTAGCTGTTACCCCACTCATGATCGCACTTATTTTCATTGAGCTCACCGACATTCTTTTCGCTATTGACTCGATCCCAGCAGTACTTGCTATAACTTCGGATGCTTTCATTATTTATTCCTCAAACATTTTTGCTGTTCTGGGTCTGCGATCCCTCTATTTCGTTTTGGCGGAAGCACTAGAACAATTCAAAGAACTACATCATAGCTTGGTGGCAATCCTGATATTTGCAGGCTTTAAGATACTCCTAGGTGACTGGATACATATCAACGAGTTGCTCTCGCTAGCCATCATTCTAGTGTGCCTGGGAGCCGGTGTACTGGCTTCCCGTATCCGCAAAAAACCATCAAAACCATTTCCGGAAGGATCTGGATCATAAATATTAGGAAACTGATAATGCAAGACTGGATATCCGACACTCTGGGAATACATTCTGCCGTTCAGGCCAAGATTCTTATTACCATTCTCTTCGTTCTTGTTTTGTTTCTCATGCGTCGGTTGGTGCTCAAGGCTGCACTACACCGGGTCTCCGATCCAAAAATTCAATACAACTGGAGGAAGGGCACAGCCTACATCATTTACTTCATTGGTCTGGTGATTATCGCACCAATCTGGTTGTCCGAGCTTCATTCGATGGGTACTTTCCTGGGCTTGTTGACAGCCGGTTTGGCCATCGCATTGAAGGATCCATTATCCAATTTTTTTGCCTGGATTTTCATCTTGATTAAAAAGCCGTTTGAAGTTGGTGACCGTATCCAAATCGGATCAAATAAAGGTGACTTGATAAACATTGGCTTCCTCCAATTCGAGCTGATCGAAATTGGAAACTGGGTAGATGCCGACCAAAGTACCGGTAGGATCATTCACATCCCTAATGGTCTGGTCTTCACTCAACCCGTTTTCAATTTTAACCAGGCAATGAAACATATCTGGCATGAGATTCCCATCCTCATCACCTTCGAAAGCAATTGGGAGCTGGCAAAAAAGATCCTGAAAGAAATCGCCGACAAACACGTAAGTAAATTTGTAGATCAAGTAAAGGAACAGTTGAATAAGGTAGATCAGAAATATACTGTTGTTTACCAAAATGTAGAGCCCGCAGTTTTCATAAAAAGAGACCCAAGCGGGATCATGCTGACGATCCGGTACCTTTGTCATCCTCGTACCCGGCGGGGCACTGAACAACTCATCATCGAAGATCTTCTAAAGAGTTTTGCTGAACATCCCGATATATCCCTTGCTTACCCTACAACCCGCTTCTATACGAGCTGATCCTCAAAGGTCCATTGCCTGAGACACCTTCACATCTAAGGTTGGTGGTGAAGAGAACAGTGAGATTCCGATGTAACTGGTCAGAGAAAACAGCAATGCCAAGGCTCCCACATCAATACCATATGGAATCGAGATGGCAAATATTTTCACAACGAAATTTATTGTCAAACTGCCGATGACAGCAACGTTAGCTGCCAATGCAGTACCCCTTTTCCAATTAAATCCAACTGCAATAACAGGAACCAACGCAGCCGCAAAGGTACCCCATCCAAATGCACCCAGGATAGCCACAAGATCTCCGGTATACAAGGCAAACACCGCAGCTAAGATGGCCAGAACTACTGTAGTAATCCTGGCGCTAAGCAGTTCATTACTTATTTTCCATCCTAGGGCCTGAGGGATATCGTGGACCACTGCTGCTGTTCCAATATTGAGAAACCCATCCGCCGTAGACATGATCGCTGCAAACAGACCAGCAAAGACAATTCCCGCCAAAATAGGATGTGCGTAGTGAAGTAAGAACTGTGGCGCAGCGGCATCGGCTGCAGCTAGTTCCGGATGTTGGCCACTCAATACCAGTGCCCTCATCACCAACCCTATGCTGATCCAGAGCAGAGCCGAAATGAGGTAACCTATGTTTGAGACAGGAAGAATATAACGGGCATCCGAGACCCGGCGATTCATCATCATCTTCGAGATCACATGTGGTTGGCCCGCCCCTCCTAATCCGAATAAGAAGAGCCAGGATAAACATCCCACCATTCCCAATGTACCCCAGGGACCGATTGCCTCCGGATCATCCTGAGCGATAATCGAGCTGATCTCCGTGAATCCGCCATCGTATGTGTAAAGAACTGTAAAGAAGATTAATACCGCTGCCGTGACCATTATACCACCCTGAATCATATCTGTATAAACAGATGCGACAATTCCGCCTGTCACCGAATAGAAAACCAGGATGGCACAGGAAAAAAGCGCCGCGTGGCTAATCGAAATCTGGGCCCAAAATTCTGTCTGCCGGAAGATATCCTGCAAGACAAAAGCCATCGCAAGTATTTGGGTAGCTAAATAGCCTAGTACACCCAGCAGTATAGCAACTGCTACCGAAAACCGTACCGAGTTGCTCCTATACCGGGCTGCCACCAGGTCGGGAAGAGAAACTGCGTCTTTCAATTCTGCCAATAACCTGATTCGCTTCCCAAGCAAATAAAAGGACAAGTTGAAACCCATTACAGCACATACAACCATCCAGACTGAGCTCATGCCCATCCGGTACACCAATCCGGGGCCACCCACAAATCCAAATCCACTTAAAGTGCTTGAAAATACAGCAAAGGCCGTCACCATCACCCCTAGATCGCGACCAGCCATAAAGAAGTCTTTTGTGGACTTAGTTCGCCTCAGAGCCCAGAGACCAACACCAATACACAAAAGCATATAAAGGCTGATTGCCGTTAGTACAATGGGATTTCGATACTCCTCCATCTGGCTATTATCCCCCGTTTTCTAGGATCTGGTTAAATCGCGAATCATCTTCATCGGTATAAATCCAGTTTGGGAAATAGCAGATATACATCACCATGAATACAAATGGGAATAGCCACATACCATAGATCATCCAGGCTGATGCCGGAGGGAAGCCACCAATGTATTTTGTGGGTGGGGCCCCGCTGCTGTTCCACCAGGTATATGTGAGAGACAAATAGATAAGGAAATAGATTAGAAATCCTAGTAGCACCCAGCGAAGCATCGGCCCGAGTTTTCCGTTTCTCATGCCTCCCACCCAAAGAGCAAACAGGAAACAAACAATGACGCAAAGACCATATAGTAGACTTAGCCACTTGCTGCCATCGAGCCACATGACTGTACTTCCGCTCTTCAACATGCTGGGATATTCCTCATGTACCGTCCCATTGATATCAGAAGGTGGATTACCCGCCAGAAAGTAAATCGTGACTCCACAAAAAATGACCAGGAACCCGAAGAAATAACGGAACAATCTGTCGGTCATAGAGATTTGGCTTCGATCTGTTTCCGTAGTTCCCTTTTAAGTATTTTACCGGTCGCACTCATGGGGAGACTGGCCACAAACTCCACTTCTCGTGGATACTTGTATGCTGCAATCCTGTTTTTCGTCCACTCAATAATTTCTCCCTCTGTACAGACCGCATCCTGGTCAAGGACAACAAAGGCTTTCACCTCTTCACCAAGTTTTTCATCAGGTACACCGATTACCGCTACCAGGGAAACATAGTTGTGTTGAATCATCACTTCTTCAACTTCTCTTGGATATACGTTCAAACCACCTCGTATGATCATATCTTTGGTGCGATCTACGATATAGTAATAACCGTCTTCATCCTTCACTGCCACATCACCCGAGTGAAGCCAGCCCCCTCTGAGGACCACACTGTTTACTCCAGGTTTTTTATAGTATCCCTTCATGACATTATGACCTCTGTATAGAAGTTCCCCCCTTTCTCCGACAGGCACTTCCACGTCGTGCTCGTCCACAATCTTTACCTCCACCCCCCAAACCGGTGTACCAATAGAACCAGGCTTTCTTTCCTGATCAAGATGATTGAAAGTTACTACCGGCGATCCTTCAGACATTCCATATCCTTCGAGAATAGGTACGTTGAATTTTGATTCAAAGTCTTTTAGAACCTGCACAGGAAGGGCAGCGCCACCACTGGCGCAGGTACGTAAGGTTTTTTGCACATCTTTTATCTTAAGATTTGATTTTTCAAAATCAAAGTGCAGCAAACCCCAGTACATTGTAGGTACGCCGGCGAAAATGGAAACTCCCTCTGAAACGATAGAAGTCAAAACCGCCTCAGCCTCAAATCTCGGAATCAATACATTGGTCGTTCCGTGCATGACACCAGCATTCATCAAGCACGTTTGTCCGAAAATATGAAAGAGCGGCAGTACAGTTAGCAGCACATCATCAGTTTGGAACTGAAAGAGGTGCCGGCACAAATCGGCATTCCAGGCCAAATTTGAGTGGGTTAGCTCGGCTCCTTTCGGTTTGCCAGTAGTGCCACTGGTATAAATAATCACGGCTGTATCTTCGGCCGAGGTCCTCACGGTTTCAAATTCACCCGGCGAGCCTGCAAGGATTGCTCCCAGAGTACTTCCTTCTGCAAAAGGTGACGAATCATCCATCTTGGCAGTAATGCAGATAAAATGTTCGCAGGTATTGACTAGGGTGAATCCCTGGTAACCCTCTTCACCCATCGGTAGTGCTTCTGAGCCTTCAAAACAGATAAATACTTTGGCTTCCGAATCCTCAAGGTGGTATGCCACTTCATTGTGCT
Organism: Lewinellaceae bacterium; assembly: GCA_024644235.1. GTDB lineage: Bacteria > Bacteroidota > Bacteroidia > Chitinophagales > Saprospiraceae > JAHELJ01. The sequence goes on from JAHELJ010000017.1 coordinate 58,126, forward strand.
TCAGCAAAATGCTCAAGGGCACTACAGAAGCACCTGTTTTCAAGATCCCGAAATAGGAAATTGGGAAATAAGGCAGGTTTGGACAGCTCAGAGCCACCTTGTCTCCTGGCTTCACACCAATTTTTACCAACGCATTAGCTAGCTTGTTGGCCAAGAGATTGATTTGGCTATAGGAATAAGACTGACCAGAAAATCGAAAAGCTGGTTTTTCTGCATATCGGTGGGCGCTGTCTTCAAGTATGACCGAAAGGTTGAGCATGATTGATAGGTTTTATATTAAATTCAGAGAGAGGGGTATCATTTGCTCTTAATTTATGAAAATTGAGGTGCTTTTGAATCATCGACCTCACCTGATTCTGCTAATTATGAAAAATCCCCAGCCAACTGATCTGATCCATTGGAAATATTCTACTATCCGTGGCTATGACGTGGATCCTTCCAAGACCATCAGCATTCCAGGATTAATCCGCCTGATGCACGAAGCAGCTGTGCAGCAAGTTCTAAAATTGAAACTCTCAGCACTTGAACTTGAACCACGTGGCCTAGGCTGGGTGCTATACAGACAAAATCTTAAGGTGTTTAGACGGCCTCCAATTGGTGCCTCTGTCAAGGTCAAGACATATCCTAGCGGAAAGGAAAAGGCATTCACTTTTCGCGACTACCAAGTGTATGATCAAAGTGATAGATTAATTGCTCAGGCAAGTTCGTGCTGGCTACTTATGGATGTCGAAGCACGCAAAATTGCACCCTATCCTGAAGACATCGAAATGGTGTTGGCACCTTCTAATAGACTGGAGCATCTGCCTCGTCCAAAATCCATAAAAAACGAAATCACATCTGTTGACAACGAGCTGACCCAAAAGGTATACTTCCATCACCTCGATTTCAACCGTCACCTTAACAACACCTTTTTCTTCACCTGGATGTTGGATGCGTTGGACCATTCATTTTTGTACAGTCATGATCTGAAAGAATGGTTAGTACAGATTAAAGGTGAATGTTTCCTGGGCGATCAAATCCAATGTCGTGTAATCAGCGAAGAGTCAGGGGTTTGGCTCCATGCCTTTCTCCGCGAAGGTCAAGTTGTGGCACAAGGTAGATCGCTCTGGGAGCCACGTTAATCTTGCATCTTTACTCCTCTATATCAAGGGTGGAAGCAGTATTTTTGCCGGCGAAATAACCGGTCAACTAATCGCTATGGAAAATGGCTCTAATCTGGATACGCCTTATGCCCTCATTGACGGGGCAGCCAGTGAATCAGCTAATGTGTTTGAGGAACTTCAGAAGCAGTATTCGATACTCGCGGATAAAAGTCTAACTATCGAGCAAAGACTAAATGCTTTCGAGCTGATCATCGACTCGGAAATTGGTGATACCTCCTTGATCCGTGCCAAGAGTCTCGAGCGTGAACTCTCCATTAGGCAGCTCTTTTTAAAGTTTGAAGGCGGTAACCCTACCGGTACGCAAAAAGACCGTATCGCTTTCGCCCAATGTCAGGATGCACTGCGCAGGGGGTTTGATGCTCTTACATTAGCAACCTGTGGCAACTATGGTGTAGCTTGTGCCCTGGCAGCCAAATATGCTGGTCTCAAGTGTGTAATTTTTATTCCGGATAGCTATCAGACAAAACGTATCGATGAAATGCAAGAGCTGGGCGCTGAGATTCGACGGGAGCCGGGCGATTACGAAGACTCAGTTGCAGCATCTCAGCTATTTGCTGAGACTTCAGACAGCTATGATGCTAATCCCGGAGGGAAGAACACCTCCTTGCAGCTCAGGGCATATGGGGAGATAGCCAAGGAGATTTACGATGAACTTAGAGATGCCCCTAGGATTGTCGCTGCACCAGTTTCCAATGGCACTATGCTGGCTGGCATCTATAAAGGGTTTCTCAGTCTTTACCGAAGGGGTAAGACATCAAGAATGCCGCTGATTGTGGCAGGTAGTGCATTTGGGAAAAATCCTATTATCCTTGCATACCTTCAGCAAAAGCAAACCTGTGAAGATCTTGATAGGGAGCAGATAAAGGAAACAAGTATAAATGAACCTCTGGTCAATTGGCATTCTTTTGATGGCGACCTTGCTCTGGAAGGCATTTATGGTTCTCACGGTTGGGCAGCCAATGTTTCGGATCAACGGATGGTATCCTTATCCAGATTGATCCGGGAAAAAGAAGGACTGATGGTGTTACCAGCTTCCACAGCAGGTTTGGCAGCTCTTTTACAGGCACCTAACCCCGGGATGATTCAAAATGATCGTTTTGTCGTCATCTTAACATCAAGAAAATAAATGGAACATGACAAGAACTCTTGACGGCCAGGCCCTGGTATATTGTGACGGAGCTTTCAACACTCCAAATGGTAAAACAGCACATGGTCTTGTAAGATTTACCGAGCGATACGAGGTGAAGGGGATCATAGACCATACCTATTCAGGCAAGGATGCCGGTCAAGTGCTGGATGGAACCCCAAATGGCATCATGGTGTATGCCACAATCGACCAGGCATTGGAAACTGCTCAAGATCTGGGATGGATATTAGAATATTTTGTCATCGGTCTGGCACCTGATGGTGGCAAATTACCACCAAAAGCAAGGGAAGTTGTGAATAAGGCTTTAACAAAAGGGCTGAACATCGACTCTGGATTACACGACTTCCTGAGTGATGATGAAGAGATTTCATTATTGGCAAAAGCGCAAGGTCGGCAAATCAGAGATATACGCAAAACGCCACCCCGTTCGTCCCTGCACTTTTTTTCTGGTGAAATTGAAAAGGTGGATTCTTTAGTTATAGCTGTGCTGGGCACGGATTCGGCTGTTGGAAAACGAACCACCGCCTGGCTGTTGGTTCATGGGTTGCGAAAGGCCGGAATTTCAGCTGAACTGGTCGGCACTGGTCAGACGGCATGGATGCAAGGAGCCAGGTACAGCTTTGTGCTGGACAGTCTGATCAACGACTTCGTTGCTGGCGAAATAGAACACGGTGTTGTATCTGCATGGAAAGATGGAGCAGAGGTAATTGTGATCGAGGGTCAGGGTAGTCTGATGAATCCGGCATATCCCGGAGGTTTTGAGATCCTGGCTGCTGGCAGACCGGATTGTATTGTTCTTCAACATGCACCAGCCAGGAAGGAATACGACGGTTTCCCGGGATATCCCCTTCATCCCATCGATCGCCAAATCGAAGCATTGGATATCATAGGTGGCAAACCGGTAGTGGCCATCACCATTAACCACGAAAACCTAACAGAAGCAGGAGTTAAGGAGGCGGCCATAGACCTGACCAGCCGCACCCGTTTGCCTGCTTTCGATGTCTTGCTCAACGGCTCGAAACCCTTGGTTGATCTTATCATCGAATTTCGCAAAAACCACCCAAAACCAGCCCTGTGAAAATAAAGGGTAGCGAAACCTGGATAAGTTCTTTAAAGCTCGCTGAGCCATATGATGTTGCGTATGGCAGCATTCATAGAGCTGACAATGTGTTTTTGAGGATCGACAGTGACAACGGATTCTTCGGCTATGGTTGTGCTGCTCCAGATCAGGAGGTCACTGGAGAAGATGCCAAGACTCTCCTTGCCATATACCAGACTGAATTAGAATCCTTGCTGCTTCAACAAGACCCAATTCGGATTAACTATATAATGACGAATCTTCGCAAGAGATTTCCATTACAACCTTCTTTGTTGGCCATGGTGGACATGGCCTTATACGATCTAATTGCGAAATCGGTCAATCTGCCTCTCTACCGTTTCTTAGGTGGGTATCGCTCCTCCATCGCAACCAGTATTACTATCGGCATCCTTGGAGTCGAAGCCACTGTTGCCAGAGCTAAGGAATGGCAAAAAAAGGGCTATAAAATTCTGAAGATCAAAGGTGGGCTAAATGTTGATCTCGATATTGAAAGAGTTGCGAAAGTAAGGGAGGCTTGCGGGAAGGCCATGCAGATTCGATTCGATGCTAACCAAGGATATCACGTGGAGGACGCAGTCAAATTTGTGAGGGAAACAGCCAACCAGCAAGTAGAGCTGTTGGAACAGCCGACTCCAAAGGAAGAATTGGAACTCCTCGGTCAGGTCCAGCAACGAACTTCCATCCCCATCATGGCCGATGAAAGTCTTTTAAACCTGGTCGATGTATTTCACATCGCCAAGAACAAATTGGCTGACATGGTAAACATCAAATTGATGAAGGTGGGAGGCATCAACGAAGCGATTAACATCAATGCCGTAGCAAAAGCTGCCGGCATGGAGATCATGGTTGGATGTATGGATGAAAGTGCTCTCGGTATAGCCGCTGGCCTTCACTTTGCTCTTGCCCGGCCACACATTAATTATACGGATCTTGATGGACACCTTGACCTCATCGATGATCCGGCAAAAAATCTGTTTGAATTGAAAGAGGGAATCCTTTATCCTAATGACCAGCCGGGACTGGGATTAATCGGACTTTAAATTCAGCCCACACAGCCGTATATTTCATCCAAGCTTTTTGCCCATGTATAATTACAAATCTGATGTCATCATTGTCGGAGGAGGTCTGGCTGGTATCATTGCTGCTATAGAATTACTCGATCAAGGAAAGAAACTTCTGATCATCGATCGCGACACTGAAGCCAATTTCGGTGGGTTAGCAAAATGGGCTTTTGGCGGAATGTTTTTTGTGGATACTAAACATCAGCGCAAGGCTAAAATTCAGGACTCCATTGAACTGGCCACGCGCGATTGGTTTGCCTTTGCTGAATTTGATGAAAAAGAAGATTGGGGCCCGCAATGGGCCAAGCACTATATTCAACTTTGCACTCCTCATGGATACCGGTGGCTACGGGAAAAAGGAGTCAACTTCTTTCCAGTATTGAACTGGCCCGAGCGCGGCATGTTTGAGCCAGGCAACTCTTTGCCTCGATTCCATATGGTGTGGGGTACAGGTTGGGAACTGACCTATGTGATGATCCGACAGCTTCAGCAGCATAAAAACCACCATTTGGTTCAATATAAATTCGATCACAGAGTGACTGATATTGACCAGAAGGCTGGCGTTATCAGCGGGGTTAGAGGGCAAGTCGAAAAAACCGGCGAAGAGTTTTCAGCTTTGGCAGATATTGTCATCATCGCCACCGGAGGCATCAATGGAAGCATCGAACGTGTCAAAGCAAACTGGTATAAACCCCTGGGCGACCCACCCAAAACCATCCTAAATGGGGCCCACGAATATGCGATAGGTGACCTTCATGATGCCACCAGTGCCATCAATGGAAATGTAGTGAATTTGGACAAGCAGTGGAATTACGTTGGGGGTATCCGGCACTACAAACCTCGCAAACCAGATCATGGACTAAGTATAGTGCCTGGCAAGTCACAGCTCTGGCTTAATTACCAAGGGCGTCGATTTGGCCCGGTGCCTCTCATGAGCCCTTACGATACCCGCTATTTACTAGAGCAGATCTGCAAACAACCAGTGAAATACACCTGGCAGCTATTGAATCACAAAATCGCTTGTAAGGAATTTGCCATTTCAGGATCAGAACATAATCCCGCTATGCGCGATAAGAAATTCTTGAAATTTGTGTGGACCACTCTGGTCAAAGGACAAAAAGACCTGGTCAATCTTATCGCCCGGGAATGCGAAGACTTCATCACAGCACAATCACTGGAAGAATTGGTTGAGAAAATGAATGATCTCACCGGTGAAAACCATGTCAAAATCGAATACATACGCGAAGCTGCCCAGCAGTACGACACTCAAATAAACCGTGGACAAAAATTTCACAATGACGAACAGCTTCGACGGATCGCTTATATCCGTCAGTATCGCGGAGATCGTGCCCGCACCTGTAAATTCCAAGCAATTCTGGATCCATCAGCCAGGCCTTTGATAGCCATCCGATCCTTTATTCTAAGCCGGAAGAGTCTGGGAGGCATCCAAACAGATCTTCAATGTAAAGTGCTGACCACACCGGCATCTGATGGGAGTCAGAAGCCCATAGAGGGACTTTATGCCATTGGAGAAGCGGCAGGATTTGGAGGTGGAGGAATTCACGGCATTCGATCCTTGGAGGGTACTTTTCTGGGTGGGTGCGTTATCACTGCCCGGGTATGTGCCGCATCGATCGGAGGTACCAGACTAAGTTAACCCATGAATCATCAACCAACTGAATGTGAAATATTGATTGTCGGTGCTGGACCCGCGGGCCTGGCCGTAGCCGGTCGACTAAGTTATCGCAAGGTGCCTTTTGTGATGCTTGAGAAAAGCGACAAAGTGGGTTTTATGTGGCATTGCCATTACGATCGACTCTGCTTGCACACAGTGAAGCAACTATCCCATTTGCCGCACCTTGACTTTCCACCTGATTACCCGACCTATGTGAGCCGGGAGCAATTAGTGGATTATTTTGATGCTTACGCAAAACATTTTGGCATCACTCCACGATTCGGAGTGGAGATGAAATCAGTGACTCGTTCAGCTGATAAGTGGCAGGTGATCACAATGGGTGATAAGATCTATAGAGCGCGGCACGTGGTTATTGCTACAGGCGTGAATCGGGTTCCCAATGCACCTCATTGGCCTGGCCAGGAGGAATTCAAAGGCACTATTATTCACAGCAGGGAATACAAGAATCCAGATCCATATAACGGACAGAAGGTATTGGTTGTTGGGATGGGAAATACCGGGGCGGAGATTGCATTAGATATGGCAGAACACGATATCGAAGTTTATGTCTCGGTGAGAGGTCCGGTGAATATCGTGCCCAGAGATATCAACGGAAGACCCACCCAACTCACCGCCCGGATATTAGCAAAACTTCCTTTTGGACTGGGTGACTGGTTGGGTACAGCCATTCGCAAGTTTGTCATCGGTGATCTGCAGAAATATGGCCTTGAATCAAGTGCGGTACCTCCTGCGGTTCAATTAAGAGAAACGGGTAAAACACCGGTGATAGATCTGGGAACGGTTGCATTGATAAAAAAGGGAAAGATCAAGGTGATTGGGGCTATACAAAGCTTTTATGATGATGGTGTCATCCTTACCAATGGCACCAGAATGCCATTTGATGAAGTAGTCCTCGCCACTGGTTATACTCCGGATATCGAACAATTTTTTGAAGACCCTGAAGACCTCCTTGATCAGCATGGAGCTCCCAAAGCCCCGATTGGGGTTGGTCGATTCAAAGGCCTTTATTTCATCGGATTTGACAATTACAAACTAGGCGGTATTCTGGGTACGATTTTTAAAGATTCAGAAAAAGTTGTCGATACCATTCTGGCATCATAGGAGCACCTAACCAGGTCCAATAGTATCCTTGCTCTCCTTTCAAACAACTCTTAAATCCCCTAAAAGTGGACTCCAAACAAAAAGAGAGTATCAGGTATTAAATCGCAACAAAGGTCTAATCCAAATTCAAAGTTTCTTCAGATCCTGCTGAATCTTTTCCAGAATTTCGTCTGTAAACACGTCCGGAGCATATTGAGCCACCGTTCTCAGGCTAAAGGCAAAGCCTTGCTGGAGCTGCTCTTGGGGGGCAAGAGCCAAGGTGGGTATGTGCCTAAGTAAAATCGCCTTCGCTTCCTCTGAACTCCATAATTCTCCAAATAAAGAATCTATGGTGAATCTTGATGTGGATGCTTGGCCAGAAAATGGATAAGTATAACGGTGCTGCCCAGATCGGACTTCCATTACGACTACCTTATCCTGATCGCTATCAGATGCAGGTAAAATGACAGTTCCCATGGTATTAGGCGGCACATTCAGGCGATATTCAATACTGTCTTCAGAAATTTTCCAACCTGCCATAATCTGTCCGTTTAAAGATTCATAGATCACCTGAACCGAATCTAATAGTGACGAGGGATGAGGTTGATAAATGATGTGCTTATACCCGGGGTTTGATTCGTCATGACGCAAACCAGCCATTACGCTGTACATCCAGTCACCAATCGCCCCGTATGCATAATGATTAAATGAATTCATTTGCGGTGTTTGAAAAGATCCGTCTGGTTTAATCCCATCCCAACGCTCCCAAATTGTGGTTGCCCCTTGTGTCAGTGGATACAACCAGGAGGGATAATTTTCCTGAAGCAACAAGCGATAAGCTACATCGGTCATTCCGTTTTTAGATAAGACATGGGGAAGATGGGGAGTCCCCAGAAAGCCCGTTGAGAGGTGATATTGTCTGCTTTCGATGTCTTTCTTCAGGTACTCAGCTGCTAGTGTCTTTTGTGATTCCTCAAGCAATCCAAACCTTAGCGCCAGTGCATAAGCAGTCTGTGAATGAGGGCTTAGACGGCCATTCGGCGTTACAAATTCCGACTGGAATGCCGTTTTGATTCGTGAAAGTAAATCAGCAAAATATTCGACGTCATCCGACTCGCCGAGTAACACTGCCGTCTTCATCATGATCTCCGAGGAGTGATAAAAAAACGCTGTAGCGATAAAATCAATATCCGTGTGTCCCGGCTTGGCATTCCAATCGGTCGGATGAATGAAAAACAGCCAATCTCCGAAGTGGAATCCATCCTGAACCAACAGATTATCTCCAGACAATTGCTCCAGGTACAGTATCCAAGCCTTCATACTCTGGTATTGCCGCTCCAGGATCCTCTTATCTCCAAACTTTAGGTACAACGTCCACGGCACTATAGTAGCGGCATCAGCCCAACCGGTTGATCCGGCCGCTCCCTCACCGAGTACATTGGGAACAACAAAGGTTACCGCTCCATCTGATCTTTGGTCAGCGGCCAGATCCTGTAACCACCTGGTGTAAAATGCAGCAGTATTAAAATTGAAGCATGCCGTGGATGCAAAGGCCTGGGCATCACCAGTCCAACCCATCCGTTCATCCCGCTGAGGGCAATCGGTCGGAACATCAAGAAAATTTCCCCTTTGTCCCCATTGTATGTTGCTCTGAAGCTGATTTAGCATTTGATTTGAGCAGGTAAACTGACCGGTCATCTCCATATCGGAGTGAATTACGATGCCTTTCAATGCATTCTTAGTGAGCTCTCCCGGATAACCTTCAACAGAAACATAACGAAATCCCTGAAAGGTGAAATGCGGCTCGTAAATCTCAACACCACTCCCTTTACAGATGTATTGAACCTGCTGAGCAGCAGCACGGAGATTGTCGATGTAAAAATTTCCATCCTTATCCAACACCTCGGCATGTCGAAGTGTGATCGTGTCACCTGCCCTGCCAGCCACCTTTATTTGCATCCAGCCCACCATGTTTTGACCCATGTCCACCACCACCTCACCATTTGGAGTATTGAATATATCTACAGGCCTCAGTTCCCTAATTCTCTTCACCGGAACTCCTTCTGAAGTGATGAGATTGCTCCTGTTGCCTACACTTAATTTAACTTCCTGCCAACCTGAATCATTGAAACCAGCAGTGGCCCAACCTAACTGCTCCAACCGGGCATCATACACTTCTCCGTCGTAAAGGCTGGACATCCGAATAGGACCCGTGGTTCCCTGCCAGGTTTTGTCAGACTTGATTACATCCTTTCGTCCACTTCGATATTCAACCTCCAGTTGGCAGAGAAGGGCAACTTCGTCTCCATATACATTCATGCTACCGTCAAATCCGAATTCACCACGATACCAACCATCGCCCAACATTACTCCAAGGCAGTTCTCTCCAGCAGTCAGCAACTCTTTCACATCAAATACCTGATACTGCAACCGCTTGTGGTAAGATGTCCATCCTGGAGTGAAAAGCTGATCACCGACCCTCTTTCCATTGATATAGGCAGAGTAGAGACCTCTTGCTGTGATATACAGGCGAGCCTTTACAATATTCTTCTTTAATATGAACTCATGCCGTAACATCGGAGCCGGATTTGGTTGCTCCACAGATTCTGCCCATGAAGGACCTATCCACTCCGCCTGCCAATCAGAAGAGTCAAGTAGTCCCATTTCCCAATAGGAAGGATCGCTCCAATTCCCTTCGTTCCCCTCTTGATCCCAGCCTCTCACACGCCAGAAGTAGACTCCCTGAGCCTCCAATTGCGGCCCGCCATATTCCACGTGTGCAGACTGCTCTGTGAACACTTTCTGACTATCCCAGATCAAGCGGCGTTCTCTAACCAAATCGCGCGCACCGCGGCCAACTTGAACTTGATAAGCACTTTGCATCATATCTTGCAATCCTTCTTGGTACTTCCAAGCGAACCTTGGCCCCAACTCATCGATGATCGGATTTGTTTTGTATTCACAGGTGAGTTCAATCGGCTTGATTTGTGCAAAGCTCCAGGGAGTTATCAGCAGCAGGAGAATTGCTATAGATGACTTCATTCTTGGTCCAGAATTTTTCTATGTTATAAAAGGTGTAATTTATCGAAGCCGATCTTACTTTTATGATCTCTTCCTTCTCATCAATCCTTCCTGCACAACTGATGCGACCAGAGTTCCATCTCTTTGAAAGAGGCTGCCTCTGGTAAATCCACGAGAACCGGAAGCACTAGGACTGTCAACCGCGTATAGCAACCAATCATTCATGGTGAAGGGTCTGTGAAACCACATTGCATGATCTAAACTGGCCAATTGCAACTGAAAGAAATTGACCTCATGCTGGTGAGGCTGTATAGCTGTAGTGAGTAAGTTATAGTCCGAAGCATAGGCCAGCAAACGCTGATTGATGGTGAGTTCTGGTGGCACCTCTCCCTTGGCCTTGATCCAGACGTAGCGAAGGGGTTCCTGCTTCTCAGGAAGAATGAAGTTCAATGGATCAACCGGCCTAAACTCAATCGGCCGGGGCAACAGAAATCTTTTGAAACTTGCAGGAAGTTGATCCTTATACATTTGCAATAGATCCTGATCTGATTGTAATTCCTGAGGACCAACCACATCCGGTATTTCAATCTGATGATCCAGCCCCGGTTGATCCAATTGAAATGAAACTGCAGTGATAAAAATATCTTTTCCGTTTTGAATGGCTTTTACCCTCCGGGTGCTGAAGCTTCCTCCGTCCCGCACCCGATCCACCTGGTAAACAATTGGTTTTCCCAAATCACCTGGTAGAATAAAATAGGCATGCATGGAATGAGCGAAACGATCTGCAGGAGCTGTCAGAATAGCTGCGTCGAGTGACTGTGACAGAACCTGACCACCAAAAACATGAAGTGCACCTATATCATGAGGATATCCCCGGTAAATATCCTCTTCGATTTGTTCAAGGGCCATTGATTCAATCAATTCACTGATCTTCTCCATCAATTACAATTGTCCCGTAAAAATGACAAAAAAAAGGGGCACCATTGGCACCCCTTTAGGTATTGAAAAACATAAGAAATCTAATCAATCTTTTTCTGCCATCGTTTCACCAAATGCTCCATATACTTACCTGCAGCCTCTCTACCACCCAGCCCAAATGACAAAGCGAAAGCAACAGCTACTGCTCCTAGCGTAAGACCAAATGCTAGATTGACAATATCGTTTGCTATGCCCATGGTCCGTAGTGCAATGGCAAGGAACAAACCAAGAGTGGCAAAGCGTACAATTGGTATCAGAGCTCCCTGATTGGAACGTTTCATGTAATCTGCAACCAAAATCGAGATGTAATTTCCAATCATCACGATCACGAGGCCGAGAATAATTTGCCCTGTCAGCTCCATCAGGTTGTTCAAGGTCTCGGTCAGTTGCACAAACTGAAGCTTCTCGGTAGCCGAGATTACGGCAAAAAACATCAAAAAGAAAAACAGCACATTTCCAACCAGGTTGGATAAAGTCACATTGGGATTCAGTAATCTCTCCCATCCCATTTTGGCAGGAAGTGCATCGGCCCCCAGATTTCTCAACAACTCCTCAATAATTGCGATAATAAACTTACCAGCAATGTAGAAGACGATGAGTATGACGGCAGCAGCGATGATACCGGGTACTGCTCCCATCATGGTTGTCAACATCTGGGATGCCGGATCTGAAATCAAACTAATCTGCAGAGCATCCAGGGCAATGAGCAAAACTGGAACAAATATGAAGAGAAAGACAATCTGCTTTAGCACATTGGCAATACTCATACTGCCCTTAAAGCCAAGTCGGTCAGAAAAATGATCAAGGCTTGCGGACACAAAGCCCACGGTCTCAGATGCGATCCTGGCGATCATGTAACCTGCGAAACCAATTAATCCGGCTGCAATCGCATTTGGTATGAATGACAAAAACTCGTTCAGCATATTTTGCAGGGGCGACAATACACCGGTGACACCCAGAATATCCAAAACGATCATCAATACAAACAGCATTGAGATATAGTAGAAGATTTGGCTAATTGCCGAAGCAAAGTTCAGGTCAATCTTGTTGTCTTTGTCCAGGCGTTCATCAACCTTAAAACGGTTGAGAGCCTTTCGCACTAAACGTTGAATTAACTTGGAGACGATGTAACCAAGAAGCAACAGAATCAGGGCACCAAACAACCTGGGTGTTAACTCTCCGCTCCGGCTAAACATGGACTCCAGAAAAGACGAAAATCGATCCATTCTTGTTTTGTTTTTTGATCAAGGAATACTTTGAGCAATAGAGACTACTAAAATCCTTTTGGTCATCATGCGAGGGAAAAAAATATCGATGACTTAACGACCTCCAATCGCTATGTCACGACTGGAAAAGGTAACTTCTGGATTCGATCAGAAATTGACCCAAGAGGCTAGCAAGAAGTTGGACCTCCTATGCTTTGTTTGGGATGGGATCGCGATTCAGGATGCATATTCTGTATGACAAAGAGACCTCGACTGCAAGATTTCATCCACCACACTTGGAGAAAATTGACCTGAGACAGGTGACTAGTGGCGCCCTAGCTAGTGCTGATGAAAAGCATCAGATACGAATTGGAGTACAACGGGGAGTGACTGTCTCCAATAAGTCCAAGTGTGCCCTCCATCTCTGATCCGAAATTCATGCTGAATTTCCCTCTTACGCATGGCAATGTGAACCAGAGAATTCCCCTCATACAGAAAATCATCATCACCGCAATCGATGAACCATCTAACGGCATTCTTATTCTCTTCAGTCAAGCCTTCGATCTGCTTCAATACACTATACTTCTCGAACCAGGCAATTGCTTCCTCTTCGCTTGCGTCCATTCCTCTCCACGACAGAATGCGCTCTGTATCTTCCATGGTAATAGGTCCGCAACTAGCACTCAATGGGCATGCAGATGAGAATAGGTCAGGTCGATGTAATGCATAAATGAATGAGCCTCCACCGCCCATAGATAATCCGGCAACGGCCCGGTAACGCTTCTCACTCTTTACACGGTATTCCTTCTCGACAAATGGCATGAATTCGTCGAAGAAAAAATCTTCATAGCGCCAATCATTTTGCGGATCGTTGAAGTATCCCCTTTGTCCGGTATTGGCATCAGGCATGGCAATAATCATTGGTGTAGCAATTCCCTCTTTGATCGCTCTATCGGTGATATGGAGAACCTCTCCAAATTGCACCCATCCGGTCTGATCGTCACCTCCACCATGCAAAAGATATAAGATTGGGTAACTCCTTTCCGAAGTTTCATAATCGGGAGGCAAGTAGATGGCATATTTGCGTTCTCCATTTAAGATCTCGCTCGTCATGGAGAGGTTGTCAAATACTTTACCATATTGTGCTCGAGCAGTGTGACTCAAAAGTGTCGCACATACCAATGTCGACCATACAACTAAGACTGTAAATCGGGTATTCATTCGGAAAGTTATTTTCAGAAAATTACTAATCAATACGGCTAGATTTCACCGCCATCTTCAAAATTCTTGAAGTTGTTGGGAAAAGCGGAGATACGCTTGATCATTCTTACATTACTTATTTCGAAAAATCGTACATTCTAAAGTGTCTAAATTAGGCAGCTATTATGACTCGTCGCGACTTTTTTAGAAACACTGCACTGAGCACCGCTGGAGCATATTTTCCTTTTGCTCCAAGCTGGCAAACTTGGATCCCTCCATTTTACATTTTTTCTAAACACCTTCAATTTCTTAACTACACCGATATGGCAGATGCTGCGGCGGAGACTGGCTTTGATGGGATCGAACTTACTGTTCGTCCAGGAGGACATGTGGAGCCGGAAGCGGTAACTGAAAGGCTACCCGCGGCGATCCATGCGATTCGAAGTACAGGTCTGAAGTCTGATATGATGGTGACAGCGATAAAAGGTCTTGACGAGCCACTGACGAGGTCAGTCCTGGAGACAGCCTCCACCCAAGGGGTAAGACATTACCGGTTGGGATACCTCAGATTTAGTGATGATCAGGACATATTTCAAAGTCTGAAGTTCTACAATTCCCAGATGAAAGAACTCGCTGCCTTCAATGCAGATCTTGATCTTACAGGTTCTTATCAAAATCACTCGGGTACTATGGTTGGAGCGGAGATCTGGGATCTCTATCACTTGCTCGAAGGTATTCCGTCCGAGAATCTGGGTTGCCAGTACGACATCAGGCATGCCACAGTGGAGGGTGGTACTTCCTGGACGAGGGGATTGCAATTGATACGATCAAAAATCACCTCGATTGTGTTAAAAGATTTTGTTTGGGAAAAGAAGAATGGGGAATGGCGAGTGAAGAACGTTCCCTTGGGAAGTGGTATGGTAGATTTCAAAAAGTACTTTGATCTGCTAAAGTCATATCAGATCCAGGTTCCATTCACCATCCACTATGAGTACGATCTTTTTGGTGCTGAACATGGCCATCGTGACATCGCTGCTTCACAGTATCCAATGATCTTTGACGCTCTTAGAAAAGATTTACAGTATGCTCGCGATCTCTGGCAAGATGGCTAAGATCTCTCCTTCACTTCTGCTTGTGATATCGATCTGCCTGGTCCAGTGCAAGCAGCCAATATTGTCGGATCTGTCATTGGATTTCAAACGGTCAATTTTGGACCAGAAACCTCGTATGTTAAGCATATGGCATGGTCAATTCCATATCGCCTACGATCTACAGAGGTGTAATATCTACAAGATTTGGACAGGGGGAATTCATTGGGATGGCGCAACTTTTAATGATATTAAAACAGTGCAGCCCGGCAGCTGGGGATCAAAGGTGGAAATGGACACTAGCGGTTGGGGCATTCCCGATTGCAATGACCTTGCTGTAAATTATAAGGGATATGAAGTCAAAGAAGCTGAAATTCGAATACGATATGAATTGCTGTCGGAAGATCTCCATTCGTCATTGATGGTCGATGAAACAGTAGCGATATCCGAGGGAGACAGTGGAGTCTTCTTCGCTGAAATCAGCTTTTCCTGGGATCCAGCAAGTGACATGGTCGTAATGCGAAATGGCACTCCCATCACGGAATCAAGAAGAATACGATTTCCTGAGGAAGTAGAAAACCCACCATTCAGTCCTGCCCTGGGAAGCGGAGGACAGTACTGGCTGGACCGAAGCGGATGCAATACTTGCCATGAATTAAATCAAAACACGACGGGTCCGGCATACTCTAAAATTGCAGCCCGCTATCAGGCAACCCGGGAGAATATTTCTATGCTCGTTTCCAGGGTACAGGAAGGCAGTGTGGGTCAATGGGGAACAACTCCGATGACACCCCATCCTCAATTATCCGAAAGAGATATCCAGGGGATGGTGAGATATATCCTTGACTTAAAGCCGGTTGAAGATCCCTCCCAGGCACAGGCTGTTGCATCCACCACTACGCTACCAGAAGCGAAGGAACCGGGGTTTGGAGCTGCCCTGGAGGGGGTACATCCAAGCTTCACACTGTCGACAGTGAGACCAGCTGAGTTTAAGCCTCGAGTGGGGGGATTAGACTTTGATCAAAATGGCAATCTCTATGTAGCAACGTGGGATAGTGAGGGAGCTGTTTATAAGCTATCGGGCCTAGAGTACAATGATTCCTCGAAAGTTGAAGTCACTAAAATTGCCACCGGTCTTTCGGAACCTCTGGGTCTGAAGATTGTCGAAAAGAAAATATACGTTGTTCAAAAAAATGAACTTACTCAACTAGTCGACGATGATGGAGATGAGATTATCGATTTCTACAGGAACGTCTGCGACGACTTTCAGGTATCACCCGATTTTCATGAGTATACCTATGGTCTTGAATACAAAGACAGTCACTTCTATTTGACTCTGGGACTGGCTATGCGATTGATGGCCCATGAATTGCAACTCCCCGATAGAGGCGCAGCCATTATGGTGAATACCGATGGAGATTATCAGATCTTCGCTACCGGGCTTCGGCAACCGAATGGGATCGGTTTGATAAATGATAATCTATTTGTCACCGAAAACCAGGGCCAATGGGTTCCAGCCTGCAAGTTAATCTGCTTGAGGGAAGACGCTTTCTACGGATGCCAATATGGAACTGGTAAAAGATATGCAGGCTACACAACCACCCCTCCGGTAGTTTGGCTGCCCCAGGATGAAATTGGTAATTCACCATCTCAGCCTGTAGAGATCCTTGAAGGACCATTTGCCGGACAAATTTTCGTGGGTGAGGTAACCCATGGCGGTATCAAGCGAGTATTTGTAGAGGAGGTGAACGGATTGATGCAAGGAAGTGTCTTTCGGTTCACCCAAGGTTTGGAAGCTGGGATTAACCGGCTGGTATGGGGACCGGATAAATCTCTTTACGTCGGGGGTATTGGAATGAACGGTAACTGGGCATGGCAAGGCCGCCAATATGGTCTGCAGAAACTAACTTATAATGGTAAAATCACATTTGAGATTAAGGCCATCCGTTTGACTTCCGATGGTTTCGAAATTGAATTCACAGAACCAGTCCATCCAGAGCTGGCAACTGATGAAAATATGTATCAGATCAGCCATTGGACGTATGAGACTTCCGCTGCCTACGGAAGTCCTAAAATTGACCATAGGGAATTGACCATTTTAGCCGCAGAAGCTAAAGATCCGACCAAGATTTTCATAAAGATTTCAGATTTGAAGGAGAATTATTTGGTTTACTTTCTATTATCTCCCGAATTGAAGAGCGTTGAAGACCGGACATTGTGGTCAGGAGAAGCTTGGTATACAATAAATGAATTGCCTCAAAACGTGAACCTATGATTCCATTTAGAGTAAAGAATCTACTGCCAAGGAGAACTTTTCTTAAACAATCTTCCATCCTGCTGGCTTCAGCGGGATTTACAAATTCCACACACATGATGGCTGAAACCAATTCTGATTCGAAGACTTTCTCTATCCGGAAAGTGGATTCATCTTTTGACCGGGAGCCACTTGCCCGACCTTTTGGTTTCAAAGGCGGACAAATCACCAACGTGTGGCAACCGGCGGTTTATGTTGAGACTGATAGCAATCATTATGGTATAGGCTTAGGCACTCAAAGCGTATTGTGGTGTGACGCCAGAGTATTTGCCAATCATTCGGAGCAGGGAGGAAATGCATTAATGTATGCGATCACTGAGCGTGCGTTGCAAATGCTAAATGGTGAGTCAATCAAATCACCGATCGAGTGGCAGGAAGAAATCCTTGAAGAACTTCACGACTATGCAAAACGAATCACTGGACAGCCCGACCTACGAAAAACCTTCTCACTCAATCCTTTGGTACCTGTCGACAATGCACTATGGATTGTCTATGCCAGGGAAAATGGATTTGACAACTTTGATCAACTAGTTCCATCGAATCTACAAGGTGGCCTGTCTGCCCGGCATGACAAAGTAGCTAGCATTCCGGCACTTGGCTATGGCACATCTATGGAAGAGATCAAACGCCTGGCCGATCAGGGCTATTTCATCATGAAGATTAAGATTGGTGCTCCAGGTGATCAGGCTGATATGCTCAGGAAAGACATGGAATTCATTAAAAATATTCATACTACCATTGGGGGATATCGTACACCACACACGAATGATGGGAAGATTCCCTACTACTTTGATGCCAATGGCCGGTATGAACAGAAAGCAACTTTGCATCGGCTGCTGGATTACGCAGACTCCATTGGAGCTCTAGATCAGATCTCGGTAGTAGAGGAGCCCTTTGGAGAGCAAAATGATGAAGACGTAACAGACCTGTGCGATAGAGGAATTAGAGTTGCTGCCGATGAAAGCGCCCATACCGACCAAGAGACATTGATCAGGATTGAGCAGGGCTATAATGCGATCGCAGTTAAAGCGGTAGCAAAGACACTAAGTATGACGATGAAAATTGCTCAGGTTGCTTATGAGCACGATGTCCCCTGTTTTTGTGCTGATCTTACGGTGAATCCAGTCCTCGTGGAATGGAATAAAGTAGTGGCCGCCAGACTACCGGCATTTCCCGAACTTGAGATTGGTCTGCAGGAAACCAACGGATGGCAGAACTACAAGAATTGGGAAATGATGACCAAGCAACATCCCAGAGCTGACGCACCATGGGCCAAACCCATTCAGGGAGTTTTTGAAACCAATCAGAGCTTTTATGAGAGTTCTGCGGGTATCCTGGAGATCTCAGATTATTACAAAGGGATCTTCAAGAAATGACAACTTCATCGGAATACAACAAAATGTTGGCAGGCGAACTTTATGATTCGACCGATGCTGAGCTTAAGGCACTTCGACTCAGAGCCAGAAATCTAACATTTCGATTCAATCAGAGTCGACCTGATAAACCGGAAGCACGTCAAGAAATCTTGTTCGAATTATTGGGTGCTATGGGCTCAGATTGCTATATCGAACCGCCGTTCTACTGCGACTACGGCAAACACATTCATTTGGGAGACCATTGCTATATGAATTTCAATTGTGTTCTCCTAGACTGTACCCATATTCATATCGGCCATCATGTGATGTTTGGACCCTGTGTTCAGCTCTATGCTGCCTACCATCCACTTCACGCTAAAAAACGTATTGAAGGACCTGAGCTGGCCGCTCCGATAAGAATCGGCAACAATTCCTGGATAGGGGGTGGAGCCTTGATATGCCAGGGAGTGGAAATTGGTGAGAACACCACAATTGGAGCCGGTAGTGTGGTCACCAAGAGCATTCCCTCTAACGTATTTGCTGCAGGCAATCCCTGCACGGTGATCCGGAAACTCTCCCATGAATATTGATCGAATAATATTACATGTCCGAAAAATGCATTTCGCTATGAAAATTTTATTACTTATTCCAACCCTCCTCGCTTGCATCTTTTGCTTTGGTCAAACTCCCTCCTCCCAAAACTCTCCACCCTTAATGGCGGCTCCTCCTGCGTCAGCAGGGATTTCTGCTGAACGACTTGATCGAATCGATCGCATGTGCGAAGGTGCCGTCGAATCAGGTGAAGTACCTGGTATCGTTGCGCTCATAGCTCGCCATGGGAAAATAGTATTTCATGAAGCCTATGGCATGTCGGACAACGGCGCCCAAAGAGAGTTAAGAAAGGATGATATCTTTCGAATTGCTTCGCAGACCAAAGCGATCACAGCCACAGCCGTGATGATGCTATGGGAACAAGGCAAATTTCAGCTGGATGATCCCATCAGCAAATTCATTCCTGAATTTAAAGATCCTACTGTACTCAATTCTTTTCGCTATTCCGATACTTCCTTTACTTCGATTCCTGCCGAGCGCGAAATTACCATCCGTCACTTACTAACTCACACGTCCGGCATCGGCTATGGCGTGATTGATGGAGATGAGCGAATGAAAATGATCTACGCAAAAGCCGGAATAACAGATCTATTTACCACTGATCCTATTACCATCGAAGAAAGTGTTAAAAAACTTGCTGGACTTCCACTTCACCACCATCCTGGTGAAAAATGGACCTACAGTGAGGGATTGGATGTGTTGGGTTACTTCATCGAAATCATTTCGGGAATGACATTCGCAGACTTTTTAGAGACTCACTTGTTTCAACCCTTGGGAATGAATGACACCTACTTTTATCTGCCTGAAACCAAAGCAGCGCGTTTGGTGGCAGTGCAAAAACCAGATGGTGACAAATGGGTCCGATACCCGGCTACTTTCTATGATCCGGACTACCCAGTCAAGGGAGCGAAGAAATTCTACTCGGGAGGGGCCGGATTGTGCAGCACCGCAAAGGACTATGCCACCTTCCTGCAGATGTATCTGAACGGAGGTGAATTGAACGGTATCAGAATTCTTAGTCGCACCACTATCCAATCGATGATGGCCAACCAAATTGGGGATTTGTGGGATGGCTGGAGTGGTGGATCAGATTATGGTCTGGCATTCGGACTGGTGAACAAAAAAGGAGAGGCGCTGGGAGGACGGGGCAGTAAAGGCACCTTCGATTGGGGAGGCTATTTCAATACCCAGTACTTTGCCGATCCTCAGGAAAAGATTATTGGGATCATCATGAAGCAGACACAAAATTACACCAGAGATCAGACTGGTTGGAAATTTCGCCTTTTGGTAGGTCAAAGCATCGATGATTAGATAATACCCATTCAAATGAAACAAGCAATTGCCCATGTGGCTCTGGTTGTTGAAGACTATGACGAGGCTATTTCATTCTATACGAAGAAACTTGATTTTCAGGTAATCGAAGACACATCCCTCGGAAATGGAAAGCGATGGATCCTCGTATCCCCACCTGGCAACTCGGGAACAAATCTTCTACTTGCCAAAGCCGCTACTGAACAACAGAAAAACGCTATAGGTAATCAGACCGGAGGGCGAGTATTTCTCTTTTTGTTTACTGATGACTTCTGGAGAGATCACAATAAAATGAAAAAACGAGGAATCGAATTTGTGCGCCCACCTATAAAAGAACCTTATGGCACAGTGGCAGTATTCAATGATTTATATGGCAACCTCTGGGATCTGATTGAGCCCAGTCAGCTCAACAAGACCAAAATTGGTTGAAATGGAAATGAATTCAGAAGAAGCTTCCGAATATTTAATTCGTATAGGATATACTGACGCTATACACTCAGACCTCTCTTCGCTGCACCAGCTACAACACAGACATCTTCTAACTGTCCCATTTGAAAATCTCGACATTCACTACGGGCAAAAAATTGAACTAGACACTTCCAAATTCTATCAAAAAATCGTCCGATCAAAACGCGGTGGATTTTGCTATGAATTAAATGAACTCTTTGGGCAGCTACTGCTTTATCTTGGTTACCAGGTGAAAAGAGTATCTGCCCGGGTCTACGACGATCGAAGTGGTTATGGAGAAGAATATGATCATTTAGCCCTGATTATACATTTGGAAGGAATTGATTATCTGGTTGACGTGGGATTTGGAGAATTTGCATCAACTCCTATCGAAATAAAAATCGAGAGCGTTCACTCAGACCCTAGAGGGCAATTTAGTATCGATCACTATGATCAAAATTATATCCGAATATGTAAATTGGAAATAGGGAAAAAGAATCCTCAGTATATTTTTAAACCTAGACACCGTGATTTATTTGAATTTAAATTGAAGTGTCTTTATCACCAGACCAGTGAACAATCGCACTTCACTAAAAAGAAAATGATTTCGTTAATGACACATGAAGGAAGAATCACACTGACTGATCAAAAATTAAAAATCCTGAAAAATGGTAAGAAAAATGAGGTCTTGATCAGAAGCGAATCGGAGTTTTTGAAATATCTGAGACATTATTTTTCAATTGAACTAATGGAGAGCAACTAATAATATGAATAAGAATCCAGAGGTAGATGAGTATCTAGTGAAGAAGCAACACCCACTCACTTCAGAGATTGAAGAAGTCAGGAAAATTATATTATCTACCGATAATCGTATCGAAGAAACCATCAAGTGGAGCAGCCCTACATTTATGTACAAAGGCAACCTAGCTTCTTTTTTTATGAATGCGAAAAAATTTGTGAGCCTGATGTTTCATAAGGGCGCGCTCATAAATGATCCAAATGGATTGCTGGAAGGGGATGGCA
This sequence comes from Lewinellaceae bacterium, assembly GCA_024644235.1. Taxonomy (GTDB): domain Bacteria; phylum Bacteroidota; class Bacteroidia; order Chitinophagales; family Saprospiraceae; genus JAHELJ01. The sequence continues at coordinate 79,926 of JAHELJ010000017.1, forward strand.
AGGAAGCAAGAGTGGCACGGTTCGAGAATATGAAGGATATTGCCGAGAAAAAGAAAGCACTGCAAACAGTTGTGAAGGAGTGGATAAAAATGAAAGATTCCCAGTAAACAGAATCAAATGGATCTCAAGAAAATCACCCTGACATATTTGGTCGGATATTTAGTGGGAGGTGGCATCTGCCTATTATTAATCCCGGATTTCTTTCTGAAAATTCTGCAATCCAACCAGGACTATGGTGACATCATGCCGCGATTTGCCGGTATTTTCATGTTGGCCTTAGGGTCGCTTGTAGGAATGATACTTTATTACAAGGACTATAAGTACTATCGATTTTCCGTAATTATCCGCACAGTGATTGTACTGGTTCTAATGGGATTTTACTATTTCACCACAGATCCTTTTTTCCTTGTCGTCAATGGTATTGTACTCATCGGTCTACTACCCTCTTACTATGCCCTACTGAACAGTAAAAAGGCACCCTGACTTGTGGTTTCTAATCCGTCATTCAGTCATTTTTCATCTGCCATTTGCATCATAGTAGTACTGGCAGGACTATTGGCTTGCGGACGAGAAAGTTCTCCTTCAGCTTTTCAAGAACGGCCAAACTTAATCTTAATCATGGCTGATGATCTGGGATATGGTGGTTTAGGTTGTTTTGGAAATAGTGAAGTGTCAACACCCGCATTGGATTCTCTTGCGTCCAAAGGACTGCGCTTTTTTGATTACCATTCGAACGGCGCAGTTTGCTCACCCACCCGCGCCTCAATTTTGACCGGCATGTACCCTCAACGTAGCGGTCTTGAGGGAGTCATTTATGCCAGAGGACCAACACGAAAAACAGGACTAGATCCCAGTCGGACCGCTTTAGCAGAGATACTCCGTCAGCATGGATACAAGACCGGAATCATGGGAAAATGGCATTTGGGATATGACAGGTCATTTAATCCCGTGCATCATGGTTTTGAAGACTTTAGAGGATTTGTAAGTGGAAATATTGACTACCATTCACATTACGACAACACTGGAGTATTTGATTGGTGGCACGATCTGGATACAGCTCATGAGGTGGGTTATACGACGGATCTCATCACGAAACATTCAATCGAGTTTATTCGTAAAAATCATGAAAATCCTTTCTTCCTTTTCGTCTCCCACGAAGCACCTCATGTGCCATTTCAGGGAAGGAATGATCCTGCCTACCGCTTTTCCGACAATGAATTTACCTACTACGGGCCGGTAGAAGACCGGGATCGGGCCTATCGAGAGATGATAGAAGTGATGGATGAGGGAATCGCCAAGATTATGGCAACATTGGATGAACTCAAGCTCACCGAAAACACTTTAGTAGTATTTGTTTCAGACAACGGGGCAGAACCATTTGGCCATAATGGCAACCTCAGGGCACATAAAGGAAGTCTTTTTGAGGGGGGACATCGTGTTCCCGGAATCGCTTTTTGGAAGAATAGAATCGTCGCGGACACCACCTCGCAGTTAGTTGTCAGTATGGACTGGTATCCAACGTTCTTAACATTGGCAGGAATAGATGAACCAATGGATATTGTAGTGGATGGAATCGATCTCAGTAGATTGCTACTCCACAATGATGATCTACCAGAAAGGCCAGTCTTCTGGAAGTACCGAGATCAGACCGCTCTCCGGATGAAAGAATACAAATTGTTGATAGATCGAGATTCGACTTACCTGTTCGATCTGGCCACAGATCAGGGAGAGTCTTCCAACCTGGTCAATCAGCGACCACATCTTGCTGACTCCCTATCAAAGGTCCTGAATGATTGGCGTAAGGTCATGGAGTCTATTCCTCAGAAAACACGTTAACTAGTGCCACTCATTACCACCGCTAAAATGATAATCATCCCATGGTGAAAGTCCTTCCTGCCTGGGGTCCTTGGTCTTTCTTAGATAATCAAAAAGATTCTCTTTTAGCTCTTTCTTAATCTCTTCGTACTCCGGATTATCGGCAAGATTATTCAATTGAAAAGCATCCTGGCTGTCATGGAAGAGTTCCTCCGCTGGACGTTTGCCAAACGAAGCTTGGTACAGGTTCGGCCAACGTTCGGGGTTGTCTTCGAATTGGGATTTACTTGCTCCATCGTCGACGTCTCCGTAAAATCCTTGCGGCCAGGCATCAATGTCCGGATCACCTTGAGGCCATCTGTTTGGTTCGAAGTTGTGTATATAGCTGTAATCTCTTGTATGAATTCCTCGCATTGGGTATCCCTTATTGTCGGGTCGGGCCAAAGTGTGACGCTCCAGAGCAGTTACTACAAACTGACGCACAAAAGGCTTAGTGGAACCTAAGAGCAATGGTACCAGGCTCTCTCCGGTCATTTCCTCGGGAATTTGCTGGCCTGCCAGCTCTATTATAGTTGGGGCAAAATCTATATGAGAAACCGGAATTTCAATCAATTGTCCCGGATTAATTCGATTTCCCCACCTGATTGCCAGGGGCATCCGGGCACCGTAGTTATACAAGTTGGCCTTTGCTCTTGGGAACGGCATACCATTGTCAGAGGTGACAATAATGACCGTATGCTCAAGCTCGCCTATTCGCTCTAATGCCGCTATCATCTTTCCCAAGTGGTTGTCAAACCATTCAACCTCATAGTAGTAGTCGGCAACATCATTTCTAGAGGAATCCGTGTCCGGGAGAAACTCCGGAACTTTTATCTCTGCCAGGTCATAACCATTTTTGGCCCCGATGCCATAGTCATACGGTCGATGAGGCTCAGCAGCACCATACCAAAAACAAAATGGACGAGCTGTATCACGTGCGTCAAGGAAATCAATAAAATTTGCTGCATAGTCTGTTGATCGAACATACCTAGCTACTTCCATACTCTTTTCCTGTAGAGGTAGACCAGCAGGGTCATGCTCATAGCCTTCAAGAGAGAGGTCTGCAGGACCGTATCCTTTGCCAGTAGACGCTACCAAATAGCCCGACCTCTCCAGTAAATGGGTGTAAACAGGAAACCTTCTTGGCAAGGTTCCAAACAGACAACCCCCCGCTTCAAGTCTGTACATATCCTGGCCGGTCAATATTGAAGCTCGTGAAGGTGAACAGGATGGTGCTGCGGTATATGCTCTGGTAAAAAGTATTCCTTCGCGGGCAATTCTATCAAAGTTTGGCGTCTGAACTACACTGTCTCCATACATGCCTGCATGAGGAAAACTCCAATCATCTGCGATACAAAAAAGGAAATTTGGAGGGTGGAATTTCGCTTGTGTCGCCTCTCGTTCTGCACAAGACATACATGATATTGCAATTGCCGCTAAAATATAGATGAGAATCTGGGAACGCATAGTCAAGGGATTAATAAGGTCTGCTGTTTATTACCATCTAAGAGCCAAAGTATGATCTAGATTTCTTAATTTCAAAAACCCGGGCTTGTACTGCCATCATTTCAGTCAAATGATGGTTCTGACAAACCAGACTAACTCCTACCTACGAATAATAACGATAGCTCTTTCGGGTTATGAAGTACATGCATTTCAGACGATTTGGACTTTCCCCAATTCTGCTCACCTGTCTCCTTCTTATCACGAATTCTTGTATTGAACAAACCTCCACATCGTTTCAATCTATTTTCGACGGCAAAACCTTCAGTGGGTGGGAAGGCGATAAAAAATTTTTTCGGATAGAGAACCAGGCGATCGTTGCCGGTGCCTTGGACAGGGTGATACCTAATAATCAATTCCTCTGCACCGAAAGTGAGTACGAAGATTTTGAGCTCCGAATGAAAGTGAAGTTCAATTCAAAAGAGAACAATGGTGGTATTCAATTTCGCAGCAGCCGGATTCCTGATCATCACGAGGTGATAGGCTACCAGGCTGATGTTGGGTCGACTTCAGCAGGATATGTTTGGGGTGGCCTTTATGACGAATCACGAAGAAATAAGTTTCTGGTCGAACCAGACCCCGAACTTCTTGAATCAATATTAAATCCAGAAGACTGGAATGACTATTTGATCCGGTGTGATGGTGATCAGATTAAGTTCTGGATCAACAATGAACTGGTCATGAATTATCAGGAGGTCGATAAAAGCATTGCCGATTCGGGTATAATTTGTGTGCAAATTCATAGTGGTCCTCCATCAGAAGCATGGTACAGGGACATAGAGATCAAAGAGCTGGATTAATACAAGAATTCACAACCCGGCGATTTATGAAAACAATTCTAATATCCACTTTAGCACCGCTTTTTTTGCTATCCTGCCAGTCAGGAAATGATCTAGAGCCACCTCGACAACCGGGTAAAACAATGTCTTTAGAGGAGCTACGTAAACCCGAGAACGCTCTGTCAGGATTAGAAATTCGTGATGATTTGGAAGCTCAGCTATTTACCACTGAACCTCTCGTGCGCAATCCTTCAAATATCGATATCGATCACCGGGGAAGGGTCTGGGTGGTGGAAAATGTGAATTACCGGCCTGAGAATAATCCAGATAACCCATATCAGGAAGGAGGGGATATGGTCGTGATCCTTGAAGATGAAGATGGTAATGGAAGGGCTGATACCCGGACGGTATTTTTCCAAGATACCCTTGTCGATGGAGCAATGGGGATTGCAGTGCTGGGGAATAAGATATATCTGTCTTCAAGCCCAAACATCCTTGTCCTCACGGATACCAACAGGGATGACAAAGCCGACCATATTGACACTTTGTTTACTGGAATGGGTCGCGCTCAGAACGACCATGCTGTTCATGCCGTTTCTTTTGGTCCTGACGGCAGACTCTACTTTAACTATGGCAATGCCAGTCCGGGCATGCTATATAAGGATGGATCGCCAGTGATCGATAAGATGGGCAACGAGGTGAATAACAGTGGTGACCCCTACAGGCAAGGGATGGTCTTCCGATGTGAAATGGATGGTAACAATCTCGAATCTCTGGGATACAACTTTCGCAATAACTATGAAGTGTGTGTGGATTCATATGGCAGGATGTGGCAATCCGACAACGATGATGATGGCTACAAAGCAGTTCGGATAAACTACGTCATAGAGTACGGAAATTTCGGTTACCGCGATGAAATTACCGGCAATTCATGGAGAACAAAAAGAAGCGGATGGCACGATGATATCCCATTTAGACATTGGCACCAAAACGATCCGGGAGTTGTTCCCAATCTCCTGATTACAGGATCGGGATCTCCTTGTGGCATTATTGCATATGAAGGTAATCTACTCCCATCAATTTTTCATGGTCAATTGCTGCATGCAGATGCCGGACCGGGAATCGTTCGCGCGTATCTATTAAAGGATGATGGAGCTGGCTTTGAGACAAGCATTGAACCAATAGCCTCCCGTAAATATGACCCTTGGTACCGTCCTACCGACGTTAGCGTTGCTCCTGATGGATCGGTTTTCTTTTCTGATTGGTATGACCCAGGTGTTGGAGGACATTGGTCTGGCGACACCAAAAGTGGAAGAATTTTCCGCATTACTACGCCAAAATCAAAAAAATATCACATAGACAAAATAGAAACCGTATCACTTTCAGGTGCAATTGAAGCCCTTAAAAGTCCAAATGCTGCCACCCGCTACTTGGGTTGGACCGCTTTGGACAATGCAGGATCTGATGGAGAAGAAAAACTTCTGACACTTTGGAATTCTGAAGATGAGGTTATGCAAGCTCGAGCGCTTTGGTTGTTATCTAGGATCGATCAGGAGCATTTGGAAGCAGGCCTGCAACATTCCAATCCTCTAATCAGAACGACAGCGATCAGAGTGGCACGTCAACTTTATCCCGGCCAGTTGGCAGACATGGTTATTCCTTTATTGAATGACTCGTCGGCCAAAGTTCGCAGAGAAATCGCCATTGCCTTACGTGAAATGCAAGCCCACTTGGTACCATCTAAATGGGCTCAGTTGGCTTCTCAACATGACGGGGAAGATCGCTGGTATCTTGAAGCATTGGGCATTGGTGCCGCTGGCCGGTGGGAATCCTGCTTTGAAGTCTGGCTGAGCCAAGTCGGTGAAGAATGGAATACTGCACCAGGACGAGACATTATTTGGAGAGCGAGATGTGATGCCAGTTTCCAGAAGCTGCTTACACTGTTGCAGGACACCTCACTTCCGATTGCTGAATTAGCGAGATTCCTGAGGGCTACTGATTTTCATGAAATAAACAATAAAGATGAGCAGCTGGCACAATTGCTCACGGTAGATCGGCCTGGTAAGATTGTATTTCAAGAACTTCTTCTAAGTCACATCACTCCAGGCTATGCAAAGCAATCAGCGGTTGTCCGTAGGGCTTTGCAAACTATTTTGCCCCAAATTCGAGGCACCGAGAATTACCTGGATATAGTGAGCAAGCTTGATTTGAGTTCGGAAGCTCCCCATCTTTTTCATATGGTTATCAGCAATCCGGGTAATGAAATGGGAGTTTCTGCTGCCCATTTGCTGGTGGAGTTGGATGGGTGGGACAGGTTTGATCAGGGTCTTAAGAGTAGTTACAAGTCTGAACTGATTGAAGTACTGGGCCATATCAACCAGCGCACTGGAAAAGAGTTGCTCAAGAAAATGGCTATCAATCCATCGGAGGAGCTTTCTTTGCGTAAGAAGGCTGTGGAGTCTCTGAGCCTCGATTGGGGATGGGAAGACAGAATGGCCGATCTACTTGCAGTGGCAAATCTGGATGCGGAACTGATTGCTTTGGCAGCGACTCGCTTACTGAGTGCGAATCGACCGAAAGACAGGGCCCTTGGACTTTCCTATCTGGATCATCTTCCTGATAGCATGCGAGTAACCGGGATCCCTCAGATCACAGATCTTATTGAAAGACAGGGCATAGTCGGCGCAGGGAAAACTGCTTTCACCACCTTTTGCAGTACCTGCCATCAAATTGACAACGTGGGGATAGAATTTGGTCCAGACCTTTCCGAAATAGGAAATAAGCTGGGGAAAGATGCACTTTATTCCGCCATTGTCTACCCAAGCGCTCAAATTAATCATGGATATGAAGGAAATCACTTTCAATTGAAAGATGGATCTCAATATGTGGGCTATGTTATCGGTGAAACCGAAGAAAAAGTTACCCTGAGGGTTCAAAGTGGAATAGATCATGAAATATCCACAAGCGAAATAATCTCCCGTTCACTTATGAAATCATCTCTGATGACTGAAGGGTTGGCTCAGAAGATGGGCGAAAAAAGCTTGGTGGATCTGGTTGCCTATCTCAGGACTCTGGTAAATAAAGAGAGCTATGATCCCAATCCCTATCAGGGGAAGATAACTTATGATCGAGGGGAATAGAAATACGGTGGCCGATAGTTTATGAGCTCCACCCTCTCTTAACAATTTTAACCTTATCGAATGTTTGCTAAGAATTTTCTCCTGTTATTTATCAGAATGGTACCCTTCTGGTTGATGGCCATCGGTTTGTACTACCTCTTTAGATTTTTTGGACTTGACCAGACTCCCGGAATAACCGTTGATGCTCCCGATATCCGCTTAGGTCAGGCCAATGCAGGATTCCTCATCGTGGGACTTGTTGCCGCCTTGATCTATACCTTGGTTGAATCCATTGGCGACAGCCCACTTATTAAAAGGCAACCTTTTGGTCTGGTTCTTTTGGTAAAAGCATTCTTGACATTTACGATCATCCTGTTTGTAAGCTACCAGGTAAACCGCATTTTACCGGTTGAACGAGCTGTCAATCATCCTACAGACATCATCGGATTCAAACCATTTTGGTCCTTTGTTTTTTATTTCTCCTTTATGAGTGTTCTAGCATCCTTTGTCCGGCTGATGATCAATATGTTTGGAAAAGGACAATTTATCCGGATCCTTCTGGGTAGATACCGTCACCCTACCGAAGAGAAAAGGATTTTTCTCTTTCTCGATTTGAAATCTTCAGTTGCAGCGGCTGAGCTTTTGGGACATATCAGGTACAGTGAGTTGATCCAGGAGTGTTATTATGATCTGGATAAAAGTGTGGTGAAGCACCGGGGTGAAATCTACCAGTATGTGGGTGATGAAGCTGTTGTGACCTGGCCTTATCAGCAGGGTATAAGAGACAACCATTGCATAGACTGTTTTCTTGATTTCACCTACGAATTGGAGAGTAGGCGGTTATTCTACGATGAAAAATTCGGATTGCAGCCGCAGTTTAAAGCCGGTCTACATGGAGGATCACTAACGGCAGCAGAGGTAGGTGGCGAAAAGAAGGAAATCGCCTACCATGGTGACGTCATAAACACTGCTTCTCGCATACAATCAGCTTGCAGCCAGCTGGGAGAGATGTTTCTGATTTCAGATCAGCTATCTAGAGATCTCACGTATGAAAGTCTGAAGTCGGTTGGAAGTATCCCCTTGAAGGGAAAGACTAATCCCATTGATCTTTACACCATCTCCCCTCAAATAAAATATCATGAAAGAAAAGACAAAGTTTAGGGTTCTCTTCACTCCATTGTTGATCATTTTTTGTGGTAGTCCTCTGATAGGACAGGTCAACGATAGCAAATCACCAATCAATGAAATGATCCTACATGCCAGGCAGCTCAGGCAATTGATGTGGAACGACCCACACCGGCCAAAGTATCATTTACTCCCACCGGAGGGGTTTTTTAATGACGCCAATGGTGCCCTATTTTGGAAGGGCCGATACCACATGTTCTATCTCGCCCGGACCCCAATTCCCCATCATAAAGATCCGGCCAGCATGAGATGGGTGGCGGTATGGGATCATCTGTCATCCAGTGATCTCATCCATTGGATACATCATCCACCGGCCGTAATACCTGCTCTGGATGGTTCGATGCCTCAAGGAATCTACAGTGGTGGTGCGGTGAAAAACGCACCCCGTCCTACACTGATTTATCACGTTCCTGGTCAGGGTACCTGCATCTCCATCGCACAAGATGATGACCTAAACCTTTGGGAGCCTTTACCTCAAAATCCGGTGATACCACTCCACAGTGCTGAAGATGAATTCATCGTCTTCGATCCGGCAGGCTGGTATGAAGACGGAAAGTATTATGCACTCATTGGCAATAGGAACAGACGGCCCGGCTATGAAGGGGATTGTACCAGTCTTTTTATTTCTACCGACATGGTCCATTGGGAGTACCAGGGACCCTTCTACCAGTCCGACCGGCAATGGACCCTCGAGGCTGAAGACGCTGCTTGTCCGGATTTCTATCCACTTGGCGATAGTGATAAACATATGTTACTACTTCACGGGCACCAACCCTGGCGCAATATCACTCATTACTACATCGGAGAATATCGCAACGAGCGATTCTATCCCGAACAGCATGGCAGAATGAGTTGGCTTGGTGGTCAGCTCTCCGGCCCCGAATCCCTAATCGATGATCAAGGACGAAATATATTTTTTGGCTGGCTTGCCGAGTCGCGATTGGGGGGTGAATCTCTGTGGGGATATGATACTGAGGTAGTACCAGGTCAAAACGATCAATATGCCTGGGCCTCCGTTGTTAGCTTACCAAGAATCATGACATATCGTAAAGACGGCAGATTAGGTCTAGAGCCGGTACCAGAACTAAAGACTCTTAGGCTCAATGGACAGCACTTGAGAGATGTTCGCATCGCTTCAGGTCAGGAAACTTCCCTGCCGGGAATTGAAGGTGATGTAAAAGAACTCTTCATTGAGATAGATCCAATGCAAGCTCAAGAGGTCGGAGTAAAAGTCCGCTGTTCACCGGACAGAGAAGAAGAGACATATATAGTATACAATCCGTCAGCAAAGTCGTTACGAATTGATTTTTCGAAGTCAACGCTGTCTGACCAAGTAGCATATCGGGGATTTTTTACCCGAACAAAACCAGAAGAAGAGGATCGTTGGGTGCAGGTGGCACCACTCGAACTCCCACCAGATGAGAATCTCAAGCTGAACATTTTCTTAGATAAGTCAGTGTTGGAAGTATTTGCCAATGGCATTCAATGTATTACTCAGAGAATCTACCCTTCTCTAGCAGAAAGTCAAGAGATCCTATTGTTTTCTGATGGAAGTGACGCCTCAGCCATTGAGGTTCGGGCCTGGGACATTGAACAGGTAACACCATGGTGAGCTAGTTTAATGATCTTTACCAACATGAGTCACGATCCACCAAATGTTGCCAGTTGGATCTTTCACTCCTCCATACCGATCACCATGTGGAAAATTACATACTTCCAGAACAGAGGTCCCTCCTTCATCTATAGCTTTCTGATAAGTCTTATCACAATCTTCCACATAAACGTATAGAGTAGTTGGCATTGGCGTGAAATCACCCATTGGCTCACCCATCATAAGTACGGAATCGCCTATTCTTACTTCTGCATGCTTGATGGTACCATCATCTCGCACTTGAGGGGCGCCTCTTAGCTCTGCACCAAAAACTTCCTGCAGGTAGGATAATAATTTCGAGACACCATCTATGACCAGGTATGGTGTGATGGTATTTAATCCAAAAGGGTTGTTCACTTGTGCCATTATATCTATAAATATATACTTACATATTAGTAAATATGACAGGTAACTACAAGCGACAATGGTCGTAGGTTAGATTTTGGACCTCTCTTCACCTGAAGAAAAACACACTACGGATCACAACCTTCCAGTTGAATAATGAACGAAGTGCCCAATTCTACCTCAAACCTTGGCTGTAGGCTTATGTCTGTGCCGGCGTGATAAAAAATCTGCCTAACGATGGATGCAGAATTAGAAAATTCATCATTTAATAATTGTATCTGACCTTAGAACGACAGTCCTAAAAGCAAAAATGTTGTAGTCAGAAAAACCTTCAATGTGATTATTTATATTAAAAATACCTATAATATTTTAGGAAGTGCTCATGCTGTCATTTGACCAATATTTCTTTTAGAGTGGGGATTTCAATACTTTAACAGGAAGATGAAAAAAATCACACTTCGATCTGGAGATCAGATGCCAGCATTAGGGCTTGGTACGTGGAAAGCGGACGAAAGCACCTACCCGGCAATACGTGAAGCAATCAAAATCGGATACCGGCATTTCGACTGTGCCCTTCGATATGAGAATGAAAAGGAGGTGGGACGAGCCATTAGAGATGCGATCAAGGAGGGTCAAGTAGATCGACAATCGATCTGGTTGACATCCAAATTGTGGAACAATGCTCATCTAAGTCATGATGTGAGACCCGGACTTGAAGAAAGCCTGATGAACTTAGGCATGGATTACCTCGACCTTTACCTCATGCATTGGCCTGTTGCCTTGAAACCAGATGTGATCTTCCCCGATAAGGGATCGGATTTTCTCAGTTTGGAGCAAGCGCCGTTGATCGACACCTGGAGAGCATTGGAGGAATGTATTGATGCCGGGCTGTGCCGTAACATCGGTGTATCCAACTTCAGTATAAAGAAATTGAAGGATCTGCGGAATAGAGCCCGGATTGCTCCGACTTGCAATCAGATAGAACTACACCCCTTCCTTCAGCAGAAGGAACTTGTAGAATACTGCTTGGGCGAAAGGATTGCTGTGACAGCATATTCCCCCCTTGGATCAAAGGATCGCCCGGCAAGGCTGCACCAGGACGACGAACCTATTCTGCTTCAACATCCTGAGATCCGCTCTATTGCCGGCATCCACGATTGTACAGCCGCTCAAGTACTTATCGCCTGGGCATTGCAACGTGGCACCAGTGTGATTCCAAAATCAGCAAACCCAAACCGATTGCGTGAAAATTATCAAGCCCAGAATATCACCTTGTCTGAGGATGATATGAGACGCATCGGAAATCTGGATCGGCACTACCGCTACATCCATGGTGCTTTTTGGACCATTGATGGTTCACCATACACTCTAACTACTCTCTGGGATGAGCCTATATCATAGGGAAAACGGTAGCAAGCAAGAAAGTCAAGATCAGACCAACCACCCCAATTGATGCCAGAGTCACGGTCCAACTCTTGAGCGTCTGTTTTTCTGTAAACCCGCTCAATTTGCAGACTACCCAGAAGCCACTGTCATTCATCCAGGAGATAAACATGGCTCCAAATCCGATGGATAGCAGTATATACACAGGATGATAGGGCAACTCCACCCCATTGATCAGGGCGTACAGAATCCCAGCACTTGTAATCATCGATACCGTACCAGAACCTTGAGCAATTTTCATCAGCGCAGCTACTAGCCAGGCTAGTAAGATGTAGTTCATTTGGAATCCCGCATCGACAATACCTTGGATCCACTCACTGATGCCACAGTATCTGATCATCCCCCCAAACGCTCCCCCTGCACTCGTAATCAAAATGATGATTCCAGCAATCTCTAATGGCTTCTCCATAGACTTCCCCACCTCAATCAGGCCCCATTCCTGCTGACGAGCTAAGATCCACAACGCCAGCAGTGTGCCGATCAACATTGCTACATTTTTGTTTCCAATAAACTGGATAAGGGAAGTGAGCCCGGAATCGGAAGATCCGGCAAAGAAATACTGGTTAGCAGAAGCCAGAATGATTAAAAGAAGTGGAACTATTATTGGCAAAATAGCAATAGAGAAAGGTGGCAAACCTTTTTTTGGCATATCGCTCGACTGCCCTTCTGCGGTAAGATCTGGTGGACGCACATCCATGGTCGATGCTACTCTTTTGGCAACCAGGTAGCCCGCTGCAGCCGGAATCAGACCAGCTATCAAACCAACGATAATGACCATTCCCAGATTCAGTTCCAGTGTTTCGGCCATGATGAGTGGACCGGGAGTAGGTGGAACCAGATGGTGAGTGATGGCCGCACCAACACAAACTGCCAACACAAAGAACATGTATTTGGAAGGCATCCTTTTTCCCATTGAATAGGCAATAGGGATCAAGAGAAAGAAGACAGTGTCAAAGAACACGGGGATGGACAAAACAAATCCACTGAGCAGGAGTGCCGCAGGAGCAAAACGTTCACCAAATAGATTCATAAATCTGATGACAATGCGTTCGGCTGCCCCACTCAATGTTAAGGCTACTCCCAAAATAGAGGCCAGAGCAATGACAAAGGCAATCTTACCGGCGATGATCCCAAACTCGGTCATGGATAACTCGACAGCCTGCACCAGATGATAACTTCCCTCCTCTCCTGGCAAAGAGCTACTCAATGCTCCCACTACTATTGATGCAAGCATCAGAGATAGGAAGGCATGCATCTTTACTACGGTGATTAATACAACAACCGTGACGATTCCAATCAGTAAGACCAGAATTGGCCAATGGGGATAGGTAATGTCCATACTTAAATCTAAGAAAAAGTGTTTGATGAACCGGGAAGTTCATTTCAGTCACTCCTGATGGCTCATGTCTTTTTGATCCCGTGTTTGTTTGTATTGATGAAGAACACACCCGTCAACAGAACTAGGGCAGCAATTAAAGACTGTGCTGATACTTGCTCATTATTCAGGCTCCACCCTAGAATCATGGCGATTACGGGGTTTACATAGGTGGTTGTAGCGACCTTGTCAGGGCTGGTATGAAGCAACAGAAAATTAAATGCTGAGTAGGCAATGATGGAGCCAAATACTACCAGTACAGACCACGATATAATAGCCCTAAGATCATAATTCAACCATACCTGAGGAATGTCTTCCCTAATTGCCAAACTGAATACGATAAGCACCAGACCTGCTCCTAGCATTTGAATGGCAGCACTCAAACCCTTAGAGGCTGGCATATCCAATTTACTTATATAGATAGATCCTACTGCCCAGGATACCAGGGCTATCAGAACAAGCGAAAATCCAAAGAGGGTAGTCTCATCTGTTATGATTTCCTTTTGGGTGACCAAAACAGTCATTCCCACGATTCCAAGGATCACACCAGCCATAGTTTTCATCGTGGGTGGATTTCCCAGAATCCACCACATGAGAAGAACGACTATTGCTGGCTCAAAAGCTACCGTCAAGGCAGTCAATCCAGTATCGACAAATTGAAGTGCATACACCACCGATCCGGTGCCCAAACTCAGCATCAACAAGCCCATCAAGACAGCATTTAATAGTTGCTTGGAGCTCACCACCCGCATTCGTCTTGTGAAAAATGGCAGCATCACTAAACCAGCGACGGCGAAACGACTGCCCGCCAGGAACATAGGAGGGAATGTTGACAGTGACCAATAATTCAAAATATAGGTTCCACCCCAGATCAGATAGACTGCCGCGAAGGAGATGATAATTAGAAACCGGGGAGATGTAATGTTTCGTTCCAACCCTGCATTTTTGATCAATGGAAAGCTTGCAAAGGTAGTTGAACCAATCCGAAAGCCTTGTGCTCTTTCAGTAAATTAGACACCATGCCATCCATTTGTTTTCTGATTGTTAAGACCTGATAACAAAATTCTATCTTGCATTTCCATTGAGCAAACCATATAAGTAAAAAAGGCATATGAAGAAGCATTTATTTTTACTCACCGCGATCCTTCTACTCCTGGCTACCACTACACAGGCACAGGAAGACGAGGAAAAATCACCTCATAATGCACAGACATTCTCGGGCTTAAAGGTTAGAAATATTGGACCGGGATTTGCCTCCGGGAGGATAGCTGACATTGCCATTCACCCTGATGACGACAACGTGTGGTATATCGCTGTCGGTTCAGGTGGTGTTTGGAAAACCACAAATGCTGGGGTCACCTGGGACCCCATTTTCGATGATCAGCCCTCTTATTCTACAGGTTGCGTTACCATTGATCCAAATAATCCGCATACCATCTGGGTAGGTACTGGAGAAAATGTGGGAGGCAGACATGTGGGATATGGTGATGGGATCTATCGAAGTACCGACAACGGCAAGAGCTGGACGAATATGGGATTGAAAGACTCTGAGCACATTTCCAAGATCATTGTGCATCCCGGGAATTCCGATATTCTCTGGGTGGCTGCACAAGGACCTCTTTGGAACAAAGGCGATGAACGAGGACTATACAAAACGACTGATGGAGGGAAGACATGGAAAAAAGTACTTGGAGATGACGAATGGGTCGGTGTGACAGATGTATTGATTGATCCCCGCAATCCCGACTGGTTGTATGCCGCTACCTGGCAGAGGCATCGTACCGTAGCTGCCTATATGGGCGGAGGGCCAGGCTCAGGTATACACCGGAGCAAAGATGGTGGCGAAACCTGGGAAAAATTGACGAGTGGAATTCCGAAATCTAATCTCGGTAAGATTGGTCTTGCTCTATCCTACCATAATCCTGATGTGATTTATGCTGCGATAGAATTAGACCGTTTGAAAGGTGGAGTATTCATGTCATCCAATCGGGGAACCTCATGGACCAAACAGTCTGACGCAGTATCAGGAGCTACCGGACCTCATTACTATCAGGAACTTTATACGTCGCCTCACGCCGATGGAAGGTTGTACTTGATGGACGTAAGGATCCAGGTATCGGATGATCATGGAAAAACATTTAGAAGGCTTTCAGAGCGAGGGAAACACTCGGACAATCATGCTATTGCATTTCGAGCAGATGATCCAGATTATCTCTTAATCGGTACAGATGGTGGCATGTATGAAAGCTTCGATCTGGGGGATCAATGGCGGTTCTTCGAAAATCTCCCACTTACCCAATATTATAAGGTTGCTGTAGATGCTTCCGAACCTTTTTACATGGTTTATGGAGGTACCCAGGACAATGGTTCTCATGGTGGACCTTCTCAAACCGATAATGAGCACGGTATCCGGAATGCGGATTGGTTCAAAACATTGGGTGCA
>JAHELJ010000036.1 GCA_024644235.1 Lewinellaceae bacterium
CTGGTGGATGAGAACGATATCGTCAGCGTCTGGGACCTCACCGATCCGAGCGGGCATCGACGACCACAGACTTATCGGTGGTCATTTGATCCCCGAAAATACCCGGTGATGGGTGAATTTTGGCGCAGATGGAAGGCCGGCGAGTCGTTTTTCGTGATGGAGAGTGATCTTCAGAAAGTCGAGGCAGGGCTGGAGGAGGTGCGAGAAGTTTCTACCGAGTTCCACAAGGCTTTGCAAGACGCTGTGGAGCGTGGCCAATATGAAACCCAGTGGCATGCTTTTGTCGGTTTTTCTCGGGGAATGCTCGAATTCGATTTCGTTGCTTCACCCGGTGATGACCCCAGATTTATCCTCTCCAAAATGACCGGTGCTTTTGACCTGGCCTATCAGAGGTACGAGGATCTAAAGCAGGCCGAGGCCCAGGCCCGGGAAGCTCAGATTGAAGCTGCCTTAGAAAGAGTTCGTTCGGCATCGATGGCCATGCATAAAACCAATGAACTTGGTCAGGTTGTAGAGGTCCTGTTTCAACAGTTCTCTGAGCTGAAATTGGACTTCTATCAAGTATGGATCAACATATTCATTCTTGAAAAAGGAATTTCCAATTGCTGGTTTTCACCTGTAGATGGGGTGATAGCAAAAGCTTATACAGCTGAAGTGCCTCTGGGCCCTTTTGAAGAAACCTCGATAAAAAGCTGGAGAGCAGGTGAAGAATTTTCATACCTGTCCTGGAGTGGCTTAGAGGAAGTGGATGAAATCATGAAAGCGTTAACTGAAATGACAGGGCACTCTAGCTTTGCAAGAATCCAGGAAGAGAAGAGAATGGATCGTGTGGAAATTGCCGATTGCAATCATAAATATGGTGTTTTGGCGATGGCAAAGAATGATGACATCACAGATGAGGATCGGTCAATATTAAAGCGCTTCACTAAAGTATTCGAACAGACCTACACCCGCTTCCTTGACCTACAAAAAGCAGAGGCTCAAGCCCGGGAAGCACAAATCGAAGCTGCACTGGAAAGAGTCAGGAGCAGGGCCATGGCCATGCACCAAAGTGATGAACTAGCCGAGGTGATCGACACTGTTTATCAGGAAGTCCGTCTGTTAGGATTTGATGCCTGGGGATCAGCTTTGATTACTCGTAGTGAAACCGGAGATGGTTGGGATATGTGGCTGTCTTTGACGGAGCAGCATGTTCTTCCGGAAGCGATCCCTGTCCCAGCTATCGAAGACCCCATTCAGCAAAGATTCTTTGAAGCTTGGAAGAAAGAGGGGTCTTACCAAGTGATCGAATTTGGGGGAGAAGAGAAACGAACTTATGACCACCGGCTTTTCAATGAAACGAATTGGAAGGATCTTTCGGAGCCTGTAAAAGCACAGATGCAAGCATTGGAACATGTATCCGTCTCGATTGCAGTCATGCCGCATAGTGTCCTTGAGACGGTCGGCACTGAGCCACTAACTGAGGATAAAGCAAGCATTCTCCAGCGCTTTGCCCAGGTCTTCGAACAGACCTACACCCGTTTCCTGGACCTGAAAAAGGCTGAGGCTCAAGCCCGGGAAGCGCAGATTGAAGCTGCTTTGGAAAGAATAAGGTCTCAATCGCTTGCCATGCATAAAACGGAAGACCTGCGAGAAGTAGTGAAAGTGTTGTTTGAGCAGATGCAAAAGCTAAGTGTTGAGATGGACTTTGGGTCCGTTAGCATCTACATTTTTGATGAAAGTACGAGAGACCTGGTCCAATGGCTCGCTTTACCGAGTGGTGTCGAGTTACTGGAAGTGCCTTACTTTGACCACCCGATCATGTCGGCAATTTTTGAGGCCAGAGAACGCGGTGATGATTTTCTTGCCAAAGTGTTTCCTGTGGAAGTAAAGAATTCCTGGACTGAGAAGGGCTTTGAGGTTACCGATTATAAGCATCTCCCTGACGAATTTAAGGCAGCTATTCTAGCAGCACCAGGCTATTCGCTCTCGATGACGCTTGCAAAAAACTCCGGCATCGCTATACCCAACTTTGAAGGAAAGTTACTCTCCGATGAGGATAACAGAATTCTGAAACGAGTGGGAAGAGTCTTTGAACAATCGTATATCCGCTTCCTCGATCTCAAAAATGCAGAAGCCCAGGCTCGCGAGGCCCAAATCGAGGCTGCACTGGAAAGGGTACGAAGTCGAGCCATGGCCATGCACAAATCCGATGAATTGGTAGAGGTTGCCATCCTGTTACGCAAGGAAATGGGATTGCTGGGTGTGGAAGAACTGGAAACCAGTTCGATTTACATTCACAATGATGAAACCGGGAAAACGGAATGCTGGTTCGCCATCCAAGATCGTGAAGACGAAAGCAATATGATTTCAGACCATATGATCATTGACCTGAACAATACTTGGGTGGGTAGACAGATGCTGCAGTTTTATCGCTCGGAAGAATTGAAGGCCTCAATACTCATGCAAGGGGACAATCGCAGTGAATGGATTACCTATTGCGCAGACAATTGCGAATTGTTTTCAGCAGCATTTTATGGCGATGACATCCCCGAGCGTACGTATCATCTCTATAAGTTCAACAGTGGATACATGGGCGCTGCGGCACCCGGTGACATATCGGACGAAAGTTGGGACTTGCTGAAGCGGGCGACAGCGGTATTTTCATTGGCCTATACCCGTTTTAGTGATCTAAAAAATGCTGAAGCGCAGGCACGCGAGGCACGGATCGAAGCAGCCCTGGAAAAAGTGAGAAGCCGCACCATGGGTATGCAAAAAAGTGAGGATCTCGAAGAGGTGATTAAGGTGGTCTTCGACCAGTTCGTCCAACTGGACATCTTTGTGCAGCACACCGGTTTCCTCATCGATTACCAAAACCGGGACGACATGTTGATCTGGCTGGCAGATGAGAATGCCGTCTTCCCTCAGATATCCATCCCCTATTTTGATTCTCCCCATTGGAACAGCTTCCGCGAAGCTAAAGAGAAGGGGCGAGACCTATTCACCAACCATCTGAATTTTGAAGAAAAAAATAGCTTTTACCAGGAGCTATTTACCCATATCCCAGACTTAATAGAGGAAACCAAGGATTACTATTTTAAGTGCCCCGGCTTAGCCATATCAACGGTATTGATGGACAACGTCGGTCTGTACATCGAGAATTTTGAGGGCCAACCCTATTCCGATGAAGAGAACAGCATTCTGCTGCGATTTGGTAAAGTGTTTCAACAGACTTACACACGCTTCCTTGATCTGCAGAAAGCGGAAGCACAGGCCAGAGAGTCACAGATACAGTTGTGTTTGGAAAGAGTAAGAGCCAAAGCATTGGCCATGCAATCATCCGATGATATGGATGATGTGCTGAGTCTACTTTTTGAACAGTACGACGTCCTCGGTCTGGAGCCGTATTCTGCATTTCGATCCATCATTGATATCCCCAACAACCAGTTCCATCTCCGCATGACCGGACGAAAAGGAAAAAAGGGAGTTAGAGAATCCACCATTCAGCACAAGACGGTAGGTGCCTGGGATGATATTAAAGGACGACGCCAGAAGTCTGCTGAAACGGGATATCAACTCCTTGAATTCAAGGGAGAAGATCTCGAAGAACTTTTCGCTCTACTGCATGAACTACAGGAGACCTTCTCTGAAGATGAAAGATTGAGGATTGAAGATTTTCCTAATGGCTTGTACACTTATGAAGGTCATCACAAGCATGGATACTTGGGGTACCTGCAGGACCGACCGGCCACCGAAGAAGAGATAGGCATTGTTGTGAGGTTCGCCAAAGAGTTTGATTCTGTTTACCAGCGCTTCCTGGACCTCCAAAAAGCGGAAGCACAGGCCAGGGAAGCGCAGATTGAAGCGGCCCTGGAAAAAGTAAGGAGTCGTACGATGGGTATGCAAAAGAGTGAGGAACTGCCCCTGGCAGCCAACTTACTGTTTCAGCAGATTCAATCGCTTGGTATGCCAGCCTGGAGTGCAGGTTATTGCATTTGGAAAGATGATAGAAAGGCGATCACTGCCTGGATGAGCAGTGAAGGGGTATTGCAACCACCATTCGATGCTCCGACCACCGAAGATGAATTGTTCATGGAAATGCGAAAAGGGCAGGAACAGGGTAAAACATTTCATGTGGTGGAGATGGGAGGCGAAGACCTGGTCGCTCACTACGTATACATGCGGACCCTCCCGGTGGTGGGGGAAATTCTGGATTCCATCATTGATGCCGGGCATCCGCTTCCCACATACCAGATCATGCATTACGCCTATTTCTCCCATGGTCTGCTCCTCTTCATCACTTACGAGCCGGTGCCCGAAGCCCATCCGATATTCCAACGCTTCGCAAAAGTTTTTGATCAGACGTACACTCGTTTTCTGGACCTGCAAACAGCGGAAGCTCAGGCCAGAGAGGCCCAGATCGAAGCGGCTCTGGAAAAAGTGAGGAGTCGCACCATGGGCATGCAGAAGAGTGAAGAACTGCCGGAAGTTGCTAACGTATTATTTCTTCAGATCCAATCCCTGGGTATTCCCACCTGGAGTGCCGGCTATAATATTCTGTCGGAGGACAAAAAATCCAGCACTTGTATCATGAGCAGTGAGGGACAAATCCAATCGGCATTTCAGCTTCCTCTGACCGGAGAAAAATCGTTTCGCGAATGGTATGATGCTATTCGGCAAGGAGAACCATTCTTTGTTCAGGAGCTAGGTGGGAAAGAATTGGGGGAGCACTATCAATATTTATTTTCCCTGCCCGATATTCAGCAAGCGATTGATCCTATTGAAAAAGCGGGAATCTCGTTTCCCACTTATCAAATCAATCACCTCTCTTTCTTTCAACATGGTTTTCTACTGTTTATCACCTATGAAAAAGTGCCCGAGGCCCATGATATTTTTAAACGGTTTACCCTGGTCTTTGAGCAAACCTATACCCGCTTTCTGGATCTAAAAAAAGCTGAAGCACAAGCACGAGAAGCCCAAATAGAAGCCGCGCTGGAAAAAGTCAGGTCCAGCTCATTGGCGGTGACTAAGGTGGATGAATTTAATGAAGTGGTGAAAGTGGTATTCGAAAAACTAAGCGGATTTCAAATACCTGTCTCTTCTATTACAATAGCCACTCTGACGGAGGGATCCAAAGATATGTTGGTATTTGGTTGTGGAGAAGGCCAAGCGGGGTTAGCTACTTTGAAATTTCATCTTCCTTATTTCAAAAATGCCTTCATTGATGACGCCTTTCGGGAGCGAAGCAAATCAGTGACAGGCTATTACAGCAAAGTATATTCCGAAAAGGATAAAAACGTGTATTACGACCACGTTTTTAAACATACGGAACTCAAAAATTTACCGGAAGATCTGAAGGAACAAGTTAGGGAGAGCAGATCCTATGGTCTTTCCACCGCCTATGCGAAGCATTCGATGATCATGGTCAATGATTTCAACGGCAATATTTTAGAAGAGGACCAGGCTGAAATATTAAAGAGATTTTCAACCGTCTTTGAACAAGCTTACATCCGCTTTCTCGACCTGCAAAAAGCGGAAGCCCGGGCCCGGGAAGCAAAAATTGAAGCGGCATTGGAAAAGGTCAGAAGCCGTACGATGGCCATGCACAGGGCGGACGAACTGCATGAAGTGGTGACGGTAGTAGTTGAAAGGTTGATGGATCTGGGAGTCATCCTGGATGCCAACGGAGTGATCCTATGCACCTATTTTAAGGACTCAAGAGATGTCCTCCATTGGATCGCATCGCCCGACTTCAGCTTTACCGGGAGCTACCTACTACCTTATTTTGACCATCCGATTTTCAGGGCTGCGTGGGAATCAAGACTCAGCGGAGACGAATACTTTTCACAATCTTTTTCAGTGGAGGAGAAGAACAGTTTCTTCGAATACGCTTTCGAACATTCTGACTACAAACATTTTCCCGATGAATTCAAGGAGTGGGTCTTCCAAAATGACAAACACTCCCTTTCTTTTGCCTGGACAGAAAACGCTGCCATTTTAGTTCCCTCCCATACTGGAGTGGTCCCCGAAGGAGAAGACATTGAAATTCTGAAGAGGTTTGCCCGTGTTTTCGAACAAGCATATGTACGCTTTATGGACCTCCAAAAAGCGGAGAAACAAGCCAGCCTAATCAAAGAAGAGCGCGACAGGCTGGAAGTGACATTGCAAGAACTTAAGGCCACCCAATCCCAGCTCATTCAGGCCGAAAAAATGGCTTCGCTCGGTGAGCTCACAGCCGGAATTGCCCATGAGATCAAAAACCCCCTCAATTTTGTAAACAACTTTGCCGATGTGAGCAATGAACTCATCGAAGAAATGCAGGATGAACTGGCAAAGGGGAACACCACGGATGCCCTGGAAATTGTCAACGACCTCATCCTAAATCTGGAAAAAATACAACACCATGGACAGCGGGCCGACTCTATTGTGAAGGGGATGCTCCAACACAGCCGGGCCAGTGAGGGTAAAAAAGAACTTACTGATATCAACGCGCTTGCGGAAGAATATCTCAGGCTGGCTTATCACGGCCTGCGGGCCAAGGACAAGTCCTTCAATGCCACAATGGAGACACAGTTCGATGAAAACCTCCCAAAAATTGAGCTGGTGCCTCAGGATATCGGTCGGGTGATTCTTAATCTGATCACCAATGCTTTTTATGCGGTCAATGAAAGGAGCAACAAAGAGAAAAACGGCTACACACCAAAGGTAGTTGTTGCTACCAAGCACGAAAACGGGACGGTAGAAGTAGTCGTTGCCGACAACGGCCCGGGTATACCCGATGAGATCAGAGACAAAATCTTCCAACCTTTCTTCACTACGAAACCTACTGGTTCGGGTACCGGCCTTGGATTGAGCATCAGCTATGATATCATTAAGGTACATGGCGGCGAGATCAGTGTAGATAAGCCCACAGGTGGGGGCACTGAATTTATTATTCGATTACCCGTGAATGTTTAGAAATGAAATGCCTTTAATCTGGTGCTTGGAATTTGGTGCTTGAAATTTGGTGCTTGAAATTTGGTGCTTGAAATTTAGTGCTTAAAATTTCATGCTTGATTGGGAACAACTTTTACGATATTACTACCAGCGAACTAAATCAACAAATTCCAAATCCCAAATTCCAAAGTATGAGATTGAAAACAGCTAGGAAGGAGGAGGGGAAGAACCAGTCCAGCCCGGATTTTGGTGCTTGGATTTTGGTGCTTGGAACTTGGTGCTCAGTACTTGAAAATTTGGTGCTTGGAATTTCATGCTTGGTATTTGGATTTTGGTGCTTGGTATTTGGATTTTGGTGCTTGGTATTTGGATTTTGGAATTTGGTGCTTTTCAATTCCGGCAAAACAATAATGTGCCATGGTCTCCATATCGCTTCCATTCTCATTATCTGCTCGAGTTTTTTCCAGATCCAGGCACAGGATACGACGGTCGTACTACCGGATCAGTTGGACAGCCTCCATCAACTGATTGAAAATGGTAGAGAAGACACAAACCAAATTATCCTGTTAAATGAGTACGCACGACTTTGTTTCTATAATCTTGATTATTTATCGGGACTATTAGCTGCTAGCGAAGCGAGAACTCTTGCAGAAAAACTACGATACCGAAACGGAGAACTTCATTTTTTCAAGACAATAAGTCATCTTCATCGGAATACCACTTTAGGTGCCTATTACTTAATCATATCCGACTGGCATTCAAACGAAGGCATCCCCCAAGATGCACTTACCGGTGCGTTCTCCCATCCTATCGGGCTTTATGACCACGACCTGAATAGAATTCAAAATCAACTTTTACTGGCACTGGACTCGCTCGAAAACGAGGGAGATAAGGAAATTATAGCTAACCTATATTTTGCCATTTTCCATAATTCCGAGCTCCTGGGCGATACAGACCAGGCTGCTGATTATTGGGATCTCGCCTATGATGCCATTGTAGAGTTGGGACAACCATTTCCCCGGGTACTGCTACTTTTTAAGAAAATCGGCTTCTTACGATTCATTAATAACGTGGATAGTGCCCGGCAGCTTGAAATAGAAGCCATCAACCTGGTAGATCAAACCGAAGATCTGAAACTAAAAGGGCTCATGTTCTTTGTGATCGGCAACCACTATCTATTTGCTCAGGGCCGCTTCAACCTGGCCCTGGAATATTATCTGAAGAGCGTAGATGCCTTGAAAGAAATTGAAGGAGGGCTTTTATACATGCAACTGGTCAATCTCCTGGGTGCCACTTATACCTGGTCAGGCAATGACGAAAAAGCCATATTCTATTTTGAGAAAGTCCTGGAATATTATCAGGATCACGTAAATCAGGGAAAACATTCGCCTGAGGGACTAGAACTTCAAATGGTCTGGACATATACGAATATTGCCGATCCATTGGTCGCTAAGAATAGAACCAGGGAGGCGGATGAATATCTGGAATTGGCTCAGCCCATAGCAAAGAAGTACAATGCGTCTATCCCCTATGGCAGGTACTATCAGTTTAAAGCTCAGGTTTTCAACAAGGAAGGCAGATACGATGATGGACTCGCTTACAACCAACTTGCTCTGGAAGAATTCAAGAAACAAAATGTCAGTCCGTTCCTGAGCCAGGTGTCACAAGATATCGCCCGTTACTACCAGCGATCGGGAGATCTCACGCGAGCGCTGGACTATGCGTTGGAAGCCTACGAATATGGCCTTAGCAGTAATCGTGCGGACAATGCCATCGAGGCCAGTTTTTTGGTTTCAGAATTGTACGAACAAGCTGGCCAGACTCAAAGAGCTAATGAATTTCTTAAGACTCATTTGAAACTGCGGGACGAAAATGAAGCGTTGGATCTGACCAAACGCTTTGAAGATGCGGAACTCAAATCCCTGCTGGAATCCCAAAATCGGGAGATTGCTACCCTGGAAAAAGATCGATTGCTGCAAGAACAGGAGCGTCGAAATCAGCGTCTTTGGATATTTAGCATTTCGGGTGCGCTGATCTCCGCAATTATTCTAGCACTTATTTTATTCCGGAATGCGCAGAGTCGAAAGAAAGCCAATTCGATTCTTAATGAACAAAAAGATGAAATCGAGCGTACGTTGAATCAACTGAAAGAAACTCAAAATCAACTCATCCACTCCGAAAAAATGGCTTCGCTCGGTGAGCTCACGGCGGGCATCGCTCATGAAATAAAAAACCCCTTGAATTTTGTCAACAATTTCTCTGAATTAAACGCCGAACTCCTGGATGAGATGGTAGAAGAAATCCGGCAAGGCGACCAGGAGGAAGCCTTCGCCATCGTGGACAACCTAAAACAAAACCTGCAAAAAATCTTACTGCACGGAAAGCGCGCCGATGGCATCGTCAAAGGAATGCTGCTGCACAGCCGGGGGAGTACCGGCGACAAAGAACTGACGGACATCAACGCCCTCTGCGATGAATACCTCCGTCTGGCTTATCACGGGTTGCGCGCCAAAGACAGCACGTTTAATTCCGGCATGGAAACCGATTTTGACGAAAACCTCCCAAAAATTGAAATTGTACCTCAGGACATCGGGCGGGTTTTACTTAATCTGATCACCAACGCTTTTTATGTGGTCCATGAAAAGGGTATGAGCCACGAGGAAACAGACTACAAACCGTTAGTTACTATCCGCACGACGGTAAATAATGGATCTCTCAACATAGCGGTGCTTGACAATGGAAAGGGTATCCCGGAAGAGATCAAGGACAAGATCTTTCAGCCATTCTTCACCACCAAACCAACGGGGGAGGGAACTGGCTTGGGACTATCTTTAAGCTATGATATTGTCAAGGCACATGGTGGAACGATTAGAGTGGAGAGTGACACGGGGATGGGAACAACTTTTACGATATTATTACCAATGAATTAATTCTATCCAAATTCCAAAGTATGAGAAACGAAAATAGGAAAAAAGACTTCTTGATGAGATTAAAAACAGCTAGGAAGGAGGGTGGAAGAATCAGTCCATTGCTTGGAATTTGGTGCTTGAAATTTGGTGCTTGGAATTTGGTGCTTGAAATTTGGTGCTTGAAATTTGGTGCTTGAAATTTGGTGCTTGAAATTTGGTGCTTGAAATTTGGTGCTTGAAATTTGGTGCTTGAAATTTGGTGCTTGAAATTTGGTGCTTGAAATTTTGAATTTGCAATTAGGTGCGACATCCTCTGAGTAGAGAAAAATGAAAAACCACCGAAAAGTCGAACGACAGGCTGCTAAGTTATCTCAACTAGCCGGTCTTGTGTTTTTGATCTTTTTCGCCCTGACCGGTTCCGCTCAGGAACAGCGGCTGAAATTCAGCAAGGTGACAGGAACCAATGGCATATCAATGGGGAAGATCAATAATATGACCATGGACAAATACGGTTTCATGTGGTTTTCAGATCAGTCCAATCGAAGCATCATAAGGTATGATGGTGTACAAATGAAACGATTTAAGAACGACCCGAACAATCCGAACTCATTGGGGGGCTATTATCCTGAATGCTTGTTTACCGATACATCAGGAATTATCTGGATCGGTTTTTACGGACAAGGCCTTGATCGTTTTGATCCCGCTTCCCATACATTTACCCACTACCGCCACGACGAAAATGATGAGTCCAGTCTCAGCAACGATTTCGTTTCTGCTGTTCTAGTCGATCATTTGGGTAATATTTGGGTAGGCACTGATGAAGGGCTTGATTTGCTGGATGAGGAAACAGGAACATTCCGCCATTTCAGAAATGTTCCCAATGATTCAACTACTTTAAGCCATAATCTGGTAAGAGCCATTTACGAAGATCGTGAAGGCACATTGTGGATTGGCACCGGTCTGCCCTGGGAAGGGAATGACCGGGGAGGCCTCAATCGCTACAATAGAAATGCAAATAATTTCACCCAATTCCTGCACGATCCCAAAGATCCCAACAGCCTCGTCAACAATAAGGTGAGAGCCATTCTGGAAGACAGCAGGGCCACTTTTTGGGTAGGTACTGCTGGCGATGGTCTGCACACCATGGACAGAGCTTCCGGCCGGTTTACCCGATATTTCAATGATCCGCTCAATCCGGATAAATTAAGCCGGACACCTCTTGGGGCTGATATCGATAACATTACTTTTCTGGAAGAAGATGTATCTGGTCAAATTTGGATTGGTACCATGTTTAATGGGATAAGCCGATATGACCCCTTTGGCGGAACGATTACCCACTTTGGAGTCGCAGGAAGTCAATCGGAATTTGAGGACAACAGCGGATGGTGGGCGCAAGCCAATGACGACGGTATTGTTTGGGTGACGACCCAGCAAGCCCATCTATATAAGATTGATTTGTATAGTGATTTTATATCACATACGGGAAATAATCCTGATGATGGAACTACTTCTTTCTGCGAAGAATCAGAAGACATCTTTTGGATAGGAACACCTGATGGCCTTATCCGCAAGGATCTCAAGAATGGATCGACGACACGCTTCATACATGAACCGGATAATTCGAATAGCCTAAGTAGTTCGTTCATAAATGTCCTTATTAAAGACCGACGAGGGCAACTGTGGATAGGGACGGCAAGTGGAGTGAATCACTATGATCCAAGTACAAAAATATTTACCAGATTTCTTGATGATGCCAACAGTGAGTTTCCGGAACCTGATCATATCGTTCAATCTATTCTGGAAGATGATTCCGATATTTGGATCGGTACCTGGGGAAATGGATTGTTTCGATTGAATCGAAAGACTGGCGCCATTACCAATTTTCGATATGATCTTACCGCTCCCAGCAGCCATGCCGGTCAACGTATATTGTCCCTGGAACTGGAAAATGATTCCGATATCTGGATAACGCATGGAGACAATGCGGGTATAATTAAACTGAACCGTTATTCGGGTAAAACAAGTCAATATTTATCCGGTTTCACATATTGCAACATCTACAGGGATGCTGATGGTGTTTTGTGGGTCGGCGTTCCGGAAGGAGGATTATATAGATATGATAAAGAATCTGATCTTTTTATCTCTATCGGAGAGTACAACGCCGGACTGGAAATATCAAATGTCTTTGCGATGACCGGAGATAAGGACAACAATCTATGGATAGCTACTGCATCAGGTATATGCAAACTCAATGAGGAGCGGGATCATGTGACCTGGTTTAGAAGTGAGCATGGTATTCATCCTGAAACAGAGTTTAAACTTCAAGGAGCATATACAAAAGAGAATGGGGAGGTGTACTTTGCTGATGTGAGGGGATACTATTCATTTTTCCCATCCAACCATAGTTTGATCCAGAATAAGACCTCTCTGTACTTTACAAATTTCTGGATTGACGACCAGGAATTATTTCCTTCTGATGACGGACCTATGAAAACATCCTTGTTTGAATCCAACGAATTAATTTTGAATTATAACCAAAACGTCTTTTCAATAGCATTCACTGCGGTCAATTTTCGGCAAAATGAATTGAGTAATATCCAATACAAGTTTGAAAATTATGATGACAACTGGCATCTGTCCGGATCTGATAATAAAGCCCATTTTTATAAGGTCCCACCAGGGGAATATATCTTTCGAATAAAAACACCAGAAAGCAGTTCAGAGGACTGGATTGAAGAAAGTATGGCCATCACCATTTTACCTCCCTGGTGGCAGACCTGGTGGGCCTATCTTACCTACGGGATTTTATTTGTTTCAGGAGTGGTCGTCGTTCATAGATATCAAAAATCAAGAGTTCTCAGAGCTGAACGTGAAAAGGCGAGAGAACGAGAATTGGCGCAAGCCCGGGAAATCGAAAAAGCCTACACAAAACTGAAGGATACCCAAGCTCAACTCATTCAATCCGAGAAAATGGCTTCACTGGGAGAAGTTACCGCCGGCATTGCCCATGAGATCCAGAATCCGCTCAACTTCGTGAATAACTTCAGCGCTGTGAGTAAAGAGTTGTTGCTGGAAATGAAGGAAGAATTAGCAGCAGGAAACCATAAAGATGTAGCAGATATCTCCAATGATGTGATCACCAACTTAGAGAAAATCCGCCATCATGGTGATCGAGCAGCTACCATCGTAAAGGGTATGCTCATGCACAGTCGGTCTGACTCGGGCAAACGCGAAATGTCCGACATAAATGAGTTGTGCGATGAATACCTGCGTCTGGCCTATCACGGCCTCCGGGCTAGGGATGACTCGTTCAATTCCGACCTAGAAACATACTTTGATGAAAACCTGCCGAAAATTGAAATAGTACCGCAAGAGATAGGCCGGGTGCTGCTGAATCTGATTACCAATGCCTTCTATGCGGTCCACGAGAAGGGCAAAAGCAATGGAGAATCAGACTACAAACCCCTGGTGAAGATCCGCACCAGTGTAGACAAGGGGACTCTGACTATTTCCGTCATCGATAATGGACCTGGTATTCCGGAAGAGATCAAAGACAAGATCTTTCAGCCCTTCTTCACCACCAAACCCACGGGGGAGGGTACCGGATTAGGTCTTTCCCTCAGTTATGATATTGTCAAGGCACATGGTGGAACAATTAGTGTTGAGAGTGAGCCGGGATTAGGAACAACTTTTACGATATTACTACCAACGAACTAAATCTACAAATTCCAAATTCCAAAGTATGAGAAACGAAAATCACAAATGATAAATTCCAAATTCCAAAGTATGAGATTAAAAACAGCAACGAAGGAGCTGGAAGAATCAGTCCATTTACATTGAAGCAAAATGTATAAAGTGCGACGTCCTCTAAAATCACAAATTCCAAATCCCAAATTCCAAAGTATGAGAAACGAAAATCTCAAATGATAAATTCCAAATTCCAAAGTATGAGATTAAAAACGGCAACGAAGGAGCTGGAAGAATCAGTCCATTGCTTGAAATTTGGTGCTTGAAATTTGGTGCTTGAAATTTGGTGCTTGGTACTTGAATTTTGGTGCTTGGTACTTGGCACTTGGCACTTGGTGCCTGGTACTTGGTGCTTGGTACTTGGTGCTTGGTACTTGGTGCTTGGTGCTTGCAATTTGGAAATTGACGCTTGCTTGCAAAGTAATATGTAATGGCGCAATATGATTTAGAGCAGAGAACCAGGGAATTTGCAATTGCAGTAAGGCGAAAAGTTGGTGAATTGACACCCTTTACAGCTAATTTTGAAGATGGCAAACAAGTGGTGCGATCCTCGGGGTCTATTGGTGCAAATTACATTGAGGCAAATGAGAATCTTGGAAAGAGAGACTTCTTGATGAGATTGAAAATAGCAAGGAAGGAGGCAAAAGAAACAGTCTATTGGCTAGAAATCATCCAATCAGTTAATGCCTTGGAAGAAGACACTGAATGGAATGAACTAATCGATGAATGTGAACAACTAAGAAAAATTCTCTCGTCCATAATCAACAAAGCAAAAAAATGATTTTCAAATACCAAAAAGGTTTGAAATTTGATTGCTGCTTGGAATTTGAAATTTGAAATTTGATGCTTGGATTTTGGAGCTTGGAATTTGGAACTTGATATTTGGAGCTTGGATTTTGGAGCTTGGATTTTGAAGCTTGGATTTTGATGCTTGGAATTTGGTGCTTGGAATTTGAATTTTGTAACACAACAGTTCACATGATTAAATTATCTTGCAGCAAGACAGAGTATGATGGAGCCACCCATTGAACGATACAAGGATGTTGAAAAACTTGAACTAAGGGAAATCAAGAAAGAGTTTCCTAAAGTGTTCAAGAAGGTCCATTGTCCTTCTTGCCAAGAAGAAGTCATCGCTGACAATCTGGATCTACAGAATAGCCTGGCGAAATGCAACAGCTGCCATGTCATTTTTTCTATTGAGGAGGATGTTGAAAGTGTAAAGATCAAAAAGGAAGTAAAGCAAGAACTCCTCAGACCTGAAGGCATCGATTTATTCCACTTCAGAGAGAATTTGGACATCACGGTGCAGCAACACATCAGCGGTTTCGATATTTTTGGAATCATCTTCCTTCCTATTGTCGCTATTTTCTCCGTTCTCTTTTATTTCTTGAAGGGGGCATCAATTTACTTCCCAATCATTTTTACCATTGGAACTGCCTATTTTATTTATAAGGTCTTGAATTATTCCAAGAATAAAATTTACATCGATATCAACGATAAATTATTAAGCATCAAATATCGTCCAAGAAATTTTAATAAGGATCGGAGCTTCAATGCGACTGAGATTGATCAATTGTATTTAAAGCCATCCAGCGATGGAATGGGTTATTTCACTATTTATATGATCATAAATGGGGTGGAAGGACAAAGACATGAAAAACTATTGACAGTCAAGACACTATCTAAGGCAAAATACCTCGAACAAGAAATAGAACAATATCTAAATATCGAACAGCGTGACGTACCTGAAGCCACGGCTTAGCGTCTGATTTTGGCTCAATCACATTATAATTCTCATCACATAGAATATGAAAGCAAAATCCATCCAAGGAAAATCCCCAAACGAAATCCAGTCAGCACTAAGCAAAAGCATGTCTGACGGTTTTCAACCTACCCTGGCCATTGCCTTTATTTCCATCAAGCAAGACCGGGATGCGGTCTGCCAGTTGTTACGGGCTGAAGGAATAGAGGTAGTAGGTGCAACCTCTTCCGGTGAATTCATCGACGGCCACCAGAGCCAGGGTGAAATGGCCATTCTGTTATTGGATATTCCAAAAGATAGCTATGCCATCCTGCTGCGGGAAACGAAAGGAAAGAACCTGGAGGAGGTGGCAAAGGAGGCCGCTGGTGTGGCCACCTCGAAATTCGTCAATCCTTCATATATCGTTGCCAGTACTTGCCTCAATGAAAAAGGGGAAGTTTTTGAAGGGGTTAAACTGGTTCAAACCCTTGAAAGATGCTCAGGAGCAGCTACGGATATTTACGGAGGCATGGCCGGCGCTGACGCTCAACTCTTGCCGTCCTGGGTATTTACCGATTCGCAATCTACCAATGAGGGCTTTGTATTGCTGGCCCTGGATAAGGACAAGATCGACTTGTACGGAGTGGCAATCTCCGGATGGAAACCCTTAGGAGTCATTCGAACCGTGACCCGGAGCGAAGAGGGATGGCTCTATGAGATTGACGGACAGCCCGCCCTCGATCTATACCTACGCTATCTGGGTGAATCCATGGAGCGGAAGGATGACGATCCCAACACATTTCTCGACACGATTTCGTTATATCACCCTTTTATTTGTCTGGATGGTATCGATCCATTGTTGAGAACACCCATGTTCGTGGATAAAGAAAAGAAGGCTCTCATGCTCGATTATCCCATTCCGGTAGGTGGGAAGCTGCAGTTTACCCTGCCTCCTGATTTCGACGTGGTAGAATCTGTTTTGGAGAAAGCTGAAGCCATACAAAATGGAAATGGTCTGGAGGCCGATGCCTTGCTGGTGTTCTCCTGTCTGGGCCGGCTCAATGCCCTCGGTCCTATGGCAACCCAGGAAAACGAAGGGTTGTACGAGATTTGGAAAGCACCCATGGCTGGATTTTTCACCTATGGCGAATACGGTCAGGACCCGGAGGGTCGCAACAAAATGCACTCCACCACCTGTAGCTGGGTGGCGTTGAAGGAGAAATAGAACTGGACCTAGTGCAAACGGTAGATCAACATCCTGTCAATGACATCAGGTGTCAATATCCCTGTTTCAGACGACGATTACGGAGAAGCAACTTCTTGCTAATACGCATCAGACAACAAGTCAAGGCTGTGATACACTTCCTGGCCTGGATCCTAATGGCACGTCTTTTCAGAAAAATATCCTGGTACAATTAAGCCAGCCCAGACGTCATCAATCATAGTAGATGATAAAATTCTTTCGCCAAATTCGCTACCATCATATGAATTCAGGACAAATCTACAAATACCTAAAGTATACCAAGAGCATCCTGGTCCTGGTCCTCTTAGTATTCACTGGATGCAGGAGCGGGCAATTAGATTACTTTGATCATAGTGGATTTATTGAGATAAATCACTCAAAACACTTCTATCAGATTACTGGAACAGGGGATACTCTTGTCATACTTCACGGAGGCCCGGGATTAAGTCATAAATATCTGAAGCCTCAAATGGATTCACTTCTCTCTGCAAAGTTCACTTTACTCTACTACGATCAAAGAGGAAGTGGCTGGTCCGAAGGAGAAAATGACAGAACAAGACTCAACATCGAGACTTTTGTCGAAGACCTGGAGCAAATTCGAAAATACTTCGATCTGGATAAGATCAACCTGCTGGGCCATTCCTTTGGAGGATTATTAGCAATGCATTACTCGATAAAATATCCTGCTAAAGTCAATTCATTATTATTAGTTGATACCGATGCTGCCAGTTATACACTTCGTACTCCTTATCAAATAAAGATGATTGATTCTCGACTTTCCGGCAAACAGCAAGCGTATCTTGATAGCATTGAAACAACTCCAGCTTTTAAGAACTTCGATCCTGAAACATATGAAGAATACTACAAAACATTTTTAACAAGTTATTTTGCAAATCCAAATGATACAGCAAAGCTTTTTCTCGGATTTGATTCGATCAGTGTGCCGAAAATTAATACTACAAACAGCTTGGTAAGAGCAAATTTAGGCAAGTATGACATTCATGATCAATTGCCCAACATCAGTGGTAGAACTTTAATAATGCAGGGTATGGAAAGCGTATTTTCTGCGGAGGGGGCGGTAGCCATTCATGAGCGAATACCGAATTCAGAAATCCACCTTTTCGAAGACTGCGGCCATTTTGAATATATTGAGTCTCCCAAGGAATTTAGAAAGCTTGTATTTGATTTTTATGAAATAAAATAGGGAAAACACTACGCTCAGGAAACCATCTCTGGCTTAGACTCGCTTCAAATTGTTGCCTGTTCCCTAACAGTCGTTCAAAAAAAAGAAAGAAGTCCCAAGAAATAAATTCATGTTCCAGTAAACTTCCAGGCTTCGATTGCCAGTATGCCAATTGACTGAGGCACCGGATTATTCACCGGCCAAGAAGTTGGCTAAGGACTATAGACTGATGGCATGTAAAAACACAGCTACCTCCCCGCCCCTAACTGATCGCATCATCAACAACCTTTTGGGCTTCTTCTTGTAACTGGTGTAAATGTTCCTTTCCCTTGAAACTTTCCGCATAAATTTTATAAATATTCTCCGTGCCCGAGGGGCGGGCGGCAAACCATCCATTGGCCGTTTCTACTTTCAGACCTCCGATGGCAGCACCATTGCCGGGCGCATGGGTGAGAATGTTCGTAATTTTTTCCCCCGCCAGTTCTGCAAAAGAAATCTGGTCTGATGATAGTTTCTTCAATTTGTCTTTTTGTTCCGGTGTTGCCGGTGCATCGATCCGGTCATAAACCGGTTCGCCAAATTCTTTTACGAACTCCTGATAGATTTCTCCGGGATCTTTGCCAGTACTGGCAGTAATCTCACCCGCAAGCAATGCGGCAATAATTCCATCCTTATCGGTAGACCAGACCTTTCCCTCCATATTTAGGAAGGAAGCTCCGGCACTTTCCTCCCCACCAAATCCCAGGCTTCCATCGAAGAGGCCATCGACAAACCACTTGAAACCTACCGGTACTTCCACGAGCTTCCGTCCAAGTTTATTGGCTACCCGATCTATCATTTGGCTGCTTACCAGGGTTTTCCCAATAGCGGTGTCAGCACCCCATCGAGGTCTGTTTTGAAATAGATAATTGATGGCGACCGCCAAAAAATGATTGGGCTGCAAAAGGCCCGCGCTTTTTGTCACTATACCATGACGATCATGATCGGTATCGCAGGCAAAGGCGACCGGAAACTTATCCTTCAATTGAATCAGCCTTTGCATGGCATATCGGGAGGATGGATCCATTCGGATTTTCCCATCCCAGTCCAGAGACATAAATCTAAAAGTGTGATCCACCGAGTCATCCACTACGGTAAGGTTTAGATCATATTGGTCCGCTATTCGTTGCCAATACCTTACTCCCGCACCACCCAGAGGGTCCACACCCATCCTGATTCCTGAATCCTTCAGCAATTTGACGTCAATTACCTGACCCAAGTCAGCAACATAGGCTTCAAGAAAATCATACCGTTTCGTTGTCGGTGCATTCAATGCCTTTGAGAGTGTCATCCGCTTGACGTCCTGAAGTTTATTCTCCAGAATATCATTCGCCCGGGATTCAATCCAGGATGTCACCGATCCTTCAGCCGGCCCGCCATTGGTCATATTGTACTTTAAGCCACCATCCTCAGGAGGATTGTGAGATGGCGTAATAACGATTCCATCTGCCAGCCCCCCACTCCTTTCTTTATTATAAACAAGTATGGCATGACTTACCGCGGGGGTGGGGGTATACTCATCATTGGCAGCGATCATGGTCACGACTTCATTAGCCGCCAGCACTTCTAAAGCAGTAGCTTGAGCGGGTGTGGATAAAGCGTGAGAATCAATCCCGATGAAAATCGGTCCATCGATGCCCTCCTTTTTCCGATAATCACAAATGGCTTGAGTCGTAGCAAGAATATGTTGCTCATTGAAGGACCGATGAAAGGAAGACCCGCGGTGCCCCGAAGTACCAAAGGCAACCCGCTGGGTTCGTTGCGACAGATCAGGTTGTTGGGTAAAGTAATCTGTGATGAGTTTTGGGATATCGACAAGCTGTTGGTGGGGTGCTGTCTTTCCTGCAAGTGGATGAATAGCCATATTTTTTCGCTTTCAAGAAAATTTACTTGATTGTGAAATCAGCACCAAATATAGAGAACAGAAGTTCGCAGTTGGTAACATCTAAGGATCTAAGGTGATAGGGATATAACCCCTGATTAATTGCAGGGCCAATTTAATCTGTAGCCGAAAGAGCCGTACCACACCCGTAATGTCAAACATTTATTAGGAGATAGAAGTAATAGACTGAGTTGGTCTGTCTATAAGTTGATGGTGACCCGACTGATAATCTTCAAATGGAAAGTCTAAACCACTGCTGTCAATCAATTTATTGTGGCACTTTTATAGAGCGTTAGCAACTTTACTTAGTTATATGTGCAGTGTAATGAATTGCAAAATTAAAAATCAAATGAGTCATAGAACACTTCGCATCCGGCAATTTATTCTGCTGGCAGCAATTTTCTTCGCCGCCATACTGCCGGCGCAACCCGATCTCAATGCGGCTAAAGTGGACAGAAACGTCGTCTTTGGCATGTACTCCGGCCTGGCTCTACTGATGGATGTATATTATCCGGAAAATCCAAACGGCTATGGGATCATTCATATCACCGGAAGTAATTGGTCAAGACGATTTAGCTATGATGCAAGGATGATCAATCACAACCGGCATGTAAAAATGCAAGGTGAAGCACTAGTTGCCGCCGGCTATACCCTATTCTCGATCAATCATAGAGCGGCTCCCCGTTTTACCTATCCGGCGGCAGTGGAAGATGCCCAACGGGCAGTTCGGTTCATTCGCTATCACGCCAACAAATATGAAATAAATCCAGAGAGAATTGGTGCCATTGGAGGCTCATCCGGCGGACATCTGGTCTGTATGCTGGGGGTACTCAATGGAACCGAAATACCTGCTGATGACACACCCATCAATCGCATGAGCTCAAAGGTTCAATGTGTCATAGCTAATGCTGCTCCCACTTCTTTCTTAGAAGGCACCAATGGCGATTCCTTTCTGGGCTTTGTCAGACGGGATCGGCCGTCCACGATCGAATACAAAATTGCCCAGGAAGCCTCACCGATTTTCCACGTATCCCCTGATGACCCTCCAATTCTATTGGTACATGGTGATGCGGACGAGATTGTACCCCTCTGGCACTCACAAAACATGTATAAGAAACTTATCGAAATGAATGTGGTGGCAAAATTGCACGTGGTAGAGGGAGGGGCACACGGTCCCGGACTGGTTGATACTCCAAGGTGGAAGAGTGAATTCGTAAGTTGGATGGATGAGCATTTGAAATCGAAATGAAAGTAAGTCTAGCGATCTCGCCATCGACCTTTGACAAAAAAGTGTGTTCGCTTGTCGCAAATAACAAAGAAAATAATCCGAATGAAAAGAATATCACTTTGTCTTACCTCATTACTACTCCTAACTAATGCCCTTCTCAGCCAAGATAGAACTGATCTGAAAGAATTGTCTAAAGAATTAAATCGGTTGGACAGCTTGGTTTTCAAGTTGGGCTATAACCAATGCGATACTGCTCAGCTCAGAATGATTTTTAGTGAAGACCTGGAATTCTTTCACGATCAAAATGGATTTCTGAATTCTAAAGAAATGCTATTAGCAAGTATCCCGGATTTATGCAACATGAGTTACAAAGCGACCCGAGAACGGATTGACAGCTCGATGCAAGTCTTTCCCTTGTATGCCAATGGGGAACTATACGGTGCCATTCAATCCGGAGTTCACCAATTTTACGGCGAGGAGCCCATCAAACCAAAATATCTGACCAGTACGGCAAAATTCACCCATGTATGGATCCTTGAAGAGGACCAATGGAGACTAAAGCGAATATTGAGCTACGATCATCAAACCCCGAATTGAGGAACGAATTGTAAGTCGAGTGCTTTACAAATGGTCAGCGACGTTGGAATTTGTAACTTTATTGATCAATATGTTCGGAATGATAGATTACAGACTTCACATATCGATTGAGCCAAACACCAGATTTGGCAAACCATGTATTACGGGCACTCGAATCTCGGTCTATGACGTTCTGAGCTGGTTTGCTAATGGAATGACCGCTGAAGATATCTTGAAGGACTATCCGGAGCTCACCATGGAACAGATTCAGGCTTGTCTTGCATATGCGGCAGATAAGGAACATAAAGTCCGGGTCGCATCGTGAAGCTGTTATTTGATCAGAATATCTCATAGCGAATAGTCAAGAAAATAGCGAGTAAGTTTCCAGGCTCAAAACAGGTCATAGAACTGGCTCTTGAGAATTCAACAGATCTGGAACTTTGGAGTTATGCCAAGGAAAATGACTATTCTATTGTCACTTTTGATTCCGATTTTATGGATCTAGCCAACCTTAAGGGGCACCCACCAAAAATCATCTGGCTCAGAACGGGAAATACCACAACAGATTCGATCGCAAAGTTACTGAATAGTAAACTTGATCAAGTCTCCGAATTCCTAAACGATCAGGAAAACAAGAATTGGGCATGTCTTGAAATTGAATAAATCCGATAATGGTGCACGACAACTAATATCAGCCTAATAATTTATACTTACGAAGTTTTATAATGACGCTGTCAATTATTCGGAAAGGTATTCAGGCGGTAAATGGATCATTTAGCACTGAAATAGGAGTAACTCTTTCTGAACTGGTCGAAGAGTATATAAAATCAATAACCATGGAAAAATTTCGAAGTGATCAACAGGCATTGGGTAAAATAGTCAAAGAACTGAAAGGTTCCATAACATTACCAAAAGTCAGTAGAGCTTGCAAGGAATTCTTGCAAGATGCATTGGTTGAGAAATACCTGAAAGGAGGAGATTAATTTTGAAGAAATTTAGACCTTCCAGATTCAAAATAGCTTAGAAATTTAACCGGATATTGTAGTCTCGAACCCATGGAGAAAGACGTCAAAAACCGCCTGCAGATGGCGTCCGAGCGTTTGCTCGCCGCCATCATGTTCACCGACATCGTCGGATACACGGCCATGATGCATGAAAATGAGTCAGCCGCCGCAGCTGTGCGTCAGCGGCACCGGGCCGTGCTTCAAAAAGCGCATGAGCGGTATCATGGTGAAGTTGTCCAATACTATGGCGATGGCACCCTTAGCATTTTCAAAAGTGCTGTTGAAGCAGTGGAGTGTGCTATCACCATGCAACGTTCCTTTCAGGAGGACACTCCGGTACCCTTGCGAATAGGCATACACCTTGGAGATATTGTCTTCGCTGACAACGAAGTATATGGCGACGGCGTCAACCTGGCGGCCCGAGTGGAGAGCCTGGGGCTGCCCGGCTGCATACTCCTCTCCGACAAGCTGAATTTTTCGGTCAAAAACCACTCCTCCATTTCCACCCAATCCCTGGGGCATTTCGAATTCAAGAACATCAAAGACCCGGTGGAAGTATTTGCCGTGACCAATAGCGGCATCAAAGTACCCCTGCGCTCCGAACTGAAAGGCAAACTGAAAGAAAACAAGAAGTCTATCGCTGTTCTGCCTTTCGTGAATATGAGCAGCGACCCCGACAACGAATATTTCAGCGACGGAATCTCGGAAGAAATCCTGAATGCGCTCGTCAAAGTAGAAGGCTTGCAAGTCACGGCCCGTACCTCATCGTTTGCTTTCAAGGGGCAACAAATGGACGTGCGGGAAATCGGCACTCAGCTGGGCGTAGCCCATATCCTGGAAGGTTCGGTGCGCAAGGCGGGCAACCGGGTGCGGATCACAGCCCAACTAGTCAGTACGGTAGACGGGTATCATTTTTTCTCGGAGACCTACGACCGAACCCTCGATGACATCTTTGAAGTGCAGGATGAAATTGCCACTACCATCACCAATCGCTTACGCCAACATCTGGGTGAAGCCCAGCATGAGGAGAAAATGGTGACGGTGCCTACGCTGAATATAGAGGCTTACGAGACCTATTTGCGTGGACTCTTCTACGCCAACCAGTTTGGTGACGATGCCGCCATGACCAAAGCGATCCCCTATCTCGAAAAAGCCATTGAGATGCAGCCGGACTTTGTTTTTCCCTGCGAAAGACTGGTCATCTGCTATTTCTTCCAGAGCATGTCGGGGAAGATGTCTCCGCAAGAGACCCGGTCAAAAATGACCGCCAGCATAGAAAAACTTAATGAACTGGGGGTCGAAACGGCCAGCGGATATTTTGCCAAATGCGTATTCGAGATTTTTGTCCATTGGAATTTCACAGCAGCAGCTGCTATTGTGAAGACAGGCCTGGAAAAATTTCCCAATGCGGCCAACCTCTACCACATTGTGTCTACCCTATACTGGATCAGGGGTGATATGGCTGACACCTGCAGAACCCACAAGCAGGGTCTCGATCTGGATCCGCTTTCCATCGAAATGATATTCTACATGGGGGTTGCTCACCTGTGGACATTGGAGTACGAAGAAGCGACCCCTCACCTTCAAAAAGTACTAACCATGGTGCCCAACCACCGGGCAGCACAGGAGTATCTGGGATGGATAGCTGCTTTTCAGGGCCAGTACGGGGAGGCACTGGATATCTTCGAAAAACTGGAACCCTTCGGCTACCGCCTGCACCGTTCCACCTGCCTTGGTTGGACCTATTTCAAAATGGGTCAAACGGAAAAAGCAGAAATCAAGCTGGAGGAATTAAAGGCGTTGCACCAGCAGCCGAAAGGAGTGGGTCTGGTCATTGACCTCGCTGTACTGTGCACGGGTATGGGCTACTTTGATCTGGCCTTTCATTACCTGGAAAAGGCCATTACTAATCGGATTGGGTCGATCATGATGTTTCGAGGGGATCCTCTTCTGACCCCTCTGGCTGTCGATTCCCGTTTTGAGCAAATGATCGAGCTGGTCGGTGAGGTGCCGGAGCTGAATTTTTAAAATCTCAATTGAAAAGGCCTAGAGGTATGCCAATCTGAATAAAACCAGTTTATCAAAAATAGCAGAATCATTCCTAGAGTTCCCGACCATCGAAGGGGAGGCCAGATAACCAGCGCGTTATGCTGCCATACCCCACACATTAAGTCATCTTCACGTCGGTCCTTTCCATTTACCAATTGTCATGATTCTATCGTCGAGTCAGATAGTAATTCCCTTTCAAAGTAAACCAGCTCTTTTAGCATTGGATTCTCCTTAATTTTGCAATAGTATATCCTGTCTATATAACGCCTGACAATTAATTTTTGAGAAGGATTTACCTTAGCATACACCTCTGTACCTTCCTTATATCTACTTTCCATGTTTCTAATAAATTAGGTGGACCAAATATCTTGCCATTATAGGGTGATTTCTTCGTAACCACTTTTAATCACGGTTGAAATCATCTTAAACCTGACATTGGCCTTTATAGTGTTAGATGTATGAGCTGGAATAATAATGGACTCACCACTTTCCAACAAGTTGGATTTACCATCTATTACTATCACAGATTTCCCTTCGATGATCTGAATCAAGGTCTCATAGGGAGATACTTTTCCTACCAAAACCTCACCTGAATCAAATGAAGAAACGCTGACACTGCCAGTAGTTTTCCTAAGGATTGACTTGATTACTACCGAATTAGAAAGATATCCGACGATATCATTTACTCTAAATGATTTCGAGTCCTTATTTTCAGAATTATCCATTTGACAAGTTGAAAGCTTTTCTTCTATTTATTCAAATCTTTTGCAGTAGCACTACCCACTGCATAATAACTAATCTGAAACTATCTCATAAAGAATCTTTCATTCTTGATTTCGTTCGTTTGGTCGCCTCCTGGCAATGCTTTTTATATCACAAATTTAGTCGTGAACTAGTAGTCAGATTAGTGTCTGTGATTCTATCAGAAATGAATGATATTCTGCAGATATCCTATGTAAATAAAGCAATAAATACAGACAGAGCTGCCAGCGAAATCCCAACTAAGAAAATGTAAAAAGCAATCCGAATCCATGACATTTTATAGGCGAGGCGTTTTCCCGAATAATATAGATCCTGAGCCAAAAATTCCTGGAGACTTTTCTTGTAATCCAGCGACTTTCTCAATTTTCCAAAATATAAATTAAACTCCATCTTTAAAATATTGCCAAAGAAAAAAGGGTTTTGAGTGTAATGGTCCTCATCAACGTATTTTGGGTTCTGGAACTTTTCAGGCATTAAAACAAAAGAGGAAATACACACAGTGCAAAAACTGGTAGCGGCAAAAATTATGATTGGCACATACAGCAGATTCTCCAGGATGAAATCCAAATTCGATATCACATTGGGTATCAAGAGAGTGAGTATAATAGCATTAAGGCTCAACATGACAGCGGCCTTGTTATCGGCAATATGAATCAGCTGCACATTGTTCCGCTGCATAGTCCTGATAATATTAATCGATTCCTTATCGAGCTTCTCATTTGACTTCCTGTACTTGCTAGTAATTACTTCTGTCATTAAATATCTAGAATGTTTTGTTGTGTAGTAATCCGAAATGCGATCTCTCAGGCCGTCTTTGCCTAGCTAATCGATTGTGACTAATCTTCTCTCAGATCACTTACACCGATGAATGGCACAGCACCTGCACCTGTGACCTGAGGAAGTATACCATTCCATTTCTCTATCGCCTTCAGATTGGCCTCTATCTTGCGCAGTTCTATAAGATCGGGTGAAATATTCATTTTTTGCAATCGCAATGCCTCCGCCTCAGCTGTAGCCGCTGCAATGGTCTGCTGTGCCTCAACTTTTATTCTATCGAGATCTCTCTCAGCCTTTAGGGCATTCTGCTCCGCCGTTTGCTTTGCTTCAATAGCATCTGTAAATATTTTTGAAAAACTAAATGAAACAATCGAAAAAGCATCTACTGATATATTAGAAAGCAAAAGCCGTTTAGTCAGAGATTCTTGCATTTCAGCACTTACTGCGGGTCTTTTGGTAATAAGTTCCTCTGCAGTATAGCGGGCTGACACAGCTTTCATGACTTCCTGGATAGCGGGGTCTATCATCCGTTCCTTAAATTCCACTCCGATTGTCTGATAAACCCGATTTGCTTTATCCGGTATAATGTGGTAATTGAGAGCAACGGATAAAGCTACATCCTGAAGATCAGAGGATGCGGAAGCGGCATCAGTTACTACCTTCTGAATCTTAATATCTATCAGAATAATCTGCTGCATTACCGGTACTCTAAAATGTATGCCCTCATCTAGAACTTTCTCTTGAACTGCCCCAAAATTCAGGACGACACCTCTTTCTCCTGCCCCAACCTGGACCCACGGTTTAAACGCGATGGCAACTACCATTACTACAACTAGCAATAGTAAGGTCTTCAGGGGCCCCTTCTTCACTCCTTCCATCATCGTATTGATTTCCTCGCTATTCATCTTTAATAATGTTCATATTATTTTTCCCTTCACGTTTCGCTGCTTTTGCAGCTCTTTTCTCTTTCAGGGTCTTTGCTGGTGCTTTCTTATCTGATTTATTTCCTTTGTCTCTTGACATGATGAATTATTATTTAAATAAATGATACTAATCTATTTCGTAATTCCGTTCAGTGGAACAATACCTGCCA
This sequence comes from Lewinellaceae bacterium, assembly GCA_024644235.1. Lineage (GTDB taxonomy): Bacteria > Bacteroidota > Bacteroidia > Chitinophagales > Saprospiraceae > JAHELJ01. The sequence continues at coordinate 27,149 of JAHELJ010000036.1, forward strand.
TTTCCCCAATTAAATTAACCACTTGAGAACCTGTTGGTATGACAATCTTTGAGTTGCTCTTAAGTGACATTTCCATGGCTTCAAGCTTTCGCAAGAGCTGAGCATTTCCAATAAAATACCTGTCAGCGGCCTCATTAACCAGTTTTATCGCTTCAGCTTCCCCTTCAGCATGTAATACTTTCGCCCGCTTAAATCCTTCCGCCTCCTTTATCTTAGCGCGCTTGATACCATCGGCAACTGTCTCAGCAGCAGTGGCAGAATCGATAGCTGCAATTTTCTCGTTTTCTGCCTTCACTACTTTATTCATAGTTTCTTGCACATCTCTGGGAGGGTCAATCTGCTTTAATTCGGTTCGAATGATTTCAATTCCCCAACTTTTAGTTTCCTGATGTAATGTTTCATGTAGCTCGGTGTTTATTTTTCCTCTTTCACTATTGGCAGATTTCAAGGTGAGGGTACCGATAATGTTACGCAGTGTGGTTCGTGCCAGATTTACAATCTGCAATTGATAATTATTAACATCATACGCCGATCCCTTCACACTATCTTCATCTGATTTCACCCTAAAATAGACTTGCGCATCCACACTGGCATTCAAATTATCATTGGTGATTATCTCTTGAGGCTCCGCATCGATCATTTGTTCCGTAATATTCACATAAAATAATCGATCAATAACCGGAATAATCCAATGAAAACCCGGGTGAGCCAATTTACGATACTTCCCTAATCGTTCAATCAAACCCTTTTGAGTGGGTCGAACAATTCTAATGCCTGCCAGAAAAAGAAGGATAATAGGAACAATAATATATATGTAATCCATTTCTATAAATTTATGTCGTTAATTTTCTAATAGTTGAATGGCGGGCGACAAGATTCAAGGGTATAGCGCTTTACTCCCTGTTTCACTTGAGGCCTATTTGTATATTTCGCCTCAAAAAAACAGAGCTGAGGTCTTAAAATATCTGGGATTTTTGAGAAGACATTCTACCGGATCATGTGATCCATCTAATCACCTACCATCAGGGGTTAGGCAATCAAGTACCCTACGAGTTTCCGTGCTATGTCGAATAGAGTCAATGGTTCCTCCCTCAAATCCCTGAGCTGTCAATCCCAATGATCACCTGTGGAACCAAGTCTAAAGTCTACGTCCAGGACCGCTAATGATTAGTTAAATCAAAATTGACTATCCAAAGATCACGTCATTTATGGATGAAAGCATTACATATCTCTAGTAGAAGCTTACACATATCACATGTTTTACGAAAAGTAATTAAGAGCGCTTAAGGTGAAGTTTCCAAAAGTTATTGAGTCGGTGCTCAGAGGATAAATTTGTGATGAAGATCGACTCATTTACCGGAATAGAAGCGAGATGGACCAAATTGGGGTCTGAAGTAATCAATCTCTTCGTTGCCTTAAAGTGACGGGTTAACTGTAGGATACATTCGAGTACGTGAAAATCTGTGAATTCCTATTTAAGAGGAAGGAATATCAGTCCTACTTATGATCTTCTCAGCATGAAAGGTTCAGTGATCTTTTGTTAAATGCTTCTTCCATCCTCCAATAAATCTATTATGCTCGCTATTTCTTGTTTATAATTTCTCCATATCTCCCTATGCAAAATGAGCAGATAAATATCAAGCCTTTATTTAAGGATTAAAGCAATACCGACTAGTGGAAATGTATTCACAGTCTCACATGTTTTCCAAATTTCTATCTCGCTTCTGCTTCATCTTCTTGTAGAAAGACGGAGTGAGTCCAGTGATCTTCTTGAACTGATTGGATAAATGCGAAGGGCTGCTATAATGTAGTTTATATGAAATTTCTGAAAGACTAAGTTCGTCATACAATATCAGTTCTTTCACTCTTTCAATTTTGTGAATTATAATGTACCGTTGTATAGTAATTCCTGTCACCTCCGAAAAAGTATTAGCAAGATAAGTATAGTCGTAACCTAATTTTTCGCTGATGTAGTCAGAATAATTCACATTTGGTAGTTCATCTGAGTAATGAATCATTTCAGTTATCACATTCTTAATTTTCTCAATAAGAATGCTTTTTTTGTCTTCCAAAAGCTCCAAGCCGGATTTCAATAAATTTTTGCTCAATTGATCGCGTTGATCACTTGTAATATCCTCCAAAACTTCCACCATTCCTAGATCAACGATTACATAATTCAATCCCAACTTTTTTAATTCTTCCTTTACCATCATCTTACATCGTAAGCTGACCATATACTTTATAAATAATTTCATTATTATTTCCTAATACTTTATCAATTTTGCATATTCAAAAATGAGCTATATACTTAAAAATAAGGTACTTAATTCATTTCTAATTATTCACTTTCGCTGTGCTTAGTCTTAGTTATCTTAAACCGAAGCCTTGGTAACCTTTGAAGTTAATTGGGTCTTTGAAAATAGTAGATTGATCTGCAGCAATAATACTCAACTAACGGTCTGAAAAAGTGGACTACTGGAATTTTATGAAGAAATTTAGTAGAAAAGGCAAAATCAATATCGCCAATGCCTAAACATGGGGCAGTCCATTTCGTAAACTCATACATGTCGAATTTGTCGCTTTCTTACAATATTCTATATCTTTCAAATTTGATACATAGTGATGAAGTAGCTCTCTACAACCGTTATCGATGAGACAATGAAAATCAAATTTAATAACTATATATCTTAGAAGATGATGAGACTAATATTTCAATTAGTAATTTTAATCGGTCTATTTTACAGCTCCACTCCCTTGATCAGCCAGGATTTGGCTACCATCAGCATTGACGCAGAACTTTCTGAATCAGAAGGTCGCTCCATTGTAAATGCCAGAAATCATTACTTGATCATCGATTCACCTCCTCCCCTGGGTGGACCAAACGAAGAAGTCAATCCAATAGAAATCCTCCTTTCTGCCTTGGGAAGTTGTGGCGTTTTGGTCTCCGAAAAAGTTGCTCAGGAATTAGACATTCCTTTAAAAGCTGCCTCGGCAACTGTCGAAGGAAAACTTGATCCTAGAGGAGTAAGAGGAGAAGATGTCAATCCAAGAATTCAGGAGTTTAAAGTAAAACTCACACTTACCGGAGTTTCCCAGGAGGAAGCTGATAAACTAACTGACGGGATAAGAACACGATGCCCGGTTTATACCACTTTAGAGCGGTCGGCACCAATTGAATTGGAACTAGAATTAGTCAAAGAATAATCCACTATCTTATAACCACTAAAACAAACCAAAATGCAAAAAGTAATTCGTTGTCGAGATGTAGGGTTTGACTGTGATGGAGTCATCAAAGCCAACACAGAAGAAGAAGCCCTCAAATTAGCCGCTGCCCATGCCAAGAAAGAGCATGGCTTAACCGATGTAACCCCGGAGGTGGTAGCAAAAATCAAATCCGTGATGCAAACGGTTTAAAACAGTGTGCCTCTGCTAAGATTGCATAGATCAATAGCCCCGCATGGGGCTATTGCGTTTTGGGTCAGAAATCCGTTAAGGCTATCACCAAATCACAATGCTCCATAGAGCCTCTTAACGCGATGAAAAAAGTTGAAAACTGGACCGAAACCTACCAACGGCTGACAGCAGCCGCTCGGAACCGTAACCTGAAACCAGCAGAACTGGAAACCCATGCCCTGGCTGCCTACCTCACCGGCAGGGATGAAGAGAGTCACCTGATCCTGGAGAAGGTTCACCAGGCCTATCTGGACCAGAACCAGATCGAACGAGCGGCACGTTGCGCTTTCTGGCTGGGTCTTATACACCTGAATACCGGTCAAAGGGCCAGGGGCAGCGGATGGATGGCGAGAGGTGAACGCCTGCTCAACGACCTGCCACCCGGAGTCTATGCCGAAAGCGGCTTATTTCTCGTGCCCAAAGCTTTGGGGGCGCTGTATGGCGGCCAGGCCGAAAAGGCTCAACAGCTGTTTGAAGAAGCCTCCGCTATTGGCGAGCGATTTAGTGATCCGGATCTGATCACTTTGGCCAGACTTGGCCTGGGGCAATCCATGATCATGCAAGGAAAAGTCTTCCAGGGTGGGCGATTATTTGACGAGATCATGGTCACCATCGAAACGGAAGACGTCTCGCCGATCGCCACCGGGATCGTCTACTGCGCCGTCATCGAAACCTGTCGAAAGGTCTGGGACCTGGCGAGAGCGCGGGACTGGACCTCCGCCCTGACCCGCTGGTGTGAGGCCCGGCCCGACATTATCCCCTTCCGGGGACAGTGCCTGGTACGCCGGGCTGAGATCATCCAGCTCCATGGCGAATGGGAAAAAGCCCGGGAGGAGATTCGGGATGCCTGTATCCTTTTGACCCGCCCTCCGGGCGAACCCGCGGCGGGAGAGGCTTACTACCACCAGGCAGAGCTGCTACGCCTGCTCGGCGACTTTACTGGGGCAGAAGCAAGCTATCGCGAAGCTTCGAAATGGGGCAGAAATCCACAGCCAGGTATGGCCTTGCTGCGCCTGACTCAGGGGGAGCACGACCTGGCAGAAATAGCGTTGAGAAATGCCCTGCAGGAAGCTAAAGATCCATTGCGACAAGCGGAACTGCTGCCTGCACTCGTGGATGTTACACTGGCCCGAAAGAAAACCAAGGAAGCCGATGAAGTCTGCGAACAATTGATAGCAATCATCGATCAATTTGAAATCCCGTATCTCGAGGCGGTGTCGGCGCAGTGCCGTGGATCGGTTCTTCTCGCAGAAGGGAAAGGCCAACCTGCCCTTGAATACCTTCAGCAAGCCATGAAGATATGGGACAGTCTGCAGCTGCCATATGAAGCCGCCCTGACCCGGGCAATGAAAGGTCTCGCCTACCGCGTACTGAACGATCACGACCATGCCGACATGGAGTTGGCAGCCGCCCAATGGGTACTGGAACAACTCGGGGCTAGGCCGGATCTTGAAAGGATCAATCAATGGTCGAAGCAGAAAAAGACAAAGCAAACCCACGGACTTACTTTGCGTGAACTGCAAGTATTGCAGCTATTGGCAACCGGGAAAACCAATAAGCGCATTGCCGGAGAACTGTTTATCAGCGAACGCACGGTAGACCGGCATGTCAGTAACATCTTCAACAAGCTGGGGGCGTCGTCGCGGGCGGAGGCTACCGCCCTAGCCCTCAAGAATCGTATCCTGGATAGCACCTCTTGATCGGGTAAACTCACCATATAAGTCCACAGCCGCTCTCTCATCTTTCGGCATATGGGTAGAATTACCCAGTCCCGAACCCGGTAAAATTGGGTAAGGCTACCGATGTGGAGCGTTCCCGCATCGCATAAGTTTGGATTATCTGAAAACAAAAAGAATAAAAACAGAGATCCATGAAAAATCTATTGCCTGTTGTACTCATCACGGTGCTTGCCTGGAATGCCGATGCCCAATCAACTATGGAAACCAATAAACGACAGCCTATCATCGATATGCACATGCATACAGGACTTCCCCATGAGGTGCCGGAAGGAGCTCCTTCCCTCTGCCGGCCGGCGCCCTGTCATGGCGATGGCCACGCTACTGTCAATCCTGCCGATCTGATGCAGAAAACACTAGCGGCCATGGATCGCTACAATATTGTCAAAGGTTTTCTCAGCGGTACCAATTGGGAAGCAGTACGGGATTGGAACCAGGCCGCTCCCGGACGCTTTATCGCATCGCCTTTCATTCTCAAAGCCGGTAGCGAGGAGCTGGCCAAACTAAAGCCGGAGTACACGTCCGGTCGTTTTACCGCCATGGGAGAGATCGGTACGCAACTCAATGGCATCCCGCCGAACGATCCATCCTTAAGACCTTATTTCCAACTGGCGGAAGAACTCGACCTCCCAGTGCTGATTCACACCTTAGGCATCGGACCTTACATGCCGACCTTCCGCTCTGCCGCCGGTGATCCGCTCATGTTGGAAGCGGTACTTACCAGCTATCCCAAGCTGCGACTCTTTGTGGAGAATGCCGGCTACCCGTTTGGCGACGAAATGATTGCGATGATGTACCAGTATCCCCAACTCTATGTGGATGTCTCCACCATCACCTGGGTGATCCCCCGAGCCGCCTTTCATGATTATCTGGAGGCGTTTATCAGGGCCGGTCTGGGAAAGCGGGTGATGTTTGGCTCCGATCAGATGGTGTGGCCGGAAAAAATCGGCGAGGCCATCGAAGCAATCGAGACAGCCCCTTATCTGACCGAAGCGCAAAAGCGTGATATCTTTTACCACAATGCCGCCCGCTTTCTCCGTATGGAGGGTACAGAAAATGGGGAAGCGGATCCTCAAACAAGCCATCATGATTGACTGCTGCAAACAGGCAGGATCTCGTGTACCAGTGGTCGTAAATGACTATGCCTTCAAGTACATCGAAAAAGGGCGGGGTGACCCGGTTGTTTTTGTCCATGGCTCGGTAAGTGACTATCGCACCTGGGCAGATCAGATGGAGGCAGTAAGCAAGGAATATCGGGCCATCACCTACAGCCGCAGGTTTCACTGGCCCAACCGGGAGATAACTGATGGCGAGGACTACTCGATGCAGCAGCATGTTTCGGATCTGGATGCCATCCTTTCGCCCCTTGAACAGCCGGTTCATCTGATCGGACATTCCTACGGAGCCTTCATCTGCCTGTTGTTGGCCATGAAATCTCCCAATCGGATCAGAAGCCTGGTATTGGCTGAGCCACCCGCCATCACCTTATTTGTCAGCAACTCGCCCAAGACGTCAGAAATCTTGAAGCTCCTTCTCACCCGACCTAAAACAGCTATCGCCTTAGTCAAGCTGGGCTCACGAGGGATAGAGCCCGCCACCAAAGCGATCGAGCGAGACCAGGTGAAAAAAGCGGTGGAAATCTTCGGCACCGCCGTGCTGGGTGCAGAGGCATATTCCAACTTATCTGAAGCCCGCATGGAGCAGGTCTACCAAAATGTCATCAAAGCCGAATTTATGGGATCAGGATTTCCTCCGTTAGAAGCCAAGAAAATAAGATCAATTGATATCCCCACCTTGTTGATCTCGGGAGAAAATAGTCCTAAGATCTTTCCCCTACTTCTGGACAGACTCCAGCAACTTTTACCTAATGCTAGACAGAAAGTCATACCAGGAGCGAGCCACATTTCCCATGAGGATAATCCGGAAGGATTTAATCAAAACATTCTTTCTTTTATTGAAGAACATCGTCATTAAACTAGATGACTTGGTCTCTCCGAATTTCACCGCACCAAACGTTATTTCTATTCATGCGTCCCCGATGTTCCACATCGTCTGATCCGGAATACGTTTCATGATATTAATTCATAGTTCCTGCTGAATCACAAGCTTCTGCCATTCATGGTCGGCGACTGCTTGCAGTTACTGCATTAGTGCCGCTGGCCCCTGACGTTGTTCACAAGTCAGGACCGGGCGCGGGGGCCTTCTTTGGCCCCGACGCTCTAGGTCGGGACATGCTGCGCTCTAGCTCTGCGCCCCGAAGCTTTCGGTCGGGATGTGCCACATTGCCGCACCTTGCCCGCCGGAGATCCGGAGGCGGGAAGAAGCAAAACTCTAGTCAGATCCCAAGGTAGCTGTGGCTGGCCTAGCCCCGTGGATTATTGAACGCCACAATTTTCAAAGCTTAGGTTCTGGGCTGGAAAGCGCTCCAATCGCTGTATTTGCTTAAGCAGATTTGTGTTTGAAGAATGGAATTGGAACTTTGGTACTCAGTTTTACAGAGGATTAAGCATCTCCGGAGCTTAACCAAATAAGGCTACAGTTCCTAGTCCGCTACTCATCCCTAGTTCAACTAGGAGTTTCTCCGCTTAAGACCTTAGACTAGATCGCGTCTTTCTCCTGGGGCTACTATGGATCTGACGGATACAATATTAAAGCAGCATATAAAGTGACTGAGATGCTTTGGCAAAAAAACCAAGCATCCCAATTCCTTTTAGAAGGATTAATCCCCTACGAAACGAACGTAAACGCTTTACCGGTCCTGCCGGCACGCCCCGTTCTGCCGATGCGATGGATGTAGCTGTCGTAAGTCCTGGGCATTTGGTAATTGATCACGTGAGATATATCATGTACGTCAATACCTCTGGCAGCTACATCGGTGGCCACCAGCACTCTGATCTTACCTTCTTTAAAGGATTTTAACGCCGCTTGCCTGGCATTCTGGCTTTTGTTGCCTTGTATCTGGGCACTTTTGATCCCTCTCTTATTCAGTTGCTGGCAGAGCCGGTTCACCCGGTGCTTGGTCTCGTCGAACAATAGCACCTTGGAAAATTCCTGCTGATGCAACATATCGCATAGCTTACGGAACTTGTCTTCGCCTTGCTCCAGTCGAATCACGTCTTGCTCGATCTGATCGTGAGGGGTATCTCCGGTGCTTACTTTCACATGAACCGGATCGTGGAGTATTTCGCTTATTCTTCTTTCCTGAGATTTGTCGAGGGTGGCAGAGAATAGCATCGTCTGCTCCCGGTCGGACATGTCGCCGATGATGCGATCCATGTCGCGGGCAAACCCCATATCCAGCATCCGGTCAAACTCGTCGAGCACCAGGATCCGGAAGTGATAAAACTTCAGTGCGCCCCGCTCGCTAAGATCCAATAATCTTCCGGGCGTACCGATGACGATATGGCTGGACCGGCGCAGGTTATGAATATCTTTGTTGATGCTGGTGCCTCCGATAAAGCAGGAGCTAAACAGCTTCAGCCCTTGGGTCATGCTGCGGAACTCTTCATTCACCTGGAGCGCCAGCTCCCGGGTAGGTACTACGACCAGGGCAAGCTCCTTTTCTCTAGGGTTGTGAATCAGCTCCTCGATAATCGGCATCAGAAATGCCCCGGTTTTACCGGTGCCTGTTTGAGCGATGCCCATGAGGTCGCGGCCATCCAATAATGCTTCAAGGGTCTTATCCTGGATTTCGGTAGGTTTCTTAAATCCTTTTTTAGTCAGTCGCGATATCAATCTATGGCTTAATGGCAATTGCTCAATGGTCCGGTCGGGATGATAAACAGTTTCCTCCACCGGGACGGCCTTCTTGATAAATAGTGCTGGATCCAATTGAGATTTGTTATTGGCTCGTCGACGGCCGGAATTCCTGTTTCCGTTACTTGAATGTCTCTTGTTGCTAGTCGGCTTGCTCTTTCGTCTGCCGTGATATGTATTTCTCATGTATAATGTTTAGTGCAATCCATACTGGATTGCCTCGTATATTGTTCAGACATGTGTGATCAGAACCCTGAAAATTATTTGAAATCTCCCCCTGCGAGGTTACACATGGCCAATCTCACAATTGCACCACAGGGAAAACGACTGGTGTAAGTCGTTCTAACTCAGCGGAATAGTTTTGAAAA
>JAHELJ010000222.1 GCA_024644235.1 Lewinellaceae bacterium
AACTGCTAACGGATACCTCTGCCGTAGTGGTTAACCAGGCTCTACTCGATCTCTTGCAGGTATCCGATCCTGACCTGGTGCTTAATCAGTTTCTTCAATTTGGGAGGGATCCCGAAAACGACAGATTCCCTATTGTAGGGGTAGTCAGCAATTACAATCGTTCATCATTGAAGAACCATGTGGAGCCCACGGTATTTTTTCATGATGAAACGCCTTCGCACACCGTCGTCAAGCTCGAGGCTGACGATTTGGCTGGTGCGATCGAACGGGTAGGCGATTTATGGAATCAGTTTTTTCCTCAGTCACCCTTTGTTTATTCTTTTCTTGATCACCGGTTTGCCAGGCTGTACGAGGAGGACCGCAAATTTGGTTTCATTTTCTTCAACTTTGCTTTGCTGGCCATTCTGGTAGCTAGTATGGGACTGTTCGGGCTCTCTTCTTATATGGCAATTCAAAGGACCAAGGAGGTGGGTATCCGGAAAGTGCTGGGGGCCTCAGTGGGCAACATTGTGGTGCTATTCTTCAAAGATTTTCTATGGCTGATCGGTATTGCAGTGGTGATCGGTATACCAGCAGTGTACCTTGGTATGAGCGACTGGCTGGATGGATACACCTATCGAATCAATTTTCCCTGGTGGGTATTGGCGATAGCTGTTCTGGGAGTGGCGGCGCTTGCTTTTATCACGGTAAGTTTTCAAACCTGGAAGGTGGCACTGCTCAATCCCGCGCAGACGGTGCGGGATGAATAGGCACCAAGCGGCAGATTGTCTTTTAAAGTTAGTCTGCTATCCGGTTCCAGATGTCGAGGTACATTTTCCAGTCACCGGCAACACGTTTCCAGATGATCACGTATTTTCCTTTCCAAGACACCTCAGAACCATCTTTCCTTCTGGTGGTGCCTTCATACAGGCCGTAGTCGTATGCCTCCTTTCCTTTGATCTTTATTTCCAAAGGGGTTATCTTATGGTAGGCTGTGCTTACGCCTTCCGGTAAAACCCAGTAATCTCTGATTTGATCACTCCCTTGAATGATCTCACGATTGTTGGGGAAGATCTTCGCATCATCTGTATACGCATCAGCAATAGCATCATAGTCCGAAGCCATCACATGTTTTGAAAAGGACTGAATGTTTGCCAGAATTTGGGAAATCTGTTTTTGACTGCCCTGAAACGTCTGGGCATTTGCGAACAAACATGACATCATCAAAGTTGTTGCCATCAATTTTCGAATCATCGCTGTCATCATTTTGTATATGCAATTCTACGGGATGCTTTACGCATGAGCCGGTTTATCAGGTCTTCTGTCGAAGAGCCAATTGACCCTTTCACGCCCTTATGATAATTAACCAGTATATCACTATCCTCCGCATTATAGATATACAAATTCAGCACTGCTTTATTCGTCGCCCCATAAAATCCAAACACGACACCTAGGGCGACTGAAGCACCTTCCGACATGGGTTTGTTTGTTTCGAACGAACCCATGATAATCGCATCAACCCCGAGGATCTCTGCTAATTCACCAGGTGTATATTCTTCGTAATTATCTTCATCGATCTCAGCTTGATTCAGTTTGGCATTTGTGATAGCCGGAGGTTGCACTTCGACAGTGAGCGATCCTTGTTTATCACGCTTTAAGAACCAGGAATGAAGAGCGGACTGAATACTCTCTCCTTCAGCTTTTTCCATTCGATCCAACTGTTCCGGAGTGATATCCTTCATATCCTTAGGCCGCAAAGTAATTGTCGCATCAAAGGGCATGATTGCAATGATCTTATGTCTCCGGGCGATCCGGTCAAAGTCTGGATTCTCGTATAGCTTTGTTTGTCCAAACAGAGGGGCACAAAACAGTATCGTCAAGGGTAGTAAAAAGTACTTTTTCACTTAGATTCGTTTTAGATTGCGGGCCAATATAGGAAATGCAAGATCGAGATCAAGAAGCAAGTGAATACCGATCAGTTACAACCTTCTTGCTCTACGGTTAGAGTGCCTCCTTGTTCTACTGTGAAATTCGGATCCAGATCGACTTCCCCCAATGTCTTGAAGACAGCTACAGAGGTATCCTTTACTGTGCCGCTGGCGTGAATAAGCATGTTGGCACGGTGAGTTCCAAAAATGATTCCTGTGAGTTCTAGCGTGTCGGGGCATGGTGGTAAGGTGTAGGTAACGCTAAGTTTAGGTCTCACTGATTGGGAGTCTTCACTCGAGTTGAAACGGGATGCTGTGCTGCTAAGACTTTCATTCACCCTAACGATCCAACCAAAATTTGATGCAGGATTATCGATCCAGCTCTGCACATCATTCGTCATAGTGGAGGAACTCCAGGTGTACTGACCGTTAGTGGATGTAACCGTCGTAGAGGCACTCTCTGTCGCTACAAAGTGACCGCCATTGGTGGTCCATGTATCAGTCATCCAAAATTGATAGTTCCAAGTCGCATCGCCTGTGGTGGGAGATGCACCACTTCCGCCCCCAGTTCCCATGCTGCCACCACCTCCGGCAAAAGATGTTCCTTCACCCCA
>JAHELJ010000005.1:0-110133 GCA_024644235.1 Lewinellaceae bacterium
TGGACTAGTTTATTAGTCAGTTTGTAACCAAAACTTTACTGTATGACGCAAAACTGTACACAAAATGATTTAGTTCGTCTTTTGTACCGGGAGCTAGCCACGCTGGATAGATTGGCGCTGTTGGAAGAATTGGAATCCGACTGGGACCTGAAAGAAGACTATCTTGAACTGGTTTATGCTACAGAGCAATTACCGAAAGTTCAGTTTTCTCCTTCCCGATCATGTGTTGAGAAGGTCCTTGATTACAGCCGAATCGAACATGCAGTGAGCTGAGCACACTCGCAAAAGAATTAGATCAGGAACCCTTAGCAGTCGAAGCTACTGTTAAGGGTTCTTTCTTTTTTACACCCACATCTAGCAGGATTTCAAATCGTTAAAAATCATATATTTGTCTGTTCTAATGCAAATAGATATGGCAAACGAAAAAGACGCAAAACTCAAAGCTCTACAACTCACAGTTGACCGGCTTGAAAAGACTTATGGGAAAGGGACCGTGATGAAATTGGGAGACAAGCAGGTAGTAGAGGCTGAAACCATTCCCACCGGGTCATTGGGCTTGGACATCGCTCTCGGTGTAAATGGTTTGCCCAGGGGCAGGGTAGTTGAGATATTCGGACCTGAGTCGTCAGGGAAAACCACTTTAGCTATCCATGCCATTGCTGAGTGTCAGAAGAAGGGAGGCATTGCTGCTTTTATCGATGCGGAACATGCCTTTGACCGGTTTTATGCAGAAGCCCTGGGTGTTGACACAGAAAATTTACTGATCTCTCAACCTGATAATGGTGAGCAAGCATTAGAAATTGCTGAGAACTTGATTCGATCGGGGGCGATTGACATCATTGTGATTGATTCGGTCGCAGCACTAGTTCCACGTGCCGAGATTGAAGGAGAGATGGGAGAGTCAAAGGTTGGACTGCAGGCAAGATTGATGTCACAAGCCATGAGGAAGCTTACTGGTACAATCGGGCGCACTGGTTGCTGTTGCATCTTCATCAATCAGCTTCGGGAGAAGATTGGTGTCTTATTTGGAAATCCGGAGACCACCACCGGTGGAAATGCTCTAAAGTTTTATTCATCGATGCGGCTGGATATCAGACGTAGCGGACCTCCCATCAAAGACAGGGACGGGAACGTCATGGGCAACACAGTGAAAGTGAAAGTCGTAAAGAATAAGCTCGCTCCGCCCTTCAGAATTGCCCAATTCGATATCATGTATGGCCATGGAATTAGCAAAGCTGGAGAAATTATTGATTTGGGTGTCGACATGGATATCGTACAAAAAAGCGGTTCCTGGTTTAGCTACGATGGCACCAAGATTGCGCAGGGCCGGGAGGCTGCTAAACAATTTATGATTGATAATCCCGAACTGGCAATTGAAATTGAGGCCAAAGTCAAGTCTAAAATAACCGGAGTTCCGTTAAAGGAAGAAGTTGCTGCAGCAGCTGAAGAGGTTGTAGCTGACTAGCCAATTACTAGCTTTTTACTCTTTCCACCGAAACGTATTGATCAAGTGGGCAAGATCCTGCTTTACAAAGTCATATACCGGTGCCAAAGAATCTGGTCTAACCTGAGTGTTAAAGTAGAGTGCTCCTCTAAAAAAATGATTAGTGCTGTCTGATAGGAAAAACTGAAATGGCGTAGCAACCGGTCCTTGTAAATCAAAAACAAATCCGGCGACTCCGAATTCGTTGGCTACCTGGTGTTCGTCGATATAGGTAGCTTTTCTGTTGTGTTCCATTGCTAGCTTAAATGCGTCTGCATTGAGTTTTTCAAATGGTGCCTCATTTGAGATCGGATAATAACTAAAGTGAATATCACAATTGAAATCTGGAAAATGTAGGTTGAACCAACATGGGTGGGCTGGTTCCTCATTAAAAAACAAGGTGTCTTTCTCAATCGTAGTGTATTCCGGCATTTCAAAAGTAAATCCGCAGTCATCATCCTGAAATGTTTTATAACTACGATCCGGATACTCAACTTTTGGAAAAGCCCTGGGTTTGGGAGTATAAGACGGGCCCTGACATCCTAATACGATTAGAAATACCAGACTAAGTCTTAACTGGCTTGGATACGGTAATCTGAATTTTTTCAATTCTTTTTTCATTCACCGACAGTATTTTAAACCGGTAATTTTTAATTCTTATCTCTGAATTTCTCTTGGGAATTCGCCCAAGCAATTCCAGAAGAAGCCCTGCCAGACTATCTGCATCGCCTTTGATAGTATCGAAAGTACTGGTATCGATACCCAAAACTCGGCACATGTCATTTAACAAAGTCTTACCCTCGAACACAAAATTCTGGCTATCTAGCCTCTCAAAATCTACCTCGGTTTCCTCGTCGAATTCATCACGTATATCACCTATCACTTCCTCCATTACATCCTCTAGCGTAACCAGACCGGCACTGCCTCCAAATTCGTCTACCACGATTGCCATGTGTGTTCTCTCCTGTTGAAATTCTTTGAGCAGTTCATTTATTTTCTTGGCTTCTGGCACAAACTTTACATCAGTTCGAATCAAATCCTGCCAGCGATAGTTCTCGCCCTCTTGCAAATGAACCAGTAGATCCTTTGCGTACAGAATGCCATTGATCTGATCAAAGTCTTCTTCGTAAACGGGAATCCTGGAATACCCGGAGTCTCTTACTGTGTGCAAAACTTCCGAGAAGTTGCTGTCAATGCTTAATGCGATTACATCCACTCTAGATCTCATGATCTGTTTAGCACTGACATCTCCAAATTTGACAATGCTTTTTAAGATGTCAATCTCTTTCTCGGAGTCCTTCTCATGACTCACTGTAAGCTCGATTGCTCGATCCAAATCGTCTTTGATGTTCCTGACCTGATCACCATCTTTGCCCAATTTAGTCTCAAACCATTTAGACCACCCAACCAAAATCCTGGACACCGGACCAAATAGAATCGTGAGCGCTGATAGAGGCCTAGCCATAAATCGAGCCATTGAACGATTGTTGACACTGGCGTAGATCTTTGGTGTCACTTCCCCAAATAAAACCAACAAGAAGGTGGCACCAACAACTGTGATGCAAAACTCCAACGCGGTAGCAATTCTTTCGATGCTTAGAGTGCCTGGTAGCGTTCTCTGCAGTGATTCGCCCCAGGCAAGCAAAGTGTCTGGAGGTAATAGCTCGCTTGTCAAAAAGTAGGAAAGGATGACAATAGCAATGTTTACAAAATTGTTGCAGATTAGAATGGTGGCAAGGAGGATGCGTGGTTTTTCCTTAAGGTGCAAGATTCTTTTACTGCTGTTGGTATCTTCCGATGCCAGCTCATGTAGGTCGGCCGGTGTAAGGGAAAAGTATGCTACCTCAGACCCGGAAATCAATGCGGACATAATGATCAACACCAGCAACAATGCAATGGTAAACCAGGCGCCAGTAGAACCGATCTGTAAAAAGAAAATTGCGAAAGAAGAGAGGTAGATTAGTCCCGAATCAGGGGGTTCACTGCTTTCCAAAATCCTTGTGTTAGTGCGCAAATGTGGATACGATCAGAAGGGCAAATCGTCATCCATTTGTTCGTCTGAGCCACTGTTGCTAACTTCTGAAGTTGTCTCCGACTTAAGTTCATAACTGCTCCCCGTGTTTGATTGCTCATCTCCAGGAAAACTACCACCATAACCAGAACCTCCTTCCCTGCGCTCAAGTAGGCGGAAAGTATTTGCTACCACTTCTGTTACGTAACGGTCTATTCCATCCTTATCCTGATACTTTCTATGAGTGAGCTTCCCTTCAACGTATACAAGACTACCTTTCTTAAGCATTTTCTCAGCGCGTTCAGCCTGGTTTCGCCAAACGACGACATCGTGCCATTCGGTGATTGTCTGCCACTCACCACCTTTGTCGCGATAGTTTTCGTTTGTTGCCATAGGGAACTTGCCAACAACACTACCACTTTCCAGATGCCTTATTTCCGGATCTCTACCCAGATTACCAATCAAAATAACCTTGTTAATCATGCTTTATATATTATCAAGAAGATGAATTTAAATTTAAAGCTTTATCTCCTAAGTAACAATCAATGATCTTTGGGTAAGCAAAGGTCCGTAATTTTTTTTGATTCACCTTGATAAAGCCCTGCTCAAATAAGAGCTCCTCAGCTGAATGCAATGTAGCCTCGGCGAATCGGGCCGTAATTTTTTGATGTGAAAGGGCTTGAGTGTAAATATCTGAATATGTCACCACGTCAATTTTAAGATTAGTGCTATGAAGCACATCCTTCCAGCTCTGTTTTCCCCGGCCCTCCACCAGATAGAATTCATATAGGTTCTGCCAAATATCAGCTTTGCTCCGTCGGCGGATATAAGTCTGATTGCCTTTATTGATCTTTAAATAAAAAAAGTAACGCTCCTTCTTTTGTTTAGACTTTCTTTTGACTGGAAAGCTATTAACCGTATCGTTTTGATTTGCTGAACAATAAGTGGACAAAGGACAGTTTTTACAGACAGGACTTCTGGGTCTACATATCATTGCCCCAAAATCCATGATGGCTTGATTGAATTGCCCAGGTTTATCATGATCGAGCAATTGCTCTGCTCGTTGCATCAAATGGCTCCTCCCCTCACTGGAATCCACTGGCAGATCTACACAAAATAATCTGCTGATAACTCTCATAACGTTGCCATCCAGGACGGGATATGGTAAGTGAAATGCAAAGGAGGATATAGCTGCTGCTGTATATGGCCCAATGCCCTTCAACCGTATAATTTCGTCATGGGTTTGTGGAAACTTGCCCTCATGCTCACTCATCAGATATTTAGCCGTCTCATGCATATGAAATGCGCGTCGATAGTATCCCAGACCTTCCCAGGCTTTCATCACCTGATCTAAATCTGCCTCTGCAAGCGCTTTTATACTAGGGAACGTTTCCAGAAATCGAAAATAATATTCAGTACCCTGGTCCACTCGTGTCTGCTGTAGAATGATCTCAGACACCCATATTTCATAGGGCTCTTCTGTCTTCTTCCATGGCAAGTTTCTCGGATTTTGAGCTGACCATTCCAAAAGACCTCTCCTGATCATGACAATGGATTGGCGTTCTTCAATTGCAGATTTAACTCTTGTTTGTACCTTCATTTTACTAGATATGGTCTTACAACTCCTCGACGATTTCTTACAACTGGTGTTTCCCAGGCTCTGTGCATCCTGCCAGAAATATGCTGTGTCTGCAAAGGCAATCCTCTGCCCATATTGTGAAATAGAAATAACAATCACAAAATATCATTTGCAGATCGAAAATGACTGTACGATGCGGTTGGAAGGTCGAACATCTTTACATAGTGGGACAAGCATGTACAGATTTTATCCCCAAGGGAGGGTTCAGCAAATGATTCACAGGATCAAGTATCAAAGGCAGTGGGATATTGCTCGCCGTTTGGGACTTCGATACGGATCATTGTTGCATAGCTCGCCAATCTATCATCAGGTTGATTTTGTGGTGCCAGTACCATTACATCTCCATAAGCTTCGTAAGCGCGGCTACAATCAAAGTTCTGCTTTTGCCCAGGGACTAGCTAAGGCCATGGGTGTTGATTGGTCTGATCAGCTATTAAGGCGAGTAAGAAACACTGCCACCCAAACACACAAAACAAGATTGGAACGACTCGAAAATGTAGCTGGAGCATTTGCACTCAAAAAATCAACGCTACTGGAGGGACGGAATGTTCTTTTAGTAGATGATGTACTAACCACCGGCGCTACTTTGGAGGCTTGTATCGAAGAAGTGCAGAAAGCTAATCCTAGATCGGTTTCCTTTGCGACGATTGCTTTAGCAGAAAAATAATCAGATCACCGAAAGCTTTTTTGCAGCCAAAGAAAGAGTAGACTCCTTTTTTGCAAAACATAAGCGAATGATTGGATCGTTTGGGGGCGTATGATAAAACACGCTTATTGGAATCGCAGCTACCCCATATTTGGTGGTTAATAGCTTAGCAAATTCGGTGTCTGGCAAGTCAGATATTTCACTGTAATCGTAAAGTTGGAAATAAGTTCCTTCGCTTTCGATTGGTTGAAGCCTTGAATTAACCAAGGCTTGTTGTAAGTAATCTCTTTTAGCCTGAAAAAATGCAGGTAGTGAAATATATTTTTCTTTTTTGCCCAGATACTTTGCCAGGCCATGTTGCATTGGCGTATTAACAGTAAAGACATTGAACTGATGAACTTTTCGAAATTCATTGGTTAGGTTCGGTGGCGATACACAGTAGCCAATTTTCCACCCGGTATTGTGAAAGGTCTTCCCAAAGGAGTAGACAGCGAATCCATTAGCGAAGATCTTATCATACTTCAAAATGCTTTCATGCGGCTGCTCGTCAAAAATGATGTGTTCATAAACTTCGTCACTCAACACCATGAAACCATATCTTTCTACGAGATCAGCTAGTGCCTCCAAGTCATGACTTTTAAATGTTCTTCCAATAGGATTCTGAGGAGTGTTCATGATGAGCAGCACAGTCTTATCTGTTATCAAGCTTTCCAGTTCGTCCCAATCAATCTTAAAATGAGGGGCGCGCAGTTGATACATTACCGGGATTCCGCCATTCACCCGGATCGAAGGTCGATAGGAATCATATGCCGGATCAATGACAATAACCTCATCACCAGGGTGGACCACAGCTGAAATCACTGTATATATAGCTTGAGTGGCTCCGGCGGTGATAGTGATCTCACTTTCCGGATCCAGTTTCAGGTCGTAGAGAAACTCGATCTTCTTTGCTATTTCATCAAGTAGCTCCGGGATTCCACGCATCGGTGGATATTGATTATATCCCTCCCGCATGCTTTGGGCTACCAGTTCTTTAAGTTCTTCGTCACAATCGAAATCAGGGAACCCTTGTGACAGATTGATAGCGCCGTGCTCGTTAGCAAGAGCCGACATCACGGTAAAAATCGTGGTGCCAACATCAGGTAATTTACTTTTCAAATACTTGCTCATCGCGAGTATTTCAGGTAAATGTTGTTTATGGCTTCTGCCAGCTTATGATCCCGTTCGGTAACAATGTCACCCGCATCATGAGTTGATAATTCAAAGGTGACCTTGTTCCACACATTTGTCCAAAATGGGTGGTGATTTTGTTTTTCAGCCGCAATCGCCACTGAGGTCATGAAAGAAAAAGCATCTGCAAAATCCTTGAATTCGAATGATGCTTTAAGTTTGTTGTCTTCTTCAATCCACATGGTTGTAGAATTTTGGCATTTTTAAATTTCCCAGTTATGGTTATGAAGATTTTCCAGGGCTGTAGTTAAAAGCTTGATAGTGTTTTCGATATCGTCCCTATTAGCCATTTCAATAACCTGGTGGATGTGTCTGAGGGGTATCGAAATTGCTCCAGCTATCGATCCGTCCCTGCCAAATCGCTGAATTCCAGCTGTGTCGGTTCCCCCTGCAGGCAACACCTCTGGTTGCCAGGTAATTTCGTTTTCATCTGCTTGTTTCTTTAAGAAATCCACCATCCGAAAATCACAGATCGTTGCGCCATCCATAATTTTAATGGCAGTGCCCTTACCCAGTTTGGAGACCATCTCATGAGGCTGTGCACCAGGAACATCAAAGGCAATGGTGACATCTAGTCCCAAGCCAAAATCCGGGTTAATATGCCCAGCTGAATTTATTGCACCTCGCAATCCTACCTCTTCCTGCACAGTAAAAACTGCATAAATGTCGTAAGGTACTTCGCGGTCAGCCAGAGCCTGCAATGTTTCAATAAGGACGTAAACCGATACCCGGTTGTCCAACGATTTTCCGTTCACACATTCTCCCATTTCTACCAGACTCCTCTCCCTAGTGATAGGGTCTCCAACATTTACCCGCTTTTTAACTTCATCCGAGGACAGTCCGGTATCAATGAAATAGTCACTGATTTGAGGTGCTTTGGTTTTCTCCTCTGGTTTCATCAAATGGATGGGCTTGGAGCCCATTACACCTAGTAGGTCTTCTTTTCCGTGAATGATTACCCGCTGGGCTGTCAATGTCTTAGGATCGAAGCCCCCAAGGGTATGAAAGCGCACAAAACCATCATCATCAATATAGGTCACAATGAAACTGATTTCATCCATATGGGCTGCAATCATTACTCTTTTGTCTTCCTTTCCTTTTTTGACAGCAACAATACTTCCCATGGAATCGAGATAGAGCTCGTCGACAAGGGGTGTAACTATTCGCTGGATCAGCTTCCGAATTCTGTGTTCGTGCCCGGGGGCGCCTGGCGTTTCGCATATCTCTTTTAGCAGGTCAAAGCGTAACATTCTGTTGTGTTCTTTTCAATTGTGAGGTTGGCTTAATATAAACATACTTTAGAATCTGATGACATAATAATTTGTCTTAATTTGCGATTACTCTCATGTTCATGATGATGTATTTCCCTAATGTCTTTGGTTAAACAGCTCGCTGGTGAAACAGCCATTTATGGCATAAGCAGCATTCTGAGTCGTGTGTTGCATTATGTGGTTTTCACCGTGTATTTGACCAACCGTGTTTTTGCAACAGAACCTGCACTTTATGGTATATACATTGATATGTATGCCTATGCTGCTATGCTTCTCATCCTTTTTACCTATCGAATGGAAACAGCATATTTCAGATTTGGTAGTGAGGAGGGAAAAGAAAAGGTGGCCTTTTCAACATCTTCAATCTCAATTTTCTTCTCGACTATTTTTTTAGTCATTCTGCTTTTGTTCGCCAGGGCCCCAATTGCAGATATGCTCAAGTATCCTGGTCAAACCCAATTTGTAACCTATTTCGCATTGATAATTGGCTTGGACGCCTTGGCGGCTATTCCCTTTGCCCAGCTAAGATTAAAAAACCGACCGTATCGCTTTGCCTTTATTAAAGTGTTCAACGTAGTGCTCACACTCCTCTTGGTGTTCTTTTTTCTTGAAGTGTGCCCTTGGCTAATTGATCGGGGCTATACTTCGCTTAGGTCAATATACAGTTACGATCGGCGTCTCGATCTGGTATTTATTTCAAACCTTATTGCAAGCGCCGGAGTTTTGTTTCTCTTGTTGCCCCAATTGAAAGGAATGCAATTAAAGCTTTCGGCAAGATTGTGGCGGAAAATGATCATATACGCAGTACCTCTGATTATCGTAGGGCTCGCTGGAGTATTCAATCAATCCTTTGCGGTTCCGCTGTTGAAATATCTGTTACCGGGTACATCAATCGAAAACCTTGAGGAAGCCGGGTTATATGGAGCGGCGGCTAAACTTGCCATTTTAATGAATTTGTTCACCCAGGCTTTTAACTACGCTGCAGAGCCATTCTTCTTCAAGCAAGCAAAAAAAAGTGCGGCCAGACAAACGTATGCAGAGGTGGCGCAAGCATTCACATTGGCGGCAAGTCTGGTATTCCTCATGATCTTATTATATATGGATGGAGTACAGCTCCTCATCGGGATCAATTACCGGGAAAGCATTTACAGTATTGTGCCCGTTCTGCTTCTTGCTTACATCCTGCTGGGTATCTACTATAATATCTCGATTTGGTACAAGATCACCGATAAAACTTCATATGGAGCATTTATATCCATAGGTGGTACTCTTGTGACGATCATTACTGCCCTTCTACTGATCGGGCCTTTGGGTAAAGTGGCATTAGCCTGGTCTGCTCTCGCTTGTTATTCATTTATGGTTCTGGCAGGATATCTCACAGGGCGCATAAATTATCCGATCCCCTATAGACTGCAGCAGATGATGACTTACATTCTACTGGCCGTATTGATATTCTTGGTGAGTATCGGCGTGAGGCAGCAATTTGATGGTTTGCCGGTAAGGCTCATGATCAACACTGTACTATTGATTGTTTACTGTGGTATGGTCTACTACCTGGATAAGGAATCCATTCGGCGCTGGTTAGGCATTTAAAAGCCAAATTTTATGAGATCCCATAGGTAAATACGGTTTTTATATATCAATATCAATGATGCTATCAGGGCAAATATCAGGATGAGCTTGGTATTGCGTTTTACTCTTCGGTATCGCTCAGATCTGCTGGTATATCGCTGTTTTGTCGTATAAGCCATCCTAAATCATGATTTCACCCTGAAGAAAGGTCTTGGCTTCGCCTGATATTTCTACCCGATCACCTACCAGTTCACAAAAAAGTTCGCCTCCTCTCGCGGATATCTGTCGGGCAGATAACATGTTTTTTCCAAGCCTTCCTGCCCAATAAGGAGTGAGCAAAGTATGTGCCGATCCTGTAACCGGATCTTCATTTATGCCAAATGCTGGAAAAAAGGCTCGACTTACAAAGTCTACATCCTTACCTTTTGCTGTTACAAGAACACCTCGGGCACGTAGTTTTTCGATAATGTTGAAATCCGGTTTGATCGTACTTACATCCTCTTGATCCGCCAATACCACCATGTAATCATCCGTACCCAAGTAACACTCACTGACATCGATCTTCAAGCCCTGGGAAAGAAGGTTGTGGGGATCATTTGTTTTCACAAATGAATCCGCCGGAAAATTCATCTTATAGCCCTGGGAACTGGGTTGTACAATGAGATCTCCCTTTCGGCTTATAAAGACAATTTCCTCCTTATGGTATCCGCGATGGTGGTACAGACAATGTGCCGCAGCAAGGGTAGCGTGGCCACACAAATCTACTTCAGCAACGGGTGTAAACCACCGAATATGGAAGGATCCATTTTCTTCCACGAAAAAAGCGGTCTCTGATAAGTTGTTTTCCTGAGCAATGGCTTGCATCAAGTTGTCTGACAACCATTGATCGAGTGGTACCACCGCTGCCGGATTTCCACAAAAAACAGCTTTGGCAAAAGCATCGATCTGGTAGATTGACAATTTCATGCTGACATTTAGAAATCCAGGCCAAGGGCGAAGTGTAGTTTCGGTTTCTGCACGATCCGGGTCTCAAGGCCCCAGGCATAATCCAGGCGGAGGAAATAACCAAAAAGCATCGTGCGGACACCAACACCATATCCCACTACCAATGGGTCACGGTAATAATTTACTTTAAGTCGTACAGTGGGAGGGTTTTCGAGATGGAGGATATTGATCGGATTGTCTTCATCAAAGGGAGACACGCCCTCCCATGCCGCCCCCACATCGGCAAAACCCACCACTTGGAGGTGGCGAAGGAATGAAATTTTGATGGGTCGGCGAGAAATGTATTTGAGAAATGGTATACGAAGCTCGGCATTGAGCAAGGCAAATGTGGATCCATTTCTGATATTATAATCGAAACCTCTCAAATTGGGACTAATTGTCCGGTAAGCGAAATTACCGGTGCTTGGCTGAGGAATCTCCTGATTAAACATTGGAATTAGCCAATTGTCGAGTCCTCCAAGGAAATATAGTATTCGTTCCGACCCGAATGATGTGGAAGCAGCAAATCTTCCAGCTAGAACGCTATGCTTGGCAAAGTTCAAATAGTGGCGGGCATCAGTTCCTACCACCGTCATGAATCCCTTCGAAAAACTGAAATCCAGTGGATCAAGAGAGAGGTCAAATTTTTTCAACACTTCTGTATAGACCTTGAAACGAGTGCCTGATCTGATATTAATATCGATGTCCAGTGAGTTGTCAAAAACATACTCGACTCGCAATCCGACTCTTTGGTCTTCCAGGTCAGGATTGTTGAGGGATGTCTGATCAGACGCTAGAAAAGTGATCTTATCCTGACGAAGGGTTGCCGTGGCTCGAATGCTGTTGTATACGTCCAAGGGATACCTTACCCCATATTGACCAAGTAGTACCGTGGTTCTAGATCGTTGGCCTTCGAAGCCGTTGCTGGATTGGTTCTCAAGAAGTGACTTCCGGTATATCGCATAACGCCTGTCCAGGCGATTCTTTTTATCATCAAAGACCAAGAAGAACTCCGCTCCATTGAAACTGGTGGGGATGCGTACTCCTCCTTCAAAAACATAGTCCTCAAACAAATCTTTGAAATTTGCCTTGATAAGAATGCCCAGGGGAGTTGGTTCAAATTCTCTTTTAAATCCAGCATAACTGTCCAATCCACCAAACAACTGGCTATTGTCCATATTGGTACTAAGCGAATGCATTCTAAACTTTAATTGGTAGGGAACAATTCGTAGTCTGTTTATTGGTACAGTTTCTTGATTTGCGCTTGGCTGATTCTCCACCACTTCTGTGGTAGCCAGTTTTGCTTTCGACAATACATCCAAGATCTCTGTGACTGCCTCTGTCTCCATATCGTCAAACTCGGACTGGAACCTATATTCTCTGTCATCACCACTGGAACGAATCACTTCCTCAGCAGGCCTATTCTCCTCCGGTCGATTTCTGGTTGGGGGCCTATTCGGACTCTTGGTTTCATCAAGCATTTGGGCATGCACGCTACTACCAGTTGTAGAACTGGAAAGAGGGAAAAGAGATCGCTCAAAAAGATGATAGTCATCCTTTATCTGGTGGCCCTCCACAGCCGTACCCCTTGGTATGTTGATGTCATATAGCAAAATATTCTGCAACAGATTCGTCTCAGACGTGGTGGCTGCCCGATATTTCTTCTCACTTAATTGTTCTGTCGCAGCTATCAGACTATCGGGCAAATCAGCTAAAGATTCACGATCAATAACTTCTTCTGTGCTGTCGCTGAATGTCACCTTCACTTTTGATTCATCGACATAAGAAGAGATTTGGCTAATCACCCGGTTTGTAATGCCTCGGTGTCCGGAGAGATAGGTGATTTGATTTTCGCCGATACTTACCGGTGATCGCAGGTTGTGCTCTTCATCTGTAAGTTGATACAGTTGCAGTGCTTCGTCTTCCAGCGCCAGGAAAAAGATGTTGAAGTTTTCAAACGGTAGTACAGTATCAACTGAATTAATTGACTGCTTGGCGTCGGGTCTATTGGAACTAAAAAGGATTCCCGGTACATTGTCTATCATTCCCATTCTAATGTCGAGATCATCATAGATGTCATCAGTGAGTTGGGTTGATTGTCTAGTGTTTGTTGTATAATAAAAGAGATTTACCGCACCTTCGGATAATGCTGAAAAAATGAGTTCCTGCTCACTCATCACCTCCATGGAATATATTCGATCATAGCGCTCAGGCAAAATTTGCTCTTGGATTTGTCCTGTGTTCAGATCTTCGATTCGCAGAGTGATTTTATCTCTGTATTCATATAAAGCATAGAGCACATCATCGGAAGGGTGCCATGCCACCATCGGATAGTTGTAATCGGTCTGCTGTACGTTGTTTCGAAAGCCATGTTTGAATAATTTCAGGCTCTTGCCTGACTGTTGATCTCGGATTATGATCCGTGTTTTACTGATTTGGTTGTCGACAATAGCGAGAAGGCTACCGGAGGCATTATATCTTACTTGACTCATCGGCACCCGCTTCTTTCTTCGATAGGTTAATTGCTCACCGTCGTCTGCTGCTGCAAATAGTTCCTGTTCTTTAGCATAGCGGGCAGAGAAATAGTTCTCCCATTTCTCGGTGATGTCCTCAAACTCAACTCCGAATACATACAAGAATGCATCTTCGATACTTCGATTAATTCGGGTGAGATAAAGTAAATTTGATATCTCTGATCGTCCGTAGGTAAGTCCGATATAATACCAAAGGGATTGCCCAACAATATCAGGGTAGATGTTGTGCATTCGTTTGAAGCTGGTCTTTTTTTCAGTGAGGAATAGATTACGTAGTTCGTTATCATTTTGAATGTTCCAAAATGATCCAACGTAGTTTACTAAACCTGTTTGAAACCA
Organism: Lewinellaceae bacterium; assembly: GCA_024644235.1. Taxonomy (GTDB): domain Bacteria; phylum Bacteroidota; class Bacteroidia; order Chitinophagales; family Saprospiraceae; genus JAHELJ01. The sequence continues at coordinate 13,710 of JAHELJ010000005.1, forward strand.
ACTGGGGACATTTCCTGATACTGAGTTCTGAACGATCTCTTGAAGATTGGAACCAAAAAACATGCTGTTTAGAAACACCTCCGCTATACCCTTGCGAATCTGTCTGCGTAACTGCTCATGGTCTCCATCAAAATATACAAATATGCGATTGCCTTCGATTTTGGTTTTACCGACTCGGCTGATAAAAGTTTCGTCGTTTCCTATGTTGCTTTGCTTCAGGTCTGCCAGATCTGAAAAGACAATAATTTCAATCTTGTCATTGATCCGGTGCTCAATGATATCCAGGATCTCATCATGATCTTGTTCTGCAAGTTTGACGGTAGAGACACCGTGATTTCTGGCTTTACCATACCAGTATGTGATAAAGTTTTGACTTTCATAGAGAAGCCACTGATCAAAATCATCGTGATACTGTATGCGATTTTTCCCGTATTCAACCTCAGAGACCTGCGCCGTACCCAATAGCCCGATCAGGAGGAAGAAAACGAAAAAAGAATATTTTATGATCTTGTGAGTGATAATCATCTGAATTTTCCCCGGTTCCGGAAACCTAACAAATTACACAATTACAAACTTAATTGCATACACATAACGCAAAAACGATGTCTACCGTTACCTGCTTTACTTTTAATCCGTTTCAGGAAAATACTTATATCGTTCAAGATTCCTCATTGCAGTGCATTGTAATTGATCCTGGGTGTATTGATAGTGAGGAGCAAGGCCGGCTGGATGAATTCATTTCACAAAATCGGCTAACGGTACACTCGGTCTTAAACACTCATTGCCACGTAGACCATGTTTTTGGAAATCGATATATCTGTGAGAAGTACAATTGCGAATTATTGATTCACAAAGATGAGATGCCCTTGCTCAAAGCGTTTCCTCAAATCTGCCAAATGTATGGCTTGCGTGGTGAAGAATCTCCTGAACCTAGTGCTTATCTGATTCCTGGAAAGGACTTTACTTTTGGAGAGACAAGTTTTGAAGTTCGCTTTACCCCCGGGCATTCCCCTGCAAGCATATGCTTGGTGAACCATGCTGAAAAATATGTCATTGCCGGAGATGTATTATTCCAGGGAAGTATAGGCCGCACAGACCTTCCGGGTGGCAACTATCATACTCTAATTGAAAGCATCGAGACCCAGCTCATGACCCTGGATGAGGACTACCTAGTGTACTCTGGGCATGGTCCAAGTACCTCTATCGGTGCCGAACGGGCAAGAAATCCCTTTCTTCAAGAAAACTAGAATAGCGTGCCTTGCACAGGCAATGGATATTGCCGGAATGATCTGCGGTGGAGTGGAGTAAGGCCGTATTCCAAGATTGCCTGTCGGTGTTCTTCGGTAGGATATCCTTTATTGGTGTGCCAAGCATATTCGGGAAATCGATTGTGCTGACGCCGCATGTATCTGTCCCTGCTTGTTTTAGCTAGTATCGATGCAGCTGCTATCGATCCCAGCCGGGAATCGCCTTTTACCAGACACTCAAATGGAACTTCGCGATATGGCTTAAATCGATTGCCATCGATCATCAGTTTTTCCGGCTTAGGGTCTAGTTTGTTTACGGCCAGATGCATCGCCTCAAAACTGGCATTTAGTATGTTGATTCGGTCGATCGTAACTGGTTGGCAAAATGAAATTCCATATGAAATTGCTTCCTCTTGAATAACGGAACGTAGCTCTTCTCTTTCTTCTTCGGTCAGCATTTTGGAATCGTTAAGAAGCGGGTGGCTGAACAGGGGTGGCAGTATCACGGCTGCCGCAAACACCGGGCCTGCCAGGCATCCCCTGCCTGCTTCATCACAACCCGCTTCAAGAATATCCCTGTCCAATCTGCTAGGTAACACATGACGAATATAGTTAATGTGGAAATGCCGCCTATACCCGGCGTATACGAAATTCCACTCTGCGGTTTTTTTGTCTTCCGCTTTCCGTCTCATTGGTGGCAATAGGTCTGGTATTTCCATACCCAAGATATGAGAGTCGGTCGGCTTCGATACCATTGTCGATCAAATATTGGACAATGGCCCGAGCGCGTCTTGTCGACAACCGCATATTGTATTCAAATCCTCCTGTGTTGTCAGTGTGGCCTGTGACTTCAATTTCCATTGTAGGATACTCTGACAAAAACTTCAATAGTTTTTTCAGTTCTCTTTCTGCATCCAACCTTATGGATGATTTGTCGTAATCAAAAAGTACTTCGTTAAGCCTGATCGTCTTGTCTTCTTCTATGGGATACCAATCAGCCAATTCATCCTCGGGTGCCTCGATGATTGGTGGTCGTTTTTGCACGGAGATATCATCAATGTAATAGTAGCCAAATGGCTGAGTTCTATCTTCACCTTGGATCACCATGGTGTTTTCATCTGTGTCGAAGTTGCCAATTGTGAGATAACGATAGGGAAATGTGGCGGTGAATTCTCCTGTAATTCTTGTCCACCCCGACTGCTCATTTCCAACAACATTGGTGGCCAGCACCTGCGGTAATTTTCTCACTTCTCTGTCCGTGCGCTCTCGCATCCTCTCTACCGAAAAATAGACTCCGATGTTGTTAACTAACAGTCCAGTCTCAAGTGGCATTGCCCAAAATTCCACGTAGTAGGCCTGACCTTCAACCATTGGTTCACCTAAATTTACATGAATGTATTCCCGGCAATGTGGTTTTCCTTCGTTGCATCCAAATACTGTGATTCCTGCCATTGTTCGACCTGATCTGGGATATTGGTTGCCAAAACCTTTTTGCTTCCAGGTCGGGGGAACGTTAATCAAACCATTATAGAGGTCGGGTGAAGCTTCCGTTGGAGAACTCCAATCCTTGATCAATGCTGTAAAGTCCTCTCCTTTGTAGAACCAGCCGCTGGGAAGAATACTAAACTCCTCAAAACCCGAGTTGGGTACTAAGTTTACCTCACTGCTCTTGTCCTGACCAAAAAGGACGGTCGTAAAACCTGAAAGACAAAGTATAGATAGTTTATATATTATTGAATTACAATGCATTGTGAAGCACAAAGGATCTCATCCCATATAGGTAAATTTGCGGTCATAAATTATTAACCTCAATCAGCATTCATACGATTAAAACCGACTATAAAAATATTAAAGCGAAATGGATACCACTTTTTTGACGGCCCTTAATCTTGCAGAAACAAATGCTGGCACCATGATAGGAGCTAGTAGATTGGACAGTAGGCAATATATTGAATCTTTCTCACCTGTTGATGGTCGATCTCTAGGGAAAGTTAGTGTTACAACCCCTGAAGAGTATGAAGAGGTGATTCGAGCTGCTCAGGAAGCATTTGTAACGTGGCGCCTTTGGCCTGCCCCCCGAAGGGGAGAAGTTATCCGTCAATATGGAGACCTACTCCGAAAAAACAAGGATGCTCTTGGCCATCTGGTCTCTTATGAGATGGGAAAGAGTTTGCAGGAGGGGCTGGGCGAGGTTCAGGAAATGATTGACATCTGTGATTTTGCAGTGGGGTTGTCCCGACAGCTTTATGGTCTTACAATGCACTCGGAAAGACCAGGTCATCGTATGTACGAACAGTGGCACCCACTTGGTATAGTCGGGGTTATCTCGGCTTTCAACTTTCCGGTAGCGGTTTGGTCTTGGAACGCCATGATCGCAATGGTTTGTGGCGATTCTGTAGTCTGGAAGCCCTCCGAGAAAGCACCACTCTGCTCAGTAGCTTGCCAAAATCTTCTGGCGACGGTGCTGCAGCAGAATAATTGCCCTAAAGGTGTTTCGTGCTTGATCAATGGCGATTACACCGTCGGTAAAATGCTTACTTCAGATCGAAGAGTTCCTCTAATATCTGCAACTGGTAGTTGCCGAATGGGTAGAGCCGTGGGGACTACAGTGGCGGAAAGATTAGGTCGGACATTACTGGAATTAGGTGGAAATAATGCTATGATTATTACGCCAGATGCTGACTTAAAACTTGTATTGACGGCTGCTTTGTTTGGAGCAATCGGTACCACTGGACAAAGATGTACGTCCACGCGCAGGTTAATCGTTCATGAGGATCTGATCCAAACCGTCTCAGAATCTCTAAAGCAAGCATACGGACAGCTTAGAATCGGCAATCCTCTGGATGAACAAAATCATGTAGGCCCTTTGATTGATGAACAATCGGTGCAGACATATTTAGATGCTTTAGAGAAGGTCGAGGAACATGGGGGAAGATTTATCATAAAAGGTAGCTCTCTAAGTGGCGGAGGATATGAAAGTGGTTGTTATGTATCTCCCTCGATAGCTCTCGTAACTCGAGATACCCCAATAGTTAGAGAAGAAACTTTTGCCCCGTTATTGTATATAATAGCCTACAAGACCATTGAAGAAGCTATTTCCATCCAAAATGATGTGCCTCAGGGATTGTCTTCAGCAATTATGACCAACAACCTGCGCGAAGCGGAGTTGTTCCTCTCGTCAGCGGGGTCTGATTGTGGCATAGCAAATGTAAATATTGGCACAAGTGGTGCCGAAATCGGTGGTGCATTTGGTGGTGAAAAAGAAACCGGGGGTGGGCGTGAAAGTGGATCTGATTCTTGGAAAGCCTATATGCGGCGTCAGACCAACACGATTAATTACAGCAAAGATCTACCACTTGCTCAGGGCATTCAGTTCGATTTATAGTCCATTTTAAGAATGGCTGATTTAAATGGTGCCATGATCACATCAATAGCAGAACTGTCTTGAGCATTATGCGTAATCCAATCTGTCGGTTGGTTATTTAGGATATCTCTAAACCTAATCTGTCCGGATTTCAGAACAATACTCGGAACAGTCGCTTTTATCAGCTCGTAAGAATAATTTACTAAGATCAAGACAGTCTCACCTTTCCAGCTCATCTGCCATGCTAATAACTCCGGCGAAGTTGCAGATAGCCAGTGCCAGTGTCCTTCCTTGATTATTTCATCATTTAAAGCTGTGTTTAATCTTCTATAGAAGAAACTTTGGCAAGTACAACCTACTGCTGGCTCATTTGTCAGGTCTTGAGTTAAGGGACAGAGGCAATGGTGTTCCTCAGGTGGTAGAGTAAGCTGAACGGGTGACTTTTTTCTTAATCCGGACCACTGTCCATCATGCACCAATTTCATTCCCGGTAGTGTTGAAACAATTGTTGCGGCTGCCCGGCTACGAGTTTCACCCAAAGAGGTCAACGATCGTTGCTCATCATGGTTTTCAATGAAGCGCACAAGTTTCTCTTGATAGGAAAGATCTGCCTGAAGATGTTGCGACAGTGTTCCGATGTCATCGGATGTGAGATGATCTAATGTTGCTTTATCGTATGCGTAATCAAATCCGAGTTGTTGTAGTTCATATTGTTTTCCCCAATACGCTTCTGCTATAAAGAGAAAGTTGGGACTTATGTCTTTGACCTCTTTTACGGATGTGCTCCAGAAGTTTTTCGGATCTGATCGAAAGAGGTAACCCCATGTTTGTTTCAAGACATCAGGTAAAAGCAACATTGCCATATCGCATCGAACTCCGTCGCACACCTTCGTCAGCTGTCGCAATTTTTCAAGCATGAATTGATGTGCATTTTCATCAAAGTAGTTGAGCTGTACTGTGTCTGTCCAGGCCGGAAAATAGGGGTCCTTACCATGTGCAAAGTAGTGGTCACTGCGCTCATAAAATGTATATGGATCTTGCGAGTACTTGCTTTTGTCAACTCTGATGAACAGTTCAGGCTGCTTTTCTACCAGGCTAGTGTGTGCGTTGAAATGATTGGGGATAAAATCTAATATCAGACCAATATTGTGTTTTGAAAGTTCAGTACGTAACTCTTGAAGTTCCTCAATGGTGCCAATACTATCGTCGACTATGTAGTCTTCGATCGCATAGGGAGACCCGCCTACGTCCTCCGGCTTCCAGTCTGGGTTGGTGTATGTATAGGCTTTCTGAAGGTCAGGGTGAAAACAGTATTCTGCGATCGAAGATTGGGTCGTTTTCCATATTCCCATCAACCAAACGTAATCAACGCCTTCCTTTCTTAATTTACCCCAATATTCTGCAGGAACATCAGATAGCCCGGTTGGCTTTCCGTGTCCCAGCTTTCTCAGCCATACTCGAGTATTAATCTGATAGACCGTAGGGTGTTTTACGGATGAGCTCATGTGTGATTTGAATTGCGGTGTTCCGTCTTACGATTACCTGGCTTTAATTATCGAAGCTGCATAGCTCGCAGGATCTTGTCATGAATCTCTGTGTTATCATAAAAGCCAGCGAATATTTCAGCTCCCGGACCATAAGCAAAAACCGGAACAGCTGTAGCGGTGTGAGTCTTGGTGTTAAAGCCAATGATTAGATCTCCTTTGGTGTCTTCTTGCACAATTGAGAATCCTCCTGTCTCATGATCAGCAGTGACGATCACAAGGGTTTCTCCATCTCTTTCCGCAAAATCCAACATGCGGCCTACCGCCTGATCAAATTCAAGAGTTTCGTCTATCACCATCGGTCCAATGTTGGAATGCCCACCCCAATCAATCTGTGAGCCCTCAATTACAAAGACAAAACCCTCTTTCCGTAGATTCTTTAAAAATTGGGCTCCAAACTCACAAGCGTATATGAAGTAATCTCTCCCGGCATTGTGTGTGATCGGTTCGCCATCAGCCGTGAAGTAGGCAAAGCGCCTGCTTCGATCTATTGCGAGATCTGACATGTCCCCGTCCAAATAAGTCTTTACCTGATAACCCTTTGTCTGCATTTCAGAGATCAGATTTCGTTCGTCATTATTTCTGCGGTCAAAATACTTCTTGCCGCCGCCGACCAGATAGTCAATATTTAGTAAAAGGTAATCCGTCGCTATGTTCTCATGCATGGTACGATAAGGCTGATAAGTCACGAAGGCAGCTGGGGTGGCATGTGTGATCGAAGATGTCACCGTAATACCCGTGGCGTATTCGCTTTCTTCCGCAATTTCGAGAATAGACTTTGGCGCTTTTTGCTCAAGAGTAGATCCAAATGTTGCATTGTCAGCTTTCACCCCTCTTGCCATCGCTGTGGCGCTTGCAGACGAGTCTGTAATAAGATTGTCCTTTGAATGCGTTTTTTGCAAGCCGATTATCCTGAATCTCTCAATGTTCATCGGCCTCTTGTTGGTGTAAATCCCTGCACTGATCTGCGATAGTCCCATGCCGTCACCGATCATTAGGATTACATTCTTGGCTTTTCGGATCTCACCTGTTGGTGAGTAGATAACCTGTTGTGGAGTCGAGCACGCCAACAACAGAGTTAGGAGGAACAATATTAATTTTTGGTTGGTAAAAAGGTGCATTTGCATGTTGCGCTACCTATCTTTAAGAAATAGCAAAATAGTAATCTCCTCATAGAACCAATGGATTCCAATAAATCCTGTCTTTCGAAATGGTACGTTTTCTTTGTTGTCTGGGCCCTCATAATACCCAATTCTATTGGGGCACAATCAACTGTAAACACACCAGATCCGGTTAACACAGATAATGTAGCGACATTTTTTGACTTTGTCTCACAAGAAGCTTCGAAGATTATATTTAAGCTTTCTATTGATTCCATTCTGAACTCTAGGAACAATGACAGCACCTTTGCAGGATCAATGGTGGTGATAAAACCTGGTGGTGATAGTGTTTCCTTCAAAACGAACTTCTCTACTCGTGGTAAGTTTCGAAGGACAAATTGTGATTTCCCCCCCCTCAAACTCGATTTAAGTAAGAATCAGCTTGCCAGCTTTGGATTATTATCTGAATACGATGAATATAAACTAGTCACTCATTGCCTGGATGATCATAGCCAACGGGATCTTGTCCTTAAAGAATTCCTTCTCTATGAATTATTCCACAATCTTACTAATCACAGTTTTAAAGCGACTCTTTTTCCGGTAACCTATTCAGATACCTCTTCCCAGATTCACACGACATCCTATGCGTTTATTATTGAGAGTAACAAGGAACTTGCAGATCGATTAGGTGGTAATTACTGTGATTGTCCTGATTTAGAAATCGGTGATTTAGATGCATTTCATTTCGAATTAATGTGTCTATTTCACTACATGGTCGGCAACAGAGATATGCATGTGGGGCGACAGCATAATCTCAAACTGCTCAGATCGCAAAAGACCGAGAAGCTAATTTCGATTCCTTATGATTTTGATTTTTCTGCTTTTGTTGGGGCTCCTTACATCTATCCAACTTATGAAAATAAATTGCTGGTAGATAGATTCTATCTTGGATCTAGTGAAAATCAAGAAGTAATGAATTCAGTTTATCAAGTTTTTCTGGAAAAGAAAGATTCTTTATTGAATACCATTGAGGAATTTGATCTACTCCCAAAATTTGAGCGTCGCTTGTTGATAAAATATCTTAAGCGCTTTTATCGCGACCTGGAAAAAGGTTCTTACCAGCTAGAATACCAATACTAATCTTAGGTTACTTCAATTTAGGGTTGTTCTTGTGCCGAAGATGGTCTCTTGTATGCTTTTTTTTCAGGTTCTTCTCTATCGCTGTTGTTAGATCGATTTCTGTTTGATTAGCAAGGCATACGATTACAAATATTACGTCAGCAAGTTCTTCTGCCAGGTCGCTCTGGTCTTTTCTATTAACAGCTTCCTTATAAGACTGTTCACCATACATACGTGCCATTACACGGGCCACTTCCCCAACTTCTTCCATTAGTATTGCTGTGTTGGTCAGCTCCGAAAAGTATCGTACCCCAAAATCTCTAATCCATTGATCTACGGTCGATTGCAGCTCCTTTATGGTCATTCTCTATATTTTGAATCGATCAAAATAGTAACTGGACCATCATTTGTCAACTGTACTTTCATATCAGCACCAAATTGTCCAACTGAAATCTCTCGACCAATGGCTGCTGCCAATGACCTTATCATTTCATTATAGAGAGGAATTGCTTGCTCAGGTTTTGCGGCTTTTATGAAAGATGGCCTATTCCCTTTTTTAGTGCTGGCATAAAGTGTGAACTGTGAAATCAGAAGTATATGTCCATTGATGTCGGTAATAGATCTATTCATACGGTTTTCGTCATCAGGAAAAATTCTTAGTTGTCCGATTTTCCTTGTCAGCCATTCGATATCGTTTGGTGTATCTGAGTGCTCAATACCCAATAGAATCAACATGCCTGGCCCGATCTCAGCAATTACACGATTTCCAACCTTAACTCTAGATTCTGATACCCTTTGGACGAGTGCTCTCATCAGAATAGCGAAGGCATTATAGTAGTGGGTTGATGAAGAATAGCCTTATTAAAGCCTCGAATCAAGAGTTTATTTGTAACTCTGTATTTCTCCAAAGGTTGCAGGCTGGTTTTGTTCAGAATTTCAATCAGATTCTCTACTTTTTCCTCAACGATCCATTCGCTCCATCTATTATACTCCATGCAGACCGGTTCAACCGATGAAAATTTCTCAATAGTGTGGCGAGATTTTCTTACGATAGCGCAACAATTAAATTCATTTGATACCTCATCGTAATCATAGACACCAGGTATCATTAAAAATGAGTCTTTCACTGGCAAGAACCTGTATGGTATCTTATCCTGATCTTGTAGGTAAAAGCTATCCACTAGTATCAAACACCTTCTAGTCCTGAAAGACATTCGGAAAGTAGGTTTGGTATGAACATTCGTCTGTTCTACCACCGGAATATCTAACGCTCTGGTTCCACTTCTTCTGAAGCCCCAAGTTGATCTTTCAATAGTCCCTTTTCCTGAGGTAAGCATGGATATGGATTCTCCTGGCTGGATATTATAGCTGCGGACCAGCGAAGCATTGAGTTCAATTCCACCAAGAACCTTTACAAGATCTTCTCTTTGCAAAATCGACGATAACCTCATTAGATTTTTGATCATTACTCTTCCTGTCACAAATATAAACATATAAAATATGTATAATTTGTAACTAATTCTATTCGTACGATATATATATAAATAATATATATTTTATTTGTTAATAAGATTCATCAATATTAACATAGAGTTCAAATTGCCAACATTGATGGATCACTTTGCTTCAGATATTGTTTAGAAAGCATAACTAGTAACCATTGTATACATGCATCTTGACATCCATTCTACTTTTTCATTCGATAATATTATACACACTAAGGCAAATCTATCCGTAAAAATGAGATTGTTAATTAGCAGAGATCCAGTTGATTGAAGATCTATCGTATGTAGATAAAGAGATCAGAAATGTTAAGAACTGGATTTGATGAATTTGAATAAGACATTTATTGAACAAATTAACAGGACTGATGATGATGAAGAATTCATGAATACTTTGTTTTTCACTTATTATTATCAAGAATGAGGAAAGTGGAAAAAACAAATAGAGCGGTCTTGGTTTGGATGAAGCTGGGCCTACTACTCATATTTCTTCAAATTATCATAGGAGGAGTTACACGCTTGACGGGCTCGGGACTTTCCATTACCAAATGGGAGGTGGTAACTGGCGCTATTCCTCCTCTGTCAGATAGTGCTTGGGATAAAGAATTTGAAGCATATCAGCAAACTCCTCAATTCCAAAAGATCAATAGAGACTTTACATTATCTGAGTTCAAGTTTATTTACTTCTGGGAATACTTTCACCGTCTTTGGGCTCGTATGATGGGGTTCGTGTTTGTGTTCCCACTAATGGTATTTCTTTGGAAGGGATGGATCCCACGTAATGTATTGAAACGACTAATAGTGGTATTCGTGTTGGCTGGACTAGCGGCGATTTTCGGATGGATTATGGTAGCTAGTGGACTAAGTGAAAGACCTTGGGTGAATGCGTATAAGTTGAGTATTCATTTGGCACTGGCTCTGCTGGTGCTAGGATATTTGTTGTGGACATATCTACTGACGAGATTTCCTCTGTCAGGAATTGTTAGGAAAAGAAGTACATACATACTGCTTGTTATGATATCAGCACAAATCTTTCTTGGAGCATTGATGTCAGGAATGAAAGCCGCTTTAATTTACCCAACTTTTCCAGACTATGATGGAAAATGGATACCTGCGGTTTTAACCAGCTTGAGCAACTGGAGTGTGGATAACTTGGTGTACTATGATAAATCAGCTTTTGCGCCAGCTCTGGTTCAGTTCGCTCACCGGAATTTAGCTTATGTATTGATTTTCAGTTTATTATATGTAATTTTTCGGGAAAAATGGGTTTGGAAAAGAAAGGGAATGGGCTGGCCTTTAGCAATGTTAATAATTTTGTTGATAATACAAATTATACTAGGTGTAAGCATTTTAGTAAACAGTATAGGCAGTATACCGGTTGCCAGTGGTGTATTACATCAAGCGGTGGGAATATTGATTTTATGTAGCGCACTCTACTTGCATTACTTCAACATAGATAGTACTGATGCCCTTGTTGGAGATCAGGTCACGAGATAAATGATTTATTTTAGATGCAAGAAATCTGATAAATGACTGACTACCCAATAACAGAGGAATCTGGATTTAAGTACATTGAATTAGGGCCAGAATCGGACACACCATTGGTCCTGTTACATGGACTATTCGGAACAGCTTCGAACTTCGATGAGGTAATGAAGTATTTTTCGAAAAGACGAAGGGTGTACTTGCCCTTGCTACCTATATTTGAAATGTCATTGAGAAAGCTTTCAGTGATGGGACTGGTCGAGTATGTCAGTTCTTTTATTGATTTTAAAGGGATGGATCGAATTGATGTATTGGGCAATTCATTGGGTGGCCACCTGGCTTTGTTGTACACTCTCCATCATCAGCAAAAAGTGAGATCAATGATTTTATCGGGTAGTTCGGGTTTGTACGAAAGCGCATTTGGAACTACGTTTCCCCGACGAGAGGATTATGAATACATTAGAAAGAAGGTGCAGTTGACATTTTATGATCCGGAGATTACTACGAAGGACATGGTTGATGAGATTTTTAATGTAGTAAATAACCGTGCTAAGGCTATCCGTATAGTAAAAACAGCAAAGTCAGCCATTCATCATAACGTAGCAGATCAGCTATATAAAATACAAGTGCCTACCCTTTTGGTATGGGGTATTCAGGATACCATAACACCAATTTTCGTGGGTGAGAAGTTCAACGAATTAATTAAGGGTTCATTTTTGAAAACGATTGACAAATGCGGACACGCTCCGATGCTAGAGACACCCGGTGAGTTTAATCAGATCTTAGAGGAGTTCTTGGAGAATCTGGAGTTAGAAAGTGCGAATTCAGAGAAAGGAATCGAGCAAAAATGATCTTAAACCTGAGAAGTCTTTTTCAAGGCTAGTGTAAGTTTCTTGCTTATCCGAAAGTTTTTGTAGCGTTGGATGTAGATCCCATTCTTTCCCAGTGGCTTTGTTGACCGTTTCTAAGAATTTTGATGGATGAGCAGTTTCAAGGAAGATTACTGAAGCATCGTTTTCTCGCGAGAACTCTTGTGACGCGAGATATCCGACAGCGCCATGAGGATCCAGCAGATATGAATATTTTTGATATACTTCCCTGATCGCATCAATAGTTTGCTGATCATCAAAGGAGTATCCTTGAATATCTTTACGAATATCGTTCCACGTGGAACCATATAGATGCAACATACGGTCAAAATTAGATGGATTGCCAACATCCATCGCATTCGAAAGGGTTGGTATAGATGATCTTGGATGATATCTTGAGCTCTTGAGATATTGAGGTACTACATCATTTACATTAGTGGCGGCGATAAATTGGAGAACGGGCAAACCGATCCGTTTGGCAATGAGTCCAGCAGTGAGGTTTCCGAAGTTTCCTGAAGGAACACTGAAACACACTGAATTGGTGAGTGTAGAAAGCTGCCTATAACCTTCGAAGTAGTAAAAGGACTGAGGAATTAATCTGGCAATATTGATAGAATTAGCAGAAGTTAGTCTAAGACGGTCAGATAGGGGGTGGTCTTGAAAGGCTTCTTTAACCAGAAGCTGGCAGTCATCAAAAGTCCCGTTTATTTCCAAGGCTTGGATATTATGGCCGAGCGTGGTCAATTGCTTTTGTTGAATTGCACTGACCTTGTTTTTTGGAAATAGAATAACTACCTCAATACCTGGAACTTTGTGAAATCCCGAAGCAACAGCCCCACCAGTGTCTCCGCTTGTAGCAACCAGAATTATAAGCTTTTGAGACTCGGCACGATTGTAATACGACATTAACTGAGCCATAAATCTGGCCCCAAAATCTTTAAAAGCAAGGGTTGGACCATGAAAAAGTTCAAGAACTGATAAGGACTCTGTCAGCTGGACAACAGGAGCAGGAAATGTTATCGATTGCGTAATTATCTCTTCGATTACTTTATTTGACAAGGAAGGAAAAAGATGATTACAGATTGCTATTGATATCTCAGGTAGAGAAAGAGAAGGCAGTCGATCAAAGAAATGCTTAGGTAGCGGATCAAGTGATTTTGGAACAAATAAACTTCCATCAGGAGCAAGGCCCCGGAGGACAGCATCGCGGAGCGAAAAGGCAGATTTGGGATCGTATGTTGTACAAAGTTTCACGTGGAACCATTAGTACACAAATGTACCTTTAAGATTGATTGCAGAAATAAACATTTGGGACTCAATCGCCTGATTTTCTAACAATTGAGTGATTTGCTTTCCACCTGACTCAGCCTGTACAGAGTTGCTATAAAGTGCAAAGATAGATGGTCCCGCGCCAGAAATACTGCAGCCAAGCGCTCCTGTTGAAATAGCAAGCTGTTGCATTTCTTCGAAATAAGGAATGAGTCTTGCTCGTTGTGGCTCAATGATGACGTCCTTTAGAGATTTTCTGATCATCTCAAAATTTGATTGAGCAAGCCCTAGGATTAAGGTCGCCAGATTCCCGGATTGCTCAGTATGCTGCTGTAAGGAAACAGTATCCCGAATGATTTCCCTGGCATCTTTTGTCAGAATTGTGATCTCAGGGTGTACGACCAATGCAATCAAGCCCCGAGGTATGGGAACCCTATACCAATCCAATAGAAGATTATCACGAATTAAGATCATTCCTCCCAGCAGGGCAGGAGCAACATTATCTGCATGATATGCACCATCTGCTGCCTGTTCACCAGTCACCGCAAACGGAAGGAGTTCTTGTCGACTCAGGGGTCTGCCCAAAAGCTCATTTACTGCAACTACTGCAGCAGCGGCACTTGCTGCTGACGACCCCAAACCACTTCCGAACGGCATTTTCTTAATGATCTCCAATTCAATACCGGTCTCCTCCTGACCTAGGTGATGGACTAGAGCCGAAGCCGCAACACCAGCGGTGTTCTTACCTATTTCTTTAGGTAGACACCCATTATCACCTGATATTCTGGAGATTACCAGACCGGGCTGTTCAGACTCTCTAGCTATAATCTCATCTCCTGGGCCGTCTATCGCAAAGCCCAATAGATCAAACCCACAAGCAACATTCGCCACCGAAGCCGGTGCAAATACTCTGACACCTTTCCTCATATCAAAGATCCAATATGTACAATTTCTGCAAACACACCTGCGGCGGTGACTTCTGCACCAGCACCAGGACCTTGAACCACAAGTGGCCTTTCCCTATAGCGATCAGTAGTAAAAACAATCATGTTGTCGCTGCCACTCAAGAAGTAGAAAGGGCTCGAAGGAGCCACCGCTTCTAAACGTATGGTAGCTTTGCCCTTAGCAAGTTTGGCAATGACACGCAGACGCCGGCCCTTCTTTTCGGTGGCGATTCTCGTCTCTTCGAAATAACTATCAGCCTTCTTTAGCGCCGTTTTCAACTCCCCTAGATTTTTGGCTTTTTGACAATAATCCGGAAGAATGTTTTCGACATCAACGTCTCTAGCCTCCAGGGGAAACCCAGCTTCCCTAGCTAGAATTAGCAATTTTCGTTTAACATCTAGCCCATTCAGGTCAATTCTCGGGTCCGGTTCGGTATAGCCGCGTTTTCCAGCCAGAGCAACAGCCTCACTAAAGGTGGTGTCCTTTCCAAACTGGTTGAAAATAAATGATAGAGACCCGGATAACACACCCTCAATCTTCAGGATGCGGTCGCCACTGACGATGAGATTACGTAGTGTTGAAATAACCGGCAATCCGGCACCAACATTGGTTTCAAACCCAAAGTAGACGTTTTTCTGCTCAGCAAGATTCTGGAGTTGCAAATATTGGCGAAAGTCAGAAGAAGTGGCGATTTTATTCGGTGTAGAAATGCTTATAGACGATTGCAACACCTTCTCATATTGATCCGGAATAAGCAGATCTGCTGTATTGTCAACGAAAACACTATTAGATAGATTAAATTGAATCATAGTAGCAACAAACTCGTCCATATTGCTCTTTCTTGGAGATCGGGATAAACGAGACCTCCAGGTAGTGAGTTTAATTCCCCGAGGGTCAAAAACCATCTTCTTCGTATTGGCCAGGCCCACTACTCGAATTTCGAGGGATCGTTTCTTTTTCAGATACGGTGCTTGTACCCGGAGCTGTCTTAGAAGTGTGCCTCCGATTAAACCAACTCCAACCATGAACAAGTGAATGACCTTAGTGTCTGACAGGAAAAAAGCTTCATGTAGTACATTCAGTGCTTTAGCCTCATTTTCCTGATTTATCACAACAGAAATATTAAGTTCGGAGGACCCTTGAGCTATTGCTACCGCGTTAATTCCGTTGTTACCCAGCGCTGTAAGCATTTTCCCTGCAATCCCCGGTGTGAAGCGCATATTCTCTCCGATGATAGCGATGATGGACAAATTTTCTTCCACTTTCACCATTGATACTGTGCCACGGCTCATTTCCAATTCAAACTCTCTGTCGATCTGTTTACGTGCTTTGCGAATATAATCAGGGAAAATCGCAAAACTAATGGAGTGCTCTGATGAGCCTTGTGTTATCAGGATGATATTAATTCCAGCCGAGGCCAGAGAGTTGAACAACCTTCCTGCAATTCCAGGCACCCCAAACAGCCCACTGCCTTCGAGTGTCAACAAAGCAATATTGGACATCGAAGAAATACCTTTCACAGCCCGCTCGTCTGTTACTGATTTCTCTTCACTTATACGGGTGCCATTGGCAGTAGGATCGAAAGTGTTTTTAATGAATATGGGGATCTTAGACTTCAGTGCCGGCTGCATGGTCGGCGGATAGATCACCTTGGCTCCGAAATGTGACATTTCAACAGCTTCTGCATAGGTCATTTTCGGTATAGTGAAGGCACTGGACACACGAGAAGGGTCCGCTGTTAACACTCCCGTTACGTCGGTCCATATCTCAATGCCATCTGCACCAATGGCAGATCCAACTAAAGCAGCAGTATAATCAGATCCACCCCTTCCCAAGGTTGTGGTGAGGCCACCTTTCGCCGAACTTATGAAACCGGTTATGACCTGTAGGTTCTTATTTGTTTTGAAATGCTGTTGAATATTCTTGTTGGTGGCATCTATATCTACCTGGGCTCTGCCAAAGTCTTTATTAGTCTTGATCAGTTCCCTGGCATCTACATAATTCACGGCAACCTCTAATTCCTGATTGAGGTACGCACTGATCAACATTGCACTGCTTCTTTCGCCAAAACTCAACGCGTAATCAACAGTCCGGGGCGTAGCCTCTCTTACTAAATATACTCCTTGCAAAAGCTGCTCTAGGGTGTCATGAAGTTCTCTCATCAATCTTCGGATCTTCGCCTGGGACCTCTTCTGAAAAAGCTCGACGATGACTTTGTCATGGTTGGCACGGAACTTTTCTAACACTCTCTTATATCGATGGTCTCCCTTTGATGCCTTTCGACAGGCATCTGCAAGGTGGTCGGTTGAATGACCAATTGCTGACACGACCACTGCACGGCAGCGATGATGTCCTTTCAGCCGAGTCTCTAGAATCCCGGCTACCATTTTTATTCTTTTGGCATTCGCCAAGCTCGAGCCCCCAAACTTCAAAATACGCATCTTAGTAATTGATAAACAGCCACTAATACATTATGAAAATCATAATAGATAAATAGAATCGTTGGCAAAGATAATAAGACTATAGAATTGACTGAAACTTTGAGAAATCAGCAAAGGATCAGTAGAGAATTTGTCAGGATTCTAAGAAAGAATGGATATCTTTTGAAGATACAGATCTTCTTGTTTCGTCATCTGTTGCCTATCGGCATCCTCTTTATCCTCGTAACCACATAGGTGCAAGACTCCATGAATCAAGACCCGATACAATTCTTGCTTTACCTCCCCGTTTCCATACTCACGCGCATTTTCAATAACACGATCTATACTTACGAAAAGATCTCCTTCGATAGGATTATTCTGGTATGGAAACGAGATGATGTCTGTATAACATTCTTTGTCAAGGTACCTAGAATTGATCTCCTGCAGATAGGGATCGGAACAGAAGACCACCGTAATAGAAAGCACAGCTCTGGACTCGGCATGACAGGAATCAAGCAACCACTGAGATACAATATCTTCAGCCAGGCTAAAGGGAAGAGGTTTTAGATATTCAAAATGGATTGTTTTCCCACCATCAGGTTGATAGTTGGGAAACTCTGTCATACGTCAAAGTTGATAATTACCGTGCGGCCATTGTTGGCAAAACGTATGCGATCTGATAGTTGCCGCATTAGGAAAACACCTCTGCCTCCTGTGTTTTCCAAGTTTTCGACTCGTGTTGGGTCAGGAATACTCTTGTAATCAAAACCAGTTCCTTCATCTGAAATCTTTAAAGTCAGACCAATCTTCTTCTCGTAAGTATGGTCAATAACCACGTTTTTGGTTCGATTTTGACCATTTCCATGTATGATGGCATTGTTCACTGCCTCCGTGAGGCTAATCAAAATATCAGGATACCGCTCAGCACAAATGTCATACTTACGAGCCAATCTCTCTACAAAAATCTCCAACTCACCAATACTATCAGGACACGACGCCAATTTCAACATAATCAGTTCGCTTTTAGTGATTTATAGTATTCTTCAACAAGCTGCTTGTAGTAGGGTTTTAGAGAGGGTGATATGGTCTTGAAGGGCTCAATTTGGGACTCTCTTTCCTTTATATATTTTTCTATTGAAGGAGGCAAAGGTCGATCTTCCACAACTCCTGTCTCAGATTCACGTTTATTTTCGAATTCCCGTTCCCGCTCCGCTCTTTCAGACTCCAGAAGACGAGTTAAAATCTCTTGTTGCCTCTTCAACATCTCATTGGTTAACCGTTTATTGACCAATTGAGTTTCAATATTGTCCATTTCTTGCAAAATTTCTTCTAATTCTTTAGATCCTTGACCAAGTTGTTGCTTGGCATTTTGAATCTCCCTAAGTGCTTTTCTCAATGCAGCCTGCTTAGCAGCCATCTTGGCGAATTCTTCGCTCGAACCTTCCCTGATTCCCTCTTTCATGCCGTCTTTCATCTCTTTCATCTCTCCATTGAGATTTTTTTGACCCTCGCTGATTTTATCCATTGGCACCCCGGCACCATCCTTTGGATTTGAATTGCTTCCGGGCTTTGTACACATTTGCTGCCCTGACATCATTGAGGCCATCTGCTGCTGCATTTGATTCATCGATTCGCTAAACATCAGAGCAAGATCATTGACATTTTTCATCGTACGCTGCTGGTGCTCTGTGGCTTGTGCTTTCTTTCTGTCCTCCAACTGCCTCAAGCTCTTGCTCATGTGACTATTCACATCAGCCACCTTTTCCAATACGAACGACTCAATCTGAAACACACGCTGACTTAGCGCCTTCAAGCTGTCTTCGATCAGTAAAAAATCATCCTTTAACTTGTTTTGTTGCTGAACCAGTTCAATATATCTGGGGGTACTTGTATTTGTCTTGTTAATCTCCTCGATCAAATCTTCCTGATCAAAAGAAAGACCCACCAGATTCTCTAATAGTTGTCGCATGGCTTTCATGTCTTCAGCCATTTGTTGCATATCACTCTGCTCCATCTGCTGCTGCATCTGCTGAGCGAGGTCCTGCATTTTTTGGCCAGCATCTTTTTGTGATTCGCTTGCCTTGTTGTTTTGGTTTTGTTGAAGTTGTTCCAGGCTCTCATTCAATTTTTGCTGAATATCCTGCATTTCTTGTTGTGGAGATTCTATGTTTTTAGGAGTCCCAAGTTCCTCATTCCTTTTCATGAGTTCCTCCATCTCCTTCTTGATATCTTCAAAAGCCTTGTTGATCTCTTCTTGTTTCTTTTCTAATTCTTGATTCGAGCTTTCTTCATTGGAATCACTCTCGTTTTCTTGCTCTTCGGATTGTTTGGTCTCTTCAGAAAGCGCCTCTTCTTTCTTACCCAACTCTTCGAGTTTTTCCAACTGTTGGCCTAGATCGCGCTCTAGTTCCAATTGCTTGAATAACTCCATTAGTCGCTCCAGTTCCATACTTAGCTCTTCATCGTTCATCTCCATCTCCTCCATCATCTGTAGAGCATCATCCTTGTTTAGTTCCTCCATCAACTCACGAATTTTATCCATCAATTCCTGAGTCTCGTCATCAAGCAACTCTTCAAATAGTTCCTGCATCTTTTCCTGCTTCTCCATCTCGTCCTCCTCTAGCTGATCAAATTCCTCCTGGTTCTCGAGGTTTTCGTCATATTTCTGTTTGGCATCTTCTAGCTCTTCCTCTAGACTTTTCTGTCGATCAAGCAGATCTTCCAACTCTTTCTTCATCTGCCAATCCAAAGATTTTTCCTGAAGCATTTTTTCCCGCAATGACTGAAAGTCCTTCTTGATTTTCTCAGATTCCGTCTTTGCTTTTTCAAGGGATCGTTTAATATCCTCCTCGTTTGCATCTTCCTGCTTTTCAAATTCCTCTACAGTAGGTTTGGCAAAGGTCAGCATTGCTGACTTACTGCTTTTGCTGCCGTTTACGCCGTCATTGTCAAACACTTCGAAATAGTAGTGTACTTCATCACCCGGAGCCAAATCCAAGCCATTCAGGTCAAACACTCTATCAAAGTTTATTCGCTTTCCATCTGGCTCATTCATGTCCTCTACAAAAGGATCACCTTTTGGTGCTCCGCTGTTGAAAACTTGATAATTGAAAGTGAGTCTTCGAAGCCCATAGTCATCAGAAGCATCGCCAACTAAATAAACCAACCTCGATTCAGTGCTGTCTAAAAATGGTTTGACAGAAATACTGGGATATAGATCCGGCACGACGGAAATAGAATACCCAACAGAATCACTTTTTGGTAATAGGTCATTCCCAACGACAATTCGATAGTCAGAATTACGAAATACCCGGGCACCAAATGTAAAGAGGCCCTCACCTAGTCGCTTAGCTGGGCTATTTGCTTCGTCGGCCATCACAAACGCCAATTCATCGGTGTTGACGGCATTGACCAACCAATCAATCTGAGTGCCCTGAGGGACGACCAAATCCCCAATATTATTGAGTGATTCATCAGGCCTTCCGATATAAGCAGGATAATCAAGGGTTGTCTGAAAGTCCAGGATATTAGGTTTTTTCAGAACATGCAGATTGTAAGGCTTCGACTCAACCCCATCAGCGGAAAAATTGAATTCCTGATCCTTCTGCACATTGTTGAATACGTATCCAAACGAACCCGCTGATATCTTCTTCAGTCTATATTGAAACCCATTGATTACAATAAATGCATCATCCGGAACGTAGTCCCCCTCAACCATGACGTTGAGTGCAAAGTCTTCATATTGCGGCACATCGAGACTTGGATTGGAAATGTGAAACGAAAAAGGAGCCGCTTTCTCAAAAACTTGATTATTTCTGATAATACGATTAGTAGGATCTTTGATTAAACTAGGTGCAGCAATCAATAAACCTAATAATAGTAACAGTGGAGGCAAAGCATAGCGTAGATACTTGCGATTGTCAGATAGATCAATAGCTGTCTGGAAAGGGATCGGACGGATCTGCTGGGTCTTCTGTTCAATACTGGCAAGTATGAGGTCTCTCGAGGCTTGGGTGTCTGCCTGTTTCTTCAGTTGAAGAATATTTATAAGCTTATCCTTGACATCAGTAAAATGGTTTCCAATTATCTCTGCAGCTTGTTCATGGCTTATGATTTCTCCTAATCTGAAATAATGAATTAGAGGAGATACAACCCAACGGCCAAGTGATACTCCGGCGATCGCAAGAAAGCCGAAAAGCAGAATCTTGCGTACGGTGGTATCGAAGTAGAAAAAATGCTCCGCAAGGGCAAAGAGGAGAAAACATAACACAATTGCACCAACACTATATAAAGCTCCCCGGATCAGCTTATTAATGTAATACTTGCGAATAAACTGATCGAGCTTTTCGATAAGCAACAGGTAACTACTCTTATTCTGATTCATAAGTTAGCTTTCTCCAAAATGACTATAAATTAAAAACGCTCCATGCTTTGCCAAATCTCCAATTCAAACAAATTAATTCACACCTTATTGCCTTTTCAAATAATTGAAAGATTGGTTAGTTGCCTTGCAAAGCTCTTATCAAAATTAGACAAATAAGTTAAACCCTTTCAAGCAATGACGCAATAGCATCATCAATCTACTAATTAACGTCAATCCCCTCTTTTTTGAGGCGCTTGGGTCAAAATAAAGTTGTCGTAGAGCAAACAGTCTCCCAATGTGTGGTATGCTGTGCTCTCGGTGGGTTTGATCAACAAAGAGCTTGCAGCTGTTTTCATGCCTTCCACGAGCACCTGGTGTATGGTCCAACCTGGGCTTGCCTCGAACAAGAACGAGCACCTAACCCATCCATCCATCACATCAGGTTCACTTCCCGACTGCAGCTTTTCCTCTTTTATCAACGTGCCGATATCGTCAAAGGCCTGGTAATGGATCTGGGGCATTCCCGAATAGACGGGATCTATAAACAACCAAAAGCTGAGCTCCATTTGAGTGAGCTGAGGCACGGTGATCTGTCCGCTGAACAGGGTGTCGCCACGTGAAAACGTATACGATTCAATGCCGCAGAACCGGGGAGATTGCTCTGTTCGATCCAAAGAGGGAGCCAGTACCGGGCCAGCACCCTGGACGACGCAAATTTCACGCTGGCAATCCAAACTGTCTCGCAGCATATGATATTGAGAAACCAAAGAGTCGTTGCTGTTTTCGAACGCTTTCAAATCAAGATGACCTAATGTGATATAATCATCAGACCATAGTAGCCGAGACCGGTCAACCCATTTTTTTTCTTCTGGCAAGAGTGCGCTTTTGTTCGAAACCAGAAGCAATATCGGACTGTCGTTCATATCTTTTAGCCGGCTCTTCGTAATACGATCGTCACTGATCATTTGGATGCTTGAGAGTGATTGGCTCAAAGACGGCCGGGAAGCAGTGGATTGAAGCAACGGAATGCCCGTGTGATAGGCACACTTAAGTGCTTCTTGATACCCAGTAAGATCACGCTCGAAGGTCAACTTATCTGTTCTTATAGCGACCAAGGGCAATGAGAATATCGCCTGATAGTCAGCCGGATCTATATTGGCTTCTTTGAATCTTGCCAGATAGTCGTCGTCAGTTCTCTCCAGTTTATCGTTTTGATGTACCAGATTCTCAGTAGTGTTTACAAAGAATGATGTGCCATCAAACCACCAGGATAGTAAAGCAAAGCCAATGAGCATCGCAGCAGGGTAAGGAAACTGTTTATGCCTTAATTTCTTGTAACTCATATAAACAGTGACCGCTGCCATCACATTTATGACATAGTAAAAGACCCAGGAAAAACGACCTAAAGCACGAAGCTGTTTAAGGGGTGCAATCAAGTCTGGTATGAATTGTAATCCCCATTTAAAAGGGATACACATTGAAAACAGGAGAAGAAGAACCGACGCCCAGAGGTAAAATTTTTGGTTTTCACGCATTTGGTATATGGGAGCAATTTTGAGGGAACGATTCAGAATATTGTGGAGATATCGAACGGCTGCAACCACGCATACGAACAGAGGAACAAATCCAATGTATGATCGACCCTCCCATTCGATCCTTATGTCGAATAGGTTTCCAATAACCTGATTAACCACTGAGTAATGGGGCAAGAAAACACTCCAGAAATTGGCGTGATAGGTGTAAAAGCCATAGGGTGAAACAGGACGGTCAATAACCCCATCTGAGATTCCCATCCAAGCTTGGAAGAATACCAGAGGAGCGAGAGCCAGGACGGGCAACGCCCAACGCTTCTTAATGAATGCTATCGGCTCCCTACGCTGATTTATGGCTTTACTCATCCAATATGCCAATAGAAATAAAGTGAATGTGGCAAGAAAATACATGTGCAGGCCGCCAACGAATACACCAGTAAGAAAAAGAAGGATGCTACGGGGTAATCCTGGCCTATCCTCGTATAAAATCAGGATATACCAGATCAGAGGAATCACAAAGAGGTGGGACAGGCTGATGTGTCCGTGCATTCTTGACCATTGGGGAGAAAGAAGGATAATCGCCAGAGCGATCATTGCAGAATACCAAGAGGGCATTTCAAATCTTCTTAGAATCTGATATAGCAACAGAACAGCCAAAACAACCCCTGCCAGAACACTGAGATTGATCAGTGCAATAGAGTGACTGGCCAATGGAAACAAGTGATCATCAACCCAATTGAGCAACAAAGCATATAATGGATGACTGTCCGTGTACAATAGGTTTTCTCCGTATGGATAGTTAAATCCAGAAAACCTCAGTCCTTGATCATACTTTAAATAAAACGCAAAAAGAAAATAGTTTTTCAAGCCATCACCCGACTTTGAATAAAGTACTCCATTCGGATGTTGGAACACCTGCGAAAACCGCATGACCAGAATGGCCAGAGTAGCAATGACCAGAATAATTTGGGGAAAAACTTTAGAGCGGATCACATTCATTTTCAGGGGAGCCTCCCGATCTAAATGTAAGCCTTTCAAGAGATATACTACAGGTCAAGCATTGTTCTATAGATCGACCTGATCTGTGCATTGGGTTCTTTGTTGATGATCTCCTCGATCAAAGAGTTGGTCTTTGACCTGAATGTAGAAGATTCCTCTGAGCCCGACCTACCTGCTTCAACTCCCTTAAGTGAAGAAATGATCGTTCGTGTCGCTGCCATTCGGGTATAGGGATCTAAGTTGGTTTTCACAGCCACTTCTGCCAGCATCTCCATCCATCCCAGTTTGTCAACAAATGGCAACTCACTTAATAGCACTTCAAGCTGACCATAAAAACCCATAGCCGACAAACCACTTACATCTTCAAGGTGTGTGGCAAAGTATGACAAATTTGATGTGTCCCCAGCGAGAGCATAAATCACAGAAATTGCAGCAATAATGTCGGTGTTTTTATCAGCCCTTATGACGGTGATTTTTTCAGCACACAAATCTGGATCCATTTGATGTAGGGCAACAATAGCTGCTGCTACTACCGGATAGGGATCGTGATTATTGATGGCAGTGGATACAATGTCTTTATACGAATCAAGACCCAATTCACCCAATAACTCAAGTGCTCTAGCCCTAACAAAACTGTGCGAATCATGTTTTGCCATATCAGCTAACTGCTGGACCCAGGCCGTGTCGAGACCCTGCCAAGAAATACCATCAAGGGCATTCAGGCGAATAGACCAAAAAGGATCATTCAATATTGACATAATCTTGGCATCCATTTTTGTGCTTGTAGCCAATAAATAATCTGCGGCGGCTGACCTTACCCCCAAACTATGTCCATGCTGGTAGAGAATGGTTTGCTCGGAATCGTTGTAATCAGATTGAATCAGGGCAAGTTGGATACGAGAGGGATCCAGAACGATCGCTGCTGGCTCCTCAACCAATGGAAATTGTAAACGTTCGATTCGTTCGTCAATGCTCACTTGTTTCCACTCCCGTGTTCCATCTGGATAAATTATTTCTATCTCCGTGGGAATGATAAAGATGGGATGATTTTGAGTCACATCCTGCCTTTGCTCTACTATTACAGTTAGCATACTTGAGGAGTCGGACCAATCATCGGAGACTTCTAGCAACGGATGACCGCTTGCCAAAAACCATTGATTAAAGAACCAATTTAGGTCTTCGCCGAGTACCTCCTCACAGGCCAGTCGCAGATCATGCACCTCTACAGCCGACAAAGCATTTTCTTGTAGGTACAACTTCAAGGCTCGAAAGAATGCATCATCTCCCATATAATGCCGTAACATGTGCAATACCAACCCACCCTTGTTGTAGCTATGTTGATCAAACATATCTTCCTTGTCGTCGTAGCTAAAATGGATCAATGGGTGCACTTCCTGTTGAGCTTGAAACAAATAACCACTAAGCTCTTGCTGACGATGATAGTCCGCAGCATCGCGACCATACTTGTACTCCGACCACAAATACTCACTATAGTTCGCGAAGCCCTCATTCATCGTCAAGTTGGCCCAACTCTCGCAGGTCACATAGTCCCCAAACCAATGGTGGAACAATTCATGTGCTACGATCATATCGTTGGATTGATCAATCAATTCCCTTTTGGTACGCTGAACAAATTCTCCGTAGATTACACTCGTAGTGTTTTCCATAGCACCAGAAACGTAGTCCCTTACTACGATTTGGGCATATTTGTCCCATGGATATTGAATTCCCGTTAGATCTGAGAAGAAAGTCAACATTTCCGGAGTATGGGCAAAAATACTGCGTGCATCATTCTCAAATTCTGGTTCAACATAATAAGTCACCTCTATGTCATTCCATTTATCTTTTACCACAGCGTACTCACCCACCGCTACCATAAACAAGTAGGGTGCATGCGGCTGATTCATACTCCAATGGTCGGTTCTGGTCCCGTCTCCATTATTCGTCGAGCTTTGGAGCAATCCATTTGAAAGAGTAGTATATTTTTCGTCTACTGTGAGATAGGTTTCCTGGGTGCATCGTTCGTTTGGTTTGTCTACGGTAGGAAACCAACGACTGTTGAATTCTGTCTCGCCCTGAGTCCAGATTTGCGATGGCTTGTTTCCATCCGTACCCCTTGGATTGATAAAGAAAAGTCCTTGATCAGAAGAGATGGCCCTACCATCATGCCCTGCACTTTTAGAAGGAGCGGCAATGTAGTCTATTTGAATGTCCAAAGTATCCTCTCTAGGGCAGGATCGACCCAGGTCGATGCTAAGTTGTTCACCATCGTAATCAAAGTCTAGTGCCTGACCAGTCTTTAGATTACGAACTTCATTTATCTCAAATCCCTTAGCATCAAGAATCGCCTTTTCGATGGGATGCCAGTAAGCATGAAATTTCAGCTTGGCGATGCCAATCACTTTCTCCGACTGCCAGTCGAAACTCAAATCCAGGGACGTATGTAGTAAATCAATCAGCCGGGTTGGAGTAGCACGATAAACTGGAATTTCTGCAGGAGTTGCTTGGCCATCCGATTCCATCGCTGGAGCAGAGATCACCAAAGTGTCAAGGTTCCTTATTTCGACATCCGAGAAAGCTGGGTCAGGATCTTCGGTGAGCACCTTTGACTGACCACACGAAAACAATATGAAGGTTGCCAAACAGAATGCAAAGGTTGTATAGAGATTCATTTTGATTTTGAAATAGTGTCAAACTGAGACATTGTAATCCCGTAATGCCTCGTTTAATGATACTTTCTTGTCAGTACTTTCCTTTCTTTCGCCGATAATCAATGCACAGGGAACCTGGTAGTCTCCGGCAGGAAAAGACTTGGAATAGCTACCGGGTATCACCACACTCCTTGGGGGAACAAATCCACGATAGGTTTTAGCATCGTCGGTAGTCACATCAATGATCCTGGTGGATTTAGTGATCACTACATTTGCTCCTAGCACTGCTTCTCTTCCGATTCTGACTCCCTCCACTAGGATGCAGCGCGACCCAATAAAACTGTTGTCTTCGACAATTGTGGGGGCTGCCTGAGGAGGTTCAAGCACACCTCCTATACCAACACCCCCGCTAAGATGCACATTGCTGCCGATTTGTGCACAGGAGCCCACCGTGGCCCAGGTGTCAACCATCGTTCCGGTTCCCACCCAAGCACCGATATTGACATAACTAGGCATCATGATAACTCCTTTTTCAAGATATGAACCGTATCTGGCAATAGCGTGAGGCACTACGCGCACACTTTGCTGAGCGAAATTCTTTTTCAAGGGTATTTTATCGTGAAACTCAAATGGACCAACCTCAACGGTCTTCATTTCCTGAATGGGAAAATAAAGTAGCACTGCTTTTTTTACCCAATCATTAACTGTCCATTCTCCACCAAACTCCTCAGGAGGATCGGCAACCCGGATCATACCACGGTCTAAAAAGTTGATGATCTGCCGAATTGCCTCTTGTGTTTCAGTTTCTTTCAACAGACTCCGATCTTCCCATGCCCGGGAAATCCGGTCCTTGAGATCTCTAGTCATTATTTTGCGAACAATTTTTCAAATAATCGCCTGAAATTATAATAAATATCGCATTGCTATGAATAGAGAAATTGTACCTATCAAAAAACCTGAGTATATTTCAATTCTGCGATGCACGCCTAAAAAAATCCTGACTGATGTTACAAGCCCGGCCATCAGAAGAATAACTGCCAGTATGACCAACATATGGATTCCAAACCCACCCAGATATACGTAGTCAATACCGTACTTCCAGCCCATCAGCAGCACCATCACGGTCAAGCCGCCCATTCCAACTGCATGCAAAGAAACTTTGATAAACACATTGGCAAAGAATGCTAAACCCAATGCTATACACACACCCAAAACAAACACATCAAACTCCTTTGGTATGTTGGGGTTGTCCAGCATATTCATCAAAAACCAGGTATAGAAAACCAAAGCAGCAATCAGAGGCCCAATCCGCTCTTCCTTGCTCGGCATAGACAAACTTTTTACCATGCCCAAAAGGCTCATCAGCAAGGTTGTCAACAATGGCAGGACAAAAGTGTAAGAGAAGCACTTTACCAAAAGCACTCCTGCTGAGCCTCGGAGCGACGATTGACCAAACAAGAAAGGATTGGCAAACGCGAGCAAAAGAAGTCCATAAGTAAGAACCAGGAGAGGATGGAAGAAAACGGATAAGCCAATAGCCGTAAATCTCAACGCCCTCACACTTTGGTAATGATCACTTCGACTCTTCGATTTTGTGCTTTCATTGCTTCACTGCTATTGTCAGTCAAAGGTCGGCTGGGGCCGTATCCTTTCGTCTTTATTCGTGCAGCATTGACACCTTTCTTCACTAAATAAGCCTTGACCGCACTTGATCTCTTCTCACTGAGCTGATAAAGCGCCCATTTATCACCAAAATTGTCTGAATGTCCATCGATTTGGATGTGCAGATTTGGATGTGCAGATAGTATATCAGCAAGACGGTCAAGCTCCTGGTATGATGATGAAAGAATTCGGTCTTTTCCACGCATGAAATAAATTGGATTAAGAGAGATCTTGCCATGAACTACCAGCGGATCAAGAGTAAGGTTGATGGTTTTGTCCTCTGATAACATGATCGGATCCAGGCGAACCTCACGACTTATATAGCCCTCTTTTTCCGGCAAGAATTTCATTATACTATTGTATTTCAACTCGATTAATCCACCGTTTTCTCCAAGTTCCATTTCTGTGAGGTGAAAATCTTCGTGCACCGGCCCAAAAGTAACCTTCCCGCTTACTGGTTGCCCACTGTGTGAATCAAAAATGGTGCAAGTTACCAGCCTTCTCTCCACTGGAGGAGCCAACTCCGCCTTAGTTTCGGTGAAGCGAGTGCGGAAAATATCGCTGGAACCATCTCGGGTCGAGGTAAAATATAGGTACCCGGAATGTTGGTTTAGAAACGGCTGGGCATCATCGTCCGTCGAATTAATAGGAGCGGGGAGCTGAACTGGCATGGACCAGTTGGTCCAACTATCGTCGAGCCTTTCAGATATGAAAATGTCGCTGCCACCAAAGCCTCCAGTCCGGTTAGAAGCAAAAAATAAATGGCGTTTGTCATCACTAATAAATGGAGTAGTCTCTCGAAAGGCTGTATTGACTACCGGGCCCATATGAACCGGAGAGCTCCATAGGTTTGTGTGAATTCGAAATGACACATAAAGATCTTGTTGACCATGAGAATCTTTCCGATTGAGTGACAATATCATTACTTCATTGTCTTTACTCAGAGTGAGATTCACATCTGGTTCTACATTGTCATAATCGTAGATATACAAAGGCTCGGGAAAGTGCCATCCATGGCCATTGCGTTTTGCAAACGAAAATCCCTTATACATACTTCCATCCTTGAAGAACTGATTTAGTATCACCACAGTATTTGGATCGGTAGTGACAGCACAGATGCTATTGGGCAGGGCACTATTCAGAGGATAATTTGGATGTTCGATAAGTTCAAATTCACCCGAAGTAGCAGTGGCGATCCAGATATCTTGGTTGAAGGTGGATTCCACTGGATTCTGGTCTTGGGAATCACCCAATTGCCAATAGATTTCCTGTAGTTGTTTGCGATAATCCTGGTAGTTCAGAACCTTTGAATAGTCCTGATCAAGCACCTGGAGGGTTTTGTTAAACGCAGGATGACCCACTCTGGTGAAATAGATTGTTTTGCCGTCCAGACTTACCACAGGATTAATCTCATCATAGGGCGAGTTGATGCGATCGTTCATCTTTTCCACTTTGAACTCCGTAGAGGGAAAGGCATTCAGAAGGCTAGCTAACAAGATCGCAAGGTAAGGGTACCACATACAGTCACAATTTTCACATTAAAACAAATGCAAATATATAAACGCAATTTAACCAACATGTTATATTGGTCAAAAGAAATTTTTATAAACTTTAATGGGAACCCGTAGCAATATCAAAATTAACAATCAATTCTGATCTTTCCAATCAAGACGGGTCTGAATTGAAAATGACATCAAAAAGCTACGTTAAATTCAGGTTGTCAGGCGATTAATTCACGGCTCTTAGCGTTAATGTGTTTAAATAGCGACTTTTGCCGGGAATGAGAACCTATATAGTAACAGCCTTTTTCGTACTGGGCACATTTTTGTGTAAAGCTCAGAATGGACCGCGTAAAATTCCGGATCGAATTGAAATAGACGGAGAGATCGTGACAGCGGTCATTACTGAAGACGACACACTCTATATCGCAGACCTGGCGCATGTCAGCGTAACTTCTCCCAGGAAGTTTATCAACAGGCAAGAATATCTCACTTATCTACGATATCGCAGCTACGCAAACAGAGTTTATCCTTACGCAGTAGATGCAATCAGAATCTTTAGAGAATTGGAAACGATCAGAGAAGAACTGAATAAGCGCAAAGCAAAGAAGCATATTCGCCGATTGCAAAGAGAGCTGAAGGATGAATTTGAAGATCCGTTGAAGTCTCTGACCAAAACCCAGGGCAGAATTCTGATTCACATGATTGAAAAAGAACTCGATACCCCAATGTACTACCTCATAAAGGACTTGCGCGGAGGGATCACTGCAAATTATTGGACCGCAGCAGGAAAACTATTTGGCTATCAACTTAGAGACGGATATATAGTGGGAGATGACCCAATTATGGATGTAGTACTGGAAGATTTCGACATTTCCCATTCAAAATAATCAGTACATTCCCAACTGTTAAAATAGTTTCAATGCTTTACACACAAGAAGCGAGCAAACTTGTCGTGAAAGGAGATTTGCCGGCTGGATCGGTCACCTGGCAAAGTCCCTCCAACATTGCCTTGATCAAGTACTGGGGAAAACATGGTGATCAATTACCAAATAATCCTTCTTTGAGTTTGACCCTGAAAAACGCTTACACCCAGTCTACGCTTATTTATGCACCTCGAGATGCTCCAACTGGAGGAGTAGCTATGAGTTTTTTATTTGATGGGCAACCCATGCCAGCCTTTCAAGAACGAATAGAACAATATTTAAACCGGCTCACCCCGATCTTTCCATTTATCGAGCAATACCAACTAGACATAAGAAGCCGTAACAGCTTTCCGCATTCAAGTGGAATTGCTTCATCTGCATCCGCCATGAGTGCCCTTGCACTATGTCTCTGTAGTATGGAACATGAGCTCTTCAATACACTGGAAGAAAATAATAGCTTTCGTCGCAAAGCTTCCCACGTAGCCAGGTTAGGGTCAGGTAGCGCCTGTCGCAGCATTTATTCCAAGGCAGCTTTGTGGGGTAAGACGGGGTTGGTGGAGAACAGTTCGGATGAATATGCCGTACCCATGGGAGAAGGTATACGCATCACTCTGGATGATTTTAGAGATGCCATTCTAATTATTTCATCGAGGCCGAAAGCTACCTCCAGTAGTCTTGGCCACCAAATGATGGACACTCATCCCTTTGCAGCAGCAAGATATGAGGCTGCACGTAAAAACCTTCTCCACCTTATAGAAGCATTGAGAAAGGGAGATCTCGACCACATGGCGATGATTTGCGAGCATGAAGCACTTTCCCTTCACGCCCTTCTGATTAGCTCACAACCAGATATACTCTTATTGCAACCCAACACGATCAAGGTTATCCAGTTGGTAAGGGAATTCCGAAGGACTACCGGTAATCCGGTCTTCTTCAGCATCGATGCAGGGCCTAATCTTCATTTGCTTTATCCAGGGAGTGCAGCTGAAGAAGTCGAAAACTTTGTTACTGGTGTTCTTGCCGAATACTGTGAAGAGGGGGCTTGGATAAATGATGGCGTTGGTCCTGGACCCGTTCAACTGTGATAAACTGTGAATTGATAAAATGACATTTAGGACTCTATTGTTAATATTGATCCTGGCCGCCAGTCAGGCTGGAGCCCAGGAGCCCACGGATCAACTTGTTGGGGATCTGTCCTTCGACCGTACAATCAGATCATATCTCAAACTTGATGTACCGGTGATCACAGTTGACGAACTAGCTGACAAGAAAGACTCCTTCATCATACTCGATGCAAGGTCGAAGGCTGAATTCGAAATAAGCCATCTCAAGAACGCCCGATTTATAGGATTCAAAGAATTTTCACCCGACCACCTGAAAGGCATCTCTAAAGAAAGCAAAGTTGCCATCTATTGTTCTATTGGTTATCGCAGCGAGAAAATCGGGAACAAGCTGAAAAAACTTGGCTTTATTGACGTCAATAATGTCTACGGAAGCATCTTTGAGTGGGTTAACCAGGGCTATCAGATTGTAGATCAGAACGGACAGGCCACTAATAGACTGCACACGTACAACCGATCATGGAGCAAGTGGATCACCAATGATTCGATTTCAAAACACTGGTAAATACAAAAAAGCCTCATCCCAAGGACAAGGCTCTCTTTGGTTTTCTATTGAATCTGGTTCTAATTGGTCATTCCCAATTTAGCTTTCACCAAGGCGGTTACGTCGTGAGCGTCGTCAGCAAAAAGAATAAATCCTGAGCTGGAGTCAAGAATGTAAGTGAAGCCATTTTCATCGGCCACCTCCTTGATCAATCCATTTACCCGGTCCAGAATAGGTTGCAGCAATGTCTGCTGTTTTTCAGCAAGTTGTTTCTGCATATCCTGTTCATACTGGGTGATTTTCAATTCTTCGCCTTTTAATCCTTGAGCCTCTTCTTCCAGCTGCTTAGGAGATAGCTCGCCTTGTTGCTCCTTTCGTTGCAAATCCTGATATTTCTTCTGAAACTCTTCGAGCATCCCTTGTCCTTTCTTTTGCAACTGTTTTTGTAATGCCTCGAGATTGGCATTGGCTTGTTTCACCTCCGGAATTTCTTGGAGGAGTGTGACGGAATTGAGGTAACCAATCTTTTGTGCTGAGGCAAAAACAGCAAAGCTCAATACAAAAGCAGGAACCAACAAATATTTTAGTAATGGACTCATTTTCATCCCTTTTAGCTTTAAAAAATGGTGCACAAAAATAGAATTTTTATCGAAGTAATCTAGTTCTTAAGCATTCGCAGTACATCTTCGGTTTTGTCATATCTATCGTTGGAAAAAATAACGCCAGCATTACCAGCCTTATCCAGAATAATGTCATAGCCCCTTTCATTGGCATAATCCTGAATGGTAGCGTAGACTTTGTCCTGTACAGGAGCCACCAATGATTGTCTTTTCTGAAACAATTCGCCTTCCGGTCCGAATTTCTGACGCTGGAGTTCGCGTACTTCTTTCTCCTTCGTCATGATCTCTTCTTCCTTCTGACGTTTCATATCATCGCTGAGCAGCACCAATTCTGCCTGGTATTTGTTGTACATGCTTTTGATCTTGTCATGCTCTACAGCTATCTCTTGTTGCCACACTTGAGCTACATCATCAAGCTCCTCCTGGGCTTTCTTATATGCATCCATATTATCGAGGATGTAGGCTATGTCTACTACCGCAATTTTTTGGGCCTGTGAGAGGCCAAAAGCTAAGAATGCAAAAGCAATAGTTAGGAAAAATGATTTCATTATACTTGGTTTATTATCAATCAATTAAATCCAGAAAAATCGAAATTCAAAATTACAATTTTATGTTTTGGTTTCGTTCTAATGACTTGAGATCTATCTCATTTGTTACAGGCAGTTTTGTGAATACGATCACCTCAAAAATCACTTATACTTACACTATCAAGACGTTACACTTGGCAAATCTGCTTATACATGGTTTTCTTTAACTCATGTTTAACGAAAAACTTAATGAAATTAACGAGTAGGACTTGCCGAAATAATCATCCTAAATTTTTGCCATTGCCATGATAAAGAAAGTCCGTGGAAACATCGTTGATATTCATTCGCGATCGATATTCTCAGGTGAAATACACATTGATGGAGACACCATCAAAGAGGTGATTCATCAAGATCACGACGTGAACACATTTCTACTACCAGGGTTCATCGATGCTCACGTGCATATTGAGAGCTCGATGTTGGTACCATCTGAATTCTCAAGACTTTCTTTACCACACGGCACGGTAGCCACCGTTTCCGATCCTCATGAAATCGCAAATGTCTTAGGAGTCAAAGGGGTTGAATACATGATTCAAGATGCATCTTCCGTACCCCTGAAGATATATTTCGGCGCACCCTCTTGCGTACCAGCCACTCCATTTGAACAAGCAGGAGCAGCAATTGGAGTGGACGACATCGAAAGGCTTCTGCAAAACCCGGCTATAAAATACCTGGCTGAAATGATGAACTATCCTGGTGTGCTGCATAAGGACAGTGAAGTGATTGAAAAAATCAGAAAAGCCCAGAATGTTGGTAAACCGATCGATGGTCATGCCCCCGGACTTAGAGGTGATATGATGCGAGATTATTTCAATAGCGGAATCAGTACTGACCACGAATGCTTTACCTTGGAAGAGGGTTTGGAAAAAGCACAAGCAGGCGTGCACATCCTGATTCGCGAGGGTAGCGCTGCAAAGAACTTCAATGCCCTGATCCCGATCTTGAAATCCCATCCAGAACAGGTCATGTTCTGCTCTGATGATAAGCATCCGGATGATTTAGTAGAAGGGCACATAAATCAGATCGTCACCAGAGCCCTAGAGCTTGGTTATGATCTATTTGATGTATTGCGGGCAGCTTGCTTGAATCCCATACTTCACTACGGACTTGAAGTCGGCACCCTGTGCCAGGGTGACAAGGCAGATTTTATTAGAATCACTGATCTTGAATCATTCCACGTGGAGGAAGTTGTCATTGATGGGGAAAAAGTGGTGGAAGAGGGACAGGTGCTATTTTCCAGCTCCAAACCATTGATGATAAATAACTTCAGGGCTCAGAGATGCAATGAGGCAGATTTCAGAATAACCAGGCGGAAAGGTGCTTGTAAGGTGATTAGGGCAATTGATGGAGAATTGATAACGGAATCATACAAGGTGGATCCGCCAGGAGAAGTGCCGTATATTCTGGCAGACCCCCAAGCTGACGTGCTTAAGCTAGTAGTATTGAATCGGTATTACCCGGCCTCTCCGGCCCTAGCTTTGATAAACGGTTTTGGACTGAAGACGGGTGCAATTGCTTCGTCGGTGGCGCATGATTCGCACAACATTATCGCCGTGGGCACTGATGATAGCATGATAGCTGAATGTGTCAATCTCATTGTCATCAGCACAGGAGGAATTGCTGCTGTATCAGGTGACGAAAAACATATTCTTCCCTTACCGGTAGCCGGAATTATGACTATCGAAGATGGTCACAAGGTAGCCAGAAACTATGCAAGGATCGATCATTTTGTAAAATCCGGATTAGGCAGTAAGCTGACTGCTCCATTCATGACTTTATCTTTCATGGCTTTGCTTGTAATTCCACAATTAAAACTTAGTGATCAGGGCTTGTTTGACGGATCAGCTTTTAAGTTCACTACACTGTTTGATTCTGATTAATGATCAGAAGATACTTTTGGTCGTAGTAGTGTTCCTCAAAATAACTGGTAAGGGAAATCTGCTCAATTGTAAAATCGTGGGTGTGAGCTTGTAATTCTTTTCTCAGGTCACCTCCCTTGAGTAATACAATCTTTGATTTTGGCGATAGAAGGAGTGGCCTGCACCACCTGATCAATTTGGAAAGATCTGCTACAGCACGAACAATAATATGGTCAAATTTGTCGGAAAGGCTTTCGGCCCTGGCATGTTGCGCAGCGACATTGCCCAGCTTTAGCTCGGCCACTATAGCATTTACGGCTTCAATTTTTTTTCGCGTCCCATCGATCAATGTAAAATTGATTTCAGGATAGTATACTGCCAGAGGAATACCAGGAAAGCCGCCCCCTGTACCAAGATCCAACACGTGATCTCCAGGTTTGAGCCCACCCCATTTGGCAATAGCCAGGCTGTGCAGTACATGATGTGTATATAAGCCTTCGATGTCCTTTCTGGAGATGAGATTTACTCTTTCGTTCCAATAGCGGTAAAGAGGGCCCATGGCGGCAAACTGATCAATCTGATCATTCGTCAGGTCGGGAAAATATTTTTGGATACTGCAGTCTATCGCCATTGATAACCCGGTCTTCGTATCATTAGGAGAAATGTAAGTGGATAATATAGTAAATACATTAAATCAAAAATCGGCATCAATAATGGTAGTGGTTGGGATATCTGACGAAAAGCGTGGAGCGTTTTAAAGTAGATGATGAAAATACGCAGAACATAGAGGGTTAGAACGATCCAAATCCATGGAGTAAAGACCAGCAAGATGGCGGTGGCAAGGAATAGCCAATGACTTAAGGCAATCAAAGTCAATAGTATCTTGTGTGCGATCTTATAATGATAAGAGACGGAGAAGTGTCGAATCTTTTGCTGTAAAAAGGTTTTCCAATTCGACACTGCCGGTGAAGTGGTCATAGCCGAGGGACAAGCTGCTGTGGTTGTGTTTTCACGTGTGGCTGCATGATTGACCAATAGATCATCATCCCCGCTTGATTCTTCGAAATAATGTCCCGGAAGACAGTCAAATATTTCTTTTCGGTAGGCGATATTTCTACCAACGCCCATGTAGGGCATTCCTTTTGATGCCATGGACATGTATAAAACAGTGATATAGATGACATCAAAAGCATGAAAATGAGAGGCAAAACCGGCCGCAGGAATCACCGGAGATGCTCCCAGCACCATTTTCTTCCTTTCAGTTAAGGAGGCAGTCATACTAGCGATCCAGTGCGAAGTCAGGGGACGGCAGTCTGCGTCTGTTAGCAACAAATCCTGAAATCTCGAAGCAGCCAATCCAGCCTGTATGGCCATTTTTTTCCCATGAGTGCCTTCGGGGAGCGATAACACAACCAATTGGCCACTAAATTTTTTCATAAATGCACTCAAAACCTTCGGGGTTTGATCGGTGGAATGATCATCCACGACTATGACTTCAAACTCATGATACTCCTGATCCAGGACTAATGGCAGATTTTGGGCGAGAGCCGAGGCCTCATTCTTGGCGGCTATGATCACCGAGACTCCCGAGTTCTTCGTGGTTAATTGGTCCTGAGATTTCACCACAGGTGCAATCAGAAAGATCCAGACAATTCCTTGAGCAATTGCACAGAGAATAAAAATCAGCGTAAGCACAATGGTCACTATACCTCAAGAGATTGTTGCTGGTCAGCAGCGCTGAGTGCGGTCATCGGATCTATTCCAAAGTACTCAGCCATGGCATCATATGAGGTACTGGAATACATCTTATATCTCACTGGAAAAATAAAGAAATAGGTTATGGCCACTGCATCCCAATTAATGTAGGATTCAGGTAGACCAATGTACTCCACGACATCTTCATTCTTAAAGCCACTGATTTCAGCGAGTTTATCTATCTCTACTTTGAGTTCTGGCATGTCTTTAAGCATCACGACTTTAGACCACTCATACATTGCTGAATTAAAATACTCTTGTGGGTATCTGAATGCCTTCATGAAATGATCACCGCTGAATATCAACACATGATCTTGGACGTAAAGTTCTGAAGTGTGAAGGTCGTTAGGAAATTGCGGAGTGGGAAAAGGGTGTCGATAAATCACAATGTTTTGAAAATCATCGAACCGGCTATGCCAGTCGGTTCTAAAAGCAGTAAGCATAAACGCCGAA
Organism: Lewinellaceae bacterium; assembly: GCA_024644235.1. GTDB lineage: Bacteria > Bacteroidota > Bacteroidia > Chitinophagales > Saprospiraceae > JAHELJ01. The sequence goes on from JAHELJ010000005.1 coordinate 51,085, forward strand.
ATTGCGACCACGGCCTTTAAGTCCTCGGGTACTTTATCAAATCCCTGGGGCATGAAGTTGGCGGTTTTCATGTAGGTACTTACCCGGCTGTCGAAAGCGCTTCGTTGTTCAGGACTAAGGCAGGCATAAAGTGGCATATGATCATTGATGAACCGCACCATGCCTTTAGGAAGTTTTTGTGGGTAGCGATTCAGATACCAGCGGTCAATCTCAGGATGTATTACATAGACGACGGCCACGGCAATGATAAGTGGGATTAATAGGTAGGAATATTCGGGATAGCCAAAAACATAACACACGAGCAAAACTATACCCACCAAGGCAAGTAATGGAATAATTATCAACTTCGATAGATGCATGTTCATAGCTCAACTAAAATTCAATCTGTTTGTTTGGCCTGTGCAAAAAGAATTCTAAATTTGCAATCCCTTCAAAATCAGGGGCGTCGTTGGTACCTTAGCTCAGTTGGTAGAGCACAGGACTGAAAATCCTGGTGTCCCCAGTTCGATTCTGGGAGGTACCACAAAAATAAACCAAAAAACACTTCAATCAGGTTGCTTGTGTACTTACAGGCAACCTGATTCTTTTTTCTTTCAACAGATGTGCCAAACTTGGCAACACATGATAATTATATCTTATATTTAAAGCCACCATGAACTTCAGTACGACCTACCCTTCTCCTATTGGCAAAATACTTATTGAAGCCTCCGAAACTGGCATAAGGAAAGTGACTTTTGTCGATGACAGTTGGCCGGATTCAGAACATCCGGAAGAGCTGCTCAATTGTATTGATCAACTTGATGAGTACTTTTCCGGATCCAGAGTTTCTTTTGATCTCAATGTTGATTTGTCGACGCTACCACCTTTTCACCAAGAAGTGCTGCGTCTCGTGAAGACTATCCCATATGGAAAAACAAGGTCGTATGAGCAGATTGCATGCTTTCTGGGCAATCCCAAGTTGGCCAGGGCAGTGGGGCAGGCAAACGGGAACAATCCAATTGCAATAATTATTCCCTGTCACCGAGTGCTTGGTAAGAAGGGGGACCTCACCGGCTATGCTCATGGGTTGTCGATCAAAATGAAATTGCTACAACTGGAAAACCCGAAAAATTACCTACCCCAAATCAAGCTGTTTCAAGAAGTCTCAGCAGGCTAATTTAGTTTGAAGGGAGCGATCAATTCAAAAGCAGGAATATCTACTTGAAACAACGAACGATCGTCAAGCCTCATCATGGTGTAATATCCATGCATCTTTCCCACAGCTGTAGATAGCGGACACCACGAGCTGTAGTCATGGAGCTGTCCCGGTTCGAGAATTGGCTGTTTGCCAATGACTCCATCTCCTTCGACTTCCTTGACCATTCCTGAAGAATCGAAAATAAACCAGTGTCTTCTCAGGAGCTGGACGGTGTGCTCGCTCAGATTTTCGATCGCGATCTGATATGAATAGAGGTAGCGGCTATCCACTGGATTAGAATGCACTGGCTCATAATGAGCCACCACACTGATTTTTATTCCGTTGGTGATAAGGGCATCCATATTACATCATTCCTCTTCATCTCTTTCAAATATAAATTCTTCTGTGATCAGTTCCGCTTCTTTTAGTGCAACATCCAGCAAATCATTCACAAGTATCTTGTCAAAAGTAGTCTCATAAGAGAGTTCTTTTTTAATTCTAGTGATACGTTTGCGGAAACTGGCACTGGTCTCAGTCTGTCTGCCCCTCAATCTTCTGACCAGCTCCTGGAAGGAGGGAGGCTTAATAAAAACAGTAAGACAACTTGGGCCATAGACCTTTTTAATATTAGTTGCACCCCGCACATCAATATCAAAGATGATATGCTTTTCAAGTTGCCACAGACGTTCTACCTCTGATCGAAGAGTCCCATAGAATTGTCCATCGTATACTTCCTCCCACTCCAGGAAGGCATCAGATGATATCTTTTGCTTGAATTCCTCAGTTGACATGAAGTAATAATCGATTCCTTCCTTTTCTTTGGGGCGAGCAGGTCGATTTGTTGCCGAGACCGAAAAAGCCAGCTCTGGATAAGTTTTGATAAGATGTTTGACAATTGTCGTTTTTCCAGCTCCGGATGGTGCCGTGATGACCAATAATTTGCCAGAAAATGTGGAAGTCATCTATAGGACGTTGGCGACCTGCTCTTTGATTTTTTCTAACTCGTCTTTCATTAGAACAACAAGCCGCTGGATATCTGAAGAATATGCTTTGGCACCGAGAGTATTGATCTCACGGCCAATCTCTTGGCTTATGAAATTGAGTTTTTTGCCTTTTGCGGGATGCTCCAAAGCCATCTCCAGAAGAAAGTAGTCACAATGCTGAGCCAACCGAACCTTTTCTTCACTAATGTCTATCTTCTCAAGATAGAATAGGACCTCCTGCTCGAATCGATTCTCATCGATGTTTTCTTTCTGCATGTATTCCTCCATATTGTTCGACATTCGATTTCTTATTCGTTCCACACGATGGGTCTCGAAAGGATCTACCTGTTCGAGATGTGATTGAATGTTTTCAATATGTTGAGTTAAGGCTGCTTTTATGCTTTCACCTTCAGCTTTTCGATGCGCTATGATTTTTTCAAGAGCACTGTTTAAACATGCCTTTACTACTTCCCAGTCTTCGTCATTAAGCGGATCCTCTGGAGTCGAGACCACCTCGGGCAATTTGAGTATAGCACTTAGCAGATCGCCCTCCTGCATCTCGAGTTCATCGGTAATTTTCCTAAGCTGATTATGATAGTCTTTGAATAGGGCTCGATTTATGTTGTAAACTTCTCCACCTTCTTCATTTTGATAAGTAAATGTGGCTTCCACCTTTCCCCTCAGCAGTTTATCATGGATATGTTTTCTTATCCACATCTCCTTCTCATAAAAATTGGAGGGTAAGCGAAGTCGTAAATCAACAAACTTACTATTGAGTGTTTTCAGTTCTACCACGATGCTCTTATCTCGAAGTGGCGCAGCCACTCTGCCATAACTTGTCATTGAAAGGAGCATAAAGTCAATTTTGCTGTCAAAGATAGCTTTTGTATCCATCCAGCCGGTTCGCGGGACATCACGTAATCAATGTGTTAGTAACTGGCCGGGTGCAAGGTGATTCACAAAAATCTGATTATCAACCGTCTGAAAGCCTGTAAAACAGGCAATTAGCCCTAAAAAATGATCGGCTTTATTTTTTTTTCTCAAATAAATTGCGAGCTTTGCCCTCGCTCAAAAAGAGACAGTTTTCATTCATAAGTTGCTATAAACCAAATCATAATGAGAAAAGCTGACCTCGTAACAGCCATATCGGAAAAAACGGGTGTGCCTAAAGTGGATGTCCTGGTGACATTGGAATATTTTTTTACAGAGGTGAAGAATGCACTCGCCGAAGGTGAGAATGTTTACATACGTGGATTTGGATCGTTCGTAATTAAGAAGAGGGCAAAGAAGATCGGTCGGCATATTAAGAAGAATATTGCTATCGAAATTCCAGAACACTATATACCTTCTTTTAAACCAGCAAAGATTTTCGTTGATCAGGTTAAGGAAAATGTACATTCTATGCCTGATGAAGGGGATAGTAGTGAATGACAATGCCACAGGCTGTTGCTGTAGTCGGTGCAATCCTTCTTACCCTATTGCTTTATTTTGGATTTGATACCCGCTCACCAAAGCAGCAAAAAGAGATTGAACGAAGGGAGTTAGCTGGTAGCCAGATAGATATCAAACCCTTCGTGATTACTGCAAAGGGAAGCCTTGCAGATGTAGATTTGAGAGAAATAGAACAGCTAGAAGCAGAACTAGCACGTTCTGATTCAGATTCTGTGCGTTCCGAGACACTTAAAAAGATTAGTGGAGCTTGGTACAAGCATCAGCATTATTTAGTGGCTGGCCATTTTGCGGAGCAAGTTGCAGAGATTGATTCCACTGAACTTGCCTGGAGTATCGCCGGGACAACTTATTTTCCCGGAATTAGCAATGCTGACCAAGTGATCAGTAATGCCTGCTTCGAGAAAGCCGTAGAATGCTTGGAATATGCCATTAGTCTGAATCCAGACGAAATCAGTCACCGGGTTAATTTGGCAATGGTTTATGTAAGAAAGCCGACACAAGACAATCCGATGCAGGGAATTCAGATGTTGATTGGCCTCAACGAGAACTTTCCCGACAATCTACTTGTTCTATCCACTTTAGGGCAGTTGGCTTTAGAAACTGGACAGTGGGAGCGAGCAAAGGAACGTTTGGAACGGGCTTTGCAGCTTGATCAGAACAATTCCAAAGTTATCTGTATGCTGGCAGATGCTTATCGGCAGATCGGCGATGTAAGAGCCAGTGAGATGCAAACAAAATGTGAATTATTAACCGTCAAATAGTATTATATGCCTTGCGGTAAAAAGAGAAAAAGACATAAAATTGCAACCCATAAAAGGAAAAAGAGGTTGCGTAAAAACAGACATAAGAAAAAGAATAGATAAGTTTTGGTGGCTACGTAGAGATGTGACCGCTCATTGGATCACCTAAAAGATATGTTGAGTCACTTTAATCTACCCACGCACAATAAGGTAGATGAAAGTGTCTTCTTGCACGAGAGACCATACTATCTAAACATTGCATAAAAACTGAATCTCACCTCGTCTTCTGCCGTAGCCACTGCTTAAATTTTAAGAAGACTAGTGGAAAAAGAATTAATTATTAACTCAACTCCAACGGAGGTGGAGATTGCGTTATCTGAAGATTCCCGCTTGGTGGAACTTCACCGACAGAAAACCAATTCAAAGTTTACGGTCGGCGATATTTTCTTGGGCAGAATCAAAAAGCTAATGCCCGGCCTCAATGCCGCATTTGTTGATATTGGTCATAGTAAGGACGCATTCCTTCACTATACCGACCTTGGGCCCAAATTACCCTCACTGCTTAAATTCACTAATCGAGCGATACATGGCGATAGCAAGTCCCATCGCTTGGACGAATTTGATCTCAATGATGAGATAATCAAAACCGGGAAAATTGATAAAGTTCTTAACAAAAGGCATCCTATTCTGGTGCAGATCTTGAAAGAACCAATATCTACCAAAGGCCCCCGCTTAAGTTGTGAGATCACTTTACCTGGCCGGTTTCTCGTCCTAACTCCCTTTTCAAATGCAGTTGCGGTTTCGAAAAAAATCAAAACAGCAGAAGAGCGTAAACGCCTGCAGGTCCTAATCGAAAGTATCAAACCCAAAAACTTTGGCGTAATTGTCCGCACCGCATCTGAAGGCAAGAAAGTCGCCAATCTGCATGAAGAGCTACGTGACCTCGAAGAGAAGTGGAAGCGTATTCACAGTCAATTGAATAAAGCACGTGCACCCCTCAAGTTGCTGAGCGAATTGGACAAGACATCCAGTATGCTGCGGGATGTTCTTACTTCGGATTTCAACAATATTGTGGTTAACGACAAAGATCTCTATGATTCTATCCGGAGCTATTTGGTAAGCAATGTTCCGGAAAAAGAAAAGATTGTGCATTTGCACCGCTCTCGAAAGCCACTTTTTGATTCACACGGGATCACGCGACAGATAAAAGCCTCTTTTGGTAAAACCTATACCTTGCCCAGCGGTGCCTATATCGTCATCGAGCACACCGAAGCCATGCATGTGATCGATGTAAATAGTGGGCCGAAAATGGCTCGAAAAAATCAAGAAGAGGCTGTCCTTAACGTGAATCTTGAATCTGCCAAAGAAATTGCCAGACAACTGAGATTGAGAGATATCGGTGGATTGATTATCATCGACTTCATCGATATGCGCAACAATGAACATAAGAAACGCCTTGTGAAGAAGATGCGTGAGTTCATGCGAAATGACCGGGCGCAGCATACTGTCCTTCCACTGAGCCGGTTCGGTCTGATGCAGATAACTCGCCAACGGGTGCGACCGGAGGTGAAAATCGATACTTCTGAAGTGTGCCCAACCTGCATGGGTTCGGGGCAGAGCAATGCTTCTATTCTCACGATTGATGACATAGAAAGAGATCTCAACTATATCATTCGCAACCGCCCGAAATCAAAATTGCGCCTTGAGGTCCATCCCTTTATCTATGCTTATTTGAAAAAGGGAATCCCAAACATTCAGATGCGTTGGTTTATGAGCCACAACCGATGGATCAAGGTACAGGAAAACTCAGACTTCCACCTCAATGAATATCGATTTTACGATGGACGCGATGACGAAATCAGACTGAATTGACATTAAAAAGGGTTCTGGTAGCTCCGCTGAACTGGGGCCTGGGACACGCCACTCGCTGTATACCGATAATCAGGTCTTTACTCAAGCAAAAACACGATGTTGTTCTGGCATCGGATGGTAGAGCACGCACTCTTTTGAGAGCTGAATTTCCATCTCTTGTTTGTGAACCTCTACCCTCATACAATGTATTGTACCCGCTGAAGCAGCCCTTCCTTCATTGGCTCAAGGAAGGGCCTCGAATCCTTGATATAGTGAAAGATGAACACACTTATACTCAGGAATTGGTCTTAAGACACAACTTTACTCACATATTTTCCGATAATCGATATGGAGTCTATCACCCTAAATGTAAGAGCATATTTATAACCCATCAGCTTTCTCTACCGCTTCCTGTTATTCTTGCGTGGATTGCCAACAAAGTAGTGAGGAAGCTGATCAATAAATTCGACGAATGCTGGATTCCTGATATTTATGGAGAGGAATCCCTTTCTGGTGAAATGAGTCAGGGATTCCTAAAAATACCTCTGGTATATATTGGCCCACTTAGCCGATTTGAAAAACCTGCGACTCCAAAGGGTGAAGGTATCTTGGCGATCGTGTCAGGACCGGAACCCAATCGTTCCCTGATTGAAGAAAAAATTCTAGATCAACTTGCAAAGTCTTGTCAACATTATGAAGTGATTAGAGGACGGCCCGAAAAATTAGGGGTAACGATTACCACTGGTATTCAAACTCAAGAAGCAGCAACTTCGCAAGTACTTCAACAAAAACTGGCTTCAGCGGCATTTGTTGTAAGTCGCAGTGGATATTCATCGATCATGGACCTGTACCGGGTGCAAAGCAAAGCTCTGCTGATTCCTACCCCCAACCAACCAGAACAGCAAGCTCTCGCTGAAAGACACCGCAAAAATCAAAATTTCGTGTTCCAGACTGAAGACACACTCGACATATCGTCAGCCATTGAACACCTCAAAAAACAGCAACCTACCTGGCCTAATATTAATTTTGCTAACCCTGACGAATTAGTCCGGATGATCTGATTTGATTACGTCGGCTTTCTTGTTGAATTCGGTCATAGTGTGTTGTACTCCGATGGACACAAACGACTTAATCACTTCCTTACTTCTGGTTATGATCGAAGGCAAATGTTCTTTTTCCTCGACACTCCATTTCCCCAATACGTAATCCACCTGACCTCCTTTGCCAAATTGATCACCGATTCCGACTCGAAGTCGACTGTATTGATTGGTTTGCATAAAGTCTTGGATACTTTTCAGTCCGTTGTGTCCACCAGGGCCTCCCTTCTTGTGCAATCTGACAGTACCGAACGGGAACTGAAGATCATCTACAACAATAAGTAAGTTGTTAGGATCGAGCTTAAGCTTTTGCAGCCAATACCTCACCGACTTTCCGCTTCGATTCATGAATGTAGATGGTTTCAGCAGGTATACTTCACGTGAACGATATCGAAAGCGAGTCAGGTCTCCCAGCATTTCATTTTTGAATTGACAACCAAACTCCTCAGCTAAACTATCTACGACATCAAAGCCAATGTTATGGCGAGTTTGGTCATAATCCGCACCCATATTCCCGAGCCCAACGATTAAGTACTTCATCTCGTTTGCGATTTTTGATCGCTTACCAAATAACCATTGAAAAATTGATAACTGCACCATGCTTTAAAATGGTTCATTTTCAAAACGGAGAAAAACACTCTATGGCTTTACTTATTTTTAGTTGATGATCACTTCCCGTCGAGCCGACACACTAAATTTTCTTAGGAAGCTTACCTGGCGAAAAAGCTATAATGCCGCTAAGATACTTGCTTCTTATCATTTTAGTCGACTTCATAGGAGGCCTGTTCATTGGGGTAATCCACTCAGCATATCTATCGAACCCACCACGGCCTGCAACCTGCGTTGCCCCGAATGTCCAAGTGGACTCCGAAGTTTCAACAGAGATACTGGAAATGCGAAGATGGATTTCTTCAAATCATGCTTAGACCAACTGTCCCGTGATTTGATTTATCTGATCCTGTATTTTCAAGGTGAACCATATATACATCCCAGATTTCTGGAAATGGTGAAATATGCCTCATCCAGAGACCTTTATACGATCACTTCTACCAACGGACATTTCTTGGATTCTGAAAGGGCCAGGCAAACTGTTGAAAGTGGATTGGATCGTTTAATTATATCGGTTGACGGAAGCACCCAGGATACTTATGAACAATATCGTCGGGGTGGCGATCTGGACAAAGTGCTGGATGGTGCCAGAAACCTGGTTCATTGGAAGAAGCAACTTAGATCTTCAAAGCCATATCTAATCTTTCAGTTCCTGGTGGTTCGACCTAATGAACATCAGATCGGAGAAATCAAAAGTCTAGCGAAAGAGATCGGTGTTGATGAAGTTAAACTCAAATCGGCGCAGGTTTACGAATATGTCAATGGCAATCCATTGATTCCCACCATCGAGAAATACTCCAGATATGCAAAACAAGCAGATGGGTCCTACAAATTGAAACATAGGGTAATCAATCAATGCTGGAAAATGTGGCACTCCTGTGTTGTGACATGGGATGGTCATGTCGTTCCGTGCTGCTTTGACAAGGACGCTGATCATCAATTGGGCACGCTATCCAAATCCAACTTCAAAGAGATCTGGGAGAGTGAAAACTATCGGAGTTTTCGTTCGAGAATTCTGACGGGACGAGATAACATAGATATTTGTCAGAACTGCACCGAAGGATGTAAAGTATGGGTACAGTAAGTTAATTCTTTGATTTGTAGTGAAATATGTCGATCTTAGTAGTTCGCACTGGATCTATCAGCATGTATTTTAAGAGTATTTTTCAGGGGAATCTCCATTTTGGTAATGCAAAAACGTATGACAAAGTGGTGAAGATGTACGAACATCGCCTGGAAAATTATTACAAAATGGATGTGGCATTCGACCTTGCGGAGATCTTCAATACAGAGACCTTTTCTCTGCAGATTCCTCGATTCGTAGGAAATTTGTCAGATAAGACATGGAAGAATACCGTCGACCTGTTGAACTATGTTTCTCAATTTGCTATAGCCGGTAATGTCGGAGCGTGGATGACCGAAGAGGGCAAGATCTTGCGATACTCATGGATAGAACCAGTTGGAGACAAGGCAGCTGTTCAAACATTTCTTAAGGGGCGTCAGCTTATCGAAAAAGAAGGAAAGGAAAAGGAAGCGGAGAAAGCCCTCACTAAGGCCATTGAGATCTACAACAAGCATGCCCAGGCCTATGAGCGAAGAGGCTATGTCAACTACCTGCTAAAGAAGTATCACGATGCCGATCGCGACTTCACCAAATCCATCAATCTGGACAAAAGCAATGCACCCGCTTACCACGGCCGGGCCCGCATAAAGATGTTGAGAGAAGACTGGGAAGCTGCCATTGATGACCTTGCAATGGCGATCAAAACCTCGTTAGCCCTGCAGGATATTCATTGGATAGCTCGAAGACTCAAGGCGGATTGTCATATGAAACTGCAGCAATGGCCAGAAGCGGAATTTGAACTGAAGTTCTTTACTCGCAGGAAATTCAAAAAAGACAGCCCTAATTACAGCTGGCAACGGATGGCTCAGTTTAATTATGGAAAAGTGCTGCTCGAGCAGGAGAAGTTTCTGAATGCTCTCGAAGCGTTTGAGAAGGTGTTGGGCATGACAGAAGGAGCGGACAATATCTCGGAAGCTGAAAAATTGCTGTTTCGTGGTATTGCCAGAAAGCACGCTGGAAAACACGGCTACCTGTCGGATTGGAGTGAAGCCAGTAAGCTTGGTTCGACTCAAGCGGTTGAACTACTTGATGCCGCTAAATAAATCTTTCACATTTGCCCACTGATTTGAATTTCTTACAAAGATTATACTGCCGCCCGGTCGACTTCAGTTTATGAGGTGGTGATTATATTTTTATGAAACTGATCAGGCGGGCATTTCCCATTTTTATTCTGTTTCTGTTGATTGGCTGCAAGGTATTGAGCCAACCCAATCTGTCTATGAACAAACGGGCTCAGAAACTATATGAAAAGGGACTTCAATCAATGCAGACGGGAGACTCAGACCAAGCGTTAGAGGCCTTTGAAAAAGCATTGGAATACGATCAGAATTTCAGAGAGGCTCATATTCAAATTGGCTCGATAGCTTTCAACCAGAACGAATTTGAAACCAGTAAGTTTCACCTGGAACAAGCATTAGATCTTTCAAGTGGAAGAGTAGGGACCATTCCTTTAACCCTGGCCCGAATAGCATGGATGGAAGACCGGTATGGTGATGTGGCGCCCTGGATAGAAATGTTCTTAGAGCAATCTCGAATCAATCCAGCCTTAGAGAGCGAAGCCATAAAACTGGCCCGCGATGCTGAATATATGATAAGTGCACCTACACCAGTTGATGTTCAGATTACATCTTTGTCAGGTCAAATTAATACGGAGCTTCCTGAGTATTTGCCTTCTCTTTCAGCAGAGGAAAATTTTATGGTTTTCACTCGACGAGTCAATGGTCAGGAGGACTTCTACATTACCTACCGGCAAGACAGCACCTGGTCATTTGCATCACCCATGATTGAACTAAACACCAGGGAAAACGAAGGAGCCCACTGTTTATCAGCAGATGGCAAACTCCTCGTCTTCACTGCTTGCAACCGTCGTGATGGTTATGGCAGTTGTGATTTGTACTTTTCCAATCTTAGAAATGGCAGCTGGACCACGCCTCGCAACATGGGTGCTGATATAAATAGCTCATCCTGGGATGCACAGCCATCCCTTTCCGCAAATGGAAGGGAATTGATCTTCTCCAGCCAAAGACCTGGAGGTAAAGGCGGCAGAGACCTTTGGCTTTCCCGTCGAACCGCATCTGGATGGGCTCCTCCTCTGAATCTAGCAGAAATCAATTCAGAGGGGAATGATGAATCTCCTTTTCTGCATGCCGACAACCAGTCTTTATATTTTATGTCCGATGGGCATCCGGGATATGGTGGAAGTGATTTATTCCTGAGTCGGAGAGAAGACCCAAACTGGACCAGGCCAGACAACCTCGGTGCTCCAATCAACACAAAACAAGACGAGGGTGCTCTTCACATTGCTCTGTCCGGAGAAATTGGATACTTTGCCCGGGCTCAGATCGCTGACATAGATATTTATGAATTTGATCTCCCAACCGGCATTAGGCCCCTTCCTGCTACCTATGCTCTCATCGAAGCCATTGATGGAACCACAAAGCAAGCATTGAATGCCACCATCAAAGTCAACAATCTCACAACAGGATCTTTGTTTGAATATGCACAGGCTGATGATGAGGGTAAACTGCTCTTATGTATGACTTTAGGGGTTGACTATGGTGTTCAGGTGAATTACGAGGGATATACATTTTTCTCTGCCAACATTAACTTGGAAGAAAGAAAGCAGGTGGGTGATCCTCATAGAATCTTGGCAGAGTTGTGGCCTTTAAAGAGCACAGAGGACAAAGAGGAATTCGATCCAATTGTGCTCCGTAATGTGTTCTTCGAATCTGGTGAATCGGCTTTATTGGAGAAGTCATTTCCTGAGCTCAACAGACTCCATGAATTCCTTCAAGAGCAACCTCAGATCAGAATAGAAATCCGAGGCCACACAGACAATGTAGGATCAGATGAGGAAAACCTCAAATTGTCCGAGACCAGAGCATTGAGTGTTCGCCAGTTCTTAGTTAGTAAAGGAATCTCTGAAGACCGGCTGCAGGTGAAGGGTTTTGGAGAACTCCAACCAGTTTCTACCAATGAAACACCAGAAGGAAGAGCATTAAACCGGCGCACTGAATTCGTAATTCTGCAATAATTACATGGGAAAGCAGAAAGTTTTAGAAGGCGTTGAAGTTATTGGGTTAGCCCACAAAGGACTGGCAATTGGAAAATGCAACACTGGGCAGGTTGTCTTCATGTCAGAGGCTGTGCCTGGAGATCGGGTAGATGTAAGACTGGTCAGAAAGAAGAAAGGAGTATGGACGGGAGTACCAATTCATTATCATAAGTACTCACCTTTTCGCAAGGATCCAAAATGCAAACATTTCTATGATTGTGGTGGTTGTAAATGGCAGCATTTTGAATACAGTGAACAACTACTCCATAAGGAAATCATCGTGCGAGATGCCCTACAAAGAATTGCCAAAATTGACGTAAAAACTTTATTACCCATCTTAGGAGCTCCGGATCCTTACTTTTATCGAAATAAGATGGAATATTCTTTTTCGCGGCTCCGGTGGAAGACCCAAGCAGAAATTCAATCGGGGAGAAAACTAGAACGGGCTCCTGCGTTGGGATTCCATCCTCCAGGATTCTTTGACAAGGTGGTAGATATTGAGAATTGCTGGTTACAAAATTCTCATGCCGATGCAATCCGAAATTTCGTACGTACCTATGCTTTGGAAAACAACTACAGTTTCTTTAATCCTCAAACACATGAGGGTTTCTTGAGAAATTTGATTATCCGAAACAGTTCCATCGGCGAGTGGATGGTAAGCCTTGTTTTTCATCATGATGATCCCCCGAAAATCGATGCCATCCTAGCTGGGCTAACCAATGAGTTTGAAGATCTTAACAGTGTCCAATATGTCATCAATACCAAGAAGAATGATTCACTCTTTGATCAAAAGTTCCATTTGTATCATGGTAAGGATCACATTGTTGAGAAGTTAGGCAAACTGAAATTTCGGATTGGCCCTAAGTCATTCTTTCAAACAAATTCAAAACAGGCAGAAAGATTATACGAGATTGCGAAAGCATACTGCAATCTGACCGGTGAGGAGGTTCTGTATGATCTATACTCAGGAATCGGAAGCATTGCTATGTTTGTGGCTGATCAATGTAAAGCAGTCATAGGTATTGAAGAAATTGAAGCTGCGGTACAGGATGCCAAAATAAATGCCCGGCTGAACGAACTCAGGAACATAAGCTTCTATTGCGGAGACGTTCGCCAAGTACTGACGGATGAGCTATTTCAGAAACATGGTCATCCTGATGTGATCATCACCGATCCACCGAGGGGAGGCATGCATGAGAACGTTGTGAAACACATCTGCAAATGCCACCCATTAAGGGTGGTATACATCAGTTGCAATCCAGCTACCCAGGCTCGCGATTTGGCGATGATGGCAGACCATTATACGGTGGATAAGATTCAGCCCGTTGATATGTTTCCACATACTAGCCACATTGAAAATGTGGCTTTATTGATCAGAAGATGAAAAAGTCAGAAGGATTTTATTTGCTTCAAAATGAGCTTAAGCCATACTTCAAGGCATTGATTCAGGCATCGGAGGCGATTTTGGAAACGGAGGTTTCTAAATATCCGATTCTAGTAGTCTATCAGCAAGAAAGTATTGAGCTGGGCGTGCCTGTAATCAACAAAAAGGACGTGAAAGGGAAGTGGTCGGTCAATGCAAGCACGCTTGAGGAGTTTGCAATGAAGCAAGTAATTCAGACAGATAAAATCGAGGATTTTCAAGGCATCTACAAAGATCCCAATCACCATTTGTGTTTATTTGTTCTGAGTGAGTTAGGGGCACAGTTTATTTTCATGGATCGCACGAAAATCGAATAATAAAAACAAAGTCTATGAAGGGAATTATCCTGGCAGGTGGTCTTGGCACCAGGTTGTATCCACTGACGTTAGCAGTCAGCAAGCAACTCATGCCGGTGTACGATAAACCAATGATTTATTATCCTTTAAGTACACTGATGAGTGCGGGAATTCGGGATATTTTGATCATCTCCACACCCCAGGATTTGCCCAACTTTGAAAAATTACTCAGGGACGGCAGTGAATTGGGATGTAGCTTCAGCTATGCTGAGCAACCTGAACCAAAGGGATTGGCTGAAGCTTTCCTCATCGGCGAACAGTTCATTGGTGATGACGCTGCGGCACTGATACTCGGAGACAATATATTTTATGGGAGTGGTCTGGAAGAAACCCTTCAGGAAAGTATTGATCCTGATGGAGGAGTTGTTTTTGCATATCAGGTAGCAGATCCGGAGAGGTATGGAGTAGTCGAATTTGATACGGAATTCAGGGCCATATCCATTGAAGAAAAACCGGCCAAGCCAAAATCTCATTTTGCGGTGCCGGGGCTTTATTTTTATGACAACAGTGTCCTTGATATTGTCAAGAGTCTCAAACCAAGTCCCAGAGGAGAGCTTGAGATCACCGATGTAAATAAAGTCTTTTTAGAAAAGGGACAATTGAAAGTAGCCGTCTTAAATCGTGGAATTGCCTGGTTGGATACAGGCACCCATGATTCTCTTATGCAGGCCGGCCAGTTTATTCATGTAATAGAAGCCAGGCAGGGATTGAAAATTGGCTGTATTGAGGAAGTTGCTTTTCAACAAGGTTTTATTGATGAAGACCAACTCCGCAGAATCGGACAACGCTATCTGAAGAGTGGGTATGGCGAGTACCTGCTTGGTTTAATTGAACACTAGATGTAGTTGCTTTGAAACCGTTCCATGCTTTCCCCGTTAAGCACAGCAGAAATCAAATCTGGAAACTTATTGGGGGTGCAGGCAAAACTAGGTACTCCTAAAGTCGCCATCCTTTTAGCAATTGATTTGTCGAAAGCCGGGAGACCACTATCATCCAGTGCCAGAAGAGTGATCATTGGAACCGATCGCTCTTGTAATTCCAATATTCGCCGATATAGCAATTCCTCAGGAGCGCCCTCATATAGATCACTTATCAAAATAATGTGCGTATTCGGACCATGGTCTACTAATTGTAGTGCATACCCCAGGGCCTTTTGAATGTTGGTTCCTCCCCCCAAGTTAGAGCGAAACAAAAGATCGACGGGATCATGGATGAATTCTGTCAGGTCAGCAACCTCTGTGTCAAATGCTACAAAGTGTGTCTTCACACTCTTCACCATAGACATAATAGAACCTAGTATACCGGCATAAACAAAAGAATCTGCCATGGAAGCACTTTGGTCGACCAAAAGAATAATTTTCCTGGTTGCCCTTCTTTTTCGTGGGTGTCCGACCAGGATATGCGGTATAATCGTCTTGAGTGATGTTTGATAATGTTTTAGATTTTCCCTTATTGTCAGGTGCCAATCTATGTCGACAGCCTTGGGATTCCTAAGTCTTTTTGCACGATCCCGTTTTCCCGATAACCTGTCAATAAGTTGATGCCGAAGCCTCTCAGAGATCTGCTCAGCTAGCCGACGAGACAACTGACGGGCAAGCTGCAGATTCTTTTCGGGAAGAACTTGCTTTACGCTTAAGATGGCACTCACCAGTTTGACATCAGGTATCACATCCTGCATGAAAGATGGATCAGACAGCATTTTTTTTATTCCAAAACGGTCTATCGCATCCTTTTGAATGATTTTCACTACTGATTCAGGAAACATCATTCGGATATCTCCCATCCATCTAGCCGAAATGTTTCTTTGCGAGGACAAGCCTCCTTCGCGGTCCGACGGATAAATTTTTTCCAAAAGTGAATCCTGATTGAGCTCTCGCTGAGTGAGTTTAGCGGTTGATTCAGCCAATTGGACATCTCCCAATGCCAGGCGCCAGCGCTTTTGCCGTAGTAGACTATCTTGGTCGTCCGCCACCGAAGAATCGATAAATCCAAAGGATCACAAAAGCTCCAATTGCAGCGGTAATGATAGATCCTCCCAATCCACTGCTTATGGTGATATTCAACTTTTCAAAAATCCATTCACCGACGATAGCTCCAAGAATCCCCAAGAGAACGTTGATGATCAACCCTGACCCCCGGCCGCGGAAAAGTAAGCTTCCCAACCAACCGGCAACCGCCCCAACTAACAGTATGTATATGATTTCCATCTGCAAGATGTTTTGAAATAGAAGGTAGGAAAATTGCACCGGAGATCCCACGTTTTCAACATGGGCTTAATTGCTATCTTTAGCCGCAACGAATTAATCAGGATCAACACTTGGGCGGCCGACCGACTGTATCACCTCCTTCCGACGACAAAGAGCTAAAACGATTTCGTATTTCTCGAATCATTTTTCCAATAATGATCGGAGTCGGTGTAGTTGTCTACCTTTTCTTCCAGCAATTTGATCCCAAGGAATTTGCAAAAATTCAGTGGTCCACTCAGACAGATTTGCTCATTCTATTGGCGTTGATTTTCCTGGCTACCAGAATTATTTCCTATGCGTATCGATTGAAAGTACTATCAGACAACGTCTTCAGTCTCTCCAAGTCGATTCAGCTGATCTTTATTTGGGAATTTAGCTCTGCCGTATCTCCGACCAATGTGGGGGGCAGTGCAGTGGCCTTGTTTATTCTGTCTCAAGAGAAAATAGGTGCTGCAAAGACAGCTACCATTGTTATCTACACAATCGTTTTAGACACCATCTTCTATTTGGTGGCAGTTCCGCTATGGGTGATCGTATTTGGATCCAACGTAGTAGGTCCCGGGAGGACGAGCATTCAGGCATTCGGAGGATGGGAAATCACATTATTGATTGCCTATTCAGCGATGCTTCTTTATGGCTCGTTTTTCTTCTATGGATTATTTTTCCGACCCGATTCCTTGCAAAAGCTCGCAAATCTCGTGGCACGACTTCCTTTTCTGAAGAAATACCGGGCTAAGCTGATTCAGATCGGAGAGGATGTAAAAATTACTTCGAGAGAGCTGAAAACTAAATCATGGTCTTATCATCTGAAAGCACTTCTTTTTACAATAGCAGCGTGGTCCAGTCGTTACTTGATAATCATTTGCCTGATTGCTGCGGTGGGCAGTGTCAGTATGGGTATTCCCGATTTCTTCGAATTATTTAGTCGTATTCAAGTCATGTTTGTCATGATGGCTTTCAGTCCCACCCCTGGAGGAGCTGGTTTTGCTGAACTACTTTTCGGGGGATTGCTCAGTGACTTTGTACCTACTGGGATCAGCCTGGTCATTGCCATGTTGTGGCGAATACTTGATTATTACTTCTTCCTGATTATGGGAGTGATCATAATTCCACAATGGCTGAGCAAGATTCTTAAAAGGAGGAGAGAAAAACGTCATCAGGAAGAAGAGACACAAGGTAATATCAAGCGATAGTTCTACCTTTGCGCCCGGATAATGTTAAGTCGTTCCACCATAATATTTTTTGCACTTGTGTTGGCAGTTTATCTGGGCCGTAAGGCTTATCTGATGCCAAAGTATTCAACTTCAGATGAAATTCCTGCATTTAATGCCACTTTGCCTTCTGGCGAGGCATTCCAACTTAAAGATCTCAAGGGATCATATGTGCTGTTGCACTTCTGGGGCTCTTGGTGTGGTCCTTGTCGCAAAGAGAATCATGAGCTGGTGCAACTGTATCACAAAATGAAAAAAGAGGGCTCCAACATATTTCAAATCGTCAGTATCGGAATTGAAACCGGCAGGGAATCATGGCTGGCAGCTATTGAGAAGGACGGTTTGATATGGCCTTATCACGTGGGGACCTTCCAAAGATTTCGATCACCTATTGCAAAACAGTTTGGGGTGCGTGAGATACCTACTACATACCTCCTTGGCCCCGATGGAAGAATTCTTTTGGTAAATGGCAAACCTGACGAGATAGCCGACGAGATCAGGGATCATCTGGCAAGCAACTGACAAAATGGCTTAATACACACAATGGCAAGTAAATTGAAGCACCATTTGTGATATCTAAGAATAAAAATGTAGTCATGGCGAGAAAGAAGAAAACTAAAGACACTAATCATACTGAACCCACACCAGACATTAAGGATACCAATGAAACAGGCACATTGGAAGAGGCTGTTTCTGACCAGGATAATGTTGAGACTGATAAGGAATTGAGTGAACTGAAAGACAAATATCTTAGGCTCCTGGCAGAGTTTGACAATTATAAGAAGCGCACCATGAAAGAGCGGCTGGAACTCATCCGCAATGCTTCGGCAGAGATGTTGGTAAGTCTCTTACCGATTCTGGATGATTTTGACCGGGCCAAGAAAGTTGCCGAAGCTGATGACAGTAAAGAGCTGTTCAGCGATGGGGTTCAATTGGTGTATAATAAACTATATCAGACTCTACAATCTAAGGGGCTAAAGTCGATGGATCTGGAAGGAGTAGAATTTAATCCCGAGCTTCATGAAGCCATTACCAAGATTCCGGCTCCGAAAGACGATATGAGAGGAAAAGTATTGGACGTGATCGAAAAAGGATATTATTTAAATGACAAAATAATTCGTCACGCAAAAGTGGTAGTTGGCGAATAGATATAGTTTGAAAATGGCAAAAAGAGATTATTATGAAGTGTTGGGAGTGGATCGAAATGCCGATGAGGCAACGATAAAGAAAGCCTACCGCAAAACCGCGATCCAGTATCATCCTGATAAAAATCCTGGGGATAAGGCGGCTGAGGAGAAATTCAAAGAAGCTGCAGAAGCTTATGAGGTGTTGAGTGACGCAGATAAGAAAGCGCGATACGATCGATTTGGTCATGCCGGAGTACAAGGAAATGGAGGCTTTGGAGGAGGAGGTATGAGCATGGAAGATATCATGGAACAATTCAGTGATATTTTTGGTGGAGGCCCTTTTGACACCTTTTTTGGAGGAGGACGCACATCTCGTAGTCGTAGAAGGGGGACCAGGGGTTCGAATTTGCGGATCAAGGTATCACTCACCCTCAAGGAGATTGCCAAGGGTGCTACTAAGAAAATTAAAGTAAAGAAGCAGATAGGTTGTGAAACCTGTGGAGGTTCGGGAGCCAAAGATAGCCGATCTGTCACATCTTGTGGCACCTGTGGAGGATCGGGTTATGTACGTCAAGTAAGAAGTACCTTCTTGGGTCAGATGCAGACAACAAGCCCATGCCCTACCTGTGGTGGCAATGGTCAGGTGATCACGGCTAAATGCAGTTCGTGTAAAGGGGAAGGACGCGTATATGGGCAGGATACGATCGAAATAGAAATACCAGCTGGTGTGGAGGAAGGAATGCAACTGTCCATGCGTGGCTATGGAAATGCAGGTGCCAATGGAGGACCTGCTGGTGACTTGCTCATCAATATCGAAGAAAAACCACATGATAGTCTCAAACGCGATGGGGCTAACTTGATATACGATCTGTATCTCAATTTTGCGGATGCTTCCCTGGGCACATCAGTGGAAGTGCCGACAATCGATGGGAAAGTGAAAATAAAAGTGCCAGCGGGCACTCAGTCAGGCAAAATATTCCGGCTTAAAGGGAAAGGGCTGCCAGTAGTGCAGAGTTATCAACATGGAGACCAATTGATCCATGTGAGTGTTTGGACACCCAAGAAACTTTCAGCCGAAGACAAGGCAATATTGGAAAAAATGCGTGGTTTGGAGAACTTCAAACCTCATCCGGGAAAATCGGACAAAGGATTTTTTGAGAAAATGAAAGACTACTTCAACTCTTGATGAGGACCGTCTTTTTCTTTTCCCTTCTTTTACTATTTCTTGTCGCGGCTTGTGATGAAGAGCCGATTTACTCATCGTCATTGGAAATACCGAATGGAAAGTGGGACCATGAAAATTTACTGACCTACGAAGTGGAGGTGGAAGATACCAGTGAAAGATTTGATCTGGTACTAGATTTGCTTCATTCCACAGCCTATGAATATCAGAATCTTTATGTCAACATTAACACGACCTATCCTGATGGAAACTCACGCCAGCAGCGGCTGTCGGTGGACATGGCTGCACCAACCGGCCAATGGTATGGCAATTGCAACCGATCGCAGTGTAAACTAAGAGTAGTACTGCAGGAGAATGCATTCTTCAACCAACATGGCAGGCACCAGTTTCAAGTTGAACAATACATGCGTGAGGATCCGGTGGTGGGGATCTATTCAATTACCTTCAGCCTTCTTCAGGGAGGCAGTTTAGGGCTCTAGAACTTCAAATGCTTAACTGTAAGTGAGTTATTGATCAGCTGCTTCAGACTGTCTATTCCGATGTGAAGATGCAATTGGGCAAATTCTTCAGTAACTTTTTGATCACTCTTGTCTGTTTTTACTCCCTCAGGAACCATTGGCATGTCAGAAACAAGAAGCAAGGCACCTGCAGGAATATGATTTTTGAAAGCAGACACAAAAATAGTGGCGGTCTCCATGTCTACTGCAATTGGTCTTAAAGTGTTGAGATAAGCTTTGAAGTCTTCACGATGTTCCCAAACCCGTTTGTTTGTGGTATAAACCGTCCCAGTCCAATAGTCACGATCGTATTCTCGAATCGTAGTGGATATCGCCTTTTGAAGAGCAAAAGCAGGTAGTGCAGGAACCTCTGGAGGCATATAGTCGTTTGAAGTACCCTCTCCTCGGATTGCTGCAATTGGAAGGATGAGATCTCCTATTTGATTTTTGTGAGTCTTAATCCCCCCACACTTACCCAGGAACACGGCAGCTTTCGGAGCCACAGCTGTTATCAGATCAATAATGGTCCCAGCATTTGGACTGCCCATACCAAAATTGATTATCGTGATGTTTTCTGCGGTGGCACTAGGCATTGCTCTTTCACGGCCTTTAACCGGAACACCGTGCCATCGGGCGAAAAGCTCAAGGTAGTGGCCAAAATTTACCAAGATGATGTACTCGCCAAATTCCTTTAGGGCTGTTCCGGTGTACCTGGGCAACCAGTCGTCGACAATCTGCTTTTTGGTTTTCATTAAACCTCAATTCTAGCGAGTCAGATACATACTTCTCCGCTTATCCATCTCACGAAAGAAGGGATCGTTCAAATCTTCAATAAAGCGGATAGCTTCTCCTGTGCTCTTCATCTCCGGGCCCAACGCTTTATCTACGTTTGGGAATTTATCAAAAGAAAATACAGGTACTTTAATGGCGTAACCAGACAAGTTCTTCTGAATGTCAAAATCTGAGAGCTTTTTGGACCCAATCATGATTTGAGTTGCAATATTTAGATATGGCACCTGATATGCCTTGGCTATGAACGGCGTGGTTCTAGAAGCTCTAGGATTGGCTTCAATGACGTAGACTTTATCGTCCTTGATTGCAAATTGAATGTTGATGAGTCCAACAGTCTTCAGTGCCATGGCCAGGCGTCGTGTATATTCGATCATTGTATCCACTGCCGTCTTCGAAAGACTGTATGTAGGAAGAACCGCCGAGCTGTCGCCCGAGTGTATTCCGGCGGGCTCGATATGCTCCATGATCCCCATGATGTGCACATCGGTTCCGTCACAGATTGCGTCGATCTCAGCTTCCTTGGCGCGGTCTAGGAATTGATCAATTAGTACTTTGTGGTCAGGAAGATGCTTGAAAATTCCCAATACGGAATGCTCCAATTCACCATCATTGATCACGATTCTCATCCGTTGACCACCCAAAACATACGATGGACGTACTAATACAGGATAGGTTACTTCATTGGCTATGCGTAGGGCTTCATCAGCATCGGTGGCAACACCATATCTCGGATAAGGAATCCCCAAATCTTTAAGAAGATCAGAAAATCGGCCCCGGTCTTCAGCCAGGTCCATTGAATTGTAGGATGTGCCAAAAATCTTGATTCCTTTTTCATGAAACTTTGCCGCCAGCTTTAATGCCGTTTGACCGCCAAGCTGCACAATTACACCCTCTGGTTTCTCCAGATTGAGTATTTCCTCAATGTGCTCCCAGAAAATCGGTTCGAAGTACAATTTGTCCGCTATGTCAAAGTCGGTAGAAACGGTTTCTGGATTGCAGTTGATCATGATGGCTTCATACCCAGCTTCCTTGATAGCAAGCACTCCGTGTACACAACAATAGTCAAACTCAATCCCCTGACCGATACGGTTGGGGCCCGAACCCAGAACTATGATTTTCTTCTTATCCGAAGGAATACTTTCGTTTTCGTTATCAAAAGTGGAATAGAAGTACGGTGTGGCCGCCTCAAATTCTGCAGCACAGGTGTCTACCATCTTGTAAGTGCGCTTGATCCCAAGCTTTAATCGCTGCTTTGTGACCTCTTCTTCCTTTATTCGCATCAGCCAGGCAATCTGTGCATCAGAGTAGCCCACTTCCTTTAAGTCGCGGAAAAAGTCAAGTGGTATATCTTCAGCCACATTGTAGCGCTGCTGAAGTACCTGTTCCATGTCTACCAGACGCTTGATCTGCTTGATAAACCATGGATCTATCTGAGTAAGTTTCTGGATGGACTTTCTGGGCACACCAAGCCTTAATGCATCTTTGACGCGATAAATGCGATCATCACTCACCTTTTCCAGTCGCTCAAGGATATCCTGGGTCCGGATCCACTCCTTTTTATCTGCACCAAGCCCCATTCGATTGTTTTCCTGCGATTGACAAGCTTTTTGCAGGGCCTCCAGAAAATTTCTCCCGATAGCCATCACCTCTCCAACAGATTTCATCTGCAATCCCAATAAGTGGCTGGACCCATAAAATTTATCGAAGTTCCAACGGGGCATCTTTACGATAACGTAGTCCAAGGTCGGTTCAAAATATGCAGAGGTGGTCTTGGTAATTTGATTTTTGAGCTCATCCAGAGTATATCCTATGGCCAACTTGGCAGCGATCTTAGCAATCGGATAGCCGGTAGCCTTACTGGCTAGGGCTGAAGATCGCGATACTCTTGGATTGATCTCGATGGCTATCAATTTCTCTGTTTCCGGATCCAAGGCAAATTGCACATTGCAACCTCCCGCAAAATTTCCCAGGGATCGCATCATCCTGATTGCATCGTTACGCATGCGTTGAAAAGCAGTATCCGACAGGGTCATCGCTGGTGCTACCGTAATGCTGTCACCCGTATGAATTCCCATAGGATCCATGTTTTCCACAGTACAAATGATGGTAACATTATCATTACTGTCTCGAAGTAATTCGAGCTCAAATTCTTTCCAACCCAGTACAGCCTTCTCGACCAGGACTTCGTGAGATGGAGATGCATCAAGACCCCTTCTCAGTGCTTCGTCAAATTCTTTCTCATGCATGACGAAACCACCGCCATGTCCTCCTAGGGTATAGGAGGGACGGATGACAAGGGGAAACCCAATCTCCTGAGCAGCTTCTTTGCCTTCGAGAAATGAATTAGCAATAAAAGACGGAGCTACGTTCATCCCAATCTCTACCATCAGTTTTCGAAATTTCTCACGGTTCTCCGTGAGTTCGATAGCATCAAGATCGACTCCGATCAGTTTGACATTAAATTTTTCCCAGATCCCTTGCTCGCCAGCCTCGATGGCTAGATTGAGGGCAGTCTGACCTCCCATAGTGGGGAGCACGGCATCGATCTGTCTTTCAGTCAAAATATATCGGATACTTTCGACCGTAAGAGGCATCAGATAAATGTGATCAGCTGTCACCGGGTCGGTCATGATGGTGGCCGGATTCGAGTTGATAAGAGTAACCTCAATACCCTCTTCTCTCAGAGAGCGCGAGGCTTGAGTTCCGGAATAGTCAAATTCGCAGGCCTGCCCGATAATGATCGGTCCGCTCCCTATAATCAGGACCGATTTAATGGTTGGATCTTTCGGCATTTGTAGTAAGTAAGTTCAGGTTGCGCGCAAAGATATGGATTTGTTTTAAGCAGACCCTAACCACTTATTGCCATTATATTTATGCATTAGGGATTGATGCAAAATGAGCCATTACCGATATAGAAAAAACGACAAAGTATTGATCACTGATGACGTGGATCCACTGCTCATTACTGGATTGACTCGGCTGGGCTATCAATGTGATTATCAGCCTGACATTACATTGGAAAATGCTAAAGAGATAATTGGAACCTATAATGGCATCGTTATCAATACCAAGATCAAAGCATATAAGGATTTTCTTGAGAGTGGAAAAAACCTGCAATTTATTGCCCGTTTGGGATCCGGCTTGGACATTATCGATTTAGAAGTGGCGCATGGCCTGGGTATCTACGTGCTTTCCGCACCAGAGGGCAATTGTAATGCTGTGGCAGAGCATGCACTAGGCATGCTTCTTAGTTTGCTAAATAGACTACACCAGGCAGATCGGGAAGTAAAAGCATTTTTGTGGCACCGAGAAAGAAACCGTGGAACGGAAGTGGATGGCAAAAGTGTCGGTATCATTGGCTTTGGCCACGCCGGGCGGGCCTTTGCTCAAAAGCTAAATGGATTTAATGTCGATCTGCTCGTCCATGATCCTTTTATCAATCTGACATCCCTGCTGACAGAAAATCAGCACGAAGCAACACTCGATCAGATACAGGCCAAGTGTCAGATCATAAGCCTGCACGTGTCGCTCAACCCTACTTCTAGACATTTGATCGATCATAAATTTCTTCAAGCCTGTCAGCAGCGTCCAATCTTGATCAACACCTCTCGAGGTGCAGTCGTTAAAACAGCCGACTTAGTGATGGCATTGGACGAAAAGGTCATTTCAGGCGCCTGTCTGGATGTGTTCGAAAATGAAAAACCTGAGACATTTTCTCCCGATGAAAAAATCATATATTCACAACTATACCAATACGACAATGTGGTCCTTTCACCTCATATAGCTGGATGGACCGTCGAATCAAAAAGGAAAATTGCGGAGGTACTTTTAAAGAAAATTGAAGGACTTGAAGCAGAGAAGTGATAAAAGATCAGCCACAATTAAAGCACTCATACGTTATAAGAAGGTAAATCTAATCAGTACGAGAAAAACACCTCAAACTGTAATGAAGATATCCAGGTCAGTCCTCTTCATAATAGCAGCGTTGCTCGTTGCCGGCAGTCTCTCGGCACAAACCAGCTTGCAAGGGAAGGTGGTGGATTCAGAGACCAAAGAAGCGGTGATCTTTTGCAATGTTGCGATTTACAAGAATGGTGTTTTAATCTACGGAACCGAAACAGATCTCGACGGCAACTATTCTTTCTCCAATATCGATCCGGGCACGTATGATCTGGAGGCCAGTTTCGTAGGGTATCAATCTCAGCGAGTCCAGGGAGTTTTAGTTCTGGCAGGGAAAGTTAACCGGGTAGATGTAGAATTAAGTGCAGGAGTGGTATTGGATGAAGTGGTGGTGGTAGACTATAAGGTACCGCTGATCGAGCAAGATAACACCACTTCCGGAGGAGTGGTTACTGCCGAGCAAATCAGAAATCTACCGATCAAGAATATCAATACGCTGGCAGCAACTACCGCCGGTATTTCATCGATAGATGGAGAAGCGGTGACGATTCGCGGATCACGCTCCAATGCCACTGATTATTATATTGACGGGGTTAGGGTATTTGGCACATTGCTGCCTCAATCTGAGATCGATCAATTACAGGTAATCACCGGAGGCATTGAGGCTCGATATGGCGATGTGACAGGCGGGGTGATTTCGATCACAACCAAAGGACCCTCCAATCAATTTTCAGGAGGTATTGAATTAGAAACATCCGAATATCTTGATGCCTTTGGATATAATGAAGCTAGCGCATATGCCAGTGGACCCATTCTTCGAAACAAGGCAGGAGAGTCAATTATAGGCTTTAGGCTGTCGGGAAGATACCTCTACCGTCAGGAAGATGATCCTTCTTCATCGACCATCTTTAAGGTGAAAGACAACTTGCTAAATGAGATTGAGAACAACCCTATCAGATTCGTGGGTGGTTCGGCTTTTTCAGCAGCTGAATTTCTACACGATTCGGACGTAGAAGCACTGAAAGCGAGACCAAACGAAGACAACAACTCGCTGGATATCACTGCCAAGATAGATGCCAGGCTGAGGAAAAACATGGATCTTAGCCTTTCAGGCTCCTACCGGGACATTGAAAACCAATTTGCTCCTTCTTCAGCCTGGATCCTCCTAAACAATGAAAATAATCCCATTGCTTATGACAGTCGCGGGCGAATAAATTTTCGATTTCGACATCGTCTGGGTAGAGGAACTTCAGAGAATGAAAGAAATACTCGCAATTCCTCTCTCATTCAGAACGCTTCGTATAGCATTCTGGCTGGATATGAAAGAGCTGACGGTCGCCGAGAGGACTCCAGGCACAGGGATAATATTTTCCGATATGGGCATGTGGGGGATTTTGATTTTGAGTGGATACCGGTCGAGGGAGAATCAGTCTATTCCGGAAATATCTTTGGCTTGGCTCATGCGGGATTTCTACAAGTACTTAATGGACCATTCACTGCATCACCATACAATCCTGTGCTGGCAAACTATAACAATGAGGTAAACCAGGAGGTCTTTCAGGCTTACAATACATTTAATGGATTTCAATCCGGTTCCTTCACAGGCATCTGGGGTTTTCACAATAACGTGGGCGCGGTTTATAACACGTTCAATAAATTTGATTCGGACCGGCTCACCGCAAGCGTATCGACTTCATTTGATCTGGTGCCTGGCGGCTCCGACAAGGGTAGGCATTCCATTGAGATTGGAGCCATCCATGAACAAAGCTTTAATCGGTTTTGGGGGGTGAGTCCATTTCAATTGTGGCAAGTGGCTAGGCTGCAGGCGAACCGGCACATTATCGGAGTTGACACTACTAAAGTTGTCGGCTCCTTTGAAGGTGTGGTGGTGCCAGACCTTACCTTTGAGGAGTTTGAAAAATTGATCGTGGAAGACGATGATCGAACTTTCTACAGAGCGATTAGAGATCAACAAGGCTTGTCTCTATTTGATTACGTCAATGTCGACGGAATCCATCCCGACGACCTCCGGCTGGATATGTTTTCTCCTTTGGAATTGACCGATCAGCGTATCGTTAGTTATTATGGTTACGATTATCTGGGCAACCGCGTCAGCAATGATATTGAATTCGATGACTTTTTTACCGGTCGCGGACCAGATGGTAAGCGCAACTTCCTGATCGGACCATCAAAACCCATCTATCAGGCGGCATATATTCAAGATAAGTTTTCTTTCAAGGATATCATCTTCCGGGTAGGTCTTCGAGTAGACAGGTATGACGCAAATACCAAAGTGCTACGTGATCCCTTTTCCTTGTATGAAGTAATGAATGCCGCTACATTCTATGATCGATTTGGTGGAGAGAGACCGAGCAATATTGCTGACGATTTCAAAGTGTATGTCACAGACGAAAACTCCATCGAAGTGAGAGCTTTTCGACAAGATGATCAGTGGTATTTTGCAAATGGCACTCCTGCTAATGATGGCAATATAATTTTCGGTGGAGAGATTGTATATCCAAGATATTACGACGAAAGAGTAAATGACATAAAAAGCGAAGATTTTGATCCCAACCAATCCTTTCGTGATTACGAAGCACAGATCAATTGGATGCCACGATTGGCTGTTTCATTTCCGATTTCCGATATCGCCAACTTTTTCGCGCACTATGATGTATTAGTTCAAAGGCCTCCGTCCAACACGATTTCCACGCCACTGACCTGGTTCTATTTTGAAGACGATCGATTTACCGCAAATAATCCGCTGAATAATTCCAACTTGCGTCCTGAGCGCACCATCGATTACGAGGTGGGTTTTCAACAGAAACTTTCCAACTCTTCTGCGCTGAAGATTAATGCCTACTACAAAGAACTGAGAGATATGCTTCAGCAGCAGACCTTTCTCTTCCTTCCCTCTCCCATAGGCAATTATGTCACGTTTGGCAACCAGGATTTTGGCACTGTAAAAGGGTTTTCTTTTCAGTACGACCTGAGAAGAACTGGCAATACAACCATGCAAGCCAATTATACGCTGCAATTTGCAGATGGAACGGGATCGGATGTAAATTCGCAGCGTGGTCTCACTACGAGAGGCAATCTCCGAACCTTGTTTCCACTGGATCGCGATGAGCGACATGCAGTGAAGCTAACCCTGGATTACCGTTATGGCTCTGGCCGCACCTATAACGGACCGCGACTATTTGATAAAGATATTCTATCCGATTTCGGGGTAAATATTCAGTCATTCATGGTTTCAGGCAGGCCGTATACCCGAAGGTTGCGTGCGGAACCTTTTGGAGGAAGTGGTTTTCTGGGATCAATCAATGGTGCCCGTAAACCCTGGACGTTTACCGTGGATATGCGAGTGGACAAGAACTTCCGTATTCCCACCACCAACCAAGAAAAACCCCTGTTTGTCAACATTTCCCTAAGAGTACTCAATTTGTTAAATACCAAGAATGTACGAAACGTGTATTCAGTTTCGGGGTCCCCCTACGATTCAGGTTTTTTATTGTCACCTGATGGGCAGGCTACTTTAGCTAATGTACGTTCAACAGGAGAGATCATTCTGGAAGCCGGGCGTGACGAACAGGCATATATTGATGCATATAATTGGCTAATAGAAAGTCCTTTTAACTTTTATTCACCCAGGCAGATTTTCCTGGGGGCAAGAGTTGATTTCTAAATTTGAGTGCAACGATGCGTAGCATATTGAGACATATCCTCCTATTCGCATTGACCCTGTCCACCACGGTAGTGCTTGCCAAATATCCTGATTATATCAAGGATCCTCAACACCGCAAGAAGGTCACGGAAGATCTAAAATTTGGTTCGCGTGCTGACTGTGCTGCATCACGGTCAGAGACCGATATGAGTATCAACAATGTGAGGGCTAGACTACTGGGTGGTGGCGATGTGTGGTGGGATCTTTCCGTAGGCCGATATGTAGTACCGAAAGTTGATCCGGCCTCCGGGTTGGATGAGGTTTCTTCCATATTCGCAGGAGCTGTGTGGCTGGGTGGATTTGATCCGGTTGGAAATTTGAAACTAGCGGCTCAGACTTACCGGCAACCAAATGCAAATGACTTTTGGCCAGGTCCTTTGGATCCAATCACAGGGACAGTAGAGAGGGACACCTGTGCACAATGGGATAAGCACTTTCGGGTATTAGGCGACAACATCCGGAGGTTCTTACGCGACTACAACGAAGCATTGGCAGAGGAGCGTGTACTTGAGAGAGATGAAGTACCTGAAGATGTGCTAGGGTGGCCTGCCCGGGGAAATCCTTTTTTCAGTGACATTCATGGATTCGAACTACCCAACACCTCGCAAGGATTGGCTGGCTTTTGGGACAACGATGGTGATTTCAATTATAATCCTCTTGCCGGCGACTATCCCATCATAGAAATTCGGGGTTGCCCATTGCCTCAATATCCTGATGAAATGATATTCTGGATCTATAATGATGCCGGTGGAATCCACACCCAGACTCAGGGCAACCCTATTCAGATGGAGGTGCAGGTGCAAGCTTTTGCCTATGCGACCAACGACGAAATCAATGACATGACCTTTCAGCGGTACAAGCTGATCAACCGTGCCACTCAAAGCATTGACTCTACTTACTTTGCCATGTGGGTTGATCCGGACTTGGGCTGTCATGAAGATGACTACATTGGCTGTGATACGGCACGTAGCCTTGCATATGTATACAATGAGGATCCCGTGGATGGAATCACCGGATGCGACTGTGAGGGCACACCTACCTATTGTGAAGATGTGCCTATGTTGGGAGTTGACTATTTCCGCGGACCTCTAGATGAGTTTGGGGAGGAAATAGGAATGTCGTCCTTCACTTACTATAATAACGCTGCCGTTGGCCAGTGGCCCGCTGCCCAGACCGATCCAGATGTTGCTCAGGAATATTACAACTACATGTCTGGGTCCTGGAAAAACGGGACCCCATTCTCGGCCGGAGGAAGTGCGTTTAATGTAGGTGGGGCACCCATCCGCTATGCCTTCACGGAAGCACCTAACAATCCGCTGGGTTGGTCGATGTGTACGGCAGATCTGCCTTTCGGGGATCGACGCACCGTACAGGCTTCAGGCCCGTTTAGACTAGATCCCGGAGCGGTAAATGAATTGATCATTGGAGTGGTCTGGGTGCCAGACATTACCGATTATCCCTGCCCAAGTATTGAACCACTGATCTTTGCCGATGAAACTGCTCAGGCACTATTTGATAATTGTTTTGATATCACCGACGGCCCGGATGCACCGGATCTGGATTTTATTCAATTAGACCGGGAACTCATCGGAGTACTAACCAATGATATTGAATCAAACAATTTTCAGGAGAAATATCAGGAACTGGATTTGCGTGCGCCAACGGATATTCCCGAGGAAGATAAGTTATACAGATTTGAGGGATATAAAGTTTTCCAAATGGCAGGACCGGAAGTGACCACAGCTGAATTAGAGAATCCGGATAAATCCCGTTTGATCTTTCAGGTAGATGTAAAAAATCGGATCAGCCAAATCGTGAACTGGAAGGCAATTCCGCACCCTACCGAACCGGGGAGACTACTTTATGAACCTCAAATAAGAGTAGTGGGCGAGGACGAAGGGATACGTCATACTTTTCAGATCACTGAAGATCAGTTTGCACGTGGTGATCGAACACTGATCAACCATAAGAAGTACTATTTCTCAGTGGTCGCCTATGCCTACAATAACTTTGATCCTTTCGACACCCAAAACAATATCGGTCAAAGATCCCCTTACCTGGAAGGACGAAGAAATATCAAAACCTATATCGGCACCCCGAGACCGATCGTTTTTGAAAAGCTGAATTCTATGTATGGTGATGGCCCCTCAATTACCAGATTGGATGGAATAGGAGCAGGAAACAATTTTCTCGATATATCTGACGAAACAAAAGAGGCGATTCTGCAAGGCTCTTTCAATGGCGAAGTCTTGTATAAAAATGGAGCTGGCCCACTAAATATCATTATTTATAATCCTTTAGACATTGTCGAAGGAGAATTCATTCTTTCGTTTGTAGACGGTGATCCTAACGATGAAGTCGTCGACTCAGATAGCAGGTGGGTATTAGTTGATGTAGATCGACCCAACGATACGATCTTCTCAGAAACCACTATCGAGCGTCTAAATGAGCAGATCATCGGCACTTATGGTTTTTCTGTCAACATTGGTCAGACAGGAGAGGCAGGCGACCTGTCTTCCGAAGCAAACGGACTGATCGGGGCGCGATTCGATTATGAAGATCCCAATAATCCCTGGCTTAGCTTCATCGCCGATGATCAGACAGGGGTGTTTAATTTTGTGCGAACTGGCCAGGAAGAATCAGATTTTCGATTTGACCCTAACCAAAGCCTCACAACCGGCTTCAATGGTATTATCCCATTCTTCCTTTCAAACTTCAGATTTGATCCCAATGATATTTACATCTCCCCAGCTTGGATAGATCGCACTGCAGGGATGCAGATTGTGAGAACTAAAGCTACTCTAAGAAATTTGAATAATGTTGATCTGGTCTTTACTCCTGACAAATCGAAATGGAGTAGATGCGTGGTAGTTGAAACCGCCAGTCCATTTTATTTTAATCAACCAAACTTTGGAGGGGCAGGTTGGCCTACTGTCGGAGATAGCGAAAACCTTGACCTGCGCAATTCGCCATCGGTGGGCAAAGAAGACTCCGATGGCGACGGAAGAGCTGATCCCGATGGTGATGGTATAGGCATGGGATGGTTCCCGGGATATGCTATCGATGTCGAATCCGGAAAAAGACTTAATGTGTTCTTTGGAGAAAATTCGGTTTATAACCAACAATTTTTTGAGCAATTCTCATCTGGTGAAGCTATTGGTGATGATATGATGTGGAACCCTGACGGACGAATTACAGTTGACTTGGCAGTGCCGAATGTCGGAATTCTGCATGCTGCAGGACAACATTTTATTTATGTTACGAATCAGGAATACGACGGCTGTATAGAGTTACGAGACCGGCTTGGGCCTGATGAACTCTTCACTCGCAAGTTTAATGCACTGGAGGATGTAACCTGGACAGGTATTCCCTTTACAAGTGGGTTGAACTCCTATCGGGATGGACTCATTCCCAATGAACTCACCATTCAGTTAAGAGTGAGCAACCCCTATCAGCATAATGTGGGCACCGGAGTAAATTCAGGCCACCCCAGTTATCGTTTTGAGATAAGGAATCAGTCGGCAGAGGATTTGGTGGAGGCAAGAGATCAATCGGTTTTGGATAATGTAAATGTCGTTCCAAATCCATACCTGGCATTCTCTTCGTATGAGACTTCGCAATTTACGACTACCGTAAAAGTCACCAATTTGCCCCCTAGAAGTATTGTCACGATTTTTTCTCTTGATGGAAAGTTTATCCGGCAGTATAGGAGAGATGAAAAAGGAATTTCTCAAAACAATCGATCTAACCCGGGTGTCAATGTCACCCAGGTGTCTCCTGCCCTCGAATGGGACTTGGAGAACAGTCAGGGCATACCTATTGCCAGCGGAGTTTATCTGATCCATATTAATGGATTTGAGCTGGGCGAACGAACAATCAAATGGTTTGGAGTGAATAGAAAATTTGATCCTTCTGGATTATAATGCAGATGAAAATTAAAATCGGGACATTTTGGATACTGTTTATTGCATTTGCCATCCATTTGCAAGCTGGCAATCCGGATCGGCAGGGTGAAGCAGGAGCGAACGAATTATTACTAAACCCCTGGGCACGGAGTGCTGGACTCCATACCATGAATACTTCCTGGATTAGTGGGGTAGAGGCAATGAGACTGAATGTAGCAGGACTTGTAAGGATACCCAAAACGCAGATTTTGATCAGCCACGCCCGTTATTTGCAGGGAACAGGGGTGAATATGAATGCCGTTGGGTTGGCTCAGAAGCTTGGCGAAAATGGGGCATTTGGTGTCAGCATCATGGCGATGGACTTTGGAGATATTGAAGTGACCACAACTGATCAACCAGAAGGAACCGGAGCAACATTTTCCCCAAATTTCTTTCATCTTGGAGTGGCATATTCCCACATCTTTGATAACAAAGTCTCGGTTGGCTTCACCTTCAGACTAATCTCCGAATCAACAGCTGATTTATCGGCGCAGGGAGCAGCTCTCGATGCCGGCGTCCAATATGTCACAGGCGAAAACGACAATTTCAAATTTGGTATATCTCTACGTAACGTAGGTACACCAATGCGTTTTACCGGAGAAGGCTTATCCTTTCGAGGAACCAATCCGGATGGCCAAATCAACTATGATCTTTCATTCGATCATCGGTCGGCCCGGTTTGAACTACCCTCAGTACTGAACATTGGAGTTTCGTACGACTTTCATTTAGATGCTCGAAACAGGATCTCAGTGCTCGGAAACTTCACTTCAAACTCGTTTTCGAGAGATGCTATCGGTGGTGGCTTGGAATATGCCTTTAGTGAAGTTTTCATGCTCAGAGCAGGGTATCGATATGATTTGGGCTCAGCTAATGATCTTGTTACCAACAGTGTATATTCAGGGGTGAGTGCCGGGGTTTCTATCGAGATACCATTCTCTAAAGAAAACGAATCACGGTTTGCGATGGACTATGCCTATCGGGCCACATCACCCTGGAGTGGAACCCACAACTTCTCTCTGAGGTTTACTTTATAGTAAGAATAAGCTAACTTTATGTGTACGAACTTCTAACCCTGGTTCGTTAATAGCATTTCGTAATAATTTCTTAGAATATGACGTCGGCCAACTGGCTGAGGTTTAATTCTTTTTTTATAAATATTAGCATTATGGCTGAATATAATTATTTGACCCAAGAAGGTTATGATCGACTGCGTGCTGAGCTTGAGGAGATGAAGTCAAATGGTCGTGATGAAGTGGCCCAAGCGATAGCAGAAGCAAGGGAGAAAGGAGACCTTTCCGAAAATGCTGAATACGATGCAGCCAAAGACGCACAAGGCTTATTAGAACTCAAGATAAATGAGCTAGAGAAAACACTGGCAAATGCACGTGTCCTGGATGCCTCACAGCTGGATGCCTCTAAAGTTACGGTGCTGTCAAATGTCACGATCAAAAACCGGAAATCCGGTAAAAAGTTGACTTATAAACTTGTGTCGGAATCTGAAGCAGATCTCAAGACGAAAAAAATCTCCGTCAAATCACCCATTGGTCAAGGCCTGCTAGGCAAGAAAGTTGGCGAAGTAGCTGAAATCAAGACACCAGGAGGCGTAATTGAATTTGAGATCGAGGATATATCACTCACATAATGCCATCAATATTCAGCAGAATCGTTAGTGGAGAGATCCCATGTCACCGGATCGCCGAAGACGAGCACCACCTGGCTTTTCTGGATATCAACCCATTGGCACGAGGTCATACGCTTGTTATTCCCAAGGACGAAACGGATTATATATTCGACATTGATGATGAAAGACTGAGTGCCCTTATGCTATTCGCTAAAATGGTTGGACTAGGCATTGAAAGGGCAATTCCCTGTAAACGAATCGGCATCACGGTCATCGGCCTTGAGGTACCCCATGCCCATATTCATCTGATACCGATTAACTCGATCAGTGACATGGAATTTAGCCGGCCCAAATTGACATTATCTCACGAAGAACTGGCAAACATTGCTGATCAGATCAGGTCTGAACTGAAGGGCTAGCAGGATCTTCCTTTTTTTATCTTTGATTCAGTACAAGCTCCTCAAATGTCCATATACTCTTCTCTATTAACTGCTAAAAAAGCCGGAGAGAAAAGCTTTGCAATTCTGATCGATCCTGACCGGGTCAAGCTCGAGGATATCGATTTGTTGGTTGAGTTGGCCGCAAAAGCCCAGGTAGACTACTTTCTTGTTGGAGGAAGCTTGATTGTGAACAATTCACTTGATCATTGCTTGCATGCGATCAAGCAAAGGTGCTCCATTCCGTTGATTCTATTCCCCGGGGATTCTTACCAACTGAGTTATCGGGCCGATGGAATACTGTTGTTATCATTGATTTCAGGAAGAAATGCGGAGCTCTTGATCGGGAAACACGTCATTGCAGCACCATACCTGAAAACTAGTCCACTTGAAGTTATTTCCTGCGGATACATTTTGATCGATGGAGGTGTCTCTACCACAGTCTCTTATATGAGTAATACTACCCCGATCCCAGCCACTAAGACAGACATCGCTGTATGCACAGCTCTGGCCGGGGAGATGCTCGGAATGAAATTAGTCTATTTAGAGGCGGGAAGTGGAGCGAGAAATCCCGTATCTGCAGAGATGATTGACGAGGTTAGCAATGCCGTGCAGATTCCATTGATCGTAGGAGGTGGTATCGATACTCCCGAAAGGGCGCTAATGAATGTACAAGCAGGAGCGGATGTGGTAGTAGTAGGCAACGCTATAGAAAAAGACCCACACCTAATCGAAGAAATTGCCGATGCCATCCACTCCGTTTCACCGGTATAGGATTGCATTTATTGGTGCATTCTTGATGGGAGTACTGTGCTCATCCTGGAGCCAAACATTTGGTGGCTTCCCAGCAGGGCTTCAATGGCAGCAGATAAACACAGATACCTGCCGGATTATATTTCC
This sequence comes from Lewinellaceae bacterium, assembly GCA_024644235.1. Taxonomy (GTDB): domain Bacteria; phylum Bacteroidota; class Bacteroidia; order Chitinophagales; family Saprospiraceae; genus JAHELJ01. Next base: position 86,533 of record JAHELJ010000005.1, read on the forward strand.
CAAAGCTCTTGCTTCACAAGCCCAGCGTGTTGCTAACACATTTCACTACCTCCACCAAACCCAAAACAAGGACCTTGAGGGCAATGCTTTTAAGATTGATGTTGTTCTCAATAATCAATCTACCATATCCAATGGATTCGTAGCAATCGCACCTTGGAATTCTCAATTGATTACCACACCTCTCCATGACAACTTTGAATTAGGAGCTACACCATGGCTCGATCTTTTAGCTGTACATGAATACCGGCATGTAGCCCAGTTGTCGACCGCTAGAAGGGGACTCACAAAGCTTTTATATTATCTCTTTGGACAGGAAACATGGGCGGGTGCCGCCAATCTAGCACTTCCCGACTGGTATACCGAAGGTGATGCGGTCTGGATCGAGACAGCACTGACTCGCCAGGGGCGGGGCAGGATCCCCTCCTTCTTGAAAGGATATCAAGCGCTTGCAGCAGAGCATTCACTGTATAGCTATTCAAAATCTCGCAACGGATCAATAAAGGATTTTGTACCGAACCACTATCGGCTTGGGTACCTAATGATAAAACACGGGCTGGAAAATTATGGTCCCAACCTGTGGACAGAAGTCCTGCATGACGCTGCAAGTTATAAGGGCATTTTCTATCCCTTTTCAAGGAGCTTGAAGCAAAGAACCGGGCTGACTACCCGTGGTTTCTACGATCAAATGATCCTGAAGTTCTCAGAACAGAGTATTCAGCTAGAGAAACCACTTTATTATGAGATCAAAGTAGGTAGTGCAAAGACATTTACAGACTACCTACACCCCCAACCGGATAGAGAAGATGGACTAATTTACTATCGAAGGAGTTTTGAGCAGACCGGATCCTTTGTCCGTTTTCATAGGGGCAGGGAGACAAAACTTATTTCTCGTGGGCGCTCAATAGAAACCACTTTTTCATTTCGGGCAGATCGGATTACCTGGACAGAACTCAGTCAGCATCCTAGGTGGAGGGAGCGGGATTACCACAATATCATGGTCTATGACATGCGGCGTCAATCAAAGTGGAAATTGACCAGTAAGGGCAGGTATTTTTCTCCGGCACTTTCATCGACGGGGGAGCAGATAGCAGCCGTGTATTTTGACGAATCAGGCCAGAGCAGCATTCGTGTCTTGCATGCAGAATCTGGCCAGGAATCAGTTCTCAGCGGAAGGCGAGGATGGGTATTCACTTATCCACAATGGACTAAAGACGATCAAGCTGTGATCAGTGCAGTGAGAGACGAAGTAGGGAATATGGGATTGATCCGAATGGACCTGAATACTGCTGTCTACGACACCGTTCTGGCTTTTTCCAATCAACTCATAAACAACCCCTACGTCAATGCTGATAATCTTGTTTTTAGTGCAGTGGACGATGGGGTGGAGTCCGTCTATTTGCTGGATCTGCAGACAGGCCGGATTCAACAGGTCATGAGCGATGCCCCGGGCGCATACCAGCCCAGCCTTGAAGGAGATACTCTCTTCTATGTAGGATTTACGAGTATGGGTCATCGAATCCGGTCAAAAAAAATCGAATTGAATACATCTGGTCGGTCCCAATTTGAGGGGCCGAAGCAGCTAGCCTATCTGTCAAGTCCTCTTGATGAATTGAAGATGAGGGAATACCCTATCGAAAAATATCCGGCCCTCCAACGAGCAATTAACTTTCACACCTGGGGGTTCGACTTTGATGATCCCGAAGTCATCTTCAGAATTTTATCTAATAATGTCTTAAACAATGTCGAACTCCAGGCAGGTGTCCGATACAACTACGATACGGAAACATACATTCCCTTTGCTAATCTGTCTCTGGGAATGTTCTATCCTCAATTTTCATTTGGAGTTTCAGGCTTGAAGCGTACCGCAGTGATTCAGGAGGAAGTGCGAAATTGGCGTGAAACCAATTTCTTTGGTCAGATTAGCACCGATCTCGAACTTAGCTCTGGAATATACCGTCGTGAATTGACCCCTTTTGCTGGAATTAGTCAGACTCAACTCAGCGGTGATTTTGATCAGGATTTTTCAGCGGTTACGGCAGGAATATCATTTGTTCAACAACGAATTAAAGCCCGCAAGAACTTATTTACAAAAAATGGTCAGTTTCTCGAGGTAGCCTATCGCAATGCAATCAATGACTTAAACGCAGCCCAACTACAGGTACGCACTGCATTGGCGTTGCCAGGGATCGGGGTTAATCACAATCTGATTTTGCAGGCAGATCACAAGAGAGATCAGGCTGATGCTGATTATGAATTCACTTCCGGATTGAGCCAACGCGGATATGGTGTCATTCCAGCTACCCGGGTCTGGCGATTGTCGGCTGATTACCATCTTCCATTGATATATCCTGATTGGGGATTTGCCGGGCTTGTATATCTGTATCGGATCAGAGGAGATCTGTTTTTTGATTATAGTAGCACCGAATTGGATAATACCCGAAGCAATTTTTATTCAGCAGGTGTCGAACTCATCTTCGATGTAAATCTCGTTAATTCCACCTCGACAACGGTGGGATTGAGAATAAGTAGAAGACTAAACAAGGGCCTGGAAGGGACTGATTTTGAGGTCTTTTTGCCCATATACCGTTTTGACTGATGGAAAAAGGAACCGTCATCCGCAGCACTGGCATCTGGTACAGCATTTTGGCTACAGATGGAAGTCAATATCAGGCTAGGATACTTGGTAAGTTCAAGTTGGATGGAATAAAACTTACAAATCCAGTGGCAGTTGGAGATCAGGTTTTGTTTGAGGTGGAAGATGAAATCGAAAATACCGCTCTGATTAAGGAAATTCTTCCGAGAAGGAATTATGTAGTTAGGCAATCACCCAGAAAGAAACACCAGATTCATCTCCTGGCCAGTAACATCGATCAGGCAATTCTGATCATAACAATCGTGCAACCCAATCTAAAGCAAGGGGTCATAGACCGGTTCTTGTTGATGACCGAGCCTCATGATATTCCAGTTATCATTGTTTTCAACAAGGCAGACCTCTATTCGGAAGACGACCTGGTTATGTATGCGTACCTCGAGGAGATTTATGAGGCCATCGGATATCAGGTGATATTGGCCTCTGCTACAGAGGGAGTGGGAATCGAAGTGCTTCAGGAAGCCATTGAAGGCAAGACGACTTTGGTATCAGGACAATCCGGTGTGGGGAAATCTACATTGATCAATGCACTTCGCCCGTCTCTCGAGCTGAAGACAACTGAACTCTCCGACTATTCCGGAAAAGGTCAACATACTACCACATTCGCAGAAATGTTTGACCTGGGAGAAAATACTTTCATTATCGATACACCCGGATTTAAGACTTTATCCTTCAACAATCTGGAGCCCATGGACGTAGCGCATAACTTTCGAGAGTTCTTTGCTGTTTCCGACGGATGCAAGTTCCACAACTGCACCCACCGAAACGAGCCCCGTTGTGCAATAAAAGAAGGCATTGAGGCAGGAAGCATAAGTGAATTGCGATATCTCAACTACTTGAAGATCCTGGATGAAATTGAGGACCAAAATTATTGGGAGAGACATACCGACATGTGAGTCATGATTTGCCGACTATATGTCGCTGTGTTTTTGTAGTAATGCAGCAACGTCATCATGTCCCTGTTCCAAGGCATAATGAAGCGCAGTATGGCCAGCCTTGCTTTTTAGGGAAGGATCGGCCCCACTTTCTAATAAGAGTCTGACCGTGTCCAGGTGCCCTCGAAAGGCCGCTTCACGTAGGGGCAGACCGTCTTTTTGCACTCCATCTAAGTGGTCTGGATATTTACTGAGATAGGTGACCAGTTTTTCATTCATACCGAACTCTGCGTAATCTTCCGGTGATAAGGTAGTGTGCTGCAATAGTTTTTGAAAGGAATCTTCCTGATCGCCAGAGTATGCCCAGTGGATTGGCAAACTGTTCCATTGGCCATCTCTAATCTTGCAGCTCGCACCACTGACAATCAGGTGCCTCAACATAGCGATGCTACCCCGGTAAGACACTACGTGTAAGGCAGTATGGCCTCGATGTGATAGGGAATCAATGTTAAATCCCTGAGTGAGCATGTGATCTACTACTGCAAACTGGTCGCACAACGCAGCGGCTATGAAGGCAAGCACGATCTCATCCTGTGCAGTCAGTGTTCGATCGAAGGGCTCTGGGAAATGTGCGGGACCAGATATCGAATCAGGGAGCTGAATCCACTTATTGATGTGTTCGAGACTTCCTGCAGCAGCTGCAAAAACAACATTATCAGTCCGGGCGCCATTACTGATCAGTACTGAAGCAGTTTGTGGATACCAGAATTCCAATGCTGTGGCTAGAGGCAGACCATCTCCATTTAAACCATCCACCCTTGCGCCCTTATCAATAAACATTTGGGTAAGCTTGGCCTGAAGTCCTTTTTGATACGGATGAATGCTACTTACGAGCCCCACCAGAGCTGTAGAACCTGCATTTCCGCCATAAAAACTGGCGGTTGCATGAGGGTCTGCTCCTTTATCAAACAACAGAGAGGCTATTTCCAATATGTTGTCAGGTGTTTTTTGAAAAGAATCATCTACACCATTGGCTGCAACATAATGTAATAAGGAAGCTCTATGACCTTCTAATTCTACTGTTTCAGTAGCGAGAAAGGGATGCTCTTTGAGCAGCTGGATCAGTTTGGATTTATCTCCTTGGATAATAGCCAATACTGCCTTCCGGAAAAGCTCTGAATTAGCCATCCATTACCTCGCCTTTCATTTTCTCGGCATTTTCAGCCATCTGAAGTGACTCAAGTATTTCTTCGAGGTTTCCTTCCATCACCTTATCGAGACTGTAGAGCGTGAGATTTATTCGATGATCAGTGACACGATTTTGGGGATAGTTGTAAGTTCTGATCTTATCAGAGCGGTCTCCGCTACCTACCAAGGATCTGCGTTTTTGAGCCTGCTCGGATTCGTACTGTGTTTTTTGCGTTTGAAATATTTTCTGATACAGGCGCTGGATGGCAATCTCTCTATTCTTAATCTGAGACCGCCCATCTGTGCTTTCAGCCACAATACCTGTTGGTAAGTGAGTAAATCGCACCCCTGATTCCGTTTTGTTAACATGTTGTCCTCCGGCACCACTCGAACGAAAAGTGTCTACTTTTAGATCGGCCTTTTTGATATTGACGTCATCCATCTCTAGTTTTGGCATCACAACGACAGTCGCAGCCGAAGTATGAACCCGGCCCTGTGATTCCGTTTTAGGTACCCGCTGCACCCGGTGAGCACCGGATTCAAATTTGAGTTTACCAAAGACCTGTCGACCGGTCACTTCAAGTACAATCTTGTTGTATCCACCCACAGAGCCCTCATTTACTGAAATCACCTCCTCTGTCCAGCCTTGTTTTTCAAAATACTTTGAATACATCCGGTAGAGATCTCCGGCAAAAATACTTGCCTCATCTCCTCCTGTGCCTGAACGAATCTCGAAGATCACATCCTTCGAATCTTCAGGGTCCTTCGGTATCAGTAAAATCCTGATCTTTTCCTCCATTTCCGCCAACCTTGGCTCGAGCTGATCAAGCTCAAGCTGAGCCATTTCCTTCATTTCCGGGTCAGGCTCGCTCAGCATTTCACGAGCCGTTTCTATATTGCCAAGAAGTTCCTTGTATTCATAATATTCCGTTACGATCTCTTGAAGATCTTTGTATTCCTTATTAAGGCCGGCATAGCGGTCGAGATCGGCGATCACCTCAGGATCGGCTAGCTGTTCTTCGATACGCTTAAAATGAGCTTCTATTTCAGCTAATTTTTCTAACATGGTACATCTTCAAAGACGAAGTACTTCAGGCCAGCAAAGGAAAGAAAAAAAGATAAATCCGGCACCGGGGATCAGCGCGGAATCAGAGTGAAGTAAAAGAACTTAATCGAACTTTATCTTCTCCTTAATGGATTGGATGAATTCAGGAGTGACTTTTGGACGCACAACATTGTTACGCACAAAGTCTCTAAAGCTGCGCTCTTTATTCAAAAGAGCACGATACTCGGGATTTGAATCTACTGTTCGCATCACCTCATCCTGGGCTTCTTGCGATAGTGCATTATCAAGCATCAAATCCACTTTTTGTCTGAACTGTTGGTAATTGTTTGGAGCACGCATTACTCAGGGTTTTTATCAAAATTTCAAAATCCAAAGTCAATAGGGTGCATGATTATCGAGGCAACTAAAAATAAGAAACTTATTCACTTTCATCATCCTTCGGTCGGCTTCGCTTGTCCTTGAATCCAAGCGATTCCGCATATTTTTTAAGTTTCTCCTTGAGCATGTTGCGGGCACGATGTAATCGTGAGCGCACGGTACCTATCGGAATATCTATAATCTTAGAAATTTCCTCGTAGGTGAATCCTTCTACATCACAAAGAAGTATTACCGTTCTGAAGTCAATGGGCAGCGCATTAATTGCCACCGTGACTTCATCACCCAATAAGTTCTCAAATATCTCTTCGCGTAGGTCTTGATATTCGGCTATACTAGACTCATCTTGGTCTTGATACCCGATGAACTCCTCGAAATCAACCTTTGCCGGTCTTCTACTTTTCTTCCGGTATTGGTTGATATAAGCGTTCTTCAGAATCTTAAACAACCAGGCCTTCGCATTCGTTCCCTCAACGTAAGAATGTATGGCCCGATAAGCTTTCAGGAAGGTTTCTTGTACCAAATCCTTGGCATCCTCCTCATTATAGGTAAGGTGGTATGCAAATGTGGTCAAGGCATCTATATGGGGTAAAAGCTCTCGTTCAAAAAGCAGGTCACCACTACTTGGATGCTGTCGTTTTTCCGTCATCGCGCGGCTAAAATAGAGGATTCAGCACGAAATAAGGCAATTTCTATATCACTAACGGACTGAGGATCTAAGCTTCTTCTGGTGTGACATCGATCAGGTGATCACTACTGATCACGATGACACGGTCTTCTTTTTCCGGCTTTAGTTTGTAAACTCCGGTAAATGTTCCAAATGCCGGCAAGATTGCTTGTCGGCTCCCAAAATAAAAACAAGGTAGCGTGATGCTTTGTCGGCTTTGTCCATACAACTTGACACCAGGATGAAGATGACCGGCAATATTATAATCAGCAGAGCCCTCCAGGGGCTTGTGGGTAAGTAGAAAAGGTCCGATTTTCAAATTTTCATACACATCAATCTTATTATCAGCATATAACTTGGAGTCTAGTGAATCATGATTACCCAAAATCAGATCGAATTGTACTGCTGCAAAAGTTTGTCGCAGCTCTGAAAAGACCCTCCAGTCACTATTGTAATCGCTATGAAAAAGATCACCCAATATCAGCAAGCGCTCAGGCTGAAACTGCAACAATGTACTAGAGAGCCTCTCGAAGTTGTCCATCGATGCATGGCTGGGTAAAGAGATGCCGGCCTTGATAAAATGCTGAATTTTGCCCAGATGGAGATCAGTCACCATAAGCGAGTTGTTTTTCGGCCAATAAACTGCCCGGTAAGGATGTAATACCAGAAGTTCCCTGGCTACTGTGATCTCAATGACATCGAGCATGTAAGGTCAATCAATTATTAGTTTCATCCTGGCAATACGTTCTTTCAACTGCTCCGAGCTCAATCTTTCACGCAATTGATCTACCATGATTGGAAACCCAAAAGGTGTTGCGGTCTCAGGCCTTTTTAGAATAATCTTTTGCTTGCTAATTCGGTCTAAAGCCACCCTCAGTCGTGCTTCCTCAAGTTGAAAAATCATTGCCTCATCGAAGGCCTGCAAGTATAGTAAATTGTTAGGATCATAATCATTGAACACATCAAACAGCAACCCGGAAGAAGAGCGGAGATGGCGCTCTTTTTTATACTTTCCGGGAAATCCCCGAAAAATTAATCCGGCAATGGATGCTATGTCCCGAAATCTCTTGCGGGCCATTTGGGCAGAATTCACACTTGCTAAGATGTCCTCCTGCAATCCACTGGTCCGAAACAGATCTGTCTCAAGAGCTTGTTCGATAGGTATCGGCTTGTCAGCCAGCAGCTCGAAACCATAATCGTTCATCGCTATTGAAAAGGTTAGCGGCTTCAGTTTACCGAGCCGATAGGACAGAAGAGCTCCCATGCCCTCATGTACAAATCGACCTTCGAAAGGAAACATCAGCAAATGATAACCATCTCGATCTCTTAGGTATTCAATTAAGAACTCCTCCTCAGTTGGTATGTGTGACTGTTCCTGCTGATACGATAGTATCTCATCGAGGGCCATAATCTCACTATCCTGATTAGCACCTGAAGTGTAACTATCGAGCTTGAACCGGATCATTGCTGACAACTGGGAGGATAAAGGCATCCTTCCACCCTGCCATGAAGGGGTCTTGCCGGTTTTTGAATTAGCTCGTTTGACAAAGGCATTCATATCTTTTATCCGCACTAATTCCAGACTCCTGCCAGCAAACCAAAAATGCTCGCCGGGCCGGAGTTTACTAAGAAATGTTTCTTCAATGTTCCCCAGTTTTTTCCCGTTGAGATACCGTACCTGCAACGAATGATCGCCCACAATGGTACCTATACTAAGCCGATGCCTGGTGGCAATTCGCTTATTGATCACGCGGTATTTTCCCGTTCGATCCCTGCCGAGCTTATGGTATTCTTCGTAAGCTTCCAGGCTACCTCCCGATCTCGTAAAGTCCAGAATTTGGCTCCATTCCTCGTCATTTACCGAAGCATAGGAAAAGGTAGACCTGACTTCCTCTAATATTGCATCCTCATGAAATCCCTCCGAAACAGCAAGAGTCATTAAATATTGACTGAGCACATCAAAACTTCGGACAAAAGGGATGCGGTCCTCAACTATGTTGCGACGGATGGCCTCTTTGAGAGCAGCCCCCTCCACAATTTCTAAGGAATGTGTAGGAAGAAAATAGATCTTGCTCCTGGCTCCCGGTTGATGCCCGCTGCGACCAGCCCGCTGCACAAAACGGGCGACGCCTTTAGGACTTCCAATCTGGATGATCGTCTCTACCGGCCTGAAGTCAACCCCAAGATCAAGACTGGAAGTGCAGATTACTGCTTTAATATGTTCATCATGAAGCGCATCTTCTACCCAATCCCGAATCTCCCTGCTGATCGATCCATGATGCATAGCCACTAACCCGGCAAGTTCCGGTGCCACATCCATCAATTTCTGATACCAGATCTCACACTGACCCCTGGTATTGGTAAAGATCAGCGTCGATCTGCTACGTTGAATAATCGGGATCACTTTTTCAATCAACCGGATTCCCAGATGCCCTGCCCAAGGATAGGTTTCGATATCATCGGGGATAATGGTTTCAATATCGATCTCCTTCTTTACATCGGATCTCACGGTTATCAATGATTGATTTTTCCTCCTCTTCCAATTGCCAAATAATACACTCATCGCTTCTTCCATATTACCTATGGTTGCAGAGATACCCCAAATCTGAAGTTGGGGACACATCACCTTAAAGCGACTTAGGGCCAACTCCATAAGCACACCCCTTTTTGAGCCCATCAGCTCATGCCATTCATCCACTACTACTGTTTTCAGGTTTCTGAAAAAAGCAGGATAACCTTTGGTAGCTAGCAGAATATGCACGCTTTCCGGTGTGGTGATCAGAATCTGAGGAGGATTATGCAACTGAGACTTTCGCACAGCTGTTGAGGTATCACCCGATCTGATTTCAATCCTCCAGTCCAGCCCCAGTCCATCAATAGCCCTTTTACCGGCATCTCGAATTTCTTTGGTCAGGGCTCGGATAGGAGTGATCCATATTGCTTGTAGTCCCTCGCAGCTTTCATGCTTTAAACCTTGCAATAAGATGGGAATTAGGAGAGAATAGGTTTTACCACTTCCCGTCGGGGCATTCACTACGCCGGATCTACCTTTCAGATAATGGCTCCATGCATCCAGTTGAAAAGGGAATGGAATCCAACCCTGGCGATCAAACCAGGTTTTTGCGATATCAATTTGTTTAAAAAACTCCTTGTCTCTTGACATTAGTTCGCGGGAATCAAATTAGGTAACTTAGTATGAAGGGAATTTATTTGAACGAGTTTGTTTCACATGAAGAAATTGAATTTCTTTTTATTGGTGATTATTTGGGTGCAAAGTTATAGTCAAACCTCCAACCCCATCGAACTGGGGAAAGTTAATTGACTGCGGGATTTTCAAGCCAGTCTAATAGAATCTCAGAAGCAATCCAAACCAATACTCATTCTATTTCAAGAAGTACCTGGCTGTATGACTTGCCAGAGGTATGGAGAAGAGGTTCTCAGTCATCCGCTGATCGTGGAGGCCATAGAAACATTATTTGTGCCATTAGCCATCTTCAACAATAAGAGAGGTAGAGATGCCAAGGTGCTTCAGATGTATCAGGAACCTAGTTGGAATAACCCGGTGCTGCGCATCGTGGATGCAGAAGGCGAAAGCATCTTGCCAAGATATGCAGGGGAGTATTCTCCCGGAGCCGTCGTCAGCTTTCTAGTAGATGCTCTGCGACTTATGGGGACACCGGTACCGCAATACCTGTCCCTTTTGAGAGAAGAGTTGTCCAGTCGTGACCATTTGTCAAGCGCTACCATAGGGATGTTTTGTTTTTGGACAGGTGAAAAGGTTTTTGGTGGTATTCAGGGTATCGTTGACACTGAGGTGGGATTTATGCAAAGCAGGGAAGTTGTCAGAGTTCAATATGATCCGAAACAGGTCTCATTAGAGGAAATCATAGAAAAGGGTTCAAGTGCTGATTGTGCAGATGAAATATTTCTGGAAAAAGATCAACAGAAACTTCTTCAGAGTAAGATATCGATCAATCGAGTAAAACAACTCGGTGAATTCATACCGGATAAGACTCCTAAATATTACCTGTCGCGGACACATTTTGCGTCAGTTCCGATGAGTCCTATTCAGCGCCTGAAAGCAAACTATTTGCTTGGTAGTGGGAGATCACCTGAATCCGTTCTCTCTCCGTTACAGAATCAAATGGCAAATTACATCGCTACTCAACCGCAAATAGAATAGAGCAGTTTAATTCAGTGTGCTGAATGGCACAGGGAATATTTTAAGTTGAAAACGAAATTATTAACTCCTTAGAAGCTACCCGATCTTCTGTATCATTGGATTAAATGCCTTTGAAGCTACAAGTACCTTATCATATGGGCGGAGGTCCTTGGCAATTTCTTTATCTACAACGACTTTAATTAATTGATTTCCTACCAATATTGAAATTAGATAAACGACATCTTCTTTGGAAATTTCTATTACTTCCCCAATAAATTGAAACTTTCCCCTCAAGTGTTTTTTGGAAAATAATTCAAGGGGAGTTCCTCGTTGGAATATTTTTCCATTTTTGATAAATAATATTTCATCAGACATTTTGAATATTTCACTGACATCATGACTTACCAGAATAGTCGTCAGATGGTATTGCTCATGTACTTTCAATATGTAATCCTGAAGCCGCAAGCGCATCTGGTGGTCGATAGCAGAAAGAGGTTCATCAAGTAAGAGTAGTTTGGGTTTTCTGACCAGTGCCCTGGTTAGTGCTACCCTTTGTTTTTGGCCCCCAGAGAGCGTCTCAGGTTTACGGTGTTGAAGATCTCCAAGAGCACTGATTTCAATTAGTTCTTCTACAATCGATTTATTTTGTCCCCGGACTAAAGCATATTCCAAGTTCTTACGAACAGTCATGTTAGGAAATAGTGCGTAGTCTTGAAATACGTATCCGATACCGCGGTCTTGTGGCCGAAAGAAGATATTTTTTTCACGATCGTACCAAACCTCGCCGGAAACTTCAATCCTGCCAGTATCCGGTTTCATTAACCCTGCCAGCATGCGTAAGATTGAAGTCTTTCCCGCACCAGACTCGCCATATAGAGTAATTAATTCTCCCGCTTTTAGGGTGCATTCAACTTCCAAAGGCATAACTCCGCCAGGAGCCGACAACTTTTTCTCCAATGAAAAATTAATTACTTCCATTTTCTGAGATAACCGCCATTCACTAAGAATACTGCAAGCAGGATTAGAAATGATACGACAAAAAGAAACAATGAATATTTGTTTGCGTTAGCGTAATTCAGCGCTTCCACTTGATCGTATATTGCTATGGAGGCAACCCGGGTCTCATGGGGAATATTGCCACCTATCATCAAGATCACACCGAATTCACCGATTGTGTGAGCAAAAGCTAGAACGATGCCAGTCACTAGAGAAGGTTTAATATTTGGCAAAAGCACTCGAAACAATGTTGTCCATCTCGATTTGCCAAGCACAAAAGAAGCTTCCGATAGTGATTGAGGTAAATTCCGAATACCAGATTGTATGGGGTGAATCATGAAGGGCATGCTGTAAATGATCGAACCCAAAACGATCCCTTCAAATGAAAAGACAAGTCGAAAACCAAGGATTTTTTCAAGGAAACTGCCAAAAGCATAAGAGGGACTGAAGGCCACCAAGAGGTAAAAACCAATTACTGTTGGAGGTAGTACCAAGGGCATACTAACCAAGGTTTCGATCACAGGTTTCCAGCGACTTTTGGTGCTGGCCAACCAGAAAGACAAAGGTATGCTGAGCACCAGCAAAATGATTGTTGTGATGGTCGCTAACTTAAAAGTCAGTATGATTGGTGACCAATCCATTATTCAGATAATATCACCTCATTTGTTTTGATCATCGCTAAGATTTGGTCTTGAGGCTTTAAATGCAGTTGTTCGGCCGCCGCCCTGGTCACAATGGAAATAACCCTATGACCCATGAAGTCAAGCGTAAGCCGGCAAAGCAATGATCCCTTTTCAATCTCGTTTATTCGGCAGCTTAATTTGTTCTGCAGGCTGATGGGATGATCACCCGGGAGAGCGATCACTACCTCGGTTTCTTTAAACAGAACCTGCACAGATTTCCCAATCGCCAAAAAGCTAGAATCAGGTGTTTCCGTCATGATGCATTTAAACATTGTGCCAGATACATCTATATCCATCAATGCAAATTGACCCTGGGTACTTATTTTTTGGATTACACCTGGTAATGTATTCATTCGTTTTCAGGTACTAGATATCCATATCGCTTTAAGATGGCTTTTGCTTCATCTGAAAACAAAAATTTCAAAAATTCATGGGCCAATTCTAAATGTTTGCTGCCATTCATTACCACCGCCCCTTGTGCAATTGGCTGGTAACTTGCCGGATCAACATCTTGCCAGTGGCCCTTGTCAATCATACGGGGTGATAAGACGACTGATTTCGCAGTGAATCCTATTTCTGCAGATTGAGATAAAATAAAATGATTGGTCTGAGAGATGCTTTCACCGAAAACCAATTTAGGTTTCAGCGCTTCATATACTCCTGAATATTTCATCGATTCGATCGCGGCAGCACCGTAGGGAGCATTCAACGGATTGGCGATTGCCAAATGTTCAAACTTATCTGATTCAAGGTCTCTAAGTGAAGATGGTGGTTTGGTGACCATGCTCCACAAAACCAACTGCCCATATGCATAGATCACAGGAGCACCGTCTGTCAGATCTTTGTCGTGTAAAGTATTAGGATATTTCAGATCTGCTGATAGAAATATGTCATAAGGAGCTCCTTCAGTCAACTGGGTTGTCAGTTGTCCCGAAGAACCAACAACTAAATTACAGCGAATGTTGGATGTTTTTTCAAAGACATTTACAATGTCCTCAATAGCAAACTGCAGATTAGCAGCGGCAGCTATGACCAGGCTATATTCACGAGGTGCAGAACAAGTTGTCACAGAGAAAATGACCAAGTAGATTGTTGATATCTTAGATAGGGGTGACACCTAGATGTTGTTCCTTCATTCTTTGGATGAAAGATACATCCCTTTTGTGATCAGCCATTGAAATCAAACCGGTAAAAAAATGACTTCGATATTTTGCGTAACTTAAGTGTACTTAAACTTGTTAAAAGAAGTCGTGTATGAACCCTTCTGATTTGGTCCGAGATCATATGGCCACGAAGTTGATCACCTTCAAGCCAGATGTGGATATCCGAGAAGCAATGCGGATAATTCTGAAAAATAATATTTCCGGAGCCCCAGTAGTTGACAGGGGTGGTCGATTGATAGGAATGCTATCCGAATCTGATTGCATCAAGGTTCTCATGGAGGGGCCCTATAATAATTTACCTGGGGGCACCGGTACCGTGGGAGAATTTATGTCCAAAGAGGTAACAACCATCGCCCCTGATAAAACCCTGATGGATCTAGCGTACAAGTTTCTCAATTCAAAATTTCGCAGATTCCCAGTGATAGAAAATGGGCAGCTCGTTGGACAGATTTCGCGCAGTGATATTCTAAGAGCAGTAGTAAAAATGCGTCCACAGGTTTCACACATACCTTCATCTTGGAAAGGAAGAGAACCAAAGGAAAAGAGTTGATCGGTTAATTAGTTATCTGTTCAACTGGCTCGAAGTCAGAATCATTCACCCATCCACTCGGGGGTTTCTCACCGTTTAACCAACGTGAATAAAAGTCACTTGATTCGCTGAAGGCAGGATATTCATCAAAGACCTTCCCATTGCCCATGATCCTGGGATCCGCCTGAGCAGATAGCTCCTTCCACATCAAATCCTTCAAGTCTCCTTTCAGACCAATCAGTCTTTCTTCATTAGCCAGGTTACTCATGCAATCAGGGTCTTCCTTGAGATTATATAGCTCTTCCTGCGGCCTTTTGCCAAAATTCAGCTGCCAAAATTCTTGATTTAGACCCTTACGATTCAGTTGAAGAATGAAAGTCTTGGTTGGACTGCCGTCGCAATTGAGGTAGCCAGTTTCGGGGTTTCCAGCTGGCCACCGGTCTGGTTTGAAATTGACGCTGTATAGATAGTCATCTTTGATGATGGCACGAACTGGATAACCCTCGTCATTTGGCCTACCCATATCATGCCTTTCTTTACCAAGCAACATAAAATCAGGTCTGTTTCGGTCTTCTTCAGCAAACAGCAGAGGTTGGAGACTATTTCCTGTGATCGGTTGCATGCCGCTCAGTGCGGCTTCAATGCCGGCCACTTCGAGGAAAGTGGGAGCAAAATCACTGAAACTAACGAATTCATTCACCCTTCGACCCGGCTCAACAATACCTTGTGGCCACATCATAGCCAGCGGTAAGTGATGATCCATCTCATACACCTGGCCTTTTACCCGGGGGAAAGGCATGCCATTATCGGCAGTGACCACAATCAGGGTATTTTCCAATTCCCCTCGCTCGTCCAGGATCTTAAGCATACTGTCAAGATGTGAATCGAAATATTCGATCTCGTAGGCATAGTCCAACATGTCAGTGCGAATCGTGTCTGTATCTGGCCAATAAGGGGGCACTTCCACATCAGTTAGCGATTTCTCCTTTCCAAGACCTACTCCAAAGTCATAGGCTCTGTGAGGTTCATAGGAACCATACCAGAAAAACCAGGGTGAGTCCGAAGGCACCCAATCCAGGAATGTGGCAAAATTCTGTTGATAGTCATTCGAACTAACGAAAGAAGCGGGAGGGTCTGTACTATGCAAGTTAAATGCCGGCCCTATGAGATTTCGTAACTGTCCATTTATCTGTGCAATTCCTGGTGCCCATCCCTTTCCCGTGTGTCCAACAAAATAGCCGGCGTCTGTGAGAGCCTCGGCAAAAGTTCTAAACTTTTCGGGGAAAAATGCCATATGGTTACATGCTTCTTCCAGCTGCCAACTATTTCGGCCGGTGAGAATCGTGGCTCTGGATGGAGAACATTTGGCATTGGTCGTGTAAGCTCTTTCAAACAATAAACCGTTTTTCGCGACATAGTCGAATGCTGGTGTCACCACCCATTCAGTACCGTATGCGCCCATATGCGGGTAAGAAGCATCATCCGCAATTGCAAAAAGTATGTTGGGACGTTTTGCTTCTTCCTGCTTACAGCCTGAAAAGAGAAAACCGAGAATTAACAGGCAAAATGCAAACTTAACTTTCCCCCTTGTCCGGTTTGTGCAGCGTTGGATAATCAGATATCTTGTACAATTCATAATGCAGGTAATATGGTACAACTGCCCAACATTTTACTGTTCATATTTTTGATTCTATTCTCAAGTATTCAGGCTAAAGCTCAACCGGTTCGAACACCTGAACAAGACAGCATTCTGTCTGAAATTAGGAGAAATACTCAGCTTGACTACCAGATCATGCTGGATTTATTGAAAATCAGCACGATTCGACAGGGGGCCAATGGACGTGATCCTTCAGCGGCGAATGCTGCCAATTACCTGGAGTCGAAAGCAAATCCCTTTCCTGATTGGCCAGACCCATTGGTTGCTGATGATGGATCGATAATCTCCTCCCAAGGAGACTGGTGGAATATTCGCCGACCCGAGATCATTGAACACTTTGATCGGGAAATTTATGGTCGAGTTCCTGCAGAAGTGCCAAAGGTGAGCTGGCAAATTGCCGATTCGGTAACAGAGCAACTGGGTAGTCATGATATATTGACCAGAAAACTGGTAGGCTTGGTTGATAACAGTCTGGATCCTGAAACGAAGGTTGAGATTCAACTATCTGTGACTACCCCTTCCTCCGCTTCAGAGCCTGTGCCCCTGGTCATGCAGTTCTCCTTTAATTGGCCGTCATGGTTTCCACCTCGCCCCCGATCAGCTGATCAGTGGAAGAAGCAGCTACTGGATGAGGGCTGGGGGTATGCCGAGCTGTTGACTACTTCCATTCAAGAGGATAATGGCGCTGGATTGGTTAATGGAATTATCGGGTTGACTAACAAAGGTCAACGTCGCAATCCGGAAGACTGGGGCAGCCTCCGGGCTTGGGCTTGGGGTGCTAGCCGTGCCTTGGATTTCTTCGAATCGGATCCTATGGTCGATGCCGAGAAAGTAGGTATCACCGGGCATTCTCGATACGGAAAGGCAGCCGCAGTTGCAATGGCTTATGACCAACGGTTTGCAATAGCCTACGTAAGTTCATCGGGTGCCGGCGGGCTGAAACCTCATCGTCGCAATTATGGCGAACTTATCGAGAACGTGGCAGCTCCTTCAGAATACCATTGGATGGCTGGCAACTATATTAAATATGCTGGTCCCCTGACCTGGGATGACCTTCCAGTGGATGCCCATCATCTCATTGCATTGTGCGCACCGAGGCCGGTTTTTGTTGGCTGCGGAAGTGTTGGAGATCGCTGGGTGGATCCACGAGGAATGTTTATGGCGTGTGTTGAAGCCGGGCCTGTTTATCAGTTACTTGGAAAGAAGGATCTGGGAGCAACCGAGTTTCCGGCCATAAATACCGCCATAAGTGAAGGTGATATCGCCTATAGACAGCACAGCGGTGGACATTCTCCCGGCCCCAACTGGTCGGCTTTTATTGAGTTTGCGAAAAAGTATTTTGCTTCTGAATAGCATGCCTAAAGAACATAGTAGAATATCATATAAGTCATCGCGAGATTATAACCTGCATGAGCAATCACTGCTCCCCATATGGAAGATGATTTTTTCCTGAACCAGTAAAAAAGCAGAGATAGAGTAAAGAGAAACAATACCCATAACAGGGCTGGGATAAAATATAATTGCCAGGTACCATCAATATAGACAATACCAAAATGCGCCAGATGAGTTAAGGAAAATGCAGATGAATCAGCAATACTTGCCCACCGATTTCCCCAGCTCTTAGAAAAACATTCGTGCACCAATCCTCGGTAGAAGAATTCTTCTCCGATTGGACTAAACGTCATGCTAATCACGGCATAAATGATAAAGAATATTGTCCGGTCAGAGTAGCTAAGATCTTTTGGTAGATTAGAGAATGATCGAGAGATATAAACAAACCAATTCTTAGTTGTGCCTTCAAATAATCTGCTTGCTGTTAAATACATTACCATGCAAAAAATAATTCCTGAAATTAAAGCAATAATTATCGCTATGATTATTGGCTTGGTAAGGCCTATTTTTTTTCTACCCGAACTACGGAGCAGTAGAAATGGGAGAATAATCATGGTTAGGAATATGATTGATACATATTGATAATTTCCACTCATATTTGCTCCCATTACAATTAAGAAGCGAGGTATACCCCAGAGTAGAATTAAGACCAACCCCAGCTGCCAACCAAATTCTAATCTTGAAAATAATGAGCGAAAATAATTTTCTTCCATCCGAGAATATTTGTTACCAATTCCAGATAACGATATGCCAGCGAGTATCGTTCGGAGAGGAATAGGAATGGATAATTTCAAAACCTACTCGGAGATGGGCCTTCACTGATCGTGGATTATGATCGGCAATTTCAGTCAATATCATGGAATATTTTGGTTTGTGTACATCTCGGTAGTGTAGGTACATGCGATCCATTAATCCGATCCCCCGGTAATCCTTTGCCACACAAACCTGTCCGCAAATGATGAAATTGATCAGATGTAGAGCCGTATCATTATAGGTTATCTTCTCAATTTGAGAAAACATGTGCGAAAGGACAGGTATCTCACTGGCAAAATCTTTTGTCATGGCAAGATTATAACCAATTACCCGATCCCCAATTTTAGCGATAATGCTTTTTTCCGCTGTGTGCATTTTCTGGAGGAGTACTAAGCTATGTTCGATCGTCACGAATCCTTGGGAATTTAACTCCTGAGCAGAAATATTTTTGGGCAGGTTTTGCTGCTGCAAACTCAAAATGCCTTGCAAATCCTGGTCTGACTCTGCAGTGGTAATACGAATTTTTTCTGCTTCATTCATCAGATCCCCAAAATGGTCACTTCATTCCAAACATATCTACAGATGCTGGCTTTGCTTCCATCCACCTGCTCAGTGGTGATCGTTTCCACGTGATCTCCACCCAATTTTTCATAGAACGCTCTTGCTTGTATGTTTTTTTCGAATACCCAGAGATACATGGGGGAGTTTGGATATTTCTTTGTAAGCCATATAGCAGACTTCCTCATTAGATGCTTTCCAATTCCCTTTCCCTGATAGCCTGGCAAAACATGCAAATTATCTAGAAGGGCGCCATAGGTTTTGTCATACTTTGCAACAATACATGAAAACCCGTAGAGTTCACCTTGATCTTCACACAACAGCAGATAATGAAGTGCGTTGTCATGATTCAGTCTTTCCTGCCAGAAATCCATTCGATTTTTCCAGATCGGTCCATCAAGAAAACTATCGGAAAGCATGCCTCGATAGTGTTGCCTCCAACTTTCAGCATGAAGTCTGGCGATCTCGGGTACATCATCGATATTTCCGGTTCTATAGGTTATCAATACGCAATGAGCTACGATTATTAAAAATCGGTATCTGGCTTCTTCAAATCAAGTTCTTTGATCCAAATATTGCGATACAAGACATGATGACCCTCAGCCTGCAGTTTCAAACCGCCCGGAGTATCTGTGATGCCCTTACCGCCGTCATTGCCTCCGTCAATACCGGAATTGGGTCCACCCCACACTTGATTTATTTGCTGGTTTATGTGCACTTTTTCACCATTGAAATACAAAGTGACCATTGCCTTTTCAATTCGCATACCGTTTTCAAAACGGGCTGCTCTAAAGACCAGGTCGTAGGCGTTCCATTTGCCGGTCCCATTATAAGCATGATAGGGAGATTCGGTCTCATTGATCACAGCAGCCATACCATGTGTTGTGGAATCTCCGTCCAGCACCTGAATTTCATAACGGTTCTGCAGGTACACACCACTATTACCACCAGGTTCCATCACCAGAAATTCTACATGTAGACGGAAATCTCGAAACGCTTGTTTTGTCACTATATCAGCTGCACCATATTTCCCCCCGGAGGCTGCCGGGTCGTTGCTGTCCATGGCGGTACCGCTATCAACCGGATCGGGAACAATTCGCCACTTTATGGGTAGCTCAGTCGAAAACCTGGGTCCTTCCCAATAGGTCCAGTTGGCATCCAGCATTTCTCTTGAGCCATCGAAAAGGATTTTTGCATCCGACGGACATGGAATACCCACTCCCACTTGAGCCGATACAAGACACCAAGTGAAAGAAAGAAATGAAATACTAAGAATAATATTCAAATTTCGACTTCTCATCATTTTAATAAACTATTGGTGTGACATAATATTATTTCGTACTGCTGACCATTAAATCAATATCAATTTAATTTGGTGTGATCGTGCCCCACCCTGATATTCCTGCCGACACAATAAATTTCATTACTTCAGCCGGATTAATATCGACATGTGTTATCGAATCAGATGGAACTATGAATAATTCACCAGAAAAATTGTAGGAGTGCGGAAAATACACAGCTACTTTGTCTTTGATGTTAAGGAGGCTTAGATCTTCTTCAGTGAGAAAACCTAACTTTTCCAAATTAGAAACTGGATTAACCAGAACGAGAACAGGTTGGTTGAATTTTTTTTCAGTGCCAACAAAAGCAGAAAACAGATCATTGAGGGCAGAATAAATTACCCGTAAAAGAGGAACTCTTTGTAGAATCTCGTTGAAAAGTTTTTTCAATGGTCGTGCTATGATAGTCTGACCAAGAAAACCAATAAGGATTAAAAATAAAATAATGATCAGAACACCCAACCCCGGAATAGAGCGACCTAGAAAATCTTCCAATATAGTTTGTAGAAGTCCATCTACAAAAGTGAAGATCAAATATATAATGTAAGCAGTGATTGCTACCGGTGCAATATATAAGAGCCCCTGTAGAAAATATCGAAAGAGCTTTTTCATATAATCGATGAGTATTTATTAGGTTTTATCAAAGAGCCTGTTATAATCAATAATACTTTTTGAAATAATTTCCCGAGCAATCCTGCCATTTTGATAATCTTCGACATGTACCGTTTTTTTCTCAAGTTTCTTATAGTCTTCAAAGAAATTTCTTAACTCATTGAAGAAATGTTGAGGTAACTGCGCTATATCATCTATATAGTTTACACTCATATCATGGGCAGCTACTGCAATAATTTTATCATCCAGTTCTCCACCATCCATCATTCGCATGACCCCGATTACTTTGGCACTCACGATGCACATTGGCACTACAGTAATTTGAGACAAAACAAGGATATCCAGAGGATCTTTATCATCGCAATAGGTTTGTGGAATAAAGCCATAGTTGGCCGGATAATACATCGAAGAGTATAAGACTCTGTCTAGTCTTAAAAGTCCCGATTCTTTGTCCAGTTCGTACTTGGCTCGGGTATTAGCTGGTATTTCGATAACTGCGTTCACTTCGGCTGGCGCTAAGCTTCCAACAGAAACTTTGTGCCAGGGATTATGGAGATCAATCTGGAGGGGCATAATGCATTGTCATTGTCTAATTACGAACTTAAGAAAAGCACATAACTATGATGGCCACTGAAAAATTTGAGAAAGAAAGGAAGATGCGTCATAAAAAGACTAGAAGCGATCTTTCTTAAGGATCGCTTCTCGTCAGCTCTGGTTTCTTGGGCGAATGGTCGGGGTCGTTTCTATACGGAAGTGGTTATATTCTGGCCAGAATCAAATCTGAGAGGTCAAGTTCTCTTTATACCACTCAAGGTTACACCTAATGTCGAATCTGCACCTAATGTAAAGCACTTTTAGTTGCGCTGCTCAAATATTTTAGCTAATCAGAGTTTTATTTTTGTTTGCTGCAAAATGCAGAAAATCAAGAAATTATATTCGTTTGTAGATTAGTGGGGGGGAGTTATCAGGAGAAATTGAAGACGGCAGTCATTATCTCTACGTCTAACCAATGAAAATCTCCATTTGTCAATTCCCAGGTGATGGAGGCTTTAGTAGGTATGCGCACACCTTCAAAGTCCTGATAGCTAGTTGGATCAATATTGGCTACCCATCTTTCAAGACGATCAGTGGCATCATAGTAGCGCATACTGGAGAAGGAGACGAGCTCCCCCGACTCGTCAAACCCAAATACACCATTGGCAGTCTGATCACCGGGTTTAAAATGGACTTGAACGTGATTCGAATCGATGGAAGTCCAGGTGCAAGATCTACTCATCATATGGCTGGGAAACCAAATGGACTCCGCCAGGTATCTTATCATGCTTCCCTGGTCAATGTCTCGACCCCGGGCCTGGACAATGGGTAAAAGGCCCCATAATTTGATAGTCATAGTACCCTTGCCATTGTTAAGGGCATCTTTGCCCAGAAATTGCATGAGCGACTGCGGATTTCCGACTTGGGCAATCCAGAGAAAGCCAGGAGGATACAATGAGAACCACTGCTTTGCTTTAAAGCTGGTCCATTTAGCTCCAGCTTTGAGCCGCATCTTCCCCTTCTGTTCCAACTTCACACTTTTTATTTGGGGCAGGTTCAACACTCCCGAGCGGGATACCCATTGACTCAATAGAGGGGGCATATCGTCAATGTGAAGGTCGGTTGAAGAAGCCAATTCTGTAGTGTTTAGAAATTGACGTGCTGCCTCTTTTTCTGAAGACCAATCAAATTGCCAATAACTCCCTCCAATCAAACAGCCAATCAAGATGATGAGGTTGGCCACGGTACCAAATCCTGCATCCTTCCATTGCGTAATAATCAAACCTTGAGAGACGATTACAGCTAAGATGCCATAAGGCCACCAGTATCGGTAACCCACTAAGTACATGGGCACTGTTAGTAGAAAAAGAACCCCAACTGCCAGCCAAAGGATACCCCGGCTTTGAGAAATATCATTTGCCAGCTGTTCTGATTCAAGAAATCCTTGTGACTTAAAGAAGCCAATCAAGTGGATGAGACCGTGTGCTCCCAAGAGGACTATAAAGAACAGACGCATTTTAGATGGTTTTCGAAAATCAAAGGAAATAGCACCATTTCCCATTGGCAATGACGTTGCCTTTGAAATCTGATGACGCAAGTCATTCGAAACCGGATTATAGGTGTGGTCTACCCATGAGGAAGGTATCCATGTTCGCCCCCTTGATTCGTTCGGGATGGATGGAATGGGACCCATAGCAAAGTAGTGAAAGGATCTTCCCGGATCTGCCGTACCAGCTGGCATAGGAGAGTGGAGTATCACCGTATTGATCCCTAATGGTGACATCTGCTCCGGAATCCACCAATAATTGAATCACTTCATCTGAACAGAAGGCAGCAGCCCGGTGCAGGGGTGTTTCACCCCTGGTACAGGCATCGCGCATGAAACTACCCGTTTCCACTCTCTCTTCGGTTTGAGTATTTGGGTTTGCTCCAGCTGCAAGCAATAGCTTTACAATGTGTATAGTAACCGGATTTTTACCCCTGGCCGTTGCAGAGTGCAGCGGTGTCTCAGCCGTATCTTCAAGAGGAAGATTTGGATCGGCTCCATTTTCCAATAAAAACTGCACCAGCTGCCAGTGACCATGAAAGACGGCACCATTAAGATCAAAGTTCATACCTAACAGAGTCATGTCAGCTCCATTTGCCAATAGGTATTTTATGGCACACACATCTCCATAGTAGGCGCACCATTTAATCAGCGGAGTCCCATGATCGTCAATTGAATTGGCTTTATATCCATTACTCAATAATTCAAAAACCAAGTCAGTCCGACCATCTACAAATTTTTTAATCATAATTTCAGCACACTATTTAGAAAATATAATTTTCCTTATTAAACCATTAAACCATTAAACCATTAAACCATTAAACCATTAAACCATTAAACCATTAAACCATTAAA
>JAHELJ010000005.1:110233-196258 GCA_024644235.1 Lewinellaceae bacterium
AATTTTTTAATCATAATTTCAGCACACTATTTAGAAAATATAATTTTCCTTATTAAACCATTAAACCATTAAACCATTAAACCATTAAACCATTAAACCATTAAACCATTAAACCATTAAATCCATAAACTCTTCAACCTCTAGTCCTTATTTTCTGCTCTCCAAACTGAAACAAACCCTTTTCCAATGGAATGAGGGGTACCCCTTATCTTTCCATTTTCGACTACAACGTTTGTATTGTATAAGCCGGAGTTGTCTTCCATGACAAAGCTGATTACGATTTGGTCCCAGTCGGTATTAATTGCACTTTTCTTTATTTCGCTGAAATAGAAAGTCCCGGTTACTTTCCCGGCCTTCGTATCTATTTTTTTATGATGAAATCCTGATAATAAGCAGTGGATTCGGGAGTAGGTCTGAGGTCAACCTGCCAGGTGCCAACTAAATCTGATGGTTTCAGAGCTTGAGACATGGCTAAGGCGGGCAGACTAGCTAGAACCATAAAGAATTCAATTTTATTTATCATATAGCTATGAATTAATCGTGTTTATTAGATTTCAAATGCAATTAAATCACCGATGTTTGGATGGGCTTCTGCTGGCCTCTTTCCCGATTCTTTTTTTCCTTCTCGAATATGTTTGTGAATTTCTTTGCGTTCTTCTTCATCCAATTGACTAGGTGACAACAAATTACCTTCCTGGATAAAGAACAGACAATAAATTGGAAGATGATCGGATCCAATTGAGGACTTGGCACATAGTTTCCTAACATTAATTTGTGAGGTGTGAAATATCAGATCGATTGGACATCTTAATAATTTGTAACTCGCTGGATAGGTTGAGATAAAACCTCTTCCCATTCTTGGATCTAGCAGTTGAGAGGTTTTTCTAAATAATACGGATGTCCTTGACCAAACTACTGTATTGAAGTCACCTACTACGATGGTCGGTTGCGTACTAATTCTTACAACTTTAGCTATTGACATGAGCTCACCGTCACGCTCCTTGGAATTTTTCTGTTCAGTTGGGCTGGGCGGCGGCGGATGTACACCCCACAGCACAAAGGAAAATCCATCAATAGTCTGCAAATGGGCTTCAATACTTGGAATGTCATCAGATACAAAATAATGTGTTTGTGAGTGCAGGATTTTAATTCTTGAGAAGAGATGCATTCCGTAAGTATTTTCCAGGGCAACCTTGTGGTTGAAAGGATGAGAGCTTTGTAGCACCGAGAGTGACTCCTCCCAGGCATTGTTAGTTTCTATGGTTAAGAGAATATCCGGCTTGACATTCGCGACTAAATTGATCAAACTATCAAAATTCTTGTTGAACTGATGCACATTTATCGAAAGGATAGAAATGTCAGCACTTCTTTTTCCGTCGGTGTCCTGTGATTTCTTGATCCTGTAGAATGGAGTGTATCTTATAAGGATGAATAGATTGTGTATGATTGTTGTCATAAGGATGAGCTGTCCAATCCATATCTCTGGATGACCAGAGATAATATGATGAAAGCCGAAAAGGAAAGTTGCTATTTGCAAGAAACTGAGTTGGATTCTACCAAAATCCCAAATCCGAAAAACCCAATGCTTTTGAGTACTCAAAGGCACTAAGTGTGCGATCACAAGCAGCACGAGCAAAATTATGTAGATTGCTATAGCCAAGGTTCCAATTGATGCGAGAACTTGGTTCAAGTTGTAATAATCTTTGAAGAAAACATAACTGTATGTATTTACTGGGTGCTATAGTGAAGAAAGGAATTGAATTGAACCAACTACTTGCTCCCGATCCCGGGTCTCCTCGAGCACAACAGGAAAATCAACTGCGTGAATTGTTATCCAGGGCGAAAGAGACAGCATTTGGTAAGTATTATGGCTTTAGCCAAATGTTGGCTTCTGATGATGTGGTCAAAGAATTTCAGGATAATGTTCCTATCTGGGATTACGCTTCTATGCATGAAAGGTGGTGGAAGCAGCAGTTCATCTATCCGGATATTACCTGGCCGGGCATGCCGCGTTATTTTGCCCTCAGTAGTGGCACTACGGGTAAGACAAGTAAAAGAATACCAGTCACCAGCGATTTTGTGCAGAGCATGCGGGATGTAGGGACATCTCTCATTCGTGCATTGCCAAATTATGATCTGCCTGAAAAAGTTTTTGAATCAGAAGTGTTATTGCTCAGTAGCAGTGCCGATTTGAAGGAACATGATCAAGGACATCTAGAGGGGGAGATTAGTGGTATTAATGTGAGCAATTTTCCTGATTGGTATGATCTATTTTATCGACCAGGAAAAGAAATAGCACAGATAGATGATTGGGACAAGAGGCTTGAACATATCGTTTCACAAGCTCCGGAGTGGAACATTGGAGCAATGGCTGGAATTCCCTCCTGGGTGCTCTTAATGTTGAAGGCGGTCATGCGTGAACATAAGCTCAAGTCCATCCATGACATATGGCCAAATCTGACGCTATATGCAAGCGGTGGGGTCAGTTTTGATACTTACCGAAAGGACTTTCAGAACCTATGTGGAAAAGAGATTATCGTGATGGACACCTACCTGGCATCTGAAGGGTTTTTTGCCTATAGTTCCAGACCGGAGTCGATGGCTATGACCCTTGCACTAAGACATGGGTACTTCTACGAATTTATCCCTTTTGATGAGCGGGGAGTGGATGATTCAGGAAATCTGATAGATGATCCTCCTTGTTTTACAATTGATGAAGTAGAGTTGGACCAGGAGTACATATTGATAATTTGTACTTGTGCAGGAACCTGGCGATATATGATAGGAGACACGATACGCTTTGTAAATCTCGACCCTCACGAAATTCTGATCACAGGTAGAACTAAGTTTTTCTTGAATGTGGTGGGATCACAACTCTCCGAAGAAAAACTCGATACAGCTATACTAACGGTGTCCAAAAATAATTCAATCACAATTAATGAATATTCAGTTGCAGCAATGAAAGATGAAAATGGAGACTATTTTCATCAGTGGATGATTGTTTGTGATTCTGATTTTGATGAAAGTAAAATCAGAGACGAATTGGATGAAAAATTAAAACAAGCAAATAAGAATTATAAGGTCGCCCGAAATAAAGCTTTGAAAAAGGTTTCATTACAGAGAATTACAAAGCAAGTATATCATGATTTTCTTGCTGAAACAAAGAAGAAAGGTGGTCAAATTAAGGTTCCCAAGGTAATTTCTTCATCAAAGATGAAGGAGTTTTTAGAATATATTGATTAAGATGAACTATTTTCTACCTCATCAATCACGATGTTGTGCATTATATATTTCTCAGCCTCATCAATTGACATATAGTATTTCTTGATTTTTTCCTTGTAACGTTGATCCAATAACTCATGCTCGAGAATAAAGCGCTTCGTTGCTAATATATCTTTTCTGAAACCATACTTGATAGCAATTCGATCAGCCTCCCACTCCGCATTTCGCCTGAAAGAGCTGAAAAGAAAATACCTTAATCCATAAAGCAACATAGCCAGGGGAGATCGGTCTAGATAATCCACGATGTGTCCCAATTCATGGGCAAACCAACCTCTAAGTACTTTCACGGGCAGATCACGAACTAATAATTCATTTTGATTTCTCACCTGTTTGTTTATGTTGATTCGATAATGTGAAAATCCGAATAGGAATGATTTTAAGTTAAAAACCGGTCTGGCTTGCATCGTGGAAGCCTTGATTTTGTGCTGCCGTAATTCAATCAGATAGGAATGTAAAATCGGGTACTTAGCCAAAGCTTCCCGGAATGTATCTGAAACTTTTGCATCAGTGATATTCTTAGATTCGACTAACATATGTTGTGAATGGATTGAGATCGGTCAATCCATTTCTAGTGAATCTCCCTGTTCATAGGTCAATCCAAATCCAAATGGATACAACGGATCTTCAGAATCATACGGCACATCTTCGTGTTGCTCATCAACGGCTTTCATTGAAGAAGGTAGTTCGTAAGGCAATTTACCAGATGGGTTATATCTTCCGAAAATCACATCGAGCACTGCATCATCTTCGGCACCAAAGTCGGCAAGGATTCCAACTGCTTGTCCCGCAATTTCCGGTATTACGGCCGGGCGCTCGAGATAGATGCAGATGATCGTTGGTTTCTGCTTGGTTACATTCAAGATTCGACTAAGTTCAGGTTCCTGAAAATCGAGGTGTCCGGAATGTAAAAACTGTTCAATAAAACTGCTATTACGAGGTTCCCAGGGTGTATTGATTCTTAGGATGGCCAAATCTGCATTGGCGAGACTGTCAGTGACAATAGCATAATTTTCGGCCAACTCTTTGTGAACACCTTCAAAATATATCTTCTGCTTGTCAGACAAAGGCAAAACCGGAAAGTCATTAGTTAATACATCGTTTTTTAGAATCACTATGGATTTGCGTTGGGCGACCTTTCCCTTTTCAACAAAGAGAGATTTGCCCACAATGGCTTCTGCAGCATCCACGTCCACATAGGGATTTTCAAATAATCCCATTTCAAATTTAGCTTTGAGAATTCTCCGAACAGATTGATCGATTCGCCGTTCGGTGATATTACCCTCTTCAATGAGCTCAACCAGATCCTCGGTATTGCTGTTGCCCCCAAACTGATCGATACCGGCTTGGACCGCCCTGTGGATGCGCTCTTTGGGCGACAGATCATCCACTCCCCAGCCCGTACTCTCGAACAGTTCGAAACCAAGCAAGCTGAAACCTTCCAGTACGCCCCAGTCACTACAGACGATTCCTTCATAACCATGCTCTTCGCGCAACAGACCATTGATGATATCGGCATTGAATGCCATACCTACTTCCTCATAATGCAATCCTGTAGGGACCCCATAATATGGCATGATCATGGCCGTATTTACTTCAAATGCTGCTTTGAATGGAAGCAGGTGATAATCAAAATTATTCCCCGGATAAGTCTGATTCATCCCATAGCGGAAGTGGGCATCGTTTCCATCTTCCTGAGGTCCACCTCCAGGCCAGTGCTTGGTCATGCAGGCAATCGATCGAGGACCAAGTTCTTTTCCTTGAAACCCCTTTATGTACGCCTTGGTCATCCTTGCCGAGAGTTCTGCATCTTCGCCGAAGGTGCCGTTGATCCGTGACCATCTTGGCTCGGTGGCCAGGTCTGCCATGGGATGAAGTGCGATCCGGATACCCACAGCCCTCAATTCCTCTGCAGCTATTCGTCCAAATTCTTCCACCAGGGTAGTATCATCAATGGAGGCAAGACCAATGGGTTCTGGCCACCGGGAAAATGACCCATTTAGCATGTCACCTATAAAGTTATTGACTCCATGCCTGGGATCAGAAGCGATGGAAATGGGAATACCCAACCGGTCTTGTTCAGCGATCTTCTGAATTTCGTTGTGCCAACTCGCCAACGCCCGGGGCTGAGGGATCATGAAAAGATTGAATGTCCTCAGTTTCTTATTGATGAT
Source organism: Lewinellaceae bacterium (assembly GCA_024644235.1). Taxonomy (GTDB): domain Bacteria; phylum Bacteroidota; class Bacteroidia; order Chitinophagales; family Saprospiraceae; genus JAHELJ01. The sequence goes on from JAHELJ010000005.1 coordinate 115,687, forward strand.
CAAATCGTAGCTACTAGCCATGTTGAACACAGCGGGGTTTGGTTTACCCAGCACCTCACCCTCCTTTCCTACGCCTATGGGCGGATGAAACATGAGGCCCACCTTTTCTGCCACGGTCATTTGGCCTAAGAGATCATTCACCCTGGCGTCCACTGGTTGCCGGGCGTCTTCATAAACGTTTAGTACTCCATTGTTATTGAGATCACGGAAGCTGTATCCCCCCGAAGTCAGGGTGGGTTTTTCAACGAGCTGAGCTTTTGCCTTTCGATTTTTTAAAGCAAAGTTGATTTCAAAGCCAACGTAAAAGACGAGTACCAGGAGGATGAGGAAGCCTAGGATGTAGCCGGCAATTTTTAAGAAACGCATTGAAATGATTTATTTGGCCCAGGCAAGGTACAAAACCCGAAAATCATCGATGTAAAATAGGATGGATGCAATGGTGAAGGGTGAAAGTCTAGGAACTAAATTGTCGCTAAATTTTGCAGATTCTTGTTGTTATTCGATTAGTCTTCGATAAGCCAAATATTCCGGAAGATTCCAGCTCAGTACACTTTCTTTTTCCCAAGTTGCAAGGAAATGCTCTTTTCGTTTATTGATAATATCATGGTATTCCTGCACGGTCATGAATTTCTCCTCGAAAGGAAATTTTTCTTTTTGAATCTCATCAAGTGCCATAAGTTCTTGCAGACTATGGTCCAGATGGGGAAGGGTCTTATCCGACAGTGTACTCAGATAATCGAGATGAAGGAATGACCGGTCTGCGTGACTGAAATTATATCGAGCAATGACATTATCCCAATTTAGCAGAGAGGACAAAATCAGAACCAAGTAAATAGCAAATGCATTTGAGCGAAAAAGATAATAAGATGTCTTTACGTCTCTTACTTTGATCATCACGGTATATAGACCATATAGTGTGAGCAAAAGAAAAATAATTACACCAATTCTTTTGTATGCAAGTGAAAAGTGGTGGATATACCAAAAATTGCGAATAGCTACGGACAGTGTTAGCACGGCATTTTGCGCCAGCCACAAATAACTAAGATTTCGGAGAGCAGAATTATTATTTAGAAAATTAATATTGCCCCTGAAAAAGTACAGAACGAGAGCAATGGATATTAAAATCGATAGTATTAATAAATATGTTCCCTCATGAACAAATTGCTTCAGATATTGCCCTTCCCACTCAAAATTGAACCAGACCCAATAGACATCTATCGCATTTAGAACAAGTATGAGGATGTTGAGAGCAATTAATAAAAAGAGTCCCGCCTGGTATTCCCGCTTTAGAGCAAGAGTACCAAAACGGATCCGATGCTTTTTTCTCCTTCTTTTCAAGTCATCGGTAGCCATAAAGTCCTTCTTATTGATTTTTTCACTTCCCGATCTAATGATGATAAAATTGCAAACGATAACTCCAAGTAAGAAGGTAAATAGTAGGGGTAGATCCAACCGATTAAATATCATGTCGAATCTGGTCTCTAAAAAGATTAGGATGTCATTTACCATTCCATCAAACACAGGATTCGACGCACGGTAAATGGCGACAAATATGATCAGAATGATTACAGGAACAAAAAACATCCGGAGGCGCCAGATAATTCTGATCGGGTTTTCCTCCTTGAAAACCATATTAGAGACACCCTTTAATGATCTCCATTGAGAATCAAAAAGGGATATTATAGCTTGTACACCTGACGTAATGAGTGACTTGGCCTGGGGATAATTCAGTGAACCAATGAATAAGAGGAAGGCAAGGAAATGGACAACATATGAAAACACCGAATGAGTGAGGATCGTGTTGAGCAAGGTGGCCAGGACACCAATCAATGAAAGTCCAAGCATAGTATGCGAGAGTAGTTGGCGCTTCGAAATAAGATATACCAAGGCCACTGCTTCGAATATCAACAGGTTTAACCCCAGGCCTTGCTTGTAAAAAACCAGGGTAAATAGGGTTGCTCCTATTGCGATCAGGACCAATTGTGATTTGCTCTTCATGGACTGATTTAGAACGCACAAAGATACATCAGTGGTCTTCTTGAGATGGGTAAAAGTGCTAACAAAAATAGAAGTATCCATCGCCAGATGAATTGATCATATGTCTTGAGACATATCGTACAGATCAAGCCCCTTACCCCAATAGTTGGCTTTAATCTGATCTAATTTGAAACCGGCCCGCTCATAAAACCCATGTGCAAGTTGCGATGTTCTAACCCGGATGGTTGCGAATTGTCCGGACTGCCTGATCTTGTGCAGCCGGTATTGCAGGAGTTTCCTTCCAATGCCTTTTCCATGATGGTCCGGATGGATCATGTCCCAGGAGATAATGGCTTCTTTTTGCTCCGGGGCGTAATTGATTCCCCCACAGCCAATGATTCTACCAGCTTCTTCAACTACAAAATAATCTTCGATACCTCCATCTAGATAGGTCGCAAATTCCTTCTCCTCATTCACTGCAAAATACTCAGGAATATTGACCCGGATGAGTTCCAACACGGATTGGTGGTCATCTGAGCGATATGGCCGGATCGAAACATTCATGGCATTTAAGATCGGAAGAACTTGATGGGAAACAAAGAGAGTGAGGTAAGGTATAATGCAATGCTCTCTTGAATCAATGGCTTTGTATTTTTAGCGGATGAAAAAGGGAAGACAACCACAGGTAGCCTACTTCTGCATGGAGTATGGATTACAATCTGACTTCAACATATATGCTGGGGGACTGGGTATTCTGGCTGGTGATTATTTAAAGGGAGCCCATGATGGTGATTATCCTGTAGTAGGAATTGGGATCCTTTGGAAACAAGGATATACCACCCAGGTAATCCAGCCGGATGGAACCCCTGTTGATACCTACCCGATTCATCGTTATGATTTTCTGAAAGACACAGGGATTGAAGTAGAGGTAGAAATCAGGCGAAGAATGGTTGTTTGTAAGGTTTGGAAATGCGACGCTTTCAGCAACGTTGAACTATATCTGCTAGACACGGATCTCCCGGAGAATGAGGACCCGTGGATCACCGGGCAACTCTATGGGTGGTTTGGAGAGGAACGGATCGCCCAGGAAATGGTGTTGGGGATCGGCGGGGTGAGAGCTTTACGGAAGTTGAAGAAAAAGATAGATGTCTATCATTTTAATGAGGGACATGCTCTTTTTGCCGGCTTGGAGCTGATCCGCGAAAAGATGGATAAAGCGATGAATTTCCGGGAAGCCTGGAAGGCGTCAAAAAAAGAGATTGTTTTTACTACCCACACTCCGGTACTGCAGGGGAATGAATCTCATCCGCTTGACCGGCTCTTGTATATGGGGGCCAATCTTGGACTTACCAAACGGCAGTTGCGATCAATGGGTGGTGAGCCATTCAATATGACTGTTGGCGGACTGAGACTTTCCCGAAAATCAAATGCCGTGGCACAATTGCATGGCGAAACAGCCAATGAGATGTGGAGTGATGTGACGAATCGTTCCGAGATCATTGCCATCACAAATGGCATTCACCGGCCTACCTGGGTAGATCTGAAAATGAAAAACCTCGTGGCCGGATCAGATTCTTCACTTTGGAAAAGGCATCAGAAGAACAAATCCGATCTTATTGGATTTATCAGGAAAAAGACGGGTGTTCTCCTGGATAAAGACCGCCTGCTGATCGGGTTTTCCCGGCGAGCCGTTCCCTACAAGCGTTCTGATCTGATTTTCTCCGACCCGGCCATCATCGATCCGCTGCTGAGAAAACGACGAATTCAATTGGTCTTTTCGGGTAAAGGTCATCCTTTGGATGATGAGGGAAAAGCGATTGTGCGCCGATTGACATCTATGCAGAAAAAATACCCCAGATCGGTGCTATTCCTTGAAAATTATGATATGGAAATTGGAGCCCACCTGACCAGGGGAGTGGATGTATGGTTGAATAATCCCCGAAGGCCCAAAGAGGCTAGTGGCACATCCGGCATGAAAGCGGCAATGAACGGTGTTCTCAACCTCAGTATCCTGGACGGGTGGTGGCCGGAAGCTTGCCAGCATGGGGTGAATGGCTGGCAGATCGGAGAAGCGAGAATTTTGAAATCAGAGAAAGCACAGGATAAGAAGGATAGTAAAGCGCTCTATAAGGTCTTGACGGAAGAAGTACTCCCAACCTACTATAAAGATAAATCGAAGTGGATCGGCATGATGCGAGCAAGTATCGCATCCACTTGGGATGAATTTTCGGTGGATCGCATGCTCAGGGAATATTATGAGCTATTGTATGTAGAGAAACCAAGTGATCAGTAAGCCCGGAGTGGAATTGAGGGACTGTTGAGCACCACTCAGTAATCTTTTCAGGCTTACCAATCTTACTCTAGATTCTATCCCTTACTTCCTGTTCTGATTTCCATCTCCTCAGATTAGGGATAATCCGATTGGCTGTTGCTGTTGCTTCTTTTCGGTCCATGCCCATTTTCACCGCCATGGCAATGTTTTTATCGATTTTTTCTTGCATTGAAATGCCAGCATCTATGAAGTCACCATACTGGTAGCAAAACTGACAATACTCACTATTGCCACTTCCATCTTTATTACTTCCATAGCGTGAGCTGTCATACATTGGCATGCCACAACTTTGACAGATTAATTTTTCGAGAGATTGCATTTTTTTATGGATTAATGGTTTCTATTTAGCTAAAGAGATCAGCAGTTCATTGATCAGATCAGGATATTCCATATGAGGCATATGTACAGCGTTTTTGATCACATGTATTTCTACGCCAGGCAGCTTCTTTTTCGCATTTTTTATTGATTTCTTATGCCGGCAGATAATTTCCTTGTCTCCAATAATCAAGTGTACAGGTACGCTGATTGAAGACAATTCTTCATCCGAGTAAACATAGGGGAAAAGCATGTCAACGTTCGTGTAATCCCGAACTGCTTCCATCAGCTTGATAAAACCAGGATCCAGATCAAATCCTTTGTGAGTCACTGATTGAAGGATCTTTCTGGCAGAGGGTCCTGTGCCTGCTTTACCACCTAGCTGCAGGAGCAGTCTAATGTACCAGCGCATCTGAATGTGTGTGGCAGCCGGCCCCATGAGTATTAGTTTTTCTGTCCGCTCGGGATAGGAAATGGCAAAACCAGTTGCAAAGAATCCTCCGATGGAATGGCCGATAAGAATCACTTTTTCCAGGCTGAGATTATCCAGAATTTGCAGGATTGATAGCTGATAATCTTCGATGCTTCTCGGAGGTTTTTTTAATAAACTCTTCCCGGCATCTCCAGGCATATCCAGGCCATATACATGGAGTGTCTTTCCAAGTGCATTATAGGTTGGAAACCACTCTGCAGCACTCAGCCCGGCTCCATGTAGCAGTATTGTCGGTGCTCCTTGTTTGTTACCAGTCTCAATCAGGTGCGACCTTCCCAGGTGGTTGTCGATCCAGATATCTTCAACAGCTACCTGGTATTTTGCCAGCAAGCGATCATATCGCTTACAATAGACCTCCTTGGCTTCTGGTGTGGTAAAGATGGAGTCTTGAGCGATTGCTTCTGAAGTTGCCATGATCATGATCGATGAAATGAAGACTTTATTAGATGGAGTAGGAAATTAATCTCAGCTTCGTTTTCTCAGGTGTTCATCTCGATCTATGCTTCTCAATGGACAAGTACCAGCACCTCGATCACCTGGTGTGGTGATCCTGGTCAACTGGCATTGAATTTTAGTTATGATCACACTCAACACCTTTAGTAACGAATATCAGGTTAATGTATCTTGCTTTTTATTACATCTAGGTGGCAATATGTACCACCGATTCAACCAGTGGGTAGATGATCACATTTATCATCCAGGGGATGATGATGAAGTCCTTTTGGTGAAGAAGATCTGGTGGGTCTGTCTCACCTTCGCCATTCCAATGACTCTTGTCCTTGCTTTAACCATGTTTTGGATGGGCTATCGAGAATTAGCCATGATTTTTGCTTTAAGTAGTTTGTATTGGTTGTTGTTGATGATATTATTCAACCGAACCAAGACTGGCATTGAGTGGTACGGCCTTAGTTCACAGTTATTTTTAGTGTTGTTTTCTTTTGCTTTGGCATGGATGATGGGTGGCGTACTTGATTCGGGGGGCATAATATTTCTGGGATTGATCGGCCCCGTCTACGCACTGGTATTCCCACGCCGGGACAGGGCCGTGTATCTGTTTCTGCTTTATCTCGCAGCTATGTTTTTACTGGTACTTCTAGATCATATTATAAGACCTGTATTCCCCATTTCTCAACAAGACAATCTGATTTTATTCATAGTCAGTTTTGCCATCTGTGCCTTGTTTTGGTTTGCTGCTTTATACTTTTTTGCTTACCAAAGGACCAAAGCACTGACCGATCTGCAGGAGGAAGAAATTAAATCTACCAATTTGCTCTTGAACATCTTACCAGATAGTGTTGTAGAAAAATTGAAAATGCAACCGAAAGTTATTGCTGATGAGTTACAAAACGTGACGATATTATTTGCCGATTTGGTGAATTTTACTGAAATGGTCTCTCGAATGAAAGCTGAGGATGTGGTGACTTTCCTGAATAGAATATTTTCTGATTTTGATCAGTTTACCGAAAAACATGGATTGGAGAAGATCAAGACGATTGGCGATTGCTATATGGCAGCTTGTGGTGCTCCGATATCCAGGCCGGAACACGCCCAGTCTGCGGTAAGAATGGCCCTGGATATTCAGGAATATGCCCGTATGCATGATCTACAATTTCATATTGGAATACACTCTGGCCCTGTGATGGCCGGAGTCATCGGCTTGAAGAAGTTCAGCTATGATTTATGGGGAGACACGGTTAATCTCGCCAGTCGTTTGGAAGGAGAAGCCCCTCCTGGATCTATTTTTATTTCCGAAGTCACTCGTGAAATACTCAAAGATGAATTTGAGTGCCGACCGGTTGGATCTAAGGAGCTAAAGGGACTAGGTGTAGTGAGAATTTTTGAAGTATTGAATCCTCCTACTATTTAAAAGGAGTTAATTAGATGTAGCTCACTTCTTAGACATGGAGTAGAATGTGAGAACGAAGCAGAAGAAGATACCAATGTGATTCGGAAGGTTATAGACCTAGGAGAAGGACTTTCCAAATGGCTTCGAAAATCTCTCTCTTCTTTTTATTGAATATATAGAGATTTAATAGAACGGTGACTGAAATAAAAAGGAATTTTCCGGAATTATTAGTTAATACCTGATATTTTAAATTGATATCATAGAAAAATTTACTAATAAATAGTTATTTCGAACAATACTCAGATAAATGCTCCAAAGCCTCTCCGAAATCTGCTCGGCCAAATCCGACCCGAATATATTTTCCCGGATAATCAAACATTTCTCCTGGAACGGACATGATGCCTGTTTGTTTCACTAATCGGTCACTCCATTCCGCAGCCGAACCGCTAATATTCAATTTTACAAAACCAATTGACCCTGCTCGAGGCGAAATAAATCTCTCGATGAGATGCTGTCTATCAACAAACGCTTGAAAAATTTGAATATTAAATTTAATTCTTTCCAAAATCGGGTTGATAATTTTTTCAGAATGATTCAATGCGATCATCGTTAGGATCTCACTGGGTGCACTATTGCAAATACTGAGGTAGTCTTTGAATGATTGGACCTTCTTAAGAAATTCAATATCCCGGCAAACGAGCCATCCTAGTCGCAGACCGGCAAGCCCAAATGTCTTGGAAGTGCCCCATAGACTGATCCCCTTTTCATAAAGGTCGCAAGCAGGAATTAATTCTGGCATCTCGCTGATCGTCAGTTTTCGGTACATTTCATCGGAAAAGAGAAAAATATTCTCTTCTCTTGCTATTTTGATAATAGCATCCATCTGTGAACCTGTTAGATAGCTGCCTGTCGGATTATGGGGGAAATTGATAATTATTAATCTGGTATTTTTTCTAATTAATTCATTCAAATCATCCACATCAAAAATCCAGTTCTCCGGATCTGGTCTCCAAAATGAAATTTCGCAACCCAGCGAGTGAACCACTTCACGCAAAGATTGATAGCCGGGTGAGACAGTAATTACATGCTCACCTGGTTCCAGCAGTACATTCATTGCGATAAAATTTAGCTCGCCTGGTGAAGCAACGATAACCTGAGCAATGTCTTTTATTCGGTAGTGCTGCAAGATCGCTTCTCGTAGCAAATGTGAGCCTTCGCTTTCCGTGTAACCCAATGTGAGGTTATTCCAAAGGCTGAGCTCGGCATCAGTGGCCATCTCCAGGATCTGCTGCATGGGCAGACCGTCACAGTCTGAACTGGATAGCAGGTATTTGGCAGTGAATTCGTGCTTGGCAAAGTACCGCTCCAGTTTGAATTCTTGGATTTTCACCTATGTTCCTTGGTATGCGACAGTAGCCAGTCATAAACATCCTGACCACCATACACTCTTCTCCACACATCATGGCTCATGTCTGCTTCGATCGTAAAACGTACCTGATTGTGTCCCAATTCCTCCAGCTTATTGATTCCTCCAAAGAAGTACTGAGGTTGTACGACGGGATCCCGACCACCGGCAAACACCCACACGGGCAATTTCGCTTCAGCAATGGGTGGCATAAGGCTGGGATGTCCCCACCCCACCACTGGACAGATGGCAGCGAATAGGTTGGTATGCTTGCTGGCCATGTACCACGTGCCAAATCCACCGTAGCTAAGTCCGCTCAAATAGATACGATTTTCATCGGTGCGGTAATTATCATTGACATGGTCCAGCATGGACATTAAGTCTTCCTCTATCCAGTCCCAACCGGCAGGGAGAGTCACCAACGGGAAGCTATCGGCAGGGACCATGGGGCCAATCGGATAATTTGGACGGCCTTCCGGGTCGCGGGGTGGCACTCCTTCTTCCAACCTCACCGGGATCTGACTCCTGGTGCGGTTGTCGATATATGGAAGACCCATCGTATCCCGACCAAACATCGGCAACTGAGGCACGATCATGATAAAGGGAAGGTCTCTTTTTTGCACCCAAGCTTCATATAGTGGACCGTGAATCATTACATAATCCAATTCATCTTTCCCATTTCCCCTTTCTCCGTTTCCATGCAAAAACATCATCACCGGCCATTCTTGCTCCTCTGCCTCATGATAGCCTTTTGGCAAATAGAGAAAATAATCCCGTTCAAGGTTATCGACTGCGCTGGTGAAAGTGACCCGGTGCAGCTCCGGTTCAGCTGATTGTGCAAAGACCTGAATGCCGCAGAAAATCAACAGGGAAAGAAGTATAAGATTCCTCATATCAATATGCATTTGACAACTAAGAAAGAGAGAAGTCAAGTTCCTTCCAAATTTATCTGGTACCTACCAAGGGATCGGTAAGCCCGAAGAGAAACGGAGGGATTGCTGATCCCGCTCCATGGAACGAACTGCAAGCAAATCTTGCCCTCTAGCTTAGCAATCCTTTCAGGCTTACCAATCTTCGCCGCCCGCCAGCTCAGCCTACCGATCTTCGCCTTGCGCCCAGTATTTTTTCATGATTTCCAGAACCCGGTCAATTGGCAGAGCTTCGATGGTGTTTCCATCCCTTCCCTGCATCGTTTCTGCAGCGAAAAGTGAATTCAAGATAGCCTCTTCAGTCGATTCGATGGTGGCAAGAAACAAAGGAGACATGGCATCATTATGCAGCACCGTAATTCGATGTGTGTTTGAACCACTTTGATAAGAAACAAGGTTTTCTGGCGCTACAGAGAGGGCAATGACGTAGTCGCCGCTGCCATTAGACATGATACCGCCAGTTCTTCCCAGACCTAGCATGGCTCTTTTTGCCATTCGTTCCAAGTTTCTAGTGGTAAGAGGTGCATCTGTGATCACTACAATCATGCAGGAACCATCTCCAGTACTTTGCAAATCATCTTTAAAAACATACTTATTCAACTCTTTACCTACCGGTACTCCGTTGATTTGCAGTACCCCTCCAAAATTAGTTTGAACCAACACACCGACAGTATATCCTCCTAACGAGGACGGCAGTACCCGGGAAGAGGAACCAATACCCCCTTTAAACCCAAAGCAGACCGTTCCCGTACCCGCTCCGACATTCCCTTGCTCCACTGGGCCATCGCTGGCATTTTGAATGGCTTCTACTACAGAAGTTTCGGTTACGTGCCGGCCTCTGATGTCATTCAGATAGCCATCGTTGGTTTCACCGACGACCGCATTAACTGAACGCACATCTTCATTACCGGAAAGACCTAGGGTGTAAGTGATGAGTGCATTGGATGCAGTGGGAACACTGAGGGTATTTGTCAAGATGATCGGCGTCTCGACATTTCCCAACTCCTTCACCTGGGAATATCCGGCTAGCTTTCCGAAGCCGTTGCCAATATGGATGGCTGCCGGCACCTTTTGCTGGAAGAGATTTCCTGAATGGGGCAAGATCGCGGTCACTCCCGTGCGAATGCTTTCGCCCTTGATCAAAGTCACATGCCCAACAGAAACTCCCGATACATCGGTGATGCTATTATTGATTCCGGTTTTAAGTATCCCGATTTCAATACCGTAGTCTCTCAATAGCTTGGTTTGAGAAAAAGCATTGGCTGCAAGGGCAAATAAAAGCCCGAATATGAGATATTTAGTCATCAGGAGTGCTTAAGTTACGGAAGATGATTAACGTATGGAGCAGATTCTCCAAATGCCTGTTAATCATATCACCTCTCAACTATGAAGCTAAGGCGACGACAACTGCAATAGGGTGGGAGTTATTTAGATTCATTGTTTTCAAAAAGGCCAGGTTTACGCCACCACTTCTCAATATTTGTGGATTTTTGATAATCATCGCTTTTTACCCATTCAAATATGTTTTCGACAGAGGTATCAACGAATTGATCCCAGTCTAATCTTAATTGTTTTTCTGTAAAACTATATTTATGTCCAAAATTATTCTCCTTGTCGACTCTACCGAGTTTCTTGCTTAGTTCTTGGTGGCGTCTAAAAGTTCTTTCGAATGCAAGATATTTATAATGTAGATTTAGGATTTCATCCCGTTCAGTATATCTAATATTTCCAGTTGGATCTGCAGTGTGCCTTCCAACTGAGAAATTAGTTTCCATAATCTGGTTTGGATCCAATATACTCAATTTGTTCATTTGTCTCCAGGAACTTCCACTAGTCATGGTTTTAACTAAATTGCTTCCTTGAGGTGGAAAGAACTTTGATATCATTTGAAAACCGAGTGCAGGCAGTAATGTCACACCTGCCTTTGTGCATTCTGCTAGATAATTACTGATTTTTTCATGATAAAGAAATTCATCAATGGCTGTAATAATTACCCAATCAGCTATTTGCCTACTTTTTTTCCAAACAGAATCATGAAATGTCTTGGCACTAAGTACGTAGGAGTTGTTCTTTACTTGGAAAGGATAGCACCTCACTTTTGGATGGTTATTGAGTATTTTTAATGTATCATCATTAGAATTATTATCATAGATATGATATTCTGTAATCCATGGGTCATAATGTCTGAAGAAAAACTCAAGCATCTCTGCTTCGTTCCAACATATGCTATAAAGATGGATTACTTGCTTCAACTTAGAAGTTTAAGTGATTGACCTTTAAGGTTTTTGCAGGATTTCCAACAACGACCGTATTATTATCGACATTTTTTGTTACCACACTTCCAGCACCTATAACGGCATGACGACCAATTTGAATACTGGGTAGAATGACAGCCCCAGCTCCAATAAGAGTACCTCTTCCAACTTGTACATTACCACCGATCGTGACACCAGGTCCAATTGAGACATAATCATCGAGGAATAGATGATGGCCAAGACAGGCTCCACGGTTGATCAAAATATGATTTCCAATCTTACTACACGCACCAAGCACTACTCCGGAATTTATAAAGCAAGCATTTCCGCAACTAAAATGTTTAGGTAGAATTGACTGCTTAGAGCAAAGAAGTCCATATGGCTTTAGACTGTAGGATAAAGCCTCCTGTGTTGCTTGAAATCTATTTATTGGCGTGAATAAGGGACAAATAAAATCTGTTGATTGACTATAATTAATTTCTGAAATGTCAATGATCTTTTGTCGATTTTGGGCAAAACATTCTATTCCCACTAGATTTATGACAATAGCTTGGATCTCAATATGATTGTGAAAGCAGATCTCTTCGTAATCAACTATTAAGGGACTTCCGGCTCCAAATAAAATTATTGATTTTGAAGACATTTGTAAATAATATCTGAGATCGATTCAAAATTGCATGCAAGAATTTCAGGCTGTATTGGTATGGAGACTAGTTCCTTGACAGCCTTTCTAGCTATTGGAATTTCACGACAATAGGATCTAAAAAAGGGATGATCAACCATTGATTTGGAATAGTGAATGCCAAGGTGGACACCATATTTTGCTGCATCCCTAATAAATTTTTGACGATTTGGCACTCTTAGAGGGTATTGGTGATATGTCGCTCCCTCAATCAGGGGAGGTAGAAATTCAACAAAATTTGATAGATGATCCGAATACTTCTGTGCAAAAGTTTGGCGCGATCGGTTTCTTTTTTCAAGCAACGGCATAATTAAATTCAAGATAGAGGCTTGTAGTTCATCTAGTCTCGAATTAATACCAAACTGATAAATTGTACCATTCTCACTGAATCCATAATGGCGAGCACTACTCAGATATTCCTTTGTTTGATGATCATTAGTGATGACCGCACCACCGTCTCCCATGCATCCGATATTCTTTGTCGGATAGAAGCTGAAAGCTGATGCTTTCCCAAAGGTGCCCACTTTCTGGGAAGAGAAGTGTGAACCTAGTGCTTGGGCACAGTCCTCAAGTAGAATAATCCCAGACTCTGAGCAAATCTTCGTGATTTTGTCCATCTCGCAAGGAAAGCCATGAAGATGAACTACAATCACTGCTTTTGAATCTCGATCGATAGCTTGAAGGATCCTTTCTGGAGATATGCAATAGGTCGGGGCTTTTACATCAACAATCACTGGAGTGGCTCCAGCCATCAAAATTGATTGAATTGTTGCTGGGGCTGTAATTGAAGTAGTGATTACTTTATCTCCAGATCCGATAGCGCATGCCTTCAGAGCTAAGAACAGCGCATCTGTACAGGAATTCACCCCTATGCAGTACTTTGCATCGTGATATTGAGCAAAATTTTTCTCGAATAACCGCACTTGATCTCCAAGAATATATGACTCGCTCTGAATGAACTTCTGAAAAGTTGCTATTAGATCAGATTCTATTTGCTTGTATAAGAGCCCCGGTGATGAGTATGTCAGATCCAAGTCTTTTCCTTCAATTCTTTATAAAGTTCAAAATTTGATTTTAGACATAATTGTTCTTTCTGAATGCTATTAAGTTTTATAAGTCTATTTTTTTCTAGTTCTTTCCTCCGCATTTCTTGTTTTGCCCAGTAGTCTTGAACCTGAATAGTTATTTTAAGATTTAGAAATCTGAAAATAGATTCCAGAATTTTTTTCTCTTTAAACAAATACTCGTGATGAATAACAAGCACGTTGTTTGGAAATTGATCTAAAGCGGATATGGTGAAAGTTAGTGAATTATTCCATTCATCAATAGCCTCACGGTATCCCCTATCGTACTCCCACTTACCTGAGTTTCTAATTGAGTGCATTTTTCTGTTTTCCCATGACTGACAGACATCAATAATATTTCTTAGTAAGAATATAATTTTAGCATTAGGGAAGAGCTTAAATATGTAATCATATCTCTTGTACAAACTTGGGATTTTATCTCCAATATATTTAAACTTTTCCCAATTTGAAAAGGCATAATCGTAGTATCCATCTAAGATCTCGTGATGAGTATCTCCAGACAAAAGTTCCTTGCTAAATCGAACAGGGGTGAAGAGTGTAGGTGTGAAAAGATTGTAATTGTTTCGAAATAGGTAATTATATCGTTCTCTACCAAGACAAACACTAGTATGAGCTCTCAGCAGTTCGGTCATTATGCTTGTACCAGATCTAGCACAACCACATACAAACAAGTATTGAAAGCTCATGAAGAATTGTTATTCTGTTGATAGGGTTCTTCTGCGAAAACTAGTAGAATTGTCTCTGGATCAAAATTCTTTAACCGGAGAAAGTTGTCTTTTTTAACATAAAGTATGGTATCAGGGTTTGATAGTATAATAGTTTCTTGATGATTTATAATCGCAGAAACAGAGCCAATCAATGCAATTAGAGCAAGTCCACACGAAGCAACATGATTTGCCCTCTCTTGGTCCGCAGGCACATTAAAGATAGTAAATGTACGTTTTGGTTTAAAAGGTAGATCTGAAAACTCCCAGACAATGAGGGACCCTCTGTAATCGGTGTATTTGGGCATTCTAATTAGAGTGAAATTTGAATCAAAGGTATTCATACTGGAAGTTCATGAAGTCTTGCATGTAGTGTTTGTGAAAAAGGTTGCCCAGTTCTGAATTAACCAGTACTGTTTTGAGGAGAGGAGATTGGAGAGAAGTGTCCTGCTCGGAATAATTCTCCCACCCAGGGATCATTTGAAATATTTGTCTCGAAGCCCCTAGCTGAATGAACAATCTCTTCAGATCAGCCGAAAAGTCTTCGATCTTCCCAATAAAATTGTATTCGATTTGATCGAAAAGTGCGACTGCTGACTGGCTACGGAAGTGAATATCCAATTTACTATCATCAAATGAACAGACGTAATAGATAAATTGCTCAAAGGTGGGCAAGTCCGAAGAATTTTCTTGTCCGCAGAATCTTGCAATTTGCTCAGATATATTACTATACTTCTTAGGACCAACAATCTTATTATAGTAGGATGATAATATTCTTGTGTATGGGTTTCGCACAAAAATAAATCGCGTAACTAAATCAGAATTAAGAAGAAAGGACTGTTCTTCTAAGTTAAATTCAGTGATAGACGCGACAAAGTCTCCCTTTTCTCTATCTCTTCTATGTATTGCATTGACACCTGAAGGAACATTGAAACCACAATGTGCCTGCAGCATTTTTTTAACTTTGGTGCAACCAGCTTTGGGTATGTTTATGTAGAGAAATCTTTTTTCAATACTTGCCCAAGAATCATACTCTAATCTACGATAGTTCTCTTCGATCAAATCGCTGGTTGGAATCTTTGATTTTGGAATTTTATTATTCAATACCAATAATATTTCTAGCCTCTGTTGGGGTAGCAATTTCACGTCCAAGTTCCTTTGCAATCCTGGCAACTCTTTCTACTAACCTTATATTTGTTGCATGTTCCTTAGTTGACCAAGAAAAGAACGGATTATCTTCAAGACCAATACGTACATGACCACCCAAGGCAATACCAATTGATGTAGCAGCTAATTGAAATCTACCTATTCCTCCAATCGCCCAAGTAGATCCATTCGGTAGACTATTAATCATGGCTGCAATATTTGTTGCATTAAGTGAAGCCGATCCCAAAGAACCAAAAATCAAATTAAAATAGTATGGAGGCTTGAGTAAATTTTTCCTAGAAAGGTAGCTAGCATAGTTGATCATACCTGCATCGAAGATTTCAAGTTCAGGCACAATAGATAACTCACTCATTCTCATTGCAAGACTCCTAATAGATTCGGGACTATTAATACTTGATTGTGTTGGGAAATTAAGTGATCCCAGTGTCAGAGAAGCCATGTCAGGTTTTGGGATTGACATAAGGCAGTCACTCCTTTTAGTAATATCGGACCAATTTCTTCCAGAAGTACTAACGACAATAATGATGTCTTGATCAATGGATCTGATCTCTGAAATGATCTCTGAATAAACTTCCTTCTTCCATGTTGGTTCATTGTCGGAACCTCTAGCGTGAAGATGTACCATTGAAACTCCCAATTCATGGCAACTTTTCACATCTGATACGATTTCTTTGATCTTAATGGGAACGAATGGATTGGACTCCCTAGTGGGAACCATTCCGGTTGGGCATAGGTTGATGATAAGTTTAGAATAGTCCATATTTCAGTCGGAGCTAACAGTATTAGTAGACAGATTCCCTGAATAAGGTAAGATCGCGGTCACTCCCGTGCGAATGCTTTCGCCCTTGATCAAAGTCACATGCCCAACAGAAACTCCCGATACATCGGTGATGCTATTATTGATTCCGGTTTTAAGTATCCCGATTTCAATACCGTAGTCTCTCAATAGCTTGGTTTGAGAAAAAGCATTGGCTGCAAGGGCAAATAAAAGCCCGAATATGGGATATTTAGTCATCAGGAGTGCTTAAGTTACGGAAGATTATAAAGCAATATTGAGAATATTATACAACTCCAAACCCAACTAAATTGATGTCTCAATGCTGAGTCGAAGTACCAAAGTTGCCAATTATGTCGAGATGTATACAAATGCATTATTGACAGATGTAATTCCTTTCTGGGAAAAGCATTCTATCGATCAGGATCATGGAGGGTACTTTACTTGCCTGGCACGAGATGGATCTGTTTACGATACCGATAAATTCGTTTGGTTGCAGGCCCGGCAGATTTGGATGTTCTCAAAGCTTTATAATGAGGTTGATGCCCGCAAAGAATGGTTGAATGTGGCACGTCATGGAATCGATTTTCTGGACCGACATGGACAAGATGGAAACGGTCATTATTATTTCTCCCTCGCTCGCACCGGAAGTGCTTTAACCCACCCATTTAATATTTATTCCGATTGCTTTGCAGCCTTAGCCTGGAACGAATATGGTAAAAGCACACATAGTGTCAAGTGTGAGAGTAAGGCAAAGGAGGCATTTAATAATTTCCTATCACGTAGAACAAATCCCAAAGGGTCATTTGAAAAGACCACCGGAATTCGTCCGCTCAGTAATTTTGGTCTTTCTATGATGACAGCCTATCTGGCTTTCGAACTAGAAGAACTGATTGGTAAGGAACAAGCAATTACAATATATCAAGAATGTTTTCATGATATTCTGGAGAGGCACTATGACAAAAACCTTGGATTTATCAGAGAATATATTCAACCGGATGGAAAAATATCAGACTGCTTTGAAGGACGGTTGATCAATCCGGGTCATAATCTCGAGGCCCTTTGGTTTCTGATGGTCATATGTGAACGTATAGGCGAAGTAGAAATAACGGGCCAATTGACAGATATGGCAATCAGGATACTGGATCAAAGTTGGGATGAAATACATGGAGGAATTTATTATTTTCTGGATAGCAAGAAAGCTCCCTTGCAACAGCTTGAGCACGATCAAAAACTTTGGTGGGTACACCTGGAAGCACTGATCGCTCTTGCGATGGCCTGGCGGCTGACCAGGAGAGAAGATGTGATGACCTGGTTTGATCGTATTCATGATTACACCTGGGGGCATTTTCCCGATCCGGAGTACGGAGAATGGTTTGGCTATCTGGACCGGCAAGGTCAACCACATGTGACCCTCAAGGGAGGAAAATGGAAGGGGTGCTACCATTTGCCACGGGCGCTGTTTTTAATTTCAAAAAATTTGAAATTAATTGAAAAAAATATTGAATTAATAGATTATTGACATTGGTAAGAAAATGATAGAAATTAATTATTATTTATTCGTATTGGCATTAATTTTTGGATTTAATGGAACAGCTTCCATCGAAATTAATATTTCAAAAATAACAATTAGCTGGGGCGATCAAGTTTACCCCGTTTTAAAAGGAAAGGATAAAAATCAGTTTGCACAACTGAAAATTGTCAACGAGGGACGAGAGGCAGTACCATTAAATCAGATTACTCTCACTTTGGTCAACGCTGAGAATATTAATGACATCGATTCATTCAACATTTATTCGGCTCTCCAGCCGGGAGAAGTTTTACCGCAAAAAATATTTGGTGAATCCAATAATGCCGGCAAATCAATCGTCTTTCATGGCAATGAAAGTATCTTACCAGGTGAGAATTATTTTTGGATCACATGTAGCCTCACCGATAAGGCCAGCCTGAGTCGCAACATTAGCATCAAGTGCTCGGAACTCATCATTAATAAGAAGAAAGTAGATCCTCAATTGCCACCAATAACACGGCAGATAGGATGGGCCTTTCGACAGCATCAGGATGATGATGTAGATACTTATCGTATTCCGGGCCTTGTCACCACCAACCGGGGCACCCTGATTGCTGTATATGATATCCGCCGAAATAGCAGTGTTGATCTGCAGGAGGATATTGATGTGGGGATGCAACGAAGTACCAATGCCGGTGAGACCTGGAGCCCGATACAGTTGATCATGGACATGGGCGAATGGGGTGGAAAACCGCAAGGCGAGAATGGCATTGGTGACCCATCCATTCTGGTTGATAAAGTAACCAATACCATATGGGTCGCTGGGGTATGGGCACACGGCCACCCAGATGAGCGAAATTGGTGGGCATCAAGACCAGGACTAGATCCAGAAGAGACCAGTCAATTTATGCTAGTGAAGAGTGAAGACGATGGATTTAATTGGTCTGAACCCATTAACATTACCCAACAGATCAAGGATCCCAATTGGCATTTACTGTTGCAAGGACCTGGTAAAGGCATAACAATGAGTGACGGAACCTTGGTTTTTCCTGCACAGTTTAAAGACGCGGATCAGATGCCGCACGCCACCATAATTTACAGCAAAGACCGGGGAGAGACCTGGAACATTGGCACCGGAGCGAAATCCAATACCACGGAAGCCCAGGTAGTAGAACTGAGCGACGGATCGCTTATGCTGAATATGAGGGATAATCGTGGATCCGGTCCCCAGGGTCCGAATGGTGAAGGAGCAAGATCAGTGATGGTGACGAGAAATCTGGGCAAGACCTGGGAGAAACATCCTTCTTCTGGAAGCGCCTTGCCCGAACCCGTCTGTATGGCCAGCCTGATTCAGCATAATATTGATGATAAAACGATATTGATATTTTCCAATCCGGCAAACACCTTCAGCCGGCAGGATATGACCATCAAAATTAGCTTCGATGAAGGTTTAACCTGGCCATCAAAGTATCACACCCTGATTGACAACGGCCGCGGTCGAGGATATTCCTGCCTTACCAGTATTGATGAAGAGACCATTGGCATATTGTACGAAGGAAGTCAGGCAGACCTGATCTTTCAGAAATTCAAATTAGAGGAGTTGCTGAATAACTGATCTTTTATGCTCGGGCTCGATTTTTACCGGTTATACTTTTTCAGGACCTCCATCAGTCGATCTTCCGGCAGCTCATACACTTTAGTACCGTTTATTCCTGTCATGGTCTCAGCGGCCAACAGGGCATTGATGATAGCCTCTTCGGTGGCCTCTGCGGTGGCTTCGAAGAAAGGTGACATTTGATCATTAGGGAGCATTTCGATGGTCTGATTGGCTTCCCGGTGTGCAGCTCCTGAGTTTGCGGTGGAGAAAGCGATAAAAATATCCCCGATCCATTGCCACCATATCCACCAAGCCTGCTGATGCCGAGGGGTACTCGGCGGGCGAGCCGCTTAAGTTGATGTGGCAGAAGCGGAGCATCCGTTGCTACCACGACGATGATTGAGCCGCGGTCTTCTTCCACTTTCAGCGGATCCCAGTTTGGCATCAGATCGGTGATCTCTTTGCCTACAGGTACCCCGGCAATGGTCAGAGCGCGACGGATCCCATAGTTGGCTTGCACCAGCACTCCCAATGTATAGCTCCCAGAATCATGTTCGAGTAGACGCGAGGCTGTCCCTATCCCACCTTTAAACTGGTGGCAGACCATTCCGGTTCCTCCACCGACATTCCCTTCTTTTACCTCACCGGCACTTGCCTGGTCGAGGGCAGCAAAGGCATCTTCTTTTTTGACGTGAAAGCCATTGATGTCATTGAGCCCTCCATCCCAGGTTTCGGCCACAACCGGTAGTGACCAGAAGATCTCCTCTCCTTCCGGCAAGGGATTAAAGATTTTATTCTTGTATTGCCATTCGATCACCGCATCATGCACGATTCCCACGCTATGCGTGTTGGTGATCATCACCGGACCTTCCAGAAAGCCGGATTCCTCCACCCAGGTCGTGCCGGTCATCTCTCCATTTCCATTTAGGCTGTGCCACCCCGCAAAAACAGGATCGTAAGTTTTACCCCGGGGCAATATGGCAGTGACACCGGTGCGGACAGGCCCCTCTCCCACCACCAACCGACCTTCCCCGGATATCAAAGTAGTGTGACCCACTTCCACTCCGGCTACATCAGTGATCGCATTGAGCTTTCCGGGTGTTCCGTCCAGCGGGATACCCAGATCACGGGCTCGCTCCTGGGAATGGAGAGGAGTCGTTAATATGATTAAACCAATAGTGAAAATGAACGACTTCATAATTGTGGCATTGAAGAGAACCTGCTAAAGAGTATTGTCAAAATTGCGGTTGTACCAGGTAGAGAATATTTTCATCCGGATCTGAAAATGTGGCTAACCGTACCTGATCATCCGAATTCGCGGCCACTGGCACACCTAGATTTTTCAAGGTCGAAACAGATTGTTCCAGGTTATCCACCCGGAGACCGATCTGCAGATTATTGGCCCTGGCCTGGTCAGCTGAAGTGGGATGCAGTCCGATAGAAATACCCGGTCCCTGTACATCAGCCCAATGATCTCCAAATCGATTTACCAATTGAAATCCCAGTACCTCGGTGTAGAACTTGATAGATGCATCCATATCACTGATCATGACAGTAACATTTGCGCTTTTAATGTCCAGCATTGTATTAAGTTGAAGTTACCTGTAAAAACCAGGTTGAAGATCACATAAAAATCACAAAGCATCAATACCCAGGATTCAGACTCTGGGTGCTGGTAATGTCAGGACTTTTTTCCAAATAGCAAATAATCCAGAGATATCTTGCCCGGTCCTGAGATAAAAAGTGTTACATAGGCTAAGCCAAACAAAATGGCCTTCTCCTGCCGGCTAAATTCGTCCGCGATGTGTACTACAAAAAACGCGGTAGCCATGGTAATAATTAGTGGGATTAGTGCCCACCGGGTGAATAAACCAAGTGCAACCAGGATCGAGCATATTCCCTCAGCGAAAGCCGCCAGTGCAAGCGAAGTTACCGGACCCAATCCGAAAGGATCGCCGAATTTGATCTCCTCACTGCCAAATAACCGGCCTATTTTACCGGCACCATGCCCGTAAAACATACTGAGACCAAAAGTGATTCTTAAAATTAATAATGCCAGATCCTTTGATTTTTCGGATGAAGTGTAATGAAGTAAACGGTTCATAATCGTCGTCTTTTTGTTCGAAAAAAAATGGGAATAATATTTCTTTAAATAGATTTTAGGTAAGCACTGCTTTTTGCCAGAGCAATTTCAGGATCCGCTACTAGATCTTGCTCGATAAAGAAGTGCTCGATACCAGTGGTGAGTGCCACTTCCATGATCTCTTTGACCCCCAGTTCGCCCTCTCCAGCCGATGTCATCAGCGGAAATAGTTCCATCCACTGTGAGGCATCTCCTCCATCTCCGGAAAATTGTGTTTTCGTTTTCATATCCTTGATATGCATCAAGCGATATCGGTTGTGATACTTTTTCAGCAGATCAACAGGCTCCAATCCACCTGCTGCCGTCCAGAAAATATCCATCTCGAAAAACACCAGCTCAGGATCGGTTTCATCGAAAATAATTTCCAATGGCATCTTCCCATCGACCGGCTTCAATCCATAGCCATGATTGTGATAAGCGAAACGAATACCTGCATTCTTCGCGGATGAACCAATCTCATTAAAGCTGGCTGCTATTTTCTTATAATCATCCAGGCTTTTTCTTTTTTCTTCCGGGATTGCCGGCAGGGTCACATACTTGTGACCAAATACATTTGCTGCTTCACCAAGACGATCCATATGATGAACCAACGTATCCAGATCGGTGTGGGCCGAAGGTGAGGTCATTCCATGATCGTCCAGAATCATTTTGATCTCACCAATCTCGCGGCCAAAATATCCGCTGCCGCTGAAGCCCAACATGGGTGCCAGAGTCTTCCACCGTTCCTGGGCAGTTGCATGACTGAAGGGATACGGGCCAAAGAGTTCCAGCTCATTATACCCCATTTTCACCAGCATTTTCACCGTAGCCACAAAATCTGTTTCCAAAGATTTGGGTAGGGAGAAAAGCTGAACACCGAGATTCTTCAATTTTCCTTTTGAGGTAGTGATAGGAAGTGCACTCATAGCAGTTAGCATGGAGAGTTCTTTGATAAAGGTTCGTCGGTCAGGCATCGGTTTGTCTGTGAACTGTTTAAGGCGCTGGTATTCTATTGCAACACTGGCTCTGTACGGTATCTGTCTGCACGACCGTCGGCAATCATTCCCTGCCAGTTTAGGCCATATCCAAAATCGTAAACATTAGCATCCTCATCTTGATGTGGATTCATATCGAAGGGCACGTCCTCCATCTGAGTCTCCACCGTTTCCATGTCTGCAGGCATCTGAAGAGGAAGCAGACCACTTGGCTCGACGGTACCGGATAATATATCCAGGACGGCTTGACTTTGAACGCCAAAATCAATCACCAGGCCATCGATCAGGTTTTCGAATTCCGAAACCACCGTTGGATTGGATAATCTCAATATGACCACCACCGGTTTCCCCTCCATTTCTGATACCGTCTTAGTGATCATTTCCAGATCGCTGCTATTTCGAGCGGTCACAGTCTTGTCTTTGTAGCTGCGATTTAATACATCCTTTTCCCGGCTGTCTCCTGCCTGGGATTCGCTTCGCGCAGAGCTGGCCTTGTAAGGGCTATACTGCAAACTGATAGGTAAGAATCCATTGTCACCCTTTTCCGCAAGCTCCGTGCTATAGCCGGCAGTACGGCCATTTTCCGGACTGTTTATCACCACTACCGCCACGTCAGCTTCACTGGGTTTATCCGTCACTGCAAAATATTTTTCCAGCTGTGCGGTCGCAATGGGATCTTCCCAACGGGCTGGATTCGGAGCTCCAAAAAAGTTTTGAGAGGCAGGCACATAGCGTTTAGGCACATACACTTTCTGCTCTTTGTCAATTGGCAAAACACTATTGCTGTTCTTAAGCAATACCACTGACTTCAACTGGGCCTCATAGCCAGCTTGCATGTACTCCGGATTCCCGACAACGGATTTGGTCTTCTCCACATCGAGGTAGGGGTTCTCAAACAGACCAACCCTAAAGATGTTTTTCAGCAGCCTTACTGCAGATTGCTCCATGCGCTGACGCATGAATTCTTCACCATGTTCCTCCACGCCCATCTGGTAGGCTTCCAGCACCGGCTCTTTGTCGTTGTTGCCACCAAACTGGTCACATCCCGCCATGATGATTTTGTAATGCCTTTCCGATTCGGTGAGATCTTCCACGCCCCAAGGGGCTCTCCCAAAATCTGCCATACCTTCCTCCTGACGGGTAACCCCCCAATCCGTGCACACTACTCCCTCAAAGCCGTACTGATTCCTGAGCATGTCGGTAATAAAGTATTTGCTAAAGGCATTGCCTACATTTTCACCATTGGGATCGAGACCGGTTGAAATCGTGTAGTATGGCATCACTGCCGAGGCCATGCCCGTGCCTCCTTCCAGGTCAAAGGCTCCCTGAGCGAAGGGTTTAATATGGGCATCGAGATTATTCCCGGGGAATACGGCAAATTTGCCAAAACCATAATGTGCATCGCGACCACCCTCACCGGTACCACCTCCCGGCCAGTGTTTCACCATTGCGTTTACGCTTTCGTATCCCCATCCTCCTTCGATTTCCTGGTCTGAAGCGGAGGTCTGAAAACCATCGACATAGGCCCGGCCCATGTCGGTAGACAGCTCGGGACTGGGCCCAAAAGTGCCGCTAAAACGGTACCACCGGGGATCGGTGGCCAGATCCACCTGCGGTGACAACGCAGTGGCAATGCCGAGTGCACGATATTCCCTTGAAGCGATCTCACCAAACTGCTTAACAAGGCCAGGATCAAAACTGGCAGCTAGACCAAGAGCATTGGGCCAATGGGAAATTTCACCTCCTGCCCCAAGGGTATATTCTTCATCATTATCGGCCTGATGCCGGGGATCGGAACTGTTGTTGGCCGGAATACCCAGACCAAGGCCTTCCACCAGGGCCTGCGCGCTGTTGTTCCATCGGGCGGCTACTTCCGGGCTCTCCACCCGGGTGAGTAACACGTGCCTCAGGTTGTCATCGGTAAGGAACTCAATCTGCTGGTCGGACAACTCAAAAGGTTTCTTGCCACTTTCGTCGAAAGGTTTCCCGTCGTAGGTAGTGCCCCCGCGAAATCCTCCGCCAGGGATTCGCTGGTGAGCGCTATATAGCATTAAGCCGGCAATTTGTTCTATACTCATCTGACCTGCCAGGTCTTCTGACCGCTCCTGCGCCGACAACCGCCAATCTTCGTATTTGTCGAGTTGACCATTGCGGTTAAGATCCTTGAAGGCATAGCGATTGGCAGTGAGAATGCCTACTCCAGAGGAAGGGGAGTATCCCAGGGTCTGTCCTCCCTCATTGAGGATCACATTAAAATCTTCACCGGGGGTTTCGGTCCACTTTGGCCCGCAGGCACCCAGAAGCAATGAAGCCGTCAGCACGAGCAGCAAGCTCGCACGTATCGATATGCTGATTTTCATGGTTAAGCTTTTTTAGAAATTCTGATCGCTGAAGCTCGCTCAATAACATTTTCAGAAAGTCCTAAAAAGCCAGTGGAGGAAAGATTCCTTAAGGCTCAGCAATGCAATAGTACTTTCTTTTGCCGACATTATAAATAAAAGATGGAGTTCTGAATCCGCACTGGTATACTGTAAGTTTGAATTTATGCCACTAGTTTTGAGTGGCATCGTGGAGAAAAAAGTAGATTCCGGCCTAGGTGTGTGTAGGTCATGACGACTCCGATAGTCGTGTCAGACTCGTCGGAGTGGGCACCCAAACCAAAGTCATAGCGTAGGATTTTATCAAGCGGATTTCAAGAAACGACATAATGGTGTCAACCTTCTTTTTAGATATTCAACTGGTATATGTTACTAGGGAATGAAGCCTTATAAAATCCAGCGGAGACTTTGGCATTTGGGTCACCGAGCCCTGTAGTATATTACTACAGGGCGAGCATACCAGCCGGCGGTTTCCGCCTGAACACTGTTCACGGCGGACAGGTTGCAGTTTTTGGCGGCCCTGTCTGCCGTAGCTGCAGCGCAGGCAGGAAAAAGTTGAAGTCAAATTGAGAATCCGGAAACGTTCCCACGAAAGACCAAATTGACCAAAGCGAAGCGAGCCTGAAGTTGAGAACATACATTTATGTCTAAGAAATCTATGTAGTTTGATAATGGTCATTTCCATTGAATAAGAAAGTGAACCGTAATTATATCGAAGGAAGAATTTACCATCCATTATGAAAGAAGCATTTATCATCGACGGTGTTCGCACCCCCTTTGGCAAATTCCGGGGAGCGCTTTCAACTATTCGCACGGACGACTTGGCGGCTATCCCAATGCGTACTTTGGTCGAACGGCATCCGGAGATTCCGCAGGAGGCCTATGACGACGTCATCCTGGGTTGCGCCAACCAGGCGGGTGAAGACAATCGCAACGTGGCTCGGATGAGCCTGTTGTTGGCAGGACTGCCATTTACGGTGCCGGGTGAAACGGTCAACCGGTTGTGCGCCTCGGGGATGTCGGCAATCGTGCATGCCAATCGTGCCATCAGAGCAGGTGAAGGTGATCTTTTTCTCTCTGGCGGAGTGGAGCATATGACCCGGGGGCCCTGGGTAATTTCCAAAGCAAGCAAGCCATTTGGAAGTGATGCCGAGATGCATGACAGCAGTTTCGGTTGGCGATTTGTCAATCCCCGCATGCATGAATTATACGGGACTGACGAAATGGGCCACACGGCGGAGAACCTGGCGGAGATGTTTCAGATTAGTCGCGAAGATCAGGACCGTTTTGCCAGCTGGTCGCAGCAGAAAGCCGGCGCCGCCCAAGAAGGAGGCCGGCTAGCGAAAGAGATTGTCCCAGTGCAGATCCCCCGGCGTAAGGCGGATCCGTTGATTTTCGATCAGGATGAATTTATCAAGCCCGACACTACCGCCGAGGTGCTGGCTACCCTGCGCACTGCTTTCAAGAAAGAGGGAGGGACGGTCACCGCAGGTAATGCCTCCGGTCTGAATGACGGAGCGGCCACCGTGATCGTCGCGTCTGAAGAGGCTGTCAAAAGATACCAGCTGACCCCACTGGCACGTATCGTCAGCTCGAGCGTGGTGGGGGTGGAGCCCCGCATCATGGGCATCGGTCCGGTGGGTGCTTCCCGTAAGGCACTGCAACGCGCCGGATTGACTCTCGATGATATGGGCATCCTCGAGTTCAACGAAGCCTTTGCCGTACAGGTGCTGGCCTGCACTCGGGAGCTGGATATTGCCGACGATGACCCCCGCCTCAATCCCAATGGAGGTGCTATCGCTATCGGCCATCCGTTAGGTGCTTCCGGCACTCGAATCATGCTCACCGCTGCCCTGGAGTTACACGAACGTCAGGAGCGATATGCCTTGGTGGCTATGTGTGTGGGGGTAGGGCAGGGGTATGCGGTGGTGTTGGAGAGGGTTTGAGGAGGGGGGTAGGTTTGTTGTTTTTCATCCCCGGTTAAAGAAAATGAGGCCCCAGGAAATCCTGAAGCCTCATTTTAATGGTAAGCTATTACTAATAGCGAATCAATGCACCAATCAATTGATACGGATCCAATGTCCAAAGGAAGGTACCCGATTGTTGTCCACTACGATCAATTGGTACCATCCGGAGGGAGCTATGAAACCATCCGGGGGAGCTACCACATCGATCTGTCCGGGTGTGATATTTGAGATCACCAGTTCAACCCGTCGCTGGGTCATGTTCCAGCTGTGCGTGGTAGAGCCCGGCATCATCACCACTACCTCTGAAATGGTGTTGGCCTCGGGGCAATCAATTTGGAAGGTGTTGCCGTAATTCACCGCGGCAGGAGCATTGGTGATCACAGGACGAGGTTGACTATAGTAGCCGGGGAAGTACCGTTCACTGTCATTTGAATTGGGATCGCCACCAGCCAAGATGCTTCCATCTCCCAGCAGGATCATAGAACTGTGATAGGCACGCTGAAAACTCATCACCGGACCCAACTGCCAGGTAGCACCCGGCACCTCCGCATCGAGAATTTCACTGGGACCGCCATCGCCGGCAGGAGCGCTGATGCCGCCGGCAGCAAAAATCCGTCCGTCCGGCAGCAGGATCGCATACATATTTCCTCGGGCTTGATGCATGGAATCCAGGTTGGTCCAGGCGGGGGCAGGATCGGCCAAATTGATCATCTCCACGGAATCAAAATATGTAGCACCCATCTGACCACCCAGGATGACTATTCTCGGTTCATAATCCGGTGGTCGTAAGGTCAGCATGACCGCCGATCCTTTCTCTGCTCCGGAGGAGCGGTCACCCTGGTTGGTGTTGAAAGCAGTTGTTGCTGCCAGATTGTTGGGATCAAATTTCCGGGTGGGCACGTGAGGTCCGGCAATAAATAAATGTCCATCCGGCAGGAGCCACGTCCAGGGGTAATAGATATGCTCATTCCAAGGCACGGCAACAGGAGGTGACCACTTAGAACCGGCCGCGGCCGAAGGTGTATAGATCTCATATCCTTTGGTGCCCGATCCATACAAGGTCATCAGTCGCTCATCATTGAGTTTGATGGTGGTAGCGTAGAATCGCGCCATGGCCGAATCATCGGTCCTGCTCCACAACTCAGACTGAGGATTAAACAAGTAGGAACGTACCGAACCCTGGGTTAAACCACCGTGCGCCAATACCGTTCCGTCGGCATCATCAAACAATGCATGCTCGGCCGACCAAAGGTCGGAATCGCCCGCAGGTTCGGCCGGTGCCAGATGCTGCGGTTGATTGGCAGGTGAGGTGACGGTTCCATTGAGCGTCGAATAATCATAGAGACGAGATTGATCGTTGCGGGTATATCCCCAGTAAAGGACCTTTTCGGTTTTCGGCAGTAAGACGGCATGCATCTGGGTAACCTCCGGATTGTCAGGCAAAGTAGTCCATTCCCCTTCACCATGATTTCTACACCGGTTTTTATCAACCACCGGGCAGGAGTTTTTGAAATCATTGATGATGAGGCCACGGGTATCTTCCAGTTCCTTTTTCATCTCCGGCGTCAGCCACAGACTTTGTTTGGCCCGAATCAGACCGATCATCCCATTCATCATATGATGATGCACATGACAGTGGAAGACAAATTCTCCCTTCAGATGGTAGAGCTTGGCTTCTTTGGGTTTCTTCTTAACGGTCTGGAGCTGGCTGATATGCGCCGGTAAGTTATCAACCACTTTGGGGATTTTGGTTTCGACGGTGAAACTTTCCGAGGGGCCAAAGCTTCTCACATCGATCTGCTCTCCGGCAAAGGTCCAGCGAGAAGCATGGGGATGAAAGTTGTGCCAATTGTGGCTTACATCGAGGTTGAACAGGTACCACTTGATGATCTGTCCTGGATACCCCTCTATCGTAGGAGAATTTCCTACAAAGGAGCGACCATTCAGACAATGCGATTGCATGCCTCCTCCCTCAGCGGAAGTAACTGTGTGATGCTGGTTGCCGGAGTTGGTCCAGGTGACGGTACCACCGGGTGCAACGCTCACATCGTCCGAGTCAAAAGCAAAGGCAGGTGCTTCCACGATATTCACATTAATATTCATCGGTGCTGCGGCCACCACCCGGACGATACCTTTCATGTTGGGGTGGTGGGTACAGAAGTACTCGTAGTTGCCCGGATCGTCGAAGGTGTAAGACCAGGTGCCGCCTAACTCCTCGATATCTCCACTGTCGAAGGTGGGTAGGGGATTGGGATTCTCCATGACATGGAAGAATACCGGTGCTTCGATGAACTTCCTTATCGGAGGAATAGGCTTAATTAGTTCCCGCTGCAGCCACTCGTCTAGAAACTCTCTCTGATCCCGGAGATCTACGGCAAAAGGAATTTCCCGCTTTTTGATCTTGGCCAAAGTGAGGTTGAAGTTCCTCTGGATGATCTCGTCTTTCAATCGCTTGAATTCCTTAGGATACAACCAGGGCCAGGGGATCGGAAACCGGAAGTTCTTCACGATGACCCCTCCGATAAGTCCTGAGTTGATGGCCGGACCAGGTTTCTGGGCGTGATCGTGAAAAGGCCAGGTACCGATATGCTCTTTGGTCACTTTGTAGATATACGTCCAGGTCTGCCCGGGGCAGATCTCGTCGGATCTGCGGCCATCCGTAGTCTGGGTACCGAAGGGCCAGGCGCCATCCGAAGAAATGTCATATTCCAGGCCATGCAGGTGAAAGGAATAGGCCTGTGATGCGCAGTTCTTGATGTGGATGCAAAGTTTGGTATAAGGCCGGGTGTAGATCACGGTGCCAGGCACGCGCCGGTGATATGGCGGCTCGTTGATATCCGCCGCGATTAGCTTGCTTGTTTTCGGCACGAGATAATCTGGGTCCAGGTACTCGCGATAGACCACTGCTTTGAGTGATCTGGCGGTCACCTCATTATCCGGAATGATCCCATTCGGATGTCCCATGTTTTGCATGCAATCCCGCTTGTAGACAATCGGTGGCGGCAATTTTTCCTCTACGGGGGCTACGGGACTGTAGTTTTCGATTTCCTCGATCTTGAGGTAGATGTTCCGTTTCAGCCAAAACTTGAAGGTGGTGAAAAACTTCACCAGTTTTGACAATTGTGTCTTTGTGATTACTGATGAAAGCGAGTCCATATCCTGAAATCGATACTCGTCGAGCTTGTCACGGTAGGCCAGAATCTTCTTGGCCGTTTTTTCATCGAACTGAAAAAGGCTTTTACGGGAAAACTCGGCCTCATCTTCAAACGGTTCAAAGGGTGGTTCGCAGAGGTCGCTGGTACATTCCGCTAAGTTGACGAAGTCAAGGATCCTGCCTTCGACCTCCAACCTCAATTCGGGGTTACTTTGTTTTGCCATGATTTAGAGATTTAGATGTAATAAAATGGTTATAGTCCACTAGTCCAATACGGAATAGGTGGTTGACATTGAGCAATCAATCCAGGGTGACCCGACTCAGCCGTAGCTGACAGGGGGGCTTCATTTGTTCTAGAAATCAATTGGGAAGATTGGCCAGATCTCAGGTTTCGTAGCCGTAGAAATCGTGTTAGTACTATCTAGTGTGCCTGTGTGAGGTAATTGTTACAATTTATGACAAATAATTTTGGCAGGCTGGAGAAAATCGAAGTAACGACCAGCGATCAACCACTTGGAGTGAAGGGCTGATGGTCTAAGGGGAAGGATCTAGCCAGTTTAAAGTTTATAAGTTGAATGGTGACCTTGCCTGATATGATTGACACTATGGGGCAACGCCACATATGGGCGCTGCTGATTGTATTTACGTACACTCGTCCTAACTGCGTCTTGAGTTCTTGATAATTCTGAGGGTGTGTGGGTATGATGTACTCGTTCTTTATAATCCCACTGATCTTTCTGCATATGCGTTCTCCCACGTCTTGTTGTCCATACTACTTGCGATGTCATGCTTCCTTAGCAGCTTTCGATACCGACGATCGATGCACTGACTTCCCCGGTCTGAATGGTGAATCAAATCCTTTTAACTCCACTCCCGCACAATCTTTCAAGGCCATCGATTAAATAGGGTATATCCAGCGCTCTGCATTGCTGGAATAGCCGCATCAGAGATTGATGGATTGTTGCAAAGAAAATGTTACAGTATTTTATGAAGGCTATTCGAACCCACCTGGTTGATTACAGCTGTTTCCTGGATAAGCAGGGTTACGAAACATTCTTCACATACTGGGGAGAAGAGCACACAATGCATTTTTTCATAGATTGGGTAGATTACTATTTAGTCGCTAGTGAATGTGCAGTTTTGTCCATTGGAAAATTCATGTCATCATCTTTCTTGCAGGCTGCTTTTTTCCTCCCTTGGAATTAACAGCCCAGACGAAGGTCGGAAGATTTATCTTTTTTGGACAAGAGGATATTCCCAGTAACACCAACCGGAAGATATATGAAGATAGTCGGGGATATCTTTGGTTATGTTCACAAAACGGATTATTCAAGTACGACGGCTATACCTTTGCGCCCTACTATTCTTTTTTTGATGATCCTAATTCCCTTTCCAGTAATAACACCACTGACGTGGAAGAGGATGATGTGGGTAATCTATGGATAGCGACTATTGACCATGGAGTGTCAAAAATGAACCCTTTTACGGGGGCTATCTGGCAGTATCCAAAACTGACTCAGGACAATAATGATTCATATACGGTAAACGATATTTTCAGGGATCACTCCGGAATAATTTGGTTCGCAACAGGGGGAAGAGGCCTGGCAAGATACCTGCCTGATCAGGATAGCTTTATAAACTATATTCCAGATCCGGATAGGATTCAAGACGGTTCGGTACGATTTCAAAACGAACTTTGGGAGATAGCTCAAGATCCGATCGATCTGGAAATATTATGGGTTGTGGGGCTAGAAGGACTTTACCGGTTCGACCAGCAATCTGAGACTTTTGAAAAATTTGAATACATCACTGCAGGGACAAAAGAATGGAGCCATAATGCCTTCCATTGTATTTTTATTAGGGATCTGGAAAACATTTGGTTAGGCACCTGGGGTGCCGGCCTGGTCAAGTTTAATTATCTCACTGGGAAGTTTGATCATTTTTTGTTTGACACAGATGAATACGAGAGAAAAGATGGTACCAGTAATATCATTTTAGACATCCTGCCGGTTGCAGATACGGCACTTTATATCTGTTCCTTTGATAGGGGCCTTTTCACTTTTTCTGAAAAAAAATTAGTTTTTAGACCTGAGTTTAGCGACAACATCTATCCTCTGCTTTCTGATCATACCGTGTCGTGCCGGGCAATCAGCAAAACCAGGAATGGCAGTATTTGGGTCAGTGGTGAAAATTATCTATTGCACTCGAATCCCCTTTACGAAAGATTTAAGCTTTTTTTGGATTTGCAGATGTTTCAGCAACCCGGCAGTGCTGTTCCTTTATTTGCAGATGTGATATATGATGAGCAATCGCATAAATATTACGCAGCTATCTATCGTATTAATTCCGTTCTTGAATTAAATGAAGATTTCAGCGTGTCACGGGAGATCCCCATTCTCTATGCTGGGAAAAATGCTGAAAACTGGAATATAATAAAACAAAATGACCGTTTTTTTCTAAGCCAATCCACCTATCCATATTTATCATATTGGCAATCAGATCTTTGTTGTTTTCGACCAGTGGAAGGGAATCTTCTTCCACGCGGAACCTTGTCGGAGAAATTACAGCTGTCCCACATGCTCCAAACCAGCGACCAAACTCTATGGTCATTAGGACAAAACAAAAACCTGATTAGATGGAATCCTCAGTCTGGAAGTTTCAAAACCTATGATATTCAGATTGATTCCTTTGCCGACTTTACCCGACCTCTGCTTGTGGATGAGATGAAAATGGATTCAAGAGAAAATCTCTGGTTTTCCAGTTCATTGGGGCTGATTCATTTCGACACGGGAACAGAAGAATTCAAGCTTTACTCGAAAACTAGCCACGGAAAAAATCCGTTTGCCACTCTGAGCCTCGGTGCCTTGACGATTGATCAGGAAGATAAGATTTGGGTCACGTCCCGGTTTCATGGTATTCAGGTTTTTGATCCACAAAATGCGCAGATCACAAATCATTATACCCTGGGCCGAGGGAATTACTCCAATCATTTCGATTGTCTCACGGTTGATCAAGACAATAATATCTGGGGCACCTCTAATAATGGATTGGTGTACTTCGATCGTCAGCGCGAAGAATGGAAAATCTATACGGTGACGGAGGGTCTGGCAAAAAACTATTTAACCGGTGTAGTCAAAAGCACTTCCAACAACAAAATTTTCCTGGGAGCTGGTACTACATTATATATGTTTGACGCAGCTCACCTTCCGGACAATCCTAACCCCCCCAGCATGCATATCACTGGTTTTAATGTCTTAGGTAAACCATATCAGATGGATACCTTGCCAAATTTCAAAAAGGATATCGAATTAAAACCACAAGAAAATCAAATAACTATCTCTTTTGCTGGGGTAGAAACACTGTATCCTGACAAAGTGAAGCACAGCTACCGGATGCTAGGAATAGACACAGTTTGGCGACCGATAGCTACGCGCGAAGTGACATTTGCCGATCTGAAAGCAGGTTACTATACGTTTGAAGTACATGCTGAAAATAGTGATGGAGTAAAAAGTGTAAAACCAGCACGGATTTCTTTTGAAATCAAGAAGAAAATAATTCAAACGGTGTGGTTCAAATTAGGATCAGGATTGGCATTGTTCGGTTTATTATATCTTCTATACCTTTACCGGCTTGGTCAGATTACAAAATTACAGAACCTAAAAAACCGGATATCTGCCGACCTGCATGACGACATCGGGTCCAGGCTCACCAGTATCCAGCTACTAACCGCTATCCTGGGTCAGAAGCGGCATATTGAGGCTGAATCTCCCGGTTATCTGGGTCAAATTGAAAAAGAAATTAACCATTCCAGCCGAGCCTTGGATGAGATCGTTTGGAATATGAAGTCTGGTTTTTTGGATACGGAGCAGGTGGTAGCCCGCATGCGTCATTTCGCTGCCGAGTTATTTGAATCTTCCCAGGTAAATTATCGGTTTGAGGCAGGCGAGGGATTTGAAAAACTGAAAATTAATCCAGAAAAGCTTAAGGACTTGTATTTGATCTATCGCGAAATCCTGAACAACATCAGCAAACATGCCCATGCTGGGGGAGTAGAGATCCAACTTTCTCATAGCTCGGGAATAATCCGATTAAAAGTGGAAGATGATGGTGTCGGCTTTGAATCCAGTGAGCCGACGCGAGGAAATGGTATCCGAAACATGCAGATGCGATTGCAGCGTTGGAAAGGTTTGTTGGATATCGACTCATCGATTGGTGAAGGAACACAAATAATGGTGACTTTGCCATCAACATCAAGATCCCCCTTAAAGGGGATGTTATCATTTCGAAAACTAGAGTAATTTGTCATCATGCAAACAGGTGTCGTCATCTTTGAAGACAATGTGGTATTACGTAAATCTCTTTGCACCCTGCTGGAAAGCTCAGAAAGATATCGGGTTTTAGGTGATTATGGTGATGCATTAAAAGCTGCGGAAGTCGTCCAGGAGAAAAGACCGGATGTAGTGATCATGGATATTGGTTTGCCCCAGCGAGATGGAATTGCCGCAGTGCAGGACATCAAGGAGACCAGTCCGGAAATATCCATTATCATGTATACCCAGTTTGAAGATGATGATAAATTATTTAGAAGCATTTGTGCCGGGGCAGATGGATATATCCTGAAAAAGACTAATCCAGCTTTATTATTCGACGCCATTGAGCAAGTATGTCTAGGGGGCGCACCTTTGTCCCCCTCCATTGCCCGGAAAGTACTGATGAGCTTCCGGGACGAACGAAGGTCCGCTTCTAAAAAATTTGATTTAACTCCCCGTGAGCTGGAAATCCTCAACCTTTTGGTAAAAGGATTCAGCATAAAACAAATTGCTGCCGACACCTTTATTTCTTATGAAACCGTGCGCACCCACCTCAGGAACATCTATCGCAAATTGCATGTGA
This sequence comes from Lewinellaceae bacterium, assembly GCA_024644235.1. Taxonomy (GTDB): domain Bacteria; phylum Bacteroidota; class Bacteroidia; order Chitinophagales; family Saprospiraceae; genus JAHELJ01. The sequence goes on from JAHELJ010000005.1 coordinate 150,268, forward strand.
ATTGCGGCAAAGAAGCGATCGCCAAAGTGCTGGCGGAAAAGATTATCATCTCCTGATATCGGATATCTAGTCAAATAAGTTTCTAAGCGTCCAACTGAATATCATCCCTAAAGGGGATGGTAACAGGAGTCGATTTTTCTGAATTTTAATTAGAAAAATAATTAGAAATATTTGCAAGAAAGGAATTGACTTGGAAATAGGGTCCATAGGCTCTATTTCGACCAAAAGACCAATATATGAAATGATCGGAGTGAAAAAAGATGCTTCATATAAAATGTTATTAATATTAATATGAAATACAAACCAATGTACCTTCATTTGGCAAACGTCAAAATTTTAACATGGCTAATGCTCCTGCTGATCACCTATTTGCTTCACATACCACTTCATGCTCAGCCCGAGCCCAGTGCGGCATTACATGTAGAGGGTACCGACAAAGGGGTACTCATCCCTCGGATGACCCAGGTGCAAAGACAAGCGATTAGCAATCCCGCCACTGGCTTGCTGGTTTATCAGACAGATATACTGGCCGGGTTTTATTACAACACCGGAACTCCAGCAGCGCCGGACTGGATTGCATTAACCAGCGAAAAATCCAGCTGGAACCTGAAGGGCAATAGTGGCACCAATCCTGCTGTGGATTTTATCGGCACTGATGATAATCAGGATGTGGTATTTAGAAGAGATTTTGCCTTGTCTGGATTATTGAGTATCGATAATACTTTCTGGGGCGTTTCAAGTGGAAATAGTATCACAACCGGAATTGCTAATGTAGGAATAGGTGGGGGAGCTTTGAATAAAACGACTGAAGGAAGTTATAATGTAGCTCTGGGTGTTCTAAGTTTATCCAGAAATACAGTTGGGGATAATAATACGGCTATTGGAATTAATGCATTAATTGATGTAGACTCAGGAAGAAATAATACAGCCATTGGGGCAGGCACCCTATTTAGCATGAACAACGGCGATGATAACACGGCGGTAGGAAGTAGGTCGTTACATAATGACACAGTAGGAAATGGGAATACGGCAATCGGGGCTTTCACAAGGGTAGGTGCCGATAGCTTAAGTAAACTAAATAATGCCACTGCCATCGGATATAAGGCTCAAGTCCATTGTAGTAACTGCATGGTCCTAGGGAGCATCAATGGTGTAAACTTTGGTACAGATACTAAAGTCGGAATTGGGACAACTTTTCCAACCTCCCGAATGCATATAAAAGCCAATAGTGTATTAGGAGTGGGTGCACTTGCCCATTTATTATTGGAGGAGTCAGAAGCAGATTTTTCCCGGCTGCGAATGCAGAATACAACTGCCAACCGTTTTTGGGATATTGCCGGTCAACCCCATACCACCAACGCATCCGCTTTCCTAAACTTCTATTACGAGTCCGGCGGCAATATTCTGTCTCTGAAAGGGGATGGTAATGCCACCCTCTTGGGAACACTCACCGAAAACTCGGATGCCCGCCTGAAAACAAAGATCCTTCCGCTCACCACCATGAGCTCGCAGCTAATGAAGTTGCAAGGCTATACCTACCGTTGGAAAAATCCGGCCCTGGATCCATCCGAGAAGATCGGACTGTTAGCCCAGGAAGTGGAGCAATATTTTCCCCAACTGGTACGGGAAGATGAAAACGGGATGAAATCGGTACACTATAGTGGATTTGTACCGCTTTTGATTGAGCAATTGAAGAAACAGTCTAGAGAGCTGAAAGAAAAAGAGGCAACTATTGCTTCCTTGCTCTCGGAAGTGAACCAGTTGAAGGAAAAAGCTGAAAGGAATGCTACACATGTCAATCGGTTGAGGGAAAAAGAAATTAAAATGGAAGCCAAAATGAAAACATTCGAAACCAGGTTGGATGGGCTGGCGAAACAAAAAGAATAAACCTCTGTCATTTCGCCTGAAAATCTTCCTATGAAGAACCTAGCTTGAAAAGCTGACTGGAAAAATTTGATGCTTGCAATGCTCTTTATTAAAATTTGACTCTTACGGAATGAATACAACCAATTATAACTTGAGGAAGAATTCTGCCACCTTAAAAAGACTAGAAAGTATTTGGAGTGTGAATCGGTCCATTCTGATGGTTGTTTTCTTTGGTCTTTTTTCGAACTTGAATCTACGGGCCCAATACATGCCGAATTTAGATGTAAGTGGATTGGATGAGATCAATGGAGCAAAAGTGCAATTAGCCACTCCATCGCTAAGTCATTTTCTCCGCCTGTTTAGTGGTGACGAAGGCGATCCCAAGCCCTATCTCCTTTTCAGCAATGCCGATGATTTTCGAATCTCATCATCCAAAGAGAATTTAACCGGTTTCCAAGACCTCTTAACCGTGAAAGGGGACGGTAGGGTTGGTATCGGTACAGACAGCCCGGTAGGGATGTTGCACGTGCAGGGTCTTACCTGGACGAATATTGCAGCAGAAGCGATAGCAGATGATCCCTCTTTCCAACTAACCAGCGATGGCAGCTCCATCAACAACGATTGGACCATACGGATGGATGTGTACAATAATGATCCGATGCAGTGGCGCTATGATGGGATCCGGAAATTGAACTTGACAACCACTGGCGATCTGGAAGTAGAGAAAAATATGATAGTTAAAGGTGATGTCCAATTGGGAAGTGCAGGCGTACTCAATCCAGTGCCCGGATCGATGCGCTGGGATGGTCAGGACTTTTTGGGATGGAATGGATTTGCCTGGGTCTCTTTGACCTCCTTTAAATTGGGGCCGGAAATTACCGATATCGACGGGAACAAATATCAGACAGTTTGGATTGGCAATCAGTTATGGATGGCGCAAAATCTGCGGACTACAACCTATCGCAATGGGACGCCTATTCCACATGTGACCGACAATACGGAATGGAGTGGCCTGACCAGTGGTGCCTGGTGCTGGTATGATAATTCCACCAGTTATGAGCAGCCCTACGGGAAGCTGTACAATTGGTATGCAGTAAATGACATCAGTGGTCTTTGTCCTTCAGAGTGGCGAGTGCCAACAGAGTCGGATTGGACGACCTTAGCCGATTTTTTGGGTGGGGTAGGATTGGCCGGTGGCAAAATGAAAGAAGCAGGTACCAGTCATTGGGACAGCCCCAACACGGGCGCCACCAATGAGACAGGCTTCTCCGGCCTACCTGGTGGGGGCCGTGATGAGGCTGGGTTATTTCACAATACTGGTAGTGCTGGGTACTGGTGGAGCAGTATTGAGCAAAGTGGGACTTTTGCGTGGTTGCGTAATCTAAGCTCGAACGATGATAATTTAGACAACACACTTTTTTTTCTGAAAAAATCTGGGCTGTCTGTTCGCTGCCTCAAAGGTGGATTATAAACATTCAGAAGCTATAATTAAAGTAAGATGAACCGAGGAAAAAATCACCTCCACATGATCTTAGCTGTGCTGGTCGGATTATGTACTGCGAATCTCTTCGGCCAGGTCCAATTTTCAAAAGTAGTACTTGAGGTAGAAAATTTGCCGGAAGTTTTCCGCCCTTTTGACGTCAAGGCCGCTGATCTGAATGGAGATGCACTGCTCGACCTTGTGGTAACGTCCCCCCATCCACAAGGAGACGAAGATCGCTTACTCTGGTTGCGCAATGATGGGAATGATCTGTTTTCATCTTTTGAAATAGATGCGACAATTGATGGACCTGAAGGTATCGCCGTAGGAGACTTAAATGATGATCGACATCCTGATATTGCCTTGTCGTCGCGATTAAATGGCCTCCACTTATTCATAAATGATGGCGCGGCAAATTTTTCCAGGATAGACGTGGCCCTGAATTCAAAATTCCCTTGGATCCTGGATTTTGATCAAGACAATGATCAAGACCTATTGGTAATAGGTGTTTTTGGTATCTATTGGCTGTCCAATATGGGTGAGCTTAATTTTACTTTAGATACAATTGATTTCATCGATGTGAGTCACAATCGCTGCCTGATACCCATAGACCTGGATAATGACCTGGATTGGGATATCGTAACTGCCGTATATAGCGTCAGCGAGGGAAACAATAGATTGGTGTGGTACGAGAACGACGGGAACGAAAATTTCACGAAAGATACCATCGATACCCAGCCTGTTCCATTTTGGGATGCGGATGTCTCTGACCTGGATGGGGATGCAGATCAGGATATTATCGTGATCCACTGGGAGACCAACGAAACAGTTTGGTATGAGAATATGGGAGACAATAACTTTGCACGGCACGTGTTGGATTCTGACTTTAATCAGAATCCAGAGAGCCTGTCACTAGGCGATCTTGATCAGGATGGGGATCAGGATGTGATCGCAGTGGGTGGAAATGCTGCCATTGGAGAGGTAATATTTTTTGAAAATGATGGAAATGGCCAGTTTGCAAAAAGAATCATCGACGACAGTCAAGGGAACCGAAGACATTTTTCGCTGGCTGACTTTGATGCCGACGAAGATCTGGATGTTATCGTGCCCAATAACTTTCCTTTTGAAATTGACCTTTACCTCAATGAGGGTAGAACAACTTTGACTTCCGAAACTGAAAATGCATTCGTTTTTAACCTTCGATGTTTTCCCAATCCCTCTCAGAAAGAAACAAACTTATCATTTGTCTTGAGAAAATCCACGTATGTTTCCCTTCAGATCTATGATCTTTCCGGTTCAATAGTCGCCACCTTGGTACAAGAAGAGCTGCTGCCAGGGTCATACGATTTTTCATGGGATCGAGGTGAAAAGAAAGGTGGTGTATATTTATACAAATTTCAGGTTGGATCATTTGTGAGTGCTCAAAAGCTGATCTTGCTCGAATAATAATCCACTCATATTTCTATTGAAAAAGCTGGAAACGTTGGAATTAATCGTATTAATCATCAACTTATAGCAACAAGTCTTAGAGCAGTTCATTCTTTCCTTTCGGATTCTTATGGCATCTCTGGATGGAAGCACTCAAGATCGGATGCAACTTGTGATTCATCTTTTATTCCAATCTTCAGAAAAGGCACGTGCAAAAGGCCATCTTTTTCCTAGATGATATGGTCATTTGGGAAACAAGTCAATATTTGTAAGGCCCATAAACACGCCAACGGCTTGGACTTACTTAGACAAAGTCTAAATAAGGAATTTGTCAATTGATCTTGAAATGTATGGCGCAATTTTTGCAATGGTCTGGGTAACTAAAGATTTAAGATCATGAATGATAATCAACGGCAAACCGGTGCTGAAGTGAAACACGTAACCAAAGAGCAGTTGACCGCCATGGCAACAGAGTACCTCGAACTCTGTCAGCGACAGGATTCACTAATGAAAGAGATATTTGATTCACTTTCAGAAAATTAAAAACTGCTATCTCATTTATAGTCCCTTTGCAATCCAGAGGGACTTTTTTTGTTTTTGACTTTTCGAGAATCACCATCAAATCGTCAAGGGTATTGGCTTCCTTTGGATGCTTATCCTTGCACCAGCGATGCATCCGGGGGTGCTACCACATGATCTGTTCGGGTGTGATATTTGAAATCACCAGTTCAACACTTTGCTACGGATTAAGATCAAAAGGGCAAAAGGGGTGAAAGCGGTAAAAGGATAATATCTTCTCTGACTACCACCTACAGACCGTCCGTAAAGACACTAATCACTTAATTTTTCATTCCTCCTAACAAATATGTTACGATCTGCTTAACTTATGGATGGATTTAGCTTGTCACCAGGTGACCTTGCCTTCAGAAGCGACATTAAGTAATAACTATATGAAAAAAGGGTCCAAAGGAAACTCAGAGAACTATCTACGTCGACCCATTATACAGATTGGACCATAGTGCTGAACGAAAAACTAGGGAGTGATTCAGAATTTCCAAATTCAAAAAGAAATTACTAATAAAATATCCTCGCAATGAAAAAACCAAATCAAAGAGAAAAAGCTCCTGTTCCTCTAAAGGAAAAGGAGCTATCCCGGAAGTTAAAGGCTCGAACTGCTAAGAAGGGTACGGAGAAACTGTCCATTGGGTTTGATCTTATGCTGGCGGGTAAGACTGCCCCCAGGATTCAGCGGAAAGCCATTAAGGAAGACAAAGGAGCTTCCTTTCAGGATGGCTACCGGCTAATAAAAAAAGTCGGACAGGTTTGACGGTCACCGGATCCGGTTTGAAGTCAAAGGACTAAAACTAGGGACCCATACTTTCCCTCCAAGCATACCAGGTAAAAAAATACCCATCCCAAGAGTAACCAAGAGATCCAGAGAGCTTGCTCGCTTGGGCTTACCCGATTTGGAAGGTCTTTATCCTGATCATCTCTCGCTTGATGTTGTTCCCAGGAAGTTGCACAAGAGTCTGGTCACTCCCAACTTTATGACTGTAAAGGCAGTGAGACCAGGTGGTGAGCGAGTGGAAGCGACCACGATATTTTCACCAGATGATCGATATACCTTCTCGGATACCAATTTTCCCTGGTGTACCGTAGGAAGGGTAGACACAGCGGGAGGATTTGCTTCCGGAGTATTGATCGGTCCTAGACATCTACTGACCGTCAGTCATACCATGGTATGGAATGCAGATGGATCTGCAGGTTGGGTGAGATTTCGACCTTCGTTTTTCGATGGTAGCGCCCCATTTGGCGAAGCCTGGGGAATCAGATATTACGTCTACCGCAAAGTAGTAGGACCGGGACTGAGTAGGGCAGAAAGCCGGGAGGATTACGTCGTAATTGTACTAGATAGAAATATAGGAGATATCTGTGGCTGGATGGGCTCTCGAACTTATGCAGACTCATGGGATGGAGGCAACTACTGGAGGCATATCGGATATCCCGGAGATTTAGCGGGAGGTCAGAGACCTTCATATGAGCGAGATATCTCATTGGACGGTGATTCCTCGGACAGCAATAGCCACAAGAGAGCATATCACCTGGGAGATGTTTGGCCAGGTCAATCCGGAGGACCCTTCTTTGCCTGGTGGAGTGGAGAAGACTGGCCCCGAGTGGTGGCGGTACAGAGTGGTCAGAATCCTTCCACGAATCTAGCTGCAGCTGGATCGAGGCTGGTGCAATTGATTATCTCGGCAAGGAACGATTTTCCATGATTGGAAGCGTCTTGTTTTGAAGACAGGGAAAAACGAGCAAAAGAACTGGTGATTTCTAGATTGCCAGTTACCGATAATTATTGCCGAATCAAGCTGCTATTATTTATTAGCTCCTCCTCCTTGAAATTCTGAGGATTTCGCATAGACTTTGTTGTAGATCTCTTTGTATTGAGGCGTGGTTCTGATTGGTTTAAGCACGGGATCTCGCATGAGATAGAGCATCATCGGAAAATGGCGAGTTAGACCGGTTTGCAAATATTCCAATGCTTTTCCATGGTTACCCATAATCATATGGGCATAGATCAGCAGGAACCAGACTCTTTCAGCAGTTTCTGTGTGCATTAAAAGTTCCAACTTTTTCATGCCTTCTCGTGCTTCATCCGTTTTTCCGAGAGCTGCATTTGCAATGGTCAATCCTCCGATAATAAGGGGATCATCAGGTGGATAGTCCAGATCACTAAATAAAGCGAGTGCTTTTTCGGCATTTCCAGACAAAATATATGATTGACCTAATTCTAAAAGCGACACCTGAGAGTCTGGCTTTAGTTCAATACTTTTCTCGTAGTAATGAATAGCCTCCTCATATTTTTCTTCCATGTGATACAGAAGTGCTTTCAAATGGTAATTGATTTCAGAGAAAGGATCCATTTGAATAGCAATATCAATATAGTGCATTGCTGCCTTAAGCTTTCCTTCTGCTGAGAGGAAGGTGCTTGTGCATTGATAATAATCTACTATGGGTCTGGTCTTCCGTAAATTATTGAGATGTTTATAGGCAGCATCGAAATCCCAATCCTCTAAAAATGCGATCCAGGAAAGCTGCAGCTGGCATTCCGGAATCGTCTCGTCCAACTCAATAGCTTTGTCCAGATAGGACTTACCTTTTGCATATGCTTCTTCTGAAGGAATAAATCCCAAAGTCCCCAGTAGGGTAAAAGCCAAATGTAAACCCAGGTAGGCCCAAGGGTAATCGGGTTGTTCACTTATGACTTCCTGCAAAATGGAAATACCCTTTTCGATCTCTGACTTACTCATTTTCAGAATATGGTACCTGCTTTTGAGATATTTCTTGTAAACATCTACGGAAATGTCAGGTGACTCTACCAGATGATCTTCAATTTCAAAATGGCCTACATGCTCTCGTAATTTATCGGCAATGAGCAGGCTCACCTCATCCTGTACTGCAAAGATGTCTTCCAGGGATCTATCGAAAGTTTCAGACCAGAAATGCACGTCCTCATCCACATTTATAAGCTGAGTGGTAATCCTCATTTTATTACCGGAAAGGCGTACGCTACCTTCGAGGATGGTGGAAACATTGAGTTCCTTCCCGATTTGCTTTACCGGCACGTCTTTATTTTTAAAGTAGAATGATGAAGTCCGAGATGTAACATTAAGACCCTGGATTTTAGAAAGGGCATTAATAATCTCTTCGGTCATGCCATCACTGAAATATTCGTTTTCCTGGCTGGCACTCATATTAACCAGGGGTAGGACAGCGATGGATTTTAAATGCTGTTTTGTTTTACCTTTTAATTCTGAACGGTCAGGTACGACAATTCCCTTGTTGGAAACGGCAAACACCTCCATTGGATGCTGGACATTTTTCAATTCAAACTTACCCAAGGAAACAGTCTCAATCGACTGATGATTTTTTAACTCGTCATTTAATTTACTGGAAATGAGGATTGATCCGGGTGTTCCCATGCTTTGAACGCGAGCGGAAATATTTACACTATCGCCAATTACCTCAGTGCCGGAATACACAATATCTCCTAAGTGAATTCCGATTCGAAGGGGAACCATTGGCTCGACCGATGTGAGCGCTATCTGGATTTCAATCGCACATTTTACCGCTTCGATAGCACTGTTAAATACACTGAGAGTCCCATCTCCGTAATATTGAATGATCTCCCCGGTGAAGCGCTTATGATTGTTTTCAAATACTTCACGATGCCTCGTCCTCAAACGGATGGCCACTTCTTCATCTTTCTGCATGATCGCAGTATATCCAGCTATGTCTGTGAACATGATGGCAGCAAGCTTTCTGATCTGTGATTCGCTGGGATTTTTCATTCACCTTTAATGACGATACCAAGGGTTCAAACCTAAGACAATCCAATTTATGTTCGTAGGTAGAAGACTTCTCTCTAAATCAGCACCAATTTCCTGGCAGTGAGACAACGAGTCGAAAACTTCAAAACCCTTAGCCATTTGTTTTTTGCCTTTGACCTCTTGATTATCCATACATTTTCAGCATCTCCATTAAATCGTGAAGCGTATTTGCTTCTTTAGGGTGCTTATCCTTGCGCCAACGATGCATGCGAGGAAAGCGCAATGCGACCCCACTCTTATGCCTTTTGCTCGCTTGAATCCCTTCGAAGGCAATCTCAAAGACGAGGTTTGGCTGCACGGAACGGACCGGTCCGAAGCGTTCGAGGGTATTGCGCCGGACAAAAGTGGTAATCTCACGAAACTCGGCATCGGTGAGACCGGAGTACGCTTTGGCAAAAGGCACCAACGAATCGCCGTCCCACACTGCAAAGGTGTAATCCGTGAAAAGGTTGGCGCGGCGGCCATGGCCTTGTTGAGCGTAGATCATTACTGCATCGATCGTGAGCGGATCGATCTTCCATTTCCACCAGTCGCCTTTCTTACGACCGCTTTGGTAGGTCGAGTCAAGGCGTTTGAGCATAATGCCCTCACTAAATAATTCTCGGGAGCGGTCTCGCTCTTGCTCCAGTACGGGCCAGTTGTCGAAAGGTATGATCTCGGACAGGCGAAGCACTTCCTGATTTACCGACTGCACTACCTCCTCCAGGATCCTTCGCCGGTGTCGGATGGGATGATCACGCAGGTCTTCGCCTTCATGTTCCAGCAGGTCATAAGCCATCAGGATAAGAGGAGCTTCCTGCAAGATTCGTTTAGTCACTTTCTTCCTACCAATGCGAGTCTGCAGTTTTTGGAAGGTGAGGGGCACACCATCTTTGAAGGGGAGGATCTCTCCATCGAGTACGATACCATCCGACATGAACGCAGTAAGCACCTCAAACTCGGGAAACCGGTCTGTTACCAATTCCTCCCCACGTGACCACAGAAATAGATGGCCATCACGCTTGATCAGTTGCCCGCGGATACCGTCCCATTTGCGCTCAGCCTGCCAGTCAGCAGGAGGGCCGAGTTGTTCGTAGCTGACGTCCAGTGCGTAGGCCAGGTAAAATGGGTATGGTTTGGAGAGGTCGTCAGCCGCTCTTTCCTGCAGAACCAACTCTTCAAAAGTAGTTGTCTGGGGCGACCAATCACCCATGAGCCGGTGGGCCAGGATGTTTTCGTCGATACCGGTAGCCCGGCCCAGTGCCCGGGTCATCAGTTTCTGAGAGACTCCAATGCGAAATCCGCCGGTCATCAATTTGTTGAATACAAAACGTTCCCGATGGTTGAGGCTACGCCATGCTTCCAGCATGCCTTCCCTTTTTTGCTCATCTTCCAGATCTTTCAAGGCGATCACGTGCTCTATCCAATCTGTAAGGGAGCGTTCGCTTGTCTTTACCGGTTTGGGCAACACCAATGCAATTGTTTCAGCAAGATCACCGACGATGTGATAACTCTCATCGAAGAGCCAAACCGGTAAACCTGCCATTTCAGCGGCCCATTCCCGTACCAGGGAAATCGTCACGCTGCGGCGAGGCCTTCGGTGGGAGAGCAAAGCAATCGTCCACAATTTGTCGTCATCCGGAGCTTCGGAAAAATACTGTTGGAGTGCTGCTACTTTTTGATTTGTTTTAGTAGTCTGATCGAGCGATTGAAACAGTTGAGCAAATCGCTTCATGGCTGCTCCTCTTCTTCAGGTTCGCTGCCTTCATTGATCTCGGCGAGTTCGCCTTCAAAACGGGTCTTTACTACTCCGGCTTCCAATCCTTTAGATTCCAGCCAGCGGCGGAAAACATCGGTATAACCATGCGTGGCGTAAATCTTGGAAGCACCAGTGGCTTCAATCGTTTGGTTTAGCCCATGCCAGTCGGCATGATCACTCAATACGAATCCACGATCCACGCTGCGCCGCCTGCGAGCACCCCGCAGCTGCATCCAACCGGAAGCAGTGGCGATGGATACGGTCTTAAACCGCTTCATCCAGGGTGAGCCGGTTGCTGAAGGTGGTGCAACCACCATGGCACCGACCAGATCCTTTTTTGGCGTTTCCGGAGTGATTCGGATCGTATCTGGTAAGGGTACTCCTGAAGAACGAATGACCTTCGTCATGTTTTCAATGGCACCATGGGTGTAGATTGGCCCTATCGAAGTGTCCAACCCACTTAGCAATCGCTGGGCTTTTCCCAGAGTATATCCGGTAAGAATACTGGTTACACCGGCATCCCGGTTTGTTGCCCACCATTGATTGATCTCATCGAAGATTATACTTTGATCAAGCCAGGTATAGATAGGCAAACCAAAAGTGGACTCCGTGATGAACACATCACACGGTACCGGCTCGAAAGCCCCACTGATGCCATCATCCTCTGTCTTGTAGTCTCCCGATACTACCCAGATTTCGTCCTGATACTCAACCTTGATCTGGGCGGAACCCACGATGTGACCGGCGGGGTAAAAGGTGAATTGAACGCCGTTTACTAAAAAGGATTCTCCAAAGGGAACACCGCGTATATTGATATCGCCCAGCCTATGCTGAAGAATGGCTTTGCTTGAGTCGGCACAGACATATCGATGATGGCCCCATCGAGCATGATCAGAGTGACCATGAGTGATTAATGCTTTCTTTACCCTTCGCCAGGGATCAATATAGACATCAGCCTCAGGAACATACAGTCCACCTTTCTGAAACTCGATCAAAGCCATGTTTTTCTGTTGCTATCCCAAAGCTCTTCAATTTTCTGTATAGGCTGCTGTGCGTTGCTTTGAGACACCCAGTCCATCAATGCCCAGCTCCATCACGTCGCCCGGCTTCAGGTACCACGGTGGATTCTGCCCTAGCCCCACGCCTTGCGGAGTGCCGGTAGAGATTACGTCACCGGGCAAGAGCGACATATAATTGCTGATGTATGATACGAGGTGATCTACCTGAAAAATGAAATCGGATGTGGAACTATCCTGCATCGTCACACCATTGACTTTCAGCCATAATCGCAGGTTATTAGGATCGGCAATCTCGTCGGTAGTGGCCAGCCACGGCCCCAGAGGGGCAAAAGTATCAGCACTTTTCCCTTTCACCCACTGGCCACCCTGCTCCAGTTGGAATGCACGTTCGCTCACATCGTTGTGCAATACGTAGCCGGCAATATGGTGCATGGCTTGCTCTTTCGAAACATAGTTGGCCTTTTTACCGATTACGATGGCCAGTTCTACTTCCCAGTCTGTTTTCTGGCTTCCTTTTGGAATCGTGACCACGTCGTATGGGCCACAAACAGAGGAAGTTGCCTTGCTGAACAGGACGGGTTCTTTGGGAGGCTCCAATCCACTTTCGGCAGCATGAGCAGCATAGTTCAGACCCACGCAAATTAATTTGCTTGGCCTTCCTACTGGAGAGCCCCACCGAATCTGCTCCTCTACCAAAGGGCAGTTGTCTTCGTGGTCCTGCAGCCAGCTTCGAAGCCGGCGAATTCCATCGGAAGCAAAGAAGTCCTCATCGAAATCAGAACAGAAAGCAGATACATCACGACGCTCCTGATCGGCATCTATGATACCGGGTTTTTCTTTCCCCGGCTGTCCGAAGCGAATCAATTTCATTTTCAGTTAGTTTTTCAGTTTAGTAAATCCACCGTCAATACTATAGTTAGAACCAGTGATGAAGGAGGCTTCATCGCTGCATAAAAATAGAGTCAGATCGGCAATTTCCTGAGGGGTGCCCATCCTTCCAATTGGGTGGTCAGTCGATAATTTGTCAAACATCTCCTTTTCACGACCTGGATAATTTTTCTTGATAAAGCCATCGACAAATGGCGTATGAATCCTGCCGGGTGAAATGGCGTTACAACGTATCGGCACATCAATGTAATCTATCGCGACGGCATAGGTCATAGTGAGAACAGCCCCTTTCGTCATCGTGTATCCGAAGCGCTCTTTAATAGCCACTGATGCAATTGTGGAAGCGATATTGATGATGGCTCCTCCTCCGTTTTGTTTCATGCTCGATAATACCGCGTACATACAGTTATAGGTCCCTTTCACATTGATACTGAATAAACGATCGAGATCCTCTTCGCTAGTTTGCTCCAAAGATCCTACATGGGCAACGCCTGCATTGTTTACCAGGATATCGACAGAGCCAGTCTTCAAGATTTCCGTGGCGATCGACATCACGTCCGGTTGATGTGATATATCCACAGACCAGAAATGCGCCCGGTCCTTGCCCCATAATTTGCGAATGGTATCACAAGTTTGCCGTCCTGTTTCTTCATTGAGTTCGAGAATATGAACCACCGCTCCAGCTTCAGCCAGAGTAAGGCAGATGGCTTCACCGATGCCGCTTCCACCTCCGGTCACCCAAGCAGTTTTGTTATGTAATGAGAAAAGAGACATCTATAAATGAAAGTATGACTTTTAGCAAGGATGCGAAAGGGGCTCAATAGCACAGCTCAATTTCAAACGACCTAATTTGTAGAAAGACCATCAAGTATTTCGGGCTTCTTCATTTTTTTTTGCCTGCCTGTCGGCAGACTGGCTCGGCCACCTGTCCGCCGTACAAGACTTTGGCAGGCGGGAAAGAAATCGAAGCGCTCCGTCGCCAAAGCGGCTATGGCGCGTCGGCGAAAAAAGAAAAGGCCGGCTCCGACGAGTCTAACACGACTATCGGAGTCGTCAGACCTGCATCTAAAAGGCTGAAAAATCTACGGCAAGCCTCCCCAGCGCAATCCGAGCCGCTCCAGTTTTTAGTTCAGAACTTTAGGTCAGCTACCACTAACAAATTAAGCCATTTTGCATCCCTCATGAAAGGTGCTAATTTACTTGATGATACCGGAATGTTGAACTATGAGTTTCTCTGCTGATTGGGTTCGCGTTGTTGCCATTGCTAGTTTCTGCCTTCTACAAGTATCGGCGATAGCACAACTTCCATTGAACCTAAGTTTTGAAGAACTAAGCGTGGAAGGGCTTGCTAGGCCCTGGGGTTGGCAGGTCAACGCTTACGCTAGTGATGCGAACTTTGCTTGTGACACCTCAACTGTCTTTAGTGGCCGCCATAGTTTGCGAATTGCTAAAACGGAAGCCAGCTCCGAAACGCCTTTTGAACTGGCATTTTTCGTGGAGCCTAGCCAGCTTCTCGGCAACAAAGTAGAGTTGAGTGGTTTCGTTTTAGCGAAAAGAGCATCAGGTGAGTATGGCATAAAAATTCAAACGATTGGATCTACTGAATCTGGCTATGATATTTTGGACGAACAAATTGCTTTTGCTAGCGACAAGGGTAAGGAGAAATGGGAGAATCTATCACTAAGCATAGAGATTGAAACAAGGGCACATTCGCTATTGATTATTCTCCTGCACGCTGGAACTGGAACCGTTTGGTTTGATAGCCTTGCTCTTCAGATAGAGGGCGAGACTTTGAATGAAGTACCAGTGGCACCATCATTTTCAAAAGGGCAACAACAGCAAATCAAGAAACAGATCACTGAATTACAAACTGTAGATCCTTCCCGAGACGTGAAGCCTACACACGATCATTTTTCAGACCTGGATTTTCTGCGAAGAGAGATAGGTCATGCCAGACTTATTGCATTGGGTGAGTCGACCCATGGCACCAGTGAATTCTTTCGCATGAAGCATCGACTCATCCAGTGTGGTATTCATCAACTCGGTGTTCGTACTTTGATTCTGGAAGACAATCAGTTGGTGGTGGAACGACTAAATCAGTACTTGGTGAATGGCAAGAGCGATGCAAGGACAGCGATGAAGGGCCTGTTCGCGGTGTGGGGCACAATAGAAATGCTTGAGCTTATCGAATGGATGCGAAGCTACAACTTGCTCCACCCAAATGACCCGGTTGAAATTAAGGGCATGGATGTTCAGAATCCGTCATTAGCCTTCGATAGTTTATCTCAATTCCTATCTGAAGTTGATCCCGAATTGAGCGTAGTGGCTGATTCTCTTTTAAACGATTATCGGTCTAACTGGACATCTGGTTTCTTTGTAGGGGATTCCGTCTTGACATCCTGGCTGGATAAGGTGGAGCGGTTTTGCAGGATCATAGAGGAACGGCAAAGTCGCTGGAGAACCACAAGCAACTCTAATCGAAGGGAATGGGCCATCCAGAACAGCAGGGTACTTGCCCAGCATCTAAGGTCAGTCCTTTCGGGTGGCTTTGCCGGTCGCGACAGTGCTATGGCCGAAAACGTGAATTGGATTCTTAGCAGGATGCCACCTGATACCAAAGCAATGATCTGGGCGCATGATTCGCACATTGCCCGGGGAGATGCGGAAGATCCGGAGGCAAATTATTTTTTGGGGACTAGTATGGGGTCACTGTTATCCAAAAAATATGGAAACGATTATCTGGCCTTATGTCTTTTTACTCATCGGGGGAAATGCCGTGGTACCGTTAGCTATGCTGATCACAGCTATGTTGAATTCGATCTGTTCCCTGCACCGATGGGTAGTGTCGAACAGGGACTTCACTTGTCAAGTCAGTTATTGAAATCACCAATTTTGTATTTAGATCTAAGGAAATTTCGAAAAGAACAGAAGAAAACGACTTGGATAAGGGAAAGACGCCCCGTCAGATATGTGGGATACGTGGCAGAGGATTATGGCTTTGGCGGGAGGTATTCGATACCTCATCAATTCGATGGAATCTTTTTTATTGATCAAACATCAGCGGCCAAGGGAATGTGATAGTCAATGTTTCAATATTTGCATCGTCACTTACAAACTTTTGGCAGGGCTGCCAAAAGCAACGTTGCAGGGTAAAGGTGCTAGTGACCAAAAGGGTGAATTGGTTGTTCTTGGCTTCCCAGCCAAGAACCTACTAGACCAACACATCTTCGACATCAATCAAATTTCTTGGTCGATCCGTTGATCTAAACACTCAACCCTCAACTCTAAACTTTCAAAACGTACTTTTGTTTTCTGCAAACGGATCATTAGAGATGAGTAAACAGTCACCTTCGCGAACAGAGATATCATCTCTTGGAGAATTTGGTTTGATTGAACACCTAACGGATAATTTGGCGATGCGTCAGAAATCCACGATCAAAGGCGTGGGAGACGATGCGGCAGTGCTCAAGTATGGCGAGGAAGTGGTCATCGTGACTACTGATTTGCTGTTGGAGGGTATCCACTTCGATCTGATGTACACACCATTGAAGCATCTCGGCTATAAAAGTGTAGTAGTGAATGTATCTGACGTGTATGCGATGAATGCCACCCCGCGCCAGATCACCGTGTCGATTGGTGTGTCCAACCGGTTTTCCGTGGAAGGGCTGGAGGAACTCTACGCGGGAATCAAAGCAGCCTGTGACTTCTACCAGGTCGATCTGGTGGGAGGCGATACCAGTTCTTCGCAGCAGGGTTTGGTGATAACAGTCACCGCAATTGGCAGCGCACCCCCACAGCAAATCACTTATAGGTCAGGCGCGAAGCAGGGTGATACTATCTGTGTGACCGGTGATCTCGGTGCGGCGTATCTGGGCCTACAATTGCTGGAGCGGGAGAAACAACTCTACCTTTCTCAACCGGACATGCAGCCCGACCTGGAGAAGCAAAAGTATATCGTCGGTCGTCAGTTGAAGCCGGAAGCGCGTAAAGACATCGTGGAAAAACTGGCAAAAGCTAAAGTGATACCGACCTCGATGATAGACATATCCGATGGCCTCTCATCTGACCTGTTGCATATCTGTAAGCAATCAACTGTAGGAGCTTTTATTGAAGAGGAGAATGTACCAATCCACGAGGAAGCCCAGCTTATGGCGCTCAAGTTCAAACTGGACCCGATCACATGTGCTCTGAGTGGGGGAGAGGATTATGAACTCTTGTTTACCGTTTCACCGAATGATCTTCCTGCAGTTCGTTTGCTTCCTGATATTTCCTTAGTCGGTGAGATTGTCGACAAAGAAGATGGAGTTAAGCTGCATACCAAAGGAGGGAACATCCATGATTTGAAAGCACAAGGATGGAAACATTTTGAATGACGAATGACGAATGACGAGGTACGAATGATGAATGACGAATGACGAATGCTTCCCTGGCGGAGCTCGATACGTCTTTACTTTCTTATACAGCTGACTTCAATTTCATCACCAAGGCAAGGATTTTCCACCTGAATCCAGTCCAGGGTAACAGGTAAGGGTAGGTCTTCCAAATCAAAGGACTCCACGAATTCTTTCGTCAGATTAGCTCGTAGCGTATCTCCGGCAATTTCAACAAACCAACCTCCACAACACACACAAGCACGAATATCGGCACCAATGATGATGCCCGGTTCAGAGCATTGCATTACGTTCCCGTCTTTGTCGCAAGCAACTGAATATAATATCGCCAAAAGGAGCGTGAAGTTCTTCAGGGAATTCAATGATTAATTTATTTCATTACTAGTATAGACGCTAAAAATTCGGGATTTAGGTGGTAGTAGTGATCTTTATTTTAGTGGCAATTCAGTCAGTCTTCCCGCCATTCATTCCAAGAGATGAGTACATTCGCTAATGGTGAATAAGCAATCAATAAAAGCCATTGTCATAATCGGTGCCGGTGGAATTGGAGAGGCAACGGCAATTTTACTTGCAAGGCATTTCCAAGATCAGGTGAAGCTTTTTATCGGTAATCGAACTGTGTCAAAGGCTGAGCGTGTCGTTGATCAGATTAACGAGCATTTTCCCACAGCCAATGCTCAGTCCTTTTCCCTTGCTGAGGATCTCAACGAAGAAATGCAATCGGCCTTCACCAGTTCCTCAGTCTTGCTGGATTGCTTACCGGGAAGTGAAGCGCCTCGCATGGCGCAATTGGCGCTCATTTATGGTATGCACTATGCGAATCTCACGGAGTACGTGGCCGAAACCAGCAGCATCATCGAATTGGCTGCAAAGGCCGAAACAGGTTTCATTTTGCAAACCGGCCTGGCTCCGGGTTTCATCAATGTGCTGGCTCATGGCGTATTTAAACAATTTTGCCAAAAATTCGAGGTAGAGCAGGTAGACTTGATTTCGATGAAGGTAGGAGCTCTGACACGTCATGCCACACCACCTCATTACTACGGCTTTACCTGGAGCCCTGTCGGGGTTGCCACCGAATATCTAATGGATACTATCTGCCTCAGGGAAAATAAGAAAGTGATTCTTTCTTCATTGAGTGAACCAAAGCAAGTGATCATAGATGGAATAACCTACGAGGAGGACCTCACTTCCGGTGGCACTGCGGATTTGCCAGATTTTTTCGCGGGCCGGGTAGAAAGTCTTGAATATAAAACCCTAAGGTATCCTGGTCACTACAACTGGGTGAAGGAAAGACTGGCTGCGATTCCCAAAGATGAGGATCACATTGCTCACCTTCAGAAGCAAATGGAAACTTGCATACCCCACATCGAAGACGATCAGGTCATCATATACTGCGCCGTGGAAGGACCAGATAAATATGGTAACCGGCAACGTCTCGAGACCAACTATCAGATCCCACCAATGTCGATTGGGGATATCACGCTACGGGCTATTCAGGTAACCACCGCCGCCCCCCTGGCCGAATGCGCACGAATACTCATGGAAAAAGATCCCAAAGGGGTGATTACCCAAAGCCAACTTGACCCAGAGACTTTCCTGAATGGCGAGATTGTAAAATCAGTGTTTAATTCTGTTTAGGGTTTAAGGCCTGACCTTGCCTGTGTAATTGTTGTTGAGTTGGCCGTTGATCGTTTACCGTTATTTTTTTGTCGTTAAACGTTAATCGCCTCGCTCACCCCCCTAATTCACTACTCACCACTGCACTAAAAAAAATCCCTTGACCTTTGGCCCTTCGCCTCGTATGTTTAGGATACATAAATATTTCTAGTAATATCTTGGGATCTACTGAAGGCGAGACGAGACCTTGGCCTAAGCAACTTAGATAGTATGCAGAGTCAAAGAGAGCCCTCGCCTTTGGGGTTCTTTGAGACAGAATAGCATTTAAGACAGTTGTTGAAAATCACATCTAGTCAGTATAAGTGAACGAGGTAAGTCGTAGGAGAACCGCTTTTTCTTAACTCAAAAATTTAGGCTATGCAGCTAGTCAAACAAAACGTTGGATTGGAGATAGAAGCGAAGAAGGTTAAGGTTCGCTTTGAGTGTTTATGGGATGATTGGACCAGGAAGGTTCTAGGAACGCGAAGCTTTAGTAATGGATCACGTGGTTTTCGAGAACTGGAGGAATGGATAAAGAAGAAATGCAAATCTGAGAAGGAGGTTCACTTAACTATGGAAGCTACCGGTGTGTATTATGAGCGGCTCGCTTACCATTTCCATGCATTGGGTTCGGCCTATGTCGTGCATGTGTTATTACCCAATATAAGTAAGGGGTATCGCAATAGCTTGAACCTGAAAAGTAAGACGGATGAGCTTGATGCAGCCATGCTTTCTCAATTAGGCTTGGAGCGGCAATTGCCCAGGTGGGAGCCGATGAGTGCACCGATGCGAGAATTGAAAAAACTAAATCGAGAGCGACTCCGATTAGTAAGAGAGAAGACGATGGTTATCAATCAGTTGCATGCAGAGCAAGCTTCCCATCAACCCAGTTCAGGAGCGATCAACAGATATGAAGATCACATTCGATTTATCGAAAAACAGATCAAGCAGATCAATGGGGAACTGAAGCAAAAGATCGGCCAAGATCCTGAACTGAAGCAAAGGATAGAACATGTATGTACCGCTAAAGGCTTAGGGTTTACCACGGTGTGTGGAGTGGTAGCCGAATTGAATGGATTTGCCTTGTTTAAAAACCGGAATCAATTGGTAAGTTATGCGGGATATGATGTGGTGAGAAATGAAAGTGGATCGAGTGTCAGAGGTCGTACCCACATTTCCAAGAAAGGCAATACTTACGTTAGGCAGATGCTATTTATGGCGGCTATGACAGCAGCGGTTTTTGATGAACATCATAAAGCCTACTATCAAAGGATTGTGGATAGAACCGGGATCAAGATGAAAGCCAATACGGCCATTCAACGAAAATTGCTGCTACTGATCTATGCGCTGTTCACGAAGAATGAACCCTATGATCCCTCTTATCATTTGAAGCTAAGAGAAAGGTTGGCACCGAAAAAAGAGATAAAGAGAGCACGGACTAAAGCAACTTTGATTCACTAAAAAATGTAGGCAGGATACATACCCTGCCTACTCTGGATAGCTCCCTTTAGGGAAACTTCCTTCTTTATTCACAAATTTAGATTTATGCCGATAAAGCTTGGAATTTAACATAGCATCTTTGACCGATAAACCTTAACCCATCCCGTTGATCGTTCGACGTTGATCGTTAATCGCCTCGCTCACCCCCCTAAATCACTACTCACCACTACACTATTAAGAATCCCTTGACCTTGGCCCGTAACCTTTGACCCCTTTCACCCTTTAGCCTTTTTGACGCTAGATATATTGATTGATGATGTTTTCAAACAATTCCTGCTTGCCGCTTTTCATGGCAGGTTCCCCATTTTCGATGGCATATTCTCTCAGCTCTTCCAGGGTAAGTTTGCCTTCTTCAAACATTTTACCGTATCCATGGTCAAACGAACTATAACGCTCTTGCCGCAGCATGTGGTAATCTGATTTTTTGCGAATTCGGTCGGCGATGAGTAAGGAACGAGCGAAGGCGTCCATGCCACCGATATGAGCCAGGAAGAGATCTTCTTTATCGGTCGAGTTGCGGCGCAATTTGGCGTCGAAGTTCACACCTCCATTGGAAAATCCTCCCGCATCGAGAATCACAAGCATAGCCTGAGTGAGCTCGTACAGGTTGACAGGAAACTGGTCGGTATCCCAGCCGTTTTGATAGTCCCCTCGGTTGGCATCGATACTTCCTAGTAAACCGGCGTCCGCCGCGACCTGCAACTCATGCTGAAAAGTATGACTGGCCAGAGTGGCGTGATTGACTTCCACATTTAGTTTGAAATCCTCATCCAATCCATGTTGCTGGAGAAAGCCCACGACCGTCGCGCTGTCGAAGTCATACTGATGTTTCATCGGCTCCATCGGTTTGGGCTCGATGAGGAATGTGCCTTCAAAGCCATTGCGTCGTGCATAATCTTTCGCCATATGCAGAAACTGAGCCATGTGATCAAGTTCTCTACGCATGTCGGTGTTGAGTAGTGACATATAGCCTTCTCTCCCACCCCAGAACACGTAATTGGCACCTCCTAAAGCGATGGTGGCGTCGAGAGCGTTTTTTACCTGGGTGCCAGCATAGCTCAGCACCTGAAAATCAGGATTTGTGGCTGCTCCGTTCATATAGCGTGGATTGGAGAAGAGATTGGCTGTACCCCAAAGCAACTTAACCCCGGAAGCTTCTTGTTTTTCCTTGGCATAGTCCACTATTGCTTGCAGCCGGGCTTCACTTTCCCGGATCGAACCACCCTCTGCTACTAAATCGAAATCATGAAAACAATAAAAGGGGATTCCCAGCTTAGTGATAAATTCAAATGCAGCGTCCATTTTTTCTCTGGCCAAATCCACCGGATCACCGGCAGTGGCCCAGGGCATTTTTCGGGTGCCAGGGCCAAACGGATCGCTCAACTCATTACAGAAGCTATGCCAATAGGCCACGGCAAAACGAAAATGGTCCTGCATGCTTTTGCCATCTACCACTTGATGGGCATCATAATATTTAAACGCCAGGGGATTGTCCGATTCAGGTCCTTCGTATTCGACAGTGCCGATACTGGGAAAATACTCCACATCACCAATCACAGTTTTCATAAGGTCAGAGATTTGCTAGTTATGAAATACCAAATTATTAAGGGAGTCTCCAAAATACTGGAAATCATCATTTATGAAGACCAATCTTATTAAGGTTTTAAAATAATCCTTATCATTATTGATTCAGGTCATAAGTCCAGAATTAGTGTGATGGTGTGCGATCTGTTCGATCGAGAATTAGAAATGTTGGGCAGTGATTTGAACAATTATTAACCAAAACATAAGACTGAAATGAGTAGAAAAATCCGCATGGGTATGGTGGGCGGTGGCCGCGGTGCCTTCATCGGTGCTGTGCATAGGATGGCTTCTGCACTGGATGGAGAAATCGAGCTTGTCTGCGGAGCTTTTAGTAGCGACCCAGAAAAATCAAAGGCTTCCGGAGCTGATTTTTATTTATCTCCGGACCGGGTGTACGGCAGCTATGCCGAAATGATCGAAAAGGAAAAGGCTCTGCCGGAAGATGTTCGAATGGACTTCGTCTCGATCGTCACTCCAAATCATGTACATTATGGCCCTGCCAAGATGGCACTGGAAAATGGCTTTCATGTAGTCTGCGACAAACCCCTTTGTTTCGATATGGAGGAAGCTCGGGACCTGGAGAGACTGGTTGAGGAAACGGGATTGATCTTTGCGCTCACCCATAATTACACAGGCTACCCCATGGTCAAACAAGCACGTAATATGGTAGCAAATGGTACCATTGGTGAAGTGCGTAAAGTCGTAGTCGAGTATCCCCAGGGATGGCTATCTACAAAATTGGAAGACAGTGAACAAAAACAGGCATCCTGGAGAACCGATCCAAAGAGATCAGGAATTGCAGGAAGTATGGGAGATATCGGCACTCATGCTGAGAATCTGGCCGAGTACATTACTGGTCTTCAAATCAAGGAGATGTGTGCTGACCTGACCATTTTTGTCCCCGGCCGGCTGCTGGATGACGATGGCAATGTCTTACTCAGGTTTGAGAACGGAGCCAAAGGCATCCTTTTCGCCAGCCAGATTTCGGCCGGAGAAGAAAACAATCTCCGGATCCGGATATATGGTACGAAAGCCGGATTGGAATGGCATCAACAAGAGCCAAACAGCCTTCAGGTAAAGTGGCTCGACAGACCCATGGAGATCTTGCGAACGGGAGTAGGTGACCTGGCAGCGGCAGCTCAGGCTCATACCAGATTGCCTGCTGGGCATCCGGAAGGGTACCTTGAAGCCTTTGCCAATATCTATCGCAATTTTGCAAAACACGTTCAGGCCAGGTTGGCCGGTAAGGATCCAGATCCGGTGTATGATTTTCCTACAGTGAGCGATGGCGTAAGGGGCATGCAGTTTATCATCAAAGTGGTGGAGTCTTCCGGAACAGAACAAAAATGGCTGAGCTTCGAATAGCCAGGGAAGTCAATCAAATTTCATTAAATCTAAAGCATAACAAATCATGAAAAGCATAAAAGGACCTGCCATTTTCCTTGCCCAGTTTGCCGGAGATGACCCTCCCTACAACAGTCTGGAAGGATTATGTAAGTGGGCTGCCGACTTTGGATATATCGGGGTGCAGATTCCAACCTGGGATGGCCGGATCATTGATCTCAAGCAAGCCGCTGAGAGTAAAGACTACTGCGATGATTTCAAAGGGCGCGCGAAAGAATGTGGCGTGGAAATTACGGAGTTGTCAACTCATTTGCAGGGCCAATTGGTGGCAGTACATCCGGCTTATGATGTAATGTTCGACGGCTTTGCTCCTCCTGAAGTGAGAAATAATTCATCTGCTCGCACCGATTGGGCTGTGCAACAATTGAAGTATGGTGCGATGGCCAGTCGCAACATGGGGATCGATGTTCATGTGACTTTTTCTGGAGCTTTCATCTGGCACACCGTATACCCATGGCCACAGCGACCGGAAGGATTGGTTCAGACAGCCTTCAAAGCACTGGCGGACCGTTGGCTACCTATCCTCAATTTCTTTGACGAGCATGGTGTTGACGTTTGCTACGAGATCCATCCGGGAGAGGATATTCACGATGGCATCACTTTTGAAATGTTTCGTGAAGCCACCGGCAACCACAAACGTGCTAACATTCTTTACGATCCCAGTCACTTTGTTTTGCAGCAACTGGACTATTTGGCTTTCATCGATATCTATCATGAATTCATCAAGATGTTTCATGTGAAGGATGCTGAGTTTAATCCTTCTGGCCGGGTGGGTGTCTACGGAGGTTACCAGGATTGGATCAACCGGGCTGGTCGATTTAGATCATTAGGTGACGGCCAAACAGATTTTGCAGCGATCTTCAGCAAATTGGCTCAGTACGACTATGATGGCTGGGCCGTATTGGAATGGGAATGTTGCATCAAAGATGGTGATCAGGGAGCTCGAGAGGGCGCAGAGTTTATCCGCAGTCATATGATCAAAGTCACAGAAAAGACATTTGATGATTTTGCCGGCACGGGAGCTGATGAAGCCCTCAACAAGAAGATCATCGGCCTTAGCTGATTTGAACTTTAAGCCTTCACTTTTCTTTTCTTTGCCAGATGAAGCAAGTGGATCGATGGCTTACCTTCTTTTTTTGGCTGTTTGCCGTCTGTAGCTGGAGCCAGATCAATGGAAGTTTGCAGGGACATGTACTGGATGCCTTGGATGAGTCCGGAATTGGCGGGGTGAGGGTAGAAATCTCTAGTGAAGAGTTCAGCAAAATCAGTGTATCGGACGATCAGGGATACTTTCAACTCACCGACATCCCGTCTGGTTATTATCGGCTGTCATTCACCAGTCTAGGTTATCAAACCAAGATCATAGCAACCGTCGAAGTACGAACCGGCATTCCTCAATCCGGTAGCTACTATCTTTCTCCAGCTGCTTCGCGATTGGATGAGATTGTGGTACAGGCTGAATCGCGAAAGGGAACCCGGGAGGCACTCACCAGTGTGCATACACTTACCACTGAAGAGACTTTGAGATTTCCTGCCACCTTCTATGATCCTGCCAGGCTTACCACGCTTTACGCCGGGGTAGTAAACCCGAATGACCAGGCGAATAATCTAGTTATTCGTGGCAATTCGCCAAATGGTGTCCGCTGGTATCTTCAGGATGTGGAGATCGTAAATCCCAATCATCTTAGCAATGCCGGTACTTTCTCGGACCGGTCAACCCAAAGTGGTGGTGGGGTAAATATTCTTAGCGCACAAATGTTGGATAATTCGCTCTTTCTTAAAGGAGCGTTTCCCAGTGCATATGGCAACGCCACGGCAGGGATTATGGATATGCAGCTAAGGCCGGGGGCTTCGGACCGGTTACATGGTACCGGCCAGATTGGATTGATCGGCATCGATGCTTCGCTCGAGGGTCCGCTTTCGGGAGAGAGTTCATTTCTGGCTAATTACAGATACTCCACCGTTGGAATACTATCACAAATGGGAGTTGATTTCGGAGGTGAATCGATCAACTTCCAGGACCTCTCTTTTCATCTTCACATGCCAGTAGGTGAGCAAAGTGAGTTGTCGTTTTTCGGTCTTGGGGGTGTCAGTGAAAATGAATTCGTAGGCAGCAGGGATACCGCCGAGTGGCTTGAATTCAAAGATAGGCAGGACATTTTGTTTGACTCCAGAATGGGAGCTATGGGTGTCTCATTTAAAGCGGGAAGCTGGCATACCAGCGTGGTTTACAGCGGATACAAGCATAAGCGAAATTCTGAAATTATCGATCGGATGCTGAGGCCTATTGAGTTTGAAAAAGATCTAAATCGTGAAAGCAAGCTGGGTATTCACTCGTCCTATGGAACCTCATTAGGTGGACAAAACTCATTGCATATTGGTGCCAAAGCCACTTTCCATGACCTGAGCGTCTTTTCCTCAAATGCTCTCTTGGATTATTTGTCTGATGTCAGCGCTTCGGGATGGCTTCTGGAAAGCTATGGCGACTTACGTTGGCAGCTTGGTAGCGATCTTGTGTTGCATACAGGACTGCACCTGTCTCATTTCACCTTGAGTACTGCAACAGCGCTAGAACCCAGGATTTCAGCTCGTTACCATATATCAGCAAGAAGCTTCCTAGGACTAGCTTACGGACTCTACAGTCGGTTGCCGGAGGCAAATGTTTTGTTATTACTAGCTCCGGACGGAAGATCAAACTCCCATCTCGGTTTCATCCGCACCCATCATTTGGTCCTGTCCTATACCAATTACATCAATGCCCAATCAAAGATCGTGGCCGAAGTATTTTATCAGTACCTCTTCGACATTCCGATTGCCAGCGGAGCAGAGAGGAGCCTGGCGACGATCAATTCTTCCGAATTTGTCTTCTCAGAGCAATTGGAAAGTGAAGGAACCGGTAACAACGCAGGGGTCGAAATCTCCTATCAAAAATACTTTGCTGGCAGCACTTTCTTCGAAATCAATGGGACAGTCTACGATTCGAAGTACACGGGTGCCGATGGAGTGAAGCGAAATACGCGTTACAACGGCAAGTACGGCTTCAACCTAACCGGAGGCAAGGAATTTTCGAAAGAAAATGGAGGAAAGCGAAAGAGTTTTGGAATAAACCTGAGAATTTCAGTGCATGGAGGTTTCTGGGAAGGTCCTATTGATGTGCAATCATCGCAGGAACGACTGTTGACAGTGTACGAAGAATCAAGTGCTTTTACCGAGCAATTACCGGCCTTTTTTAAAACTGATCTGAGAGTTTACTGGAAAAGAAGCAAGGCAAAAACGAGCCGTATTCTGGGACTCGATTTACTCAATGCCACCAACCGGGAGAATATCGATCATTATCGTTTTGATCCGCATACACAACAAATCATAGCTAAGGAGCAGTTCGGTATTTTGCCAAACCTTAGTTATCGCATCGAGTTCTAGATTAGTGATCTTGATCACCTCAGATTACCTGATTTGATCCGTAATTTTGAGGGAATGAAAATTGTGCACATCCTCATCATTGCGCTCTTTGCCTTGTTTGCTATCGTTCAATGGAATGATCCGGATCCGCTTGGCTGGATACTGCTGTACCTCACAGTTGCTATAAGTGCGGGTCTCCATCTTGCCAAAATTTGCTTTCCGGTTTTACCTGCGGCTGGGGCGATGATTTGTCTTTTCGGTTTACTTTTCCTCATTCCGGATTTTTTTGGTTGGATAGGAGAAGGGATGCCCAGTATCACCGGATCGATGAAGGCTGAATCACCACATATTGAACTTGTAAGGGAGTTTTTAGGTTTTCTAATTGCCGGTATTGCTTTAGCCGGATATTTCGCCGCCTCGGTGAAGATTTGTAATTGTATTCAAGAGGAAAATTAAACTGCTATGGATTTTCAGAAAAATGTTTTGGACGCGAGTAAGAACCTGCCTGTTGTCGTAGATTTTTGGGCACCCTGGTGTGGCCCTTGCCGGATCCTTGGTCCAGTAATCGAACAGCTTGCCAGTGAGCAGGAAGGCAAGTGGAAGTTGGTCAAATTGAATACTGAAGAATATCCTGAGATTGCTGCTCAGTATGGGATTCGCAGTATTCCAAATGTAAAGATGTTCTACAACGGGGATATCATAGCGGAGTTTGCCGGAGCCTTACCAAGACATTCAATCCTCAAATGGTTGGAAGATTATCTTCCTACCGAGGATAAAAAAGAACTGACAATACTTCTGGAAGAACTGGAGAATGCTGATGACGAAAATTCTATCCAACTACTGGAGGAATTCGTCTCGGCTCATCCTAACGTTGAAGAAGGTAGAGGGCTTTTGGCCAAATCTATTGTTCTGAAGGATCCTGCCCGAGCTGCCGAATTGGTGAGTGATATTAAGATCGGCCACGCCATGGCGGATGAGGCTGAAGATATTCGCACTTTAGCCGAGCTGAGTTCCCAGGTAGACAGCGATAATGGCGAGGTTGGTGAAATATTGAATGAAGTTGTTATCGCTCTCAATGCGGACGATCAAGATACTGCGCTGGCTAAGTTGATCGAAGCAGTGCAAAAGGATAAGAACTACGCTAACGAGCTCCCTCGTCGAGCAAGTATTGCGATGTTTCATCTTTTGGGACCTCAACACCCCCTGACAAAAAAGTACCGCCGGATTTTTGACATGGCCTTATATTAGGGCATGCGCATCGGCATAATTTACCTGGGACTCCTCTTCGGACTTCATATAGATGGCTCAGCTCAGCCAACAGCAAGTCTTTTTCAAAACGGCAATGTCTTTGATGGGTCCGATTTGCACAGCAATTGGTCTGTACTGGTGCAGGGGAATGAGATCGTCTACGCCGGTCTTGCTGAAGACCTACCTGAAACAGAAGTTGATCATCTTATCGAACTGGAGGGACTAACCTTGCTTCCCGGATTAATCGAGGGCCATTCTCATTTGTTTTTACACCCCTACGATGAAACTGGTTGGAACGACCAGGTACTCAAGGAATCTTTCACAGAGCGCACAGTGCGTGCAGTCAACCATGCCAAGGCCACCTTAAATGCCGGTATAACAACAGTCAGAGATCTTGGCACCGAAGGGGCCGCATTTCTCGATGTGGAACTGAAGCAAAGCATTGAAAAGGGCTTGATGCCCGGACCTCGCATGATAACAGCAGGTCGGGCAATTGTGGCTACGGGGAGCTATGGACCTAAGGGCTTCGCATCGCATGTGAAAGTACCACTTGGAGCTCAGGAAGCTGACGACAGGGAATTGGTACGGGTAGTACGCGAACAAATCGGTCATGGAGTAGATGTCATAAAAGTATATGCCGATTACCGATGGGGACCCTTTGGTCAGGCGGCTCCTACCTTCAGTGTCGAGGAACTGAGATCGATCGTTGAGACTGCTGCATCCAGCGGAAGGATGGTAGTAGCGCATGCAGCTACTGAGGAAGGAATGCGAAGAGCCACCCTGGCTGGTGTGAGCACCATCGAACATGGTGACGGAGGCACTCCAGAGATCTTCGAGCTCATGGTTGAGCACAAGGTTGCACTATGCCCCACTCTGGCTGCGGGCGATGCCATCATGCAATACCGGGGATGGAAAAAAGGAGTTGACCCGGAGCCGGATCGAATTGTCCAGAAGAAGAAAAGCTTTGGAGCAGCTCTGAAGGCCGGGGTTACAATTTGTGCCGGAGGAGACGTGGGTGTCTTCACCCATGGTGATAATGTCAGAGAGTTGGAAATGATGGTGGAATATGGAATGTCCGATAAAGATGTATTGCGATCTGCAACCAGCGTCAACGCTCAAGTATTTGACCTGTCAAATCTGGGCAAGATAGAGCATGGTAAAATGGCGGATCTAATCCTGGTGGAAGGTGACCCCACTGAGAATATTTCTGTTTTGCGATTGGCGAAATTTGTCATGAAGGACGGAAAGATTATTAAGGATGAATTGGGCAGCTAGGCTGACGATCTTACTAATAGGAGTGTTGTTGGCAATGACCAGTTGCCGATTGACACCTCAATATTTACCGGAAGCAGGTGGGAACACTTTAACGGCTGTGCCATTTGGAGAATCCGGATGTCCCTTTGGTTTCTACGAATACCTGCCGGAAGGCTATGGACTGGATAGTACGATAAAGTACCCTTTGCTGATCTTTCTGCACGGCGCGGGAGAACGTGGTGATAGTGAACGAGATCCCGAAGAGTTGGATAAACTGCTGACCACAGGTTTGCCGGCACTGATCCGGGCAGGGCAATTCGATCCTCCCGAGCCCATGATTGTCCTTGCTCTTCAGGCCAATATCGGTTTTGATCAAAACAATCTGCACAAGGCAATCAAGTGGGCACATAAAACATACCTGGCAAACCCTTCTCGCACCTATATGACTGGTTTAAGCATGGGGGCATACGCTACCTACCGTTATCTGGGCTCTTATGGAAAGAGGTCTCTGGTCGCTGCTGCAGTTGTCATTTGTGGTGGAGCACCGGTGGAGAGAGCAAATCGGATCGGCCAGACACCATTGTGGATTTTCCACGGTGATGCGGATGAAATCGTGCCGGTCTCCGAATCATTTGAGATCGCTAAAGCCCTGGGCGATCAAGCTGAGGTCAAACCTTTCAATCTTTCCATTTACCCGGGTGTCGATCATCGAAGCTGGGACATGACCTACGATGGCACTGGCATGGGCAAGGAAGATCCTGATTACGATCGCTTCGATAAGGATATCTATAGCTGGATGTTGCAGTATAGAAGGGATTGACGTTAAAAGGTTACAAGTTTATAAGGTTAAAAGGTTAAGAGGGGATTGGACTTCTTTAGGCTAAGGCTAAGGCTGAGGCAAACACCAGAAAACCAAAGCACCAAAATACCAATGCCGGAAAGGTAAAAGAGGCGAAAATGGCAAAGGGGGGTCAAAGGTCAAACCGCAAAACCAGAATACCAGAGCACCAGAAAACCAACACCAATGCTTTTCTGGTAAAAGAGGCGAAAACGGCAAAGAAGGTCAAAGGAGACCTTATGCTTAGACTTAAACTTGTACTTAAGCTTGGACTTAGCCCCTGGTTGCTCTTCTGGTAAAAGAGGCGAAAATGGTAAAGGGGGTCAAAGGGTCAAACCAAAACACCAGAAAACCAAAGCACCAAAACACCGATCCTTTTTAAGTTCTTCAACTCTCAACTGGCTATTCCGCCAATTTCGAATGAATATGCATATCGCTTTCCAGAGTCCGATGTACGGGGCAGCGGTTGGCAATCTCCAGTAGTCTCGTTTTTTGGGTATGATCAAGATCACCGATAAGTTCCACCACCCGGCTGATTTGGTCAATTCGGGCTTTGGGATCTTTTACTTCACCTTCTGCGGTGATACAAGTCTCGCAATCTTCCGCATAGACCTTCTCGTGTTTTAGGTGTACGAGAACTTCCTGGAGGTCCCACTTTTTCCTTCGAGCATACATCTGTAAGGTCATGGCTGTACATGATCCCAAAGCTGCGGAGAGCAAGTGATAGGGGGAGGGTCCAAAGTCGTTCCCTCCCACAGACTCCGGTTCATCGGCAGTGAGGTGATGGCGACCTGCCAGGATCAAGGTAGTGTATTCATCATCGTCAGGGAGGCTGGCAACCACATCAAGCTCGGTATCTAGAACTCGACGCTCGGGCTTATCAAGGTATCTTGCTGCCCAGCTGGCAATCACTTCGCCGGCATAAATGGAATCCATCTTGTTGGATAAAATGTGGTCGGCCTGATCGAGAGAAATAAAGCTCTTGGGATGATAAGCAGCTTTGTAGAGTTTGGCAGCATGGCTTACATCAACAACCTCGTCAATCGGAGAATGCAAAATGAGCAGAGCCTTTCTTAGATCACTGACAGTGGTGAGCAGGTCGGCGACCTCCGCATCTTTCAGAAACTTCTCACCAATCTCAAAAGTGCGTCCTGCAATCTGAACGGTAGCTTTACCATCTTTTTTGATTTCAGCTACTTCATGTTGAAAAAGATGAATGACGTGCTTGGGATCGGATGGAGCGGCAATACTGACTACGCCTTTGATACTTTCAATCTGAGGAGCAGCATAGAGCGCAGCAGCACCTCCCAGCGAGTGACCGATCAGCAGTTCCGGAGCCTCATAGTTCTCCTCAAGGTAAGCTGCCGCGGCCAAGAGATCAGTAACATTCGTGAGAAAACTCGTTTCGACAAACTCCCCTTCGCTGTCGCCCAAACCGCTGAAATCAAAACGCAATACAGCGATGCCGCGAGAGGTGAGTCCACGGGCAATATTTTTTACTGCCGGGAAATTCTTATTGCAGGTAAAGCAATGGCCAAATACGGCGTACGCTATTGGTTCCTGATCGGGTGGAAATTCCAGATACGCGGACAGAGCCCAACCTTCCCGGTTGATAAACTGCAACTTTTCTCTTTTCATGACAGATGTGATGATCCGGTTGTAAGATAAGACAACTGGAATGACTCAAAAGGGAGCACTACCAGCGTTTGATCTCGAAAGATCGAAAGCCTTGAAGTTCGAGATTGGCCTCTACGACATTGGAGACAGAAGCATGTCTAGGACCATTGTGACACCATTCAACAAAAGATTTCAGAGCGGCCGGTTCTCCCTCTGCCTCGATATAAACTGATCCATCTGCCTGATTCTTCACGAATCCATAGATACCTAGGTCGCGAGCCTTGATTTGCGTACTAGCCCGAAACCATACTCCCTGGACTTTTCCATAGACCTGAAGAGCCACTGCCTTCTTCACTGCAGGTTTTTGCCTTTTCTGCTTCTGGCCAGGTCACGAAAAAATTCGCGGGCAGGCTTTGCCGGTAACCCGAAGTATCGTCCACCATCTGGCAAGTCTTTGGTGACTCCTGCCTTCCCAAGAATGATCACGCGGTCGCCGATCACCAGATTATTAGAAATACCAGCCTGGCCATAAATCCTGACATGATCGCCGATGAGGGTCTTCCCTCCTATACCAACCTGACCCGCCAGCGTACAGTGCTTCCCGATTACCGCTCCATGACCTATATGTACTTGCGAATCAAGCTTCGATCCTTCCCCAATCCGGGTTGCTCCGGACACGCCCTTGTTTATGGTACAAGAAGCCCCGATAAAGACATCACTTTCTATTACGACAGAACCGCCAGACTGCCATTGCTCGAGATGGGTGCCACGGTCTTTGAAATAAAAAGCATCAGTGCCGATCATACATCCTGCAGAGATCCTCACCCTGTCTCCGATTGTGGTATGGCTCCCAATGTAGCAATGCGACTGTATATAGCAGTCTTCACCGATAACAACCTCATTGCCAATCATCACATGGGGCTCTATGATGGCACTCGGATGAATGACTGCCGAAGCTGATCTCTCCACTTCCAAAGGTTGAAATTTGCGGTAGCGGCGTACCAGGCTGTCATACGCGGTGAATGGATCATCGACGAGAAGGAGGGTTTTTCCCGGTGGGCAGTCAGTTCTTTTGTTGATAATGATGATGGTAGCTGCAGAGCTAAGACTTTTCTTATAGTACTTCTCAATGTCGACAAAGGTGATGTCTCCCTTTCTAACCTTGTGGATTTCATTGATGCCAAATGCTTTCCGGTCAGGATCTCCGACGATTTCGGCTCCAATGAGTTCTGCTATTTCCTGAACACCAATTGGCTGAGGGAAATCCATAGAAAAGATCTAGCTATAGAGTTTTTGATAGTATTCTGTTGCCATCCTATTTGAATCGAATGCCGGTACAACATCTCGCATACTGTTTTTTACCATCTGCGTCCATTGTTGAGGGTGGTCGTAGTACATAGGCAATATATTATTCTGCAAGATGTCGTACAAGTTGATGAGATCTTCCAGGTCTTGCCCTTCCATGGGCTGGTCTAGGTTGGCGGGAGGAATAATGAATGCATTCTCCAGGTGTTTAGCAAACTCAGGGATCCAACCATCGTTGGTGGAAAAATTAATACTTCCATTCATTGCTGCCGTCATACCGCTGGTTCCCGAAGCTTCGCGGGTGATACGAGGTGTATTCAACCAAACATCCGATCCCTGTTTGAGCTTCTTTGATAGCTCGAGTTCGTAACCTACCAAAACAGCGCAGCGTGGGTGTTTCTTGCTTAGTTGAACTAAGGTGTTAAACACATTGATAGCCCCGTAGTCCAAAGGATAGGGCTTTCCAGCCCAGATAATTTGCAATGGGTACCGATCATCTTTCATAAGTCTTTCAAAAGTCTCTTCTTGCCAGGTAATCAAGTCAGCTCGTTTGTAGGGCGCAAATCGACGAGCCCATACGATGGTCAATACCTTTTCGTCAAAGATTTTCCCGGTTTGATCTGCCACTTCTTTAAAAAGCTCCCTTTTCATTTCCATCTTGCGATGACGCAAGCCCTCGTTATCTTCTGCCTCCAGCTTTTGCAACATCGCTTGATCGGTCCAATATCCGGCATGTTGTGAATTGGTAATATGATCAATATGGCAGATATCTTCAAAGCCATCCCACATATCCCGGGCTACATGTCCATGGATTTCTGATACTGCATTGGCCTTACCTGCTAATCTCAATGCTCCCAGAGTAAGATTAAAGCTGTTGCCCTCTACTTTAGTGATCTGTCTGATCTCTTCCAACGGTGAATCATGGAAGAATCCCATTTTTTTCAAAAATTGGATATCGTGTTGCTCATTGCCGGCTGGCACTGGGGTGTGCGTGGTGAAGACTAGTTTGTGGCGAAGGGCTTCCAGATTTTTGTCTTGATAATAGATATAGAATGCTGCTGGTAATGCATGTGCTTCGTTGAGATGGATTTTTTCCGGATGAAAGCCAATGGTGTTGAGCAATTTCATGCCACCTTGCCCCAACAGTATGTACTGGGCGATTTTGGCGGACGTTTGCGAATCGTAGAGCCGGTGGCAAATCGTACGGGCGAGATGATCGTTTTCGGGGATATCGGTAGACAGAAAGAATATCGGTGCTGTATTGAATACGTGAGGATCGAGATACCAAACCTTTACTTTTACCGGGTGGCGGTCAACAGAGATGTCCAGCTGGATACCGGTATCCTGTAGGAAATTATAGAATCGTTCCATGAAGAGCACTTCCATGCTTTGATCCTGATGCCGGTGCTGGTCATAGTAGCCAAATTTCCATAGAATGCTTATTCCCACTAGATTTTGACCCAGGTCGAAAGCACTGCGCATATGCGAACCGGCCAAATAGCCCAGTCCCCCAGAGAAAGTCTTTAGAGCCTGGTCGATTCCGAATTCCATGCAGAAGTAAGCTACTCTCGTTTGGAACGCCGGGTTGATTTCGTACGGATGTTGAAAACCCTCCATAAACATGTCGATTTTTGAAGGGCACAAATATAGAGGAATGAAATGTAGGGGAAAGTAAAATCCGCACAAGAATCAGACGTTTAAGACCCCTTTTGTCAGGGATGGAGTGGTTGCCGTGGTTCGGTAATCCCCTTGTCTTCATTCGAAGAACCTTACTTTGAAAGCAAGATTGAGGCCCGCCCTAGTCACTTCAAATCCGACTCCAATTTTTATAATGTTGAGTCAAAACAAAAAATTGATCCTTGTGCGGATACAGCTATATAGCCTTTACCATTCTCTGTTTAAGTTACAAAAAATAATATATATCGCTGAAAAATTATTTGTCAAAAATAGCTGCTTCAGCGGAGGTCGATCACTCGATTAAGCTTACCACCCTCACTGCGGGGAATGGTTCCAGGAGATTCCACTTGTACCGGAATATTCAGTCCTATACTCTCCCGAAATTTCGTCATTAATTGTACTTCCAGATTGGCTTTCTCACCGGGGTTGAGGGCATCTTCTGTCGTTGCTTCTACCTTTACCAGGATCGTGTCCAGTCGCTCCTTACTACTTACAACAATCTGATAATTGGCGCTAAGTTCGGTCACGGCACCAATGACCTCCTCAATTTGAGTGGGAAACAGATTTACTCCCCGAATGATCAGCATGCTATCTGCCCGACCTCGGATAGAGCTCATCTTAATGTGGGTGCGCTTTTGACTGTACTCATACGAAAGGGAGCATATATCATTTGTACAATAGCGGATCATAGGTATAACCTCCTTAGTGAGTGTGGTCAGCAAGAGTATGCCAGTCTGACCATAAGGGACGGGCTCAAAAGTATCCGGATCAATCACTTCCGGGAAAAAGTGATCTTCCCAGATGTAGCTTCCGGTGCCTTTTTCCTCATAGTCCTCCTGACTTACCCCGGGGCCAATGATCTCACTCAGCCCGTAGATATTGGTTGCAGTTACTGCCAGTCCCTTTTCTACATGAGTCCGGATCGTTTCTGTCCAGGGCTCCGCTCCCAGTACGGCATATCGAAGGTTAAGTGTCTTGGGATCTATACCGCGCTCTTCAAATTCGTCAGCCAGACGCTGAGCATAAGAAGGGGTACAACAAATAACCTCAGGCATAAAATCCTGAATTAACATTATTTGACGGTCAGTCATGCCACCGGATACAGGTACGACGTTCATACCCAACTTCTCCGCTCCGCTATGCAGTCCTAGGCCCCCGGTAAAGAGCCCGTAGCCGTAGGCGTTGTGAAGCATCATTCCTGGCCGGGCACCTGCTGCCACTAACGATCTTGCATTGACCTCCCCCATCAGGTCCAGGTCCGCTCGGGAGAAGCCCACTACTGTCGGTTTGCCGGTGGTGCCACTGGAACAATGCACCCGGGCGACCTGATCACGGCTTACCCCGAACATATCGAAGGGGTAATGATCTCGTAGATCCTCTTTACGGGTGATCGGTAGTCTGCTGATGTCCTCCACGGACGAGATGTCGTTTATGGACTCAATACCAAGCTTGTCAAAAGCTTGCTGATAAAATGGAATCGTGTCCCATGTACGTTGGACCAAATCCTTCAAACGATCCACTTGTAGCGCGCGCAGTTGATCCAGGGGCATGGTTTCGTACTGCTTGTTATAATACTGCATTTGTACTTGATGATCTTTTTAAAGATAGGGTCCGGGATTCATTTGTTGAAATCAAGAAGTAAGAGCTCTATCTTTAGTCGAATCATAAAACTCCCAATTCATGAAGACGGTAAATCGACGGCAATGGCTTCAATCTTCAGTCACCGCAGCAGCGGGCTTTCCTTTTCTGATGAATGTTCGTCAGACAAGAGCACCACTTAGTGGAACAGATGAATTGCGACTGAACTCTAACGAAAACCCGCATGGCCCATCGCAGAAAGTGCTTGATGCCATTAGTGCCTCGATGTCAAAGGGAAATCTCTATCCCTGGAGCGACAAGGAAGTGTTGCGCCAGCACCTTTCCAATTTTGAAGGAATGCCTCTCGACCACATCTACATTGGGGCCGGATCCACCGAGATTCTGCAGGTGGCAGCTATGGCTTTTGGGCTTCAGCGGGGTAAGGTAGTTTCCTGTTACCCGACCTTTCCGGTGCTCATGCAGAAGGCTGCAGATTTTTCGGCAGAATGGCTCAAATTGGACCTGAAAGATCATCACTACGATCTGCAGACCTTGGCAGATCATTGTGATGATAAGACCAGCATGGTCTATATCTGTAATCCCAATAACCCGACCGGCACCAGATTGGATGCTGGTGAATTAAAGCAATTCGCCCGTGAAATATCCAAGCGGACTATGGTCTTTGTAGATGAGGCATACATTGAATTTTCCGAGGATGGCCTTGCAACCAGCTTAGCATCTATGGTGCGAGACGAACCCAATATCATTGTTGCACGCACTTTTAGCAAGATTTATGGAATGGCCGGACTGAGGATAGGCTATGCTTACGCTCACCCTGACACCCTGATGACGATGCGAAAACACCGGATTGGCTATGGGATGAACGTGCCAATGACTTCCTTGCGTGCTGCGATGGCGGCTCTCGATGACCAGGATTTTGTAGCCTATTGTCGAAAGGAAAACAACAAGGCAAGAGATATAGCTTGTGCGGCATTCAAAGAATGGGAGGTGCATTATGTGCCATCTCATACCAGTTTCATCTACTTCAAGCACGACCGCTTCCATGGTAATTTGCAAAAGCAACTACACGCCCGAAATATCCTGATAAGGACCTATCGCGATCAGCCGGAGTATTCGAGAGTCAGCATTGGGACGGTGGAGCAGATGGAGATGTTTGTGGATGCCTGCCAAAAATTTCTTGGTTAAAAAATAGAGGGATACAGGCAATTGATTATCTTCAACCACGTTGAATTGATATCTGAACACGCTAATCTGCGTAGCACACTCCTCGACAAACAAGTTAGTTTTTGATTGAATACAAGGGATGAAAGCCTTAGTTGTCCTAGCATCGAGTCTCTGTTGTCTGGCGCCGCTGTTTAGCCAGCTCAAGATGGAGCCATTCGCCTCCGGGTTTGTCAAACCGGTGGATATCGCTCATAGTGAAGACAATTCAGGAAGACTGTTTGTAGTAGAACAAGCCGGATCTATTCAGGTTATAGACAGTCTTGGTAATCCCCTTGGCACTTTCCTCGACATCGTAGACAAAGTAGACGACAGTAGTAATGAGGAAGGACTCCTTGGTTTGGCTTTTCATCCCGATTATGAGGCTAATGGCTTTTTCTTTGTGTATTACATCGAAACAGATCAGACTGGAACGAGGCGAAGTGTGGTGTCCCGATTCTCAACCGACCCCGGTGATCCAAATCGCGCTGAACCAATGAGTGAAGAAGTCGTGATGCAGATCAATCAATTCGCTGGCAATCACAACGGTGGCGATATGAACTTTGGAGCCGACGGATACCTTTACATCGGCACCGGAGATGGTGGCGGCGGCAACGATCCGCAGGAGACTGGCCAGGATCTTACCACCATGCTGGGCAAAATGTTGCGAATTGATGTGAATACCTTGCCCTACTCTGTTCCTGCCAACAATCCATTTGCAGGGGCAGGTGGGGACACCATTCCTGAAATCTGGAGTTACGGGCTGCGGAATCCCTGGCGGTTTAGTTTCGACATGCAAAATCAAGACCTGTGGATAGCAGATGTTGGTCAGAATGCCTGGGAAGAGATTAATTATATACCTGCGGGCTCAGGGGGTGGACAGAACTTTGGATGGGATTGCCGCGAAGGGAACCATGATTTTGAGTTGACGGACTGTCAGGGGCCCTATCATGATGCCATCTACGAATACGATCACGGCACAGGCCGATCCATCACGGGTGGGTATATATTGCGCGGGCCTCACTATCACCGCTTCGACGGGCAGTATGTATTTGCCGATTATGTGGATGGGAAAACCTGGTCTCTCTCAAATGATAGTCCGGCCCGATCGGTGGCGGTGAATCTCATCAGTGACAACGTGTTCAATATATCTACCTTTGGTCAAGACCAAAAAGGCAGAGTATATGCGGCCTCACATCGAAGTAGCAATGCACCAATATTCCGCATAGAGGAAGTCGGTCTGCTACCAGTTGAAATTCTGTCAGTGCAGATCAAGAGGCAGAACAAAAGAGTGGAATTGGAATGGGAAACCGGATTGGAAGTGAACGCAAGTCACTTTGAGATTGAAAGAAAAATTGACGATGGGACCTTTGTGCAGATCGGGGTGGTCCCGGCTTTGGGTGGAGAGGGAAGGAACAAATATCAATTTGCTGATCCGATACTTCAGCAGGGCAACCATCTTTATCGGCTCAAGGCCATTGATCTGGATGGATCGTTCAGCTATTCCATAATCGTACAGCTCGATATTGAAAATGCGGGAGATTTATTGATCATTCCAAATCCGGCCAGGGAGCTCATTCAAATCAGGATTCCTCAGAAATTTGAACATGGAACTCTTGTCATTACGAGTTTAAACGGCACTTTGTTACATCAGCAGCCGGTGTCTGCCCGTCAAGTGGCAGATGCGGATCTGGAAGTGGATGTCACCCGGTTTGACCGTGGTCTGATGTTGGTGCAGTTCAATAGTGACGACGCTGTATTTACTAAGAAATTAATGCTCTATCAATAAACTATTCATCCTTCAATGAGGCTATAATCGGATGTTCTCAATCATCATTCGCCCTTGCAGCTACATTTGTTCTTACGAAAATAGCCTCAGCAGCCCCGGATCTGTTACGCCGGGGCTGCTCCTCTTTAATAGGACTCTGCCAGGCTAGTAGCCTCCGTCTTAGCAATTTGGTTACCGAGGTTGAAATTTGTCTCAATCTAGCAGAGATTGGGAATCGATTTCTCCTGTCAAGTCTTGATTATGCCCGGCTTAATGTGCTTCAAGCCAATTTGCTCCCACACCCATACCCACCACGATTGGGACCTTCAGATCGGGAATGGCTGTCTTCATCTTTTCCTCGATTAATTCCCGCATCTGCACTTCTTCAGGTTTGTGCAGATCAAAGACCAATTCATCGTGTACCTGCAGCACCATCTTCGATTGATATTTTCTTTTGACCATCTCCTGATGAATATGGATCATCGCCAGTTTGATCATGTCAGCTGCAGTACCCTGAATGGGAGTATTGATCGCAATACGCTCCGCGCCACTCCGCGCCAGCCCATTGCGCGAATTGATGTCGCGCAGATGACGCCGTCGACCCAACAATGTTTCTACATATTCGTTTTCGCGGGCAAATTTGACGGTTCGCTCCATATACTCTTTGAGCCCTTTGTATTGTTTGAAGTATTGCTCGATAAGTGCTTTTGCCTCTGTACGACTGATACTCAGCTGCCGGGAGAGATTGGTAGAGCCAGCTCCATAGGTAATGCTGAAGTTGACCGTCTTGGCGTTTCGCCTCTGATCATCACTCACCTCGTCATAGGGCACATCATGCACTCTAGCTGCGGTGGCACGGTGAATATCCTGGCCGGAATGAAAAGCCTCCAGCATAGCTTCGTCGCTGGAGATTTCAGCGATCAGCCGAAGCTCGATCTGGGAATAATCTGCTGACAACAGTAGATGATCTTTGTCGCGGGGGATAAAAGCCTCCCTAATGCGACGTCCTTCTGCGGTGCGAATCGGGATATTCTGCAGGTTGGGATTGTTTGAGCTAAGCCGTCCGGTTGCTGCCAGCGCTTGATTGAATGAACTATGAATACGTCCCGTCTTTGGATTGACCATAAGTGGCAAAGCATCGACATAAGTGGACTTGAGTTTGCTCAGCATACGGTGCTGCATGATGTCAGCCACGATCTCATGCTGGGTAGCCAGCTCACTCATCTTATCCTCATCAGTCGAATACTGGCCGGTCTTGGTGCGGCGCCAGCGATAGGGTATCTTCAGCTTGTCGAAAAGTATTTCTCCCACCTGCCGGGGAGATCCGATATTGAAGTGCACTTCCGATTGCTTGTAGATCTTACTTTCCAGCTCGAGGATTTTCGCCTGCAGTTCATGAGAATAATCTTCCAGGTACTTTTGGTCAAGATTTATTCCCTCATACTCGAGATCCACCAGTACCCGGATCAGGGGCTCTTCGATCTGGTCATATAATTTTTTCAGGTTGTTGTCCTTCAACTTAGTAAAGAGAAAGTCTTCCAGCTGAAGGGTGATATCGGCATCTTCGGCAGCATAATCGGCCACTTTTTCCAGCTCTACCTGGCGTAGGTTCAGTTGCCGGATCCCCCGTTTGCCGATCAGAGTTTCGATCGGGATAGGGGCGTAATTCAGGTAAGTCTCCGCCATGTAGTCCATGGAATGGTTCTTCTCCGGCTCAAGGAGATAATGAGCGATCATGGTATCCCGGTAGGGACCCCGCAGCTCCACACCATACCAGCGCAAAATAGTTGCATCATATTTCAGGTTCTGACCAACCTTCACAATATTTTCATCTTCGTACACCTCTTTGAAGTACTGCACGATTTGCTCTGCTTCCGTCCGTTCGTCCGAAATTGGAACATAATATCCGGTTCCTTTCTTCATGGAAAAAGAGAGACCTACCAACTCGGCTTCATTGGCATCGATCCCGGTTGTTTCTGTATCGAGGCAAATGGTTTTTGCCTGCAGCAATGCTTTGCGCAAAGCAGACCTTTTTTCTTCGGAGTCGAC
This sequence comes from Lewinellaceae bacterium, assembly GCA_024644235.1. Taxonomy (GTDB): domain Bacteria; phylum Bacteroidota; class Bacteroidia; order Chitinophagales; family Saprospiraceae; genus JAHELJ01. The sequence goes on from JAHELJ010000005.1 coordinate 191,567, forward strand.
GAGCACATATTCGTGGGGTGTAATCTTGATGTTTTTGTCGGCAATCGAAGCGATAGGCGCTGCCTCCGGTTTGGTTTTTGTAGAGGTGGGTCGGCCAAAGAGATCCTGTTGCACCCCTTCGCCAGTCTCGCCCAGGATGGTACGCGACAGGGTGCGAAACTCCAGCTCTTTGAAGAGCTCACGCAGCTGTTCGCGATTGATGGGGCTGAGGCGAAATTCCTTTTCATCAAATTTCACTGGCGCTTCCGTATCGATGCGGGCTAGTCTTTTGGAAAGCAGGCCTTGCTCTGCATAAGTTTCCACCTGTTCTTTTTGCCTTCCTTTAAGCTCATGCGTGTTTTCCAGCAATCCTTCGACCGATCCGTATTGCCCGATGAGTTTTGCCGCGGTCTTTGGTCCGATGCCAGGTATACCCGGTATATTATCCACGCTGTCTCCCTGCAAACCAAGCATATCGATCACCTGGTCAATACGAGCTACCTTCCATTTTTCTTTGATGTCTTTGACTCCGAGGATATCCACTCCATTACCCTGCCGTGATGGCTTGTAGAGATAGATGTTTTCGGATACCAGCTGAGCGAAGTCTTTGTCAGGAGTGACCATATATACGGTGAATCCTTCCTGTTCCGCTTGCTTTGAGAGGGTACCGATCACATCATCTGCTTCATAGCCCTCCAGCGAAACTACCGGGATATTGAAAGCTTCAATGATTTGATGGATGAAAGGCATGGCTGTGGTGATGTCTTCCGGTTGGGCATCGCGATTGGCTTTGTATTCGGGGTACCACTCATTTCGGAAAGTCTGGGCAGTGATATCAAACGACACTGCGATATGGGTAGGTTTTTGATTGACCAGGATATCCCACAACGATCTCACAAAGCCGGTGATGGCAGATGTATTGAGGCCTTTGGAGTTGTAGAGGGGACGGTTGATAAAAGCGTAGTGAGCGCGATAGACCAGGGCATTGCCATCGAGGAGGAATAGTCTTTTTTGACCAGGCATGAGCAGGCGTTCTAGTGACGCCCAAATTTAAAGAATAAAAAAATGGCTGCTTCGGGTTGAAGCAGCCATTGGATTATAGGAAACCATAATATGTCAAAATCCGTATGAGATCCCCAATAGGAAATAATTTTGCGTCGCTGAGGTCTCGATATCTGCTTTTCTAAATGCAAACTCGATGCCAACCCCCAGACCCTTCCAGACTTTAGTGCCAAAACTATTCGTCCAGGTCCATTCACTCAGGCTGGGTTCATTGCTTTTGTAGGGCAGAAAAGTGTTGAAGTTGGTCCTCCAGGTGATTCCTTCGAAGGTTGCTCCATAGTCGGCCACGATTTTGGCACCGGTGGCATTTTCGAATGTAGGATCATCTCCCATGATAATGTGATAGTTGAGCGGGTGGATGACGACAATAAAATTGTCGAAAGGCGTCCAGGTTGCTCCCACTCCAAGGTCGAGAATACCCGGATTGTTGAAGTTGCTAAGGATGGATGTGTTGTAATCTCCCAAAGCGGACAAGGCCCATTTATCTGAAAGCTTGTATCCTAACAAAGAAGTGATTTTAAACACATCGGCCACCTGCTCGAAATCGGTGTCTTCGCCAGACTTGGTATCCGTATCAAGCTTTTGCCAACCAATAGCGATGTTACCGGAATTTCTCCAAAACAGTTTTGGTTGATCGTAATTGGCAAAGCCATTGAAGGTACCGCTAATCGTAGAAGAGGTCGCGTTGGGGTTGGCCCCTTTAGCCCAATCCGTAAACCGGTTAAAGTTGAACCCCAGCGTTCCAAAGGCACCGGTTTCCCAGCCCGGAAAAGCGGCGATTTGAGCATTGATGCCGGCAATCTCGCCGTTCACCCCATCCAATTCCGCCTGGATCTCAGCAGCTTGAGCTGCTTTCTCGGCCTTCATGGCTTTCAGCTCTTCAAGAGTTTGTGCCAATCCAAGGGAGACGAAGCAGATAAAAAACAAGGGTATAAGGAAGAACTTTCTCATAATACGTTGATTTAATTCTTTAATGAGACAAACAAATTTCATTTAATAAGCACTTAGTTTTCATTGGACAGACTAATCATGGATCAGCACTTGTTCGCGGGAAAACTTGTGCAGTGGGAGTATGAGCTTGCCTTCACTGGTCTGTAGGGTCACCGTAGCTTTATCGAGTGCGATAATCTGTCCGGTGGTATGGCTGATGGTAATGGTGTCGCCGATCTTAAACTTTTCCTTACTGTAAAAAGACGTCAGGAAATTTGAGAAAATATCTTTCGAGGCCAGGCCATATCCAATGCCGAATGCCAACACGGCTCCACCTAACACGATGGAAATATTGGAGGCGATGAATTCCGTATCGATACCTGCCTGGGCAAGGGCACTGATGAATACATTGATTAGCAGGAAGTAGAATATAAATGCGCTGATCAGTTTGGCCGAAGGAATACCTAGTGACTCGCAGGTGGTTAGCACCAGCTTACGGAGGAAGTCGGCGAAGAGGATTCCGATAGCTAGCAGTAAAACAGCAGTGATGAGCACCGGGATATAGTTGATAATCTGACTGACCAGACTGGATACCTCAGCCATCCCTAATACATCGGTAGCTGCGATGATAAAGATGAGCAGGATGACGTAGTACAGCACTTTACCAAAGATGCGGCTGGGCACTATGGATATGTTCGACTTCTCGACGAAATCGATCTCATTAAGGCGCTCGGCAAAGCGGTCGACATTAATCCGTTCCAGGAATTTCCGGACGATCCTGCCTATCAACTTAGCCAGGATGTAGCCGATGATCAGCACGAGCAATGCACCCAGCAGGCTGGGCACTTTGCTCATAAATGCAGTCGTCACAGTCTTTAATTGCTCTAAGAGGTCGAAGGTAGATTGTAGTTGGATCATTTGAGATTAGGTTATTAGCTCTCCATATTGGGGTATCTCGGCGGCTTATTCTCGGGTGTCTGATCGATCTTTGATCCTCCTCCCAGTATGCTTGCAAGCATCTGAAAGAGTTTCGGAATAAATAGGTCAATCACGTTTCCAACCAGCTGGAACATGTTTTGGGAGTGGTTGATGTCCTCTTTGATCCTGGCCGGGGGCTGAGGGTAGTCATTAAGCTCTTCCTCTTGTAGTCGTTGAAAATTATTCCTCATCGCTTCTCGTTTTGAATAGCTTGTCATAAATAGCTTTGCATTTGTGTTTCGATCGCTTGATCCGCATTTTCACGGCACTTTCGGTCAGTGCCATGCCTTCTGCGATATCGGCGATCGTCATGCCGTCCTGATATTTCATTAGCAGGATGACTTTATCATTGGGGTTCATTTCATCCAATACCATCTTGAGCCGGTTGACTTTGATCTCCAGTAGTTCTGCATCGCTGATCTCCTGCACTTCCTCATCCGGCAGATCCTCGGGAGCACTGCTTTGCATCTGCCTTTTTTTCTGTTTACGAATCACATCGATACAGAAGTTGTAAGTGATCGAGTACACCCAGGTTGAAAACTTGGACTGACCACTAAAGCGCGACAGGTTTAGCAGGAGCTTCATGAAGATATCCTGCGTGGCATCCGCTGCTGCTGCTTCGTTGCGCAGAAGAGAAATACATTTACCATAGATCTTGGCTGCATACCTTCGATACAGCTCATCAAAGTACAGGCTGCTTTGCGATTCCAGATACAGAGATACCAATGCCTCATCCGCCAGATTACCGGCGTTTTGATCACTCAAATGAGGTCGATTGGTTATCTTGCCTTCCAGACTCAGCGTTTAGACGAAGATTTGAGGGTAAAGTAACGCGATGTAAAATACTTAAAGTGTTAAAGTTTTTTCTCATATGTTCTGATTTCCTTTCCAAGCTATGAATCCGGTGAGCTTTGAGCCCAAGCAGATGGACCACGTGCAGATCGGCGAACGACGTTTTGTGAAGCTGCTCAGCAGCGAAAAGATCCAGGCCAGGATCACTGAGCTGGCCACTGCCATAAGGGAAGACTATTCCGACAAGGATCCATTATTCATCGTCGTACTCAATGGCGCTTTCATGTTTGCTGCCGACCTCATCCGGGCCTGCGAGCTAGACTGCGAGATCCAATTCATACGTCTCGCCTCTTATGAAGGAACCACCTCCAGTGGGGTGGTGCAGCAGATTATCGGTATGCAGATACCGGTAGCAGGCCGGCATGTCATCGTTGTGGAAGACATCGTCGATACCGGCCGTACGATGGATGCTTTCACCCGCGATATCCAGGAGTCGCATCCTGCATCAATCTCCGTTGTCACCCTGCTACTAAAACCCGAAACACTAGAATACCCTTTTGAATCCGCCTATGTCGGTTTCGAGATCCCCGATGCCTTCGTTATCGGCTACGGCCTCGATCTGGATGGACGTGCCAGGCATTTGGAGGATATCTATCAACTCGAAGACGAGGAACAGGCGTGAGGGCCAAAGGTAAAGGGTGAAAGGTCAAAGGCTGGACGGGTGCCACTCAAATAGGTAAAAGGTAAAGGGTGAAAGGTTAAAGCCTGGCGGGTGCCACGGCTCATTCGAACGGGTTAAAGGCGAAGGGTGAAAGGTCAAAGGTAAAAGGTTGACCTTGCCTGAATATGATTGACACTTTTTAATAATTAATGTAAACATGATATTCCTTCTTGGATGACATTTGTCGAATTCCTTCTTCAAATTCGACTGGTGTCATCCTATGGGGCAAC
>JAHELJ010000037.1 GCA_024644235.1 Lewinellaceae bacterium
CTCAGACTGATTCCCAGTACCGAAAGTTGATCAGCTATGTGCCTCAAATTGCACGATTCCCGGAAAACCTGACGGTAATTGAATTGATAAAGATGATCGAGAATTTGAGGGGACCGGCTGATCGTAAAGAGGAGATGATTGATCTTTTCGAGATTCGTGAGTTTCTGACAAAGAAGTTTCGATTACTGTCTGGCGGTATGAAGCAACGGGTAAATCTTGTCGTAGCCCTGATGCATGACAATCCCGTTTTAATCCTTGATGAACCCACCAGCGGGCTCGATCCGATCGCGATGATTAGTCTAAAGGCCTTTCTTGCTCATGAGAAAAAAAGGGACAAAATCATTTTGATAAGCAGTCATATCCTATCCTTCGTTGACGAAATGGCAGATCAGATCGTGTTTCTGTTGGAGGGGAGGATATACTATTCTGGGCTTAAGAGTGATCTCAAGAAATCGTTTGGCACCAGCGATCTCGAATCTGCTATAGCTCACATACTGAGAGGAGATCCGCCGCTCATAGAAAACGGGAACGGCGAGAGACAAATGGAAAAAGACATAAAAGTAAAGGGGAGTCATGAATAAGATTTTTACCTATAGTTTCTATGATTTGGCTCGGAGCAGGTGGACGCTGATCTACTTCATATTTTATCTCTTGATCGCCTCGAGCTTGTTTGTCTTTGTGAATGACCCTTCCAGAGTCATTATAAGCTTGTTGAATGTGGTCTTATATCTATGCCCTTTGATTGCCTTAGTTATCTGTGTAACATATTATTATTCCAGTCTCGATTTCATTGAATTGCTTCTGGCACAACCAGTGAGCCGGTCAGCTATATTTTGGGGACAATATCTCGGCGTTGCGACGTCCCTTGCCCTTAGCTTGGTATTGGGACTTGGATTTCCTTTTACTTTGTTCGGGATATTCGTTTCTGCTGAAATTTGGAATTTCCTCATATTGCTCGTAGCAGGAGTTTTCCTTACTTACATTTTTGCCGCATTGGCTTTCATCATCGTTTTGCGATTTCCAAACCGGATCAAGGGTTTTGGCATTGCCATTTTCACCTGGTTGGTTTTATCAATATTTTATGATGGTGGGCTTTTGCTGCTTCTGTCGATTTTTTCGGACTATCCATTAGAGAATTTTGCCCTGACAGCTACTTTATTGAATCCGATTGATCTCTCCCGAATATTGGTACTTCTTAAATTGGATATTTCTGCTTTGATGGGCTATACAGGAGCAGTGTTTCAGCGCTTCTTTGGATCGGGCTATGGCATGGGCTTTTCTATTCTTGTTCTTTTACTTTGGTCCGTAATACCCTTCCTGATGATACGGCGAATAGCGGTGAAACGGGATTTCTGATCAGAAGTCTGGATAGAAATTTTCAGATTTTTAGGAGGTCACCAATGTAGTCTTCCTGTAGGGTTGAAAGCCACGATCGCTATAACAATAAGTTCACGGACCGATAATTGCTAACTGGTTGATACTCTTTAACTAACATGAAAACTTATTGTTAGATCGAAATAATCCTTAGTAGGGTATCTGTTATAAATTCAAAAATTGCTTATTCTAATTTGATCATGGATAAGAAGACCTACCATGGATGCCGGGCCGCCAACTGGCACAACCTTTGCCAATAATTGTGTGGCCAGAGTAATCTCCTTCAAAATTTCTATCTACATTTTATTCAGTTGCTAAAACAAGATGTTGCATGAGATATCTTTTGACCATCTGTCCCTTATTGCTAAGTTTTCTTATTGATGCTCAAAATCGAAAGATAGGAATCGACCTGAATGATAAGAACACGTTAGATGGGCAGAGATATGCTCAGCATGAGAATGACGGGTTCTTAGCAAATTCTGTTACTATATCCTCTACCAAGTACTCCAGCACATGGGTACATGACGGTGATCGGAGCCCGGGAGGCATATCCAATCACATTAAGGCATCGACTATCGAGCCCTTTCTTAATCTAAGGGCTAAGTTCTATCAAGATCAATACATCTTGGTAATGTATTCAGGTAGCAATGCTGCATTTTGCTATGTTACAGACGAAACTGGCAGAACTGTGCATAGGTACGCTGGCCTGCTGGGAAAAGAACCTGCCTTGATGAATATCGACTATCTGCCCCAAGGCCAGTACCACCTTAACATAGAAGTTGCAGGCAAATTATATCAACGTGCTTTTTACCGCGAAGAAGTTATCAACTTTGGAGAAGAGAACTAGCATTGGTTGTAGAAAAGAGAGAAGATCGTCCAGCCCATGAGTTGAAGATTCGAGAAGTAAAATCACTTTTAAGAATCAAATAATCACAAGGTTTACCCGGTAGCAGACTTTTTTGACTGTTGCCGGGTTTTTCGATTTAGCAAGATTACTGGTGCTTTGTAAAAAAATGATTAGGCAAATTCGAAAATCCTATACACTACAGATTTCCACGCCTTGTCTTAGGCTAGCTATTTTATCATCTCGCTTTGGAATAAACTCCTGTCCCAAATAGCCCTGGAAGCCCGTTTCTTTGATTGCATTTATGACAGCAGGATAATAGATCTCTTGTGTTTCATCGATTTCATTTCGGCCAGGCACACCTCCAGTATGATAATGAGCAATGTGATCTGAATATTTTCTGATCGTTGCAATCAGATCCCCTTCCATGATTTGCATATGGTAGATATCATACAGCAACTTAAAATTAGGTGAACCCACTTTCTCCACAAGCTCGACACCCCATGGAGTATGATCACATTGATAGTCTTTATGATTTACTTTACTATTTAGTAATTCCATGGCTACCATTACTCCTACCTTCTCGGCATGCTTCGCGATCGGGTCTAAACCAACGGCACAGTTTTCAAGACCGTTTTTGTCATCAAGGCCATTGCGATTTCCAGAAAAAACGATAACATTTGGAATACCATTATCAGCCGCTTTGTCAAGTAGCTGAAGGTAATTTTTCTGTAGCTCAACATGCAACTTAGGTTGATTGAAACCTTCAGTAAGACTGACCCAGGTATCAGTGCCCATCGCACATGTAAGGCCATACTTTTGCAAGATCGGCCAGTCAGCCGGTCCAACAATCTCAATACTCTTGATACCAATGTCTTGTGCTGCCTCACAAAGTGCCTCCAGAGGTATGTCGTTGTAGCACCACCGACAGGCAGAGTGCTCGATCAATCCATCTTCAAATAGACCTTTATTTCCAGCCATTAAATTCTGTTTGTTAATTGCCATTGCTCCTGCTATGATTGAAATGTTGCGAATGAGTTCTCTCCTTTTCATGATCCTGACAGTTTTCCTCAAGATACAAAGGTTCGGAAATAGGTAGAACCCTTAGAGTCAAAACAATACATTCGTATTGATTAAATTGAATAGCCTATGTTAGGAAGTATCGAGATTCAGACCCTGGACAAGGATAATCTCCCGGATTTAGCCCATCTTATGGTGGCCCTCTGGCCTGAATTATCTTTCACAGAAGCCTTCAAAGATTGCGAGAATAAGCTGAGATCAGATTCTGAGATCACTTTTCTTTCTAAGACTTGGGAGGGATCATACGTGGGATTTGTTACCATTTCTATCCGCTTTGAGCATGTGGAAGGAACGCATTCCTCTCCTGTCGGTTACCTGGAGGGAATCTATGTGAAGCCAGAAATGAGACAACAGGGGGTAGCGCGGAAGCTTTTTTCGAATGCCGAAGAATGGTGCAAGAAAAAGGGATGTCATGAGATGGGATCAGATGCTACGTTAGATAATTTAGTGTCTCATCGATTTCATTTCAAAGCAGGATTTCAGGAAGTGAATCGCCTGGTATGCTACCGAAAGGAACTATGAATTATCGGCCATTGAGCCAGGCCATCCATCGAAAATTAATTACTTTCCAGCCACATGAATGAATACGCAATTAACATCCATCAATCAGTTGCAATTCTGATTGATGGCAATAACATTGAACTCAGCCTGCCAGCGATTGTTGAGGAGAAAAATGCATTAATCGATTTCGATGTACTCATCCCCAAATTGCTGCAGAACAGAGGACTAAGCAGACTCATCTATTTCCGGGAAGGAAAAAGCATCTCTGAAAAATTGGCAGAACGACTTTTGAAGAAATTTCATGGATCTGTGATGCCATGTCATAAGTCGGCAGATATTCCCCTAACGATTAAAGCTACACAGATTGCTACCAAAGTGGACACTATCATCATCTTATCTGGTGATGCTGATTACGTGGAGCTGGTCAGGCACCTGCGAGGTGAAGGAGTGCGAGTCGAAATAGCTGCTGTGGAACGGACTACCGCACGGATCCTTCTGGAGGAAGCAGACCATTTTACTCCAATCACTCATGAAGATTGCTATCTTTTGAAGACGTACAAAGGGAAGAAGAAGTAGAATACCTGATAGAGGAAAGCCAGGGATGCAAGAATAGGAGAGTCAGAGCATTCGTATCAGGAATGACTTAACTTATCAGCAGAATTTTGTTGAATGAAGTATCGCCTTCGAGTTTTGGTAATGACTTTGATGCTGGGAGTGACCATTGTGAAATCTCAGCCAGAGCGCATTCTTCCAAACTGCCCATTTCACATAGTCATTGCATTGGATTTCTCCGCCAGCGAACGCGCCTTTCTAGATGAGATCCAAACAGTGCTATTTGCTCTTACCAGCAGGTTCGAACTTCATCCAAACAGTTTGAGAATCGGTATTGTCTCCTTCAACCGGGGGGCACAGATTATTTCGCCATTGATTGGAAATACGGATAGCCTGGAAGTCACTATCGACAAATTGCGGATCCCCCTAAATGTTTTCGCTACAGACATCCATGCCGGTATTGAATTGGGAGGCAAGCTATTTGAAGAAAATTCTCTCGAAAGCGTTCCCAAATTCTTCATTCTGGTATCAGACGGAGATCCACACGCACATGCTCGTGGATTTGGTTATCAGGAAGACCTGGTGATGGCCGAAAAATTAAAGAATGGCAATGCAATCAAATCAATAGATCCGGTCCATTTTTTTGCGATTTATTCGGGAAGAGTGACACCATATCAAGATGTGTTCAGGGAAAACGTGCGACAAGCATCAATTCGTCACCTGCAAAAGATGGTGAGTTCAGAGGAGTCATTTTTTTACTTCGAGGATTATCCTGAATTGGTGAATCTACTGGAACAACTGAGCAGTTGTCTCTGATTACCATTAGGTTTACATTCAATATGAACCTGGGCTATCTTGAAAAGTATGCCTAGAATGTTTGAAATCCCATTACGAGTAGAATACTACCCTTCACGCCGGGTAGCGGTGACTAGTGGCACCGGATCATGTATAGTCAGCGATACTGCTTGCCCATCTTGCACTTCAAAATGAATGCGGACAGAAGCAGCACCTCCTGGAGAGAAAACATGCTGATCCACCCGATTTAGAACCCTGCCGATTTTGTCTCCCCGACTCATATATAGCATTCCTCGACTATTGAGTTCCACAGTGAAAACCTCATTGTCAAGGGTGCCAAAGGTAAATTGGCCCATATATGCTTTTTGCTCCTCTTCGGTGATATCCAAGCTGACAGCCCGGATGTCAGCATCGCCGAAAGATTTAAGATATTCTATCAAAGTGTTGGCATTTTCTTTTTCTAAATCTGTCGCATCATCGTAGCGTAATCTGATTTGGGCATGATGCATGAGTGTGAATCCATGCGGGCCATGAATACGTTGTACCCCTGGCATCGACTCAACCATAGCTTTCACCGCTTCAACATTTCCCAGCATCGCAAATGTATAAATGTTGGGACGAGCTCCATGTTCAATCAATACTTCTGCGATGTCCCTTCTTCCCATGTGAGAAGCGGCACCTAAAGCGCTTTCCCAATCACCAAAACCCCAGTCCCAGGCTGCCTTTGCCAATTCGGGTCTGGCTGACACCATTTCCTTCACCTCTTCGAACCGGGTGTGTGAAGCCCCAACAATAGCTCTCACATCTTCCGGGCTATGACTTGGGAACTCTGAAGAAACAGCCGGATCTGAGTATGTATGAAGCTTGGATCTTCTGGGATTCCACCATGCTGCTGTGCTCAGACCAAAAAGCGCACCAGCCGATTGACCAACAAAATATCTGCGACCATTGCTATTCATCATTTAATTAATTTAGGTCGTCAATTAATTTCTAGCTGCCAACACGCCTGGATTCGTCTTCCAGTCCAGTCTTTCTGTTCCTCAATTTCAGGTTCTGATTACCAAAGTTATAACTCAGACTCAGACTCACTCTTCTGCTGTCCCATCTTCCCATGCCTTCTGAGAAGAGCCCGTTAAACTCAGAATAGCCGTCCCATCCACTCTGATAGAATAGATCATTACCGCTAATTTTCACATTCAATTTGTCACTAATAAATTTCTTCTGCAAGCCCACATTCAGACTCCAACTGGTTTCATAGCGGAATACGCCACCCCAAACTCCTGGTCCGGAAAACCATCCTGATATCTCACCTTTGAAGGACTTGGGTAAGTCAAAAGTATGTTGCTGAAAAATGCTGTATGTCCAAGCTTGTATGTCGACAATGGCACCAGATCCGTAGTCAGCCTGGTTGTCTAAATAAGAACCGCTAAGGTTGAAGTAACCGTTCCATTTCTTGGCGATCTGAACCGGCGCGCTAATGTTAGCACTTATTATGGTCTGCGTGGCCAGGTTCTCCCAGGTAATAAAATTAGCACGGGTGTCATCTTCACTTGGTCCGATTAATCGAGTGATCTGATCAGAAGTGTAGCTGTATCCGAGTTTAAAATTGTAGCGGTATTTAAGGGTATAACCCAACTCCAGGTTGTTCACAATTTCCGGCCTTAGGAATGGATTGCCCTTCTCAAAAGACAACTCGCTGAGTTGATTGTTGAAAGGATTTAGCACGTTGTAATCGGGTCGATTGATCCTGCGCCCATAGTTAAGCGACAGGGAATGCTCATCTGCTAGCTGGTAGGTCAAGCCAGCTGAAGGAAACCAACTTAAATAGTTAAACGTCACCGGTGGCTCGCGAAGCTCCTCGGTGAAAGGCTGTAAGTCACCCGCAGCATCGGTATGCTCAACTCTCAAACCTGCTGAAAAACTCCATTTCTCACCCACAGGGCCAGAAATATTAACATAGCCTGCTGAAACAGTCTCATCGTATTTGAACTCGTTCGATCGGTAAATATTCAATATGTTATCTCCCAGAATTTGATCAAACAGCAAGAAAGTGTTATCAGTCTCTACTCGACTGAACTTACTGCCCACACCCAATTTAAACTTGCCAAATTCACGATCATAGTCAGCTTTCAAGGTATAAATGACGATATCCCTGGGGGTGTCGAAAGTGTTGATGATTTCAGTAAGTACTGTTTCTTCTCCGGCATCAAAGTATCGGTTGGGCTGAAATCTCTTGCTCCTCATCCGATATTGGCCGTAGTCGGCATCAAGTGAAAATGACTGACCTTTCCGGTTGAATCGATAGTTAAAATTGTATGTGTTCTGATCCCGGGAATTGTCTTCACTGTTGTTTGCAACGAGAATACTATCTACCACTGAAGGGTTAGAAAGCGGAGAGATCTCAATGCGATCAAAAGAAGAATAGTCACGGGTTGAATGTCTGCCAGTCACAATGAATCCAATCGTGTTTTCATCATTGAGGAAGAAATCACTTCCCACCCGATAGTCGTAGCTGTTGTGTGGGTTTTCACTCCTGAAAGTTTCCTTCAATTGCAGCTGATTTTGAAAACTGATAAAATTCATTTTCCAAAAACTCTTGCCGGAGGAATATCCCGTGTTGCCAAAGACATTCATAGTCTTGTTTCGGTAGTTGGCGCTCACACTCCCGTTCCCCCTGGCATAAAAGCCCTGACTAAAACTTCCACTCAAGGAGCCATTTGCACCCAGGTTTTTGTCTTTTTTTAATCGTATATCGATAATTCCGGCATTTCCTTCTGCCTCGTATTTCGCCCCCGGGCTAGTGATAATGTCAATCCGGTCGATTTGCTCCGCAGTCAAATTTTGCAGGTAATTTGATAAGTCCGTGCCGGTAAGCGGCAGTTTTTTACCATCGACATATACCAAAACACCGGACCTACTCAAGACAGAGATATTATCATTATTATCAACCAAGACTCCGGGAGCTTTTCGAAGCAATTCGATCGCGTTCTGACCCGCGCTGTTGATGGTTCCCTGTACATTAAACACAGTTCGGTCTGGTTTTACCTCGACAATTGCTCTGTCAGCTGTTACCGTGGCCGTCTCTAATTCGATGATCTGGTTGCTGAATGTTAAATCACCCAGATCAATAGATTGGTCTGGCTCTAGTGCTATTCTATCTGATTGTAACATTTCATAGCCCACATAACTGGCTTGTAAAAAATAGGAATCTGCCTTTAGGGTCCGAAAGCTAAAGCTGCCATCGTCATTTGAAACTTCAACCTTTACTAGCGAACTGTCCAATGCACTGTAAAGAGATACATTCGAATAGATAACCGGAGTACCATCGGATTCAATTAATCGACCTGTGATGGACGAAGATTGATTAAACGCATAGCCGGCGACTAAGGCGAGAATAAAGGTAAATGCAACTTTTTTCATAGAGTTTTCTTAAGACTGCAAAACAACCGAATTCCCTAGAGAGTCTCTTTTTATTTAGATAAAATTGACCCAAACCCGGTCAAACTATCATTTGTAGTAGATCGTAAAGGCAACCTCAAACCCGAATTTGTATATTGTCTTTTGACACATTAGTTTGTAAGCCAGACAATTCATCCTTCCATGACGCGGAAAATTATTTGTCTTTTCTGTTCCCTCATGTGTTTGTTAGGTGTCTTTTTGCCTTCCAGCGATGCCCAACTTGCAGATGGGCACGCTAAGTTTTTGGGAAATATAGCTCCCCTTTCGGGGGTGCCTTCTGACTTTGCCACATATTGGAATCAACTGACTCCTGAAAATAGCGGAAAATGGGGTTTCACTGAGCCCCAACGCGATGTAGTGGACCTTTCGACATTGCAATCGATGTATCAATTTTGCCGGAATAACGGATTCCCCTTTAAGGAACATACCTTCATCTGGGCTGGGGAAGAGCCAGATTGGATTGCAGGGTTGCCAGCTAGCGAGCAAAGGGAGGAGGTAGAAGAATGGATCAGGATTTTTGGAGAGAACTTTCCCGATGCGGAAATGATCGATGTGATCAATGAACCCTTGCACACCTCACCTTCATTTAAAGAAGCCATTGGTGGTGACGGTGCTACCGGGTGGGATTGGGTAATCTGGGCTTTTGAAAAGGCCCGTCAGCACTGTCCGAATTCCGATCTTTTGATCAACGACTACTCTATTCTCAACAATGGATCAAATGCAGATGATTATCTGGAGATTATCAATCTACTTCAAACACGCGGATTGATCGATGGCATAGGAGTGCAAGGGCATGGATTGGAAACGACACCGCCTGCTATCATTCAAACAAATCTGGACAAACTAGCTGCCACGGGCCTTCCTATTTACGTTTCCGAATTTGAGGTAAATCGCAAGAACGATAATAGTCAATTGAGTATTTACCAGTCCCTGTTTCCTGTGTTTTGGGAGCACAGTGGAGTGGCAGGGGTCACCGGATGGGGTTACCGGCAAGGAGAGATCTGGAAACGCAATGCTTATCTTGTACGTAGTGACGGTTCGGAAAGGCCTGCGTTGGTTTGGTTACGAGACTACTTGTCTCAAGGACCTCCAGGAGGAGGCAACGGGACGTATATCTTTATCTCCTCCTTGGAGGCGGATGCTGTGTCTACCAAAGGAAATAAATCGGGAAAGATTATTGCAACTGTGACTGATGACACAGGGGCTCCAGTGCCTGGAGCAATGGTGACAGGCACCTTCACCGGATTGGTAAGTGGAACAGTCTCCGGAACCACCGGGTCGAACGGACAAGTTACGTTGATCAGCACCACCTCTATGAAGGGTGGAATTACATTTACTTTCTGTGTTGATAATGTGAGTGGATTGCTACCATATGATGCAGGTTCTAATCTTGAAACATGTGATGGTTTAGGTAGTGGATTCCGATTAACGGAAGATTTTACCCAGATTTCCAAAGTTGAAGTTTATCCTAATCCGGCACGTCAAAGGGTAAGAATTAATGGAGGGAATCCCGGTGAGCCAATTTACTTGAAGAACAGCAGCGGGGTGTTGGTGAAAATTTTCCACAGCAATCATCTCGATGTGTCGGGGTTGTCTAAGGGATACTATATCCTTCACTTTGGCTTCAAGAGCCATCCATTGGTAATCCTCTAGTTGTGTCAAATGATCAAAATTCAAAGCTTTGCCAGTTGTTTTTATTTATTGTCGTTACTGTTTCTATGTTGTACCGAGCCCACCACTCTAGAGTTGTTTAACGGAACGGATCTATCCGGATGGCATGTTGATGTGCCGGCAATGGATCACAATCCAGACACGATAAATCCCTTTGTAGTTCGTGATGGTATGCTGGTAAGCCTTGGCACGCCTGGCGGGCACTTAATCACCGACTCTGTCTATTCTAATTACCGATTGGATATAGAATATCGATTTGCCGGAGAACCCGGCAATTGCGGTGTATTGGTACACGCATCTACACCCAGAGCACTTTATAAGATGTTTCCTAAATCATTGGAAGTACAAATGATGCATGAAAATGCCGGTGACTTCTGGTGTATCGTAGAGGATATAGAAGTCCCGAATATGTTGGAAAGGAGAGGGCCAAGGGAAGAGTGGGGTGTAACAGAAGGCAAACAGCGCAGGATCCTGAATCTAACAGATCATTCGGAAAATGCAGTAGGGGAATGGAACAACATGACGGTCGAGTGTCTGCATGATCAGATCAAGGTCTGGGTGAATGGCGAATTGGTGAACCACGGCTCAGGCTGTACAGCAACCGAAGGTCAGATCGCCGTGCAGGCTGAGGGATCGGAAGTGGAGTTTAGAAAACTAAGCCTGTCCGAAATCCAAAAACTTACCGAGTAGACATATTCTAGTGCACAAACCCACCCGTTCGTAGGCCAGGGATAATCTCTTTCGAGTCCAGTTGGAATATGGATGAAAATGGGCGGAAGATGGACAGGAAATGTCTTTGTTCAATCTCATCATTCCCGGCAATGAGTTGTCTCTTTTCATTGCTTAGCTTATAACTGATGTCGTTGCCAAGAACTTCACTTGACCGGTTCTTCTCAGTCTCCGTCAAGAGCTTGAGGATTTCATCCTGATGATACTTACCTGCTTCATTAAGTGGATTCTGATTTTTATCATCCCTGCTTTCATGATTGAAATAGACGGTGTCATTTTCAAGGGTCATTGTGATGGAGCCATGATGATAAGGACCGTAACATCCTTGAAAAGCATATTCAAATTTCAATCTGTCTCCTTCCTTCATTTCCATAATATGTTCCTTTAGCACCGAAACCACAGAATTGGCCGAGGCCTGGGCAACAAAAAGGGATAGAAATGAAGCAAGTAAGAATCTATTAACCATAATAGAAAAGTTAGTCTAACATGGGGACGTCTACAATTGTGATTAGTTTCAAAGTACTTGTTGGATCGTCCCGGATTTAACTCTTTTTAACACCTGCTAAGGTGCGGCCAGGGCCTTGGCGACACTATTCTGCATTTTTTCCAGACCAAGTCTGGCAGCTTCTATTGCCTCCATCTTCCAATAATCCCTATTGAACAATTCCAGAGAAAGTACGATCGGACTCTGTTTCGCATTGAGCACATTTATGATAAAGTCAAGCGGTGCAACTCCGTCTCCCGGATATACTCGATAACTGTCGTCGATCGAGTCTCTGTCAGGGATTTCGGGATAGTCGTTTATATGAAACATATGAATGGCTCCTCCATCCAAGAGTTTGAGTCCATTAAAATCTGAAACACCTTTGTAGATATGATAAACATCGGGAAGGATACATGCGTCAGCATGTCCGCATTGAGACGCCACATACATTACTTCTCCTAGTTTATGCAGGTTGGCTGAAAAGCCCCAGAGTTCCAATTGGGGAGTTACCCCTGTCATTCTTCCAATTTCCAAAAGCTCATGATAGCGTTCAGCCGCTCTGTCCAGATCGAGTTGGGGTAATTCAGTAGCCCCTGCGGGAGGAGCAGCCGTGCGCTCACATCCTATTTCAGCCAATATGTTCATCTCATTTTCAGCCAGCTCAAGTCCCTTTTTTCGGGTTGCTTCATCGTCCACAATCCATTGGGCAAATCCGATGGAGCTTTCGATCTTGATGCCCGCATTTCGTGCCTGTTGCTTGATGGCCTTGGTAGTACCACCGTTTTCGAGAAAAGCATTAAGTGAACGCATCCAGATCTCGATACCATCATATCCAGATCTGGCAGCGATTTCTATTTCACCACTTAGACCAACATTCTGACCCATGATGGTGGAAGTATTCAAGCAATAGCTGAACTGATGATCATTGACATCAGACCCCGCCTTTTGGAAAGTTAGGGGCAGTGTCAACGATCCAAAAGCAAGACCTGTAGTTCGAAGGAGGGTTCGTCGATTTATCATAGTTATATGAGGTGATATTTGTTGCAGCGGTTCACATAAATCCGACTTCGTTCAGGAAATATTGCCACCGGACATCAGTTCTGAGCGGTTCAAAGGGAGGTTCAACCATGAGCCAAAACATTTCTACTTCCCGGCCCTTGAGTGCTCGATCGAGAAAATCAAATGCCTCATCAAGCTCTCCTCTTTGCGCTAATACCTGAGCGGTATAAAATGCTGGGCTTCCCACCGTACTTTTGTCACTACGCTGTTTAAGAATATTTAAGAGTTTATCACAATCCGATCGGTTTCCAAGATGATGATGGGCTATGGCGGCATTACCAAGACTACGAGGGGATGCCTGAGTGACATCCTCCAATTCCCCGGCAAGTATGTCCAACACCCTTTGGTATCTACCAGTGTAAACAAAGGTTCTTGCTGCATCGGAAATTATGCTTGATATGGGAAATAGTTGAAGAGCTTCTTCATAGTGACGGACAGCCTTTTCAGGATTACCGTCGAAGAAAAAACTCAGACCGGTTGTACTCCAGCTATCGCTGACGGAGGCATCTTCCCTCAGCATCCTGTTGCTTACTTCTACTGCTTCCTGAAATCTTCCCGAGGCATTTAGGAAGTCTACATATCCGGGATCATTGGTATGATTAGACGGGTTTAGATGAAAGAATTCCTGCCATTCTTTCTCGGCACCCTCAAAGTCCCATCTAAACCACAGGTTTAAAGCAGCAAGATATACGTGAGTGGTTGGATATTGAGGATCGAGTTCCCTTGCTTTATTCAGGTTCTCAAAGACCATATCCAGGATCTCAGATGGCTCCAGGTCTCCCATATAGGATCCACGCCACAACCAGAGATAACCTAGCTCTGCATGGGCTGGAGCAAAGGAAGGTTCAAGCTCGATAGCTTTGCGTAAGAGGGAGTCAGCTGTGGAGAAATCGTCGTAGTGGGTTTCACTGTATTTGGCACGCATAAATAGTTTCCATACTTCGGGGTCATCCGTGGGCGCATACTCCATGCGTTCTGCCACTTCATAGCCTATCTCGCTTTTGAGTCGGGATGCTACGGAGTAGGCAATATCACTTTGAAGTTCAAAAATATCCGCCATCTCCCGGTTGTAGGTTTCTGACCATCGGGTAGTATCTGCCAGCCCATCAATGAGTTTTACGATGATTCGAACCTGATCCTCGCTGATACTGACACTACCCTCTAAAAGATTCGACACGCCCAGTTTCTCTGCAATTTCACTGGTAGATAGATCTGTATTCTTAAACCTGGCCGATGAGGTTCTCGATCTTATTGTGAGGTCCGAAACCTGAAAAAGCCGGTTTAGGATTTCTTCAACCATTCCGTCGGCGAAATAATCCTGATCCGGATCCTGACTCATATTTACAAACGGTAATACCGCAATTGAACTTTGGGTTAACAAAGGATCTTGCACCTTCTGACCAGACTGACGCGGTAAGAAGTAAAAGATCAAAGAACCCAAAAGAATCGAAGCAAGGAGAATCACCCCAAATAGCGGCTTCACAAAGAATTTCCTATTGGGAGGGGTCTGGCCACTAATCCGTAGGAATTTATCAAGTATTTGATCAGGATGCGGGACTACTATGCCTTCAACATCGATCGCGTATAAAGTTTGCTTTTCATCAATGTTGTGGAGTAGAAATTCTCCAAGTGGTTGGGAGCTATATTCAGATTTGTTGCGAATCTGGTCGCGGGTAGCTTTGGTAATCAATATAGATCCGGGAACACCTAACTTTTCAACTCGGGCTGCAATGTTAACTCCATCTCCCAGAACATCTTCGTTTTCAAAGGTGACTTCTCCCTGGTGTATTCCAATTCTAAGATTAATGTTTTTGGCCAGACACTCCCTCTGAATACCAATAGCACATGAAACAGCGTCGCTGGAAGAATGAAAAGATGCCAACATGCCATCACCTATTTCCTTAATTAGCTGACCTCGGAAATTGAGAATCCAGCGTTGATGAATCAATCGATTTTCCGCGAGCGTATTTAATGCACGGAATTCGTCAGAACTCATCATAGCTGAATATCCTGCTATGTCGGTGAACATAATTGCGATAAGTTTGCGAGCAGATTCCATTAGTGCATCATTGTTAAATAATTTACGGGTTTTTTAGACACAGCACAATTGACCGATGGTTATTTAAACTACGCCAAAACTCAGTCGGAGCAGGTAGATGGTAAACAACCCCCAACTGGTTCCAGTAACCATGCTTAGGATGGCCAGAATAATAGCGTGAGGCATCCATTCCTCATTGAATGCAGCAGTAACCGCAGGGGCAGTAGAGATGCCTCCTACATTAGCCATACTGGCAATTGGCACCCAGGCGAGGTGCAAGTTGAGAACTTTGGCCAGAGCCAGCATGACTAGGAAGTGAGCCAGTATCCACAGAATACATGCTAGTATGATAGAAGGTGGAAGGGAAAAGGCATCAAAAGTGAGTCGGAGACCAAGGATGGCCATAATCAAAATGATTAGATATCCCCCGACCTTTAATACAAATGCGTGACTCCAGTTCTTAACCAGATTTCCTAGTAACAATCCGATCCCTGACAACAAAAGAATCTTAAATAAAAACGACTGAATGAGAAAATGGGTCAATATGATTATTAATATACATGCTATGGCCGTATACCAGATGGATTTCTTCTCCCCCTTGGGGATCTCATCTGGTACAAAATCCGGAATCTGGTCATTTATCCGTAGCACCCGGTTCCATTGGTCGCTTCGCTTAATAGTCTGAAACATCAGGATAGTCCAAATATTGACCAGGATATTGTCCAAAATTAGAATGGCTACAAAGATATTTTCCGGGCATGCTACGATCTCTTTCAACACCAATTGGCTGGTGCTCCCCCCAATCCAGGCACCCACCAGCGGAATGAGCCCCTTCCAGTAAGACTCATCAATCAAAAGGCCAGACAGATCAGCATTGAAGAATTTGGCATAAGCAAGAATAAGTAGTGGTGCAGATGCTATGACCAAGGACCCTCCTACAAAGACGATAATTGGCCTGATTCCAATAACTTTCAGCTGGGAAAAAGACAGTGCACCCATCACGGTAAGGATTGCAAGTGGCATGATAAGGTCCCGGCTCCATTGATGCAATTGAACTCCGGACAGATCCAGATTCAGCAGATAGCAAATCGATGCTGGTACTACGTAGGCAAATAAAATTGAGGGAAACCAATCTAATAATGTACGTATCCAACCGGCTTTCAGCCTATCGAGAATGTGTACAAAAATTACTGTGAAGGTTGTAATGGCAATAGCTACGGTCAACATGAGCCTCTCTCTTTGTCAACTGGTGACCGGAAATCAATCATCGAAAGGCGCAGTGGCCACCGCGATCTTTGAATCGGCAGTACCGTAGTATAACCACCAGTGATCCTGGAAGATGACCATACCCTGGATAAACACGACTTGATCAATCTGACCAGAGATCTCGTAGGGTCTATCCGGCCTTATAAAGTAGCTATCGGTCCGGTCGAGCACTTGCAATGGATCATCCTTGTCAAGAAGTATCTGTCCGGCAGAATAAGTAAATGCAGGAAGATCGTCATCGCCTAGCATTTCTGCATTTCGGGAATTGTAAAGCAATACAATACCATCTGCTGTCAGAATAGGACTGGGACCTGGTTCAACCAGATCGCTATCAAAGAATCCTTTCCTAGGTCCAAATACAATATGTAACTCACCGTCATTGGCGTAAACTGGATCCCAATGAATTAAATCCTTTGACGTACAAGCATATACGTGCTTGTCACCCCAGTACATCCAATAGCGACCATCAATTTGAGTGGCCTTTAACCTCCCTTCTTCTATACTGCAGACAATGGCTCCCGCCTTTGACCAGGTGTCTTTATGCTGATCACCCAGAACCAAACCATGCTTGGTCCAATGCCTCAGATCAGGCGAACTCGCCACGCACAGTCGAGCTCGATCACCATCATAGGCAGTATAGGTCATCACAAATAGTCCATCTTCTCTTTCTACCACTCTGGGGTCTTCAATTCCGCCTTCCCATTCCAAAAGAAACATAGAGTCATGGTCTGGGTAGAGTATGGGATTTGAGGCGGCAATAAAGTGATATCCATTTGAGCTCATGGCCAAACCCAGCCGGGAGGTGCCATGATATTTGCCGATCATGTCTTCAGCACGAAATACCATGCAGACTGTATCATCTTTTGTCACAACGGCAGGATTGAATACATCTTTCTCCGCCCATCCAATGAGCGAATCCAATACCGGGCAATGAAATTTTAGTGTATCGGACGGTCCCAGTATAGGATTTACAGAATCCAATTTTTCAAAAGGTCCCAGAATCCAGGAGATGTCCTTTGAGGTGCTGTCTGTACAATTCCAGCTTATGGCAGCGAACATACCATAGACCAGAATCCAGCGATGTTGAAATAAGCTTAGCATATCAATGTTTAGGGAGCATGTGCCTGACCAGATCGGTCCACTCCTCATCAAGGGATTGATCAGGCATGCTTCTGTTAGCTCGGTTATACCAATAATTTGCATTCCATTGATCCCCTTCCTTCCGATGTAAGTACGCGTGGATCCAGCAGGCATCTGAAGAAGACTTGTCATCGACCAGTTCGTGGGCATCGTGCCATAGTCCATGCTTGTCTAACCAGAGTGCAAGAAGTAAAGGAGGCAAAGATACCACGGCAGCATCCCGGTCATGTATTGTAGTAAATTCTGAAAAGGTCATTTTTTGATGATCATATTGGGCGGTCAAAAGATCGGTATTTTTCCAAAAATCTGTATTTTCAAAGCCTTCAACCACGCTAATTACCCTATTTAAGTCAGTCTAAATCATGGAATGAGAACTTATAGCATGATCGGAGTCTGTGGTGTATTCATGTTTGCCCTGATCGTATTTTGGGGATGTGGACCTCAATCCGATGGTATAAGTTATAGCGAGGAGATTAAACCACTTCTCAACCAGAAATGCTTGCGTTGTCATGGAGGGATACGGCAGCAAGGCGGCTTTAGTTTGTTATTTGAAGAGGAAGCTTTTGCCCCGACGGAATCAGGCAAAGCAGCAATAATTAGAGGCAATGCCAACAGCAGTGAACTAATTCGAAGAGTGAAAGAGAGCGATCCAGAAGTGCGGATGCCACAGGAAGGAGAGGCCCTAACAATGGCTGAAATAGAATTACTGGAGAAATGGATAAACCAGGGTGCAAGATGGGACGAACATTGGTCATATCGAGAGCTGAAGAAGCCTGATCTGCCACCAGAAACTGAATGGACAACGCATCCCATTGACCATTTTATTTATGCCATACTAAAGGATAATTTCTTGGAGCCATCGGGACGAGCGAAACCACATGTCCTAGTTCGGCGTTTGGGCTTAGACTTAATAGGTCTTCCGACACCTCAGGCCTGGGCAGAGAACTACTTGAAAGAACCAACTTCAGATAATTACGAAAAGCTGGTGGATAGCTTGTTGGCCTCACCTCATTTCGGAGAACGGTGGGCAGCTGTATGGCTTGACTTGGCGCGATACGCTGATTCGCAAGGATATGAGAAAGACCAGTTTCGCTCCATCTGGAAGTACCGTGATTGGGTGATCTCAGCTTTCAATAAGGACATGTCATTCGATCAATTCACAGTGGAGCAGCTGGCTGGCGATATGCTTCCAGATCCTACCAAGGATCAGCTTATAGCCACCGCTTTTCATCGCAACACAATGACTAATACAGAAGGGGGTACCGAAGACGAAGAATACCGTTCTGCAGCGATTATTGATCGGGTAAACACAACTTTCGAGGTCTGGCAAGGAACCACGATGAGTTGCGTTCAATGCCATTCTCATCCCTACGATCCATTCAGTCACAAGGAGTATTACCAGATACTAGATTTCTTCAATCAGAGTCAGGATGCAGACCTTGATTCAGAATTTCCGTTTGATTATGTTCATATGGATACGACTATCTCAGATTTGGATGAGATCGCCAAATGGATTCAGGAAAAAAGGGAATTACCCGGTGATGAAGCATTAGACCGTCATACCATCCGAGAGTTGGTTTTCCCCCGACTCTTTGCTGATTTGTCGGATGGATTCAATGACATCCTAATAAGGAACAATGGAGGGTTCAGCACCTGGAGCTACAATGCCAACAACTTAAAGAACAAACAATTTTATCTTCTTTTTGAAGACATTGATATAACAGGGCTAACCCAAATAGGAGTGAAATATTCCAGTAATGGAGATGATGCTTTGTTAGAGGTGAGGCTGGATGACAAGGATGGTCGTATTCTGTGCTCCCAGCCACTTTCAAACACCAAGGGAATCAAGGGATCTCGTTACCGCTATTTTGATCTCGACTCTACCGCGACTGGAGCGAATAATTTGCTATTCCAATTTGTGAATACCACGAATAAGCTGCCGGATGGTATGGTGGCTGTCGAGGAACTTGAGTTGGTGTACAATGGTGAAAGATTGCCCGAAGCAATCAGGCAGAAACAGGATCAAATCCTTGATTTATACCGTTCGGGTATTATGATCCCAGTGATGCGTGAGCGGCCGATGGCCCTAAAGCGCAACACCCACATCTATGATAGGGGGAATTATCAAACCAAAGGAGAGCCTGTCGATGCTGGCCTGCCAGGAATTCTGAATCGAGATGGATCATCAAATGCGCATACTAGACTTGACCTGGCAAGGTGGTTGGTCAGTGATAGGAACTCACTCACACCAAGGGTTATCGTAAACAGATTTTGGGAGCAGATTTTTGGCTATGGGATCGTTCGGACTTTGGAAGATTTCGGTACCCAGGGAATTACTCCCACTCATCCTAAATTGTTGGAATACCTGGCCTGGCAGTTTTCCAGAGATTGGAACTGGAGTGTCAAAAGACTCTTGAAAGAAATTGTGTTATCTGAAACATATCAGCAGTCAAGTGCAACCTCAAGAGAGAAGTTGGAAAGTGATCCTAATAATTATTTGTTAAGTCGAGGACCACGAATCAGATTATCAGCCGAGCAGATCAGGGATCAGGCATTGGCTGTGAGCGGTTTACTTAATACGAAGATTGGAGGACCGAGTGTGATGCCCCCACAGCCTTCAGGTATTTGGCAGGTAGTGTATAACAATGCCACCTGGGAAGAGGCCTATGGAGACGACCGCTATCGACGAGGAATTTATACTTTTTGGCGTCGTACCACTCCCTATCCTTCAATGGTCGCATTTGACAGTCCCAGCAGAGAAGTTTGTGTGTCACGACGCATTCGAACGAATACCCCGATTCAAGCACTCGTCACTTTGAATGACCCTGCATATCTAGAGATTGCCGAGCACTTGGGTAGATGGATATCCGATCAAGAAGGCACGCTCAATGATCAGTTCTCGGCTGCTCTTAGACATTTGTTTTATCATGAACCCAACCCCGATGAAGTTGCAGTTTTGCTGGACTTGTACGAATCAAGTCAGCAACCGCAGGTGCAATTAATATCCGCAGCAGACAAAGCTGATTTACAATCTCCGTATACTGTAGTAGCCAATGCAATTTTAAACCTGGATGTATTTTTGACCAAGTCATAAGACAAATGAAGATCGTAAAGGATTTCCGAAATCGATACGTCAAATCTCAAACCCGAAGACACTTTCTTCGTCAATGCAGTACAGGGTTAGGGGCTATGGCTTTGGGTTCCATTTTCGCATGTCGAAATGATAAAGAGCATCTTTTACACCCAACCGGTACGGTAGAGGGAATTAGCCATTACCCCGGTAAAGCAAAAAGAGTGATTTACCTGCACATGGCTGGATCACCTTCACAGCTTGAACTTTTCGACTACAAGCCGACTTTGAATGATCTGCATGGTAAACCATGTCCAGATTCTTTATTAGAGGGCAGGAACTTCGCATTCATTAGTGGCACTCCAGAGATGCTAGGGCATCAGGGTCAATTCAAGCAATATGGTGAATCCGGAGCTTGGGTAAGTCATTACTTGCCTCATTTTTCATCGGTTGTGGATGATGTCTGTTTTCTCAAGGCAATGCATACTGATGAATTCAATCATGCACCGGCACAGCTGTTCCTTTATTCCGGGAGTCCCCGGCTGGGGAGGCCGTCTATGGGATCGTGGATTACTTATGGACTTGGTTCCGAAGCTCAGGATCTGCCGGGTTTCGTTGTGCTTGTATCGGGAGGATTGACACCAAGTGCTGGTAAGAGTGTATGGGGTAGTGGGTTTTTACCTTCTGTTTATCAGGGAGTCCAATGCCGGTCGGAAGGAGATCCGGTACTCTTCATAAATAATCCTGATGGGATAAGCAGGGATATCCGTCGCAAGACGATCGATGCCATTAACCATCTCAATAAAAAGGAGTATGAAGAAGTCGGAGATCCGGAGATTCTTACTAGAATAGCACAATATGAGATGGCCTTTAAAATGCAGATGTCAGTTCCCGAAGTCATGGATATCAACAGGGAGCCACAGTATATCCATAACCTTTACGGAACCGAACCGGGAAAGGCTTCTTTTGCAAACAATTGTTTATTGGCACGCCGATTGGCAGAACAAGGAGTCCGATTTATTCAGCTGTTCCACTGGGGTTGGGACAGTCATGGAGCATCAAAGGATGAAGCGCTGAACGGTGGTTTTGTAGACCGCTGCCAGGAAGTCGACAAGGCAATGACGGCCTTGCTGACTGATCTTAAACAGCGAGGCATGTTGGATGAAACCCTTGTTGTCTGGGGTGGTGAATTTGGACGGACTCCAATGAGGGAAAACCGACTTGGAGTAGATCCTGAACTTATTGGAAGGGATCATCACACCGACGCCTTTACCATCTGGATGGCCGGTGGAGGGGTGAAGGAGGGCATGACTTTCGGTGAAACTGATGAAATTGGCTATGCTGGTGTAAAGGATAAAGTCCATGTTCACGACCTTCAAGCCACTATCCTTCATACATTAGGACTTGACCATGAGAAATTGACTTATCAATTTCAAGGAAGAGATTTTAGACTTACCGATGTACATGGTAAGGTTGTAAAACCGATTATTGCATAACAACCAAATAGAACTCTATGGATTTTTGGGCATGGCTTGGGAGGTTTCATCCAGCATTGGTTCACTTTCCGATAGGAATAATTGTAGTCGGTATTATTCTATATTATATCAATAGATATCGGCCAGAATGGAAGGTAGCACAGGCAATCAGCCCGGTCTTTTTTATTGGATTTATTTCAGCACTTCTTGCGGCATTGTGCGGATGGATGCTGGCCGAAGAGGGAGGATATGACACAAATACACTGTTCTGGCATCGGTGGCTTGGTGTTGGAATCGTACTCCTTAGCTTTGGTCTATGGTGGTGGCATTCAAAAGACAATCTCAAACCTGCCAAATATGGTGCCCCTTTACTGGTGGCAGGAATTCTCGTGACTGGACATTTGGGTGGAAATCTGACACACGGAGAAGGATTTCTGGTTGAGAAAGGACCTGAATTTCTAAAGAAGTTGACAGCTTATGATGAGAAAACGGCCATTCCCACTTTTGATGATCCAGACTCGTGCAATGTTTATCATGATTTGATCTACCCGGTTTTAGAATCAAAATGCATTAGCTGTCATAATAGTAAGCTCAGAAAAGGCGGGCTCGACATGAGTAATACTGAGTCCCTAATGAAAGGCGGACGAAATGGTGAAGTCATTGAAGGAGAAAGTGTTTCAAGTGAAATCTTCAAAAGGGTTGTGTTAGATCCTTCCTCCAGGAAGTATATGCCGCCAAAGGGCACACCAATGAGTTACCGGGAAATAAAACTCTTGGAGTGGTGGATCGATGCGGGTGCGCATTTTGATAAATCGGTATCTCAAACTGAGACACCTAAAGACATCGCCGGCATCCTTCTTTCCAGGCATAAACTCGACATCACACCGAAAAGCTTTTTGGAGAAGACCAAGGTGCCAGCATTGGAAGACCAAGTTTTTGTGGAATTGGAAAAGCAAGGATTTGCTGTGCAGCCTTTGGCCATGACCAGTCCCTTTATTGATGTTCGCTGGAAACGAGTGGATTCTCTATCATTATCAAACGCTTTGGAGTCGCTCCAATCCATGGCGTCAGAACAGGTAGCCTGGTTAGATTTGGGAGAGAGCCCACTCTCAGATGCCGATCTTGCAAACGTGGCGAAATGCAAGAATCTGGTGCGCTTGAAATTACAGAAAACACCAGTTTCAGATGATGGCGTCAAGATCTTGAGCCAGTTAAAGCATTTGGAGTCTTTGAATCTCTATGGCACGAAGATCACTAATAGTGCTGCTGAACATCTATCAAAAATGTCTAGCCTGCGCAATCTATATGTCTGGCAGACGGGCTTGGATCAAGAAAATGCGGAAAATCTTGAGACTTCCAACCCCGATTTGGAAGTTGTGTTAGGTGTATCAGTCGGCGACTAAAAAATCATGAAGAATTCCAGGAGACGGTTTGTCAGTCAGCTCGCTGCGTTTACTGGAGCGGCAGCTGTCCTTCCGCACCCAACTTTTGCAATTCACAGCAAAAGGCCACTCGTAGGTGAGATCGTAGGACATGGGGCCTTTACTTACCGAGTAGATAAGCATTGGGGTATACAAGATCCGGTGAAGATCCCGGTAGATCATTGCCACGAGATGGTGCAAGATAGTCAGGGCAGGCTCTTAATGACTACCACCAATACGAGGAATAACATCATCATTTATGAAGATAGCGGCAGAGTCTTAAAAACCTGGGGGAGAGAGTTTCCAGGTGCTCATGGTCTTACCCTCTCAAGTGAGGGTACCGACGAATTTTTATTCATCACAGACACTGTTAGGCATAAAGTCTTCAAGACCACATTGGATGGCCGGCTTCTGATGACTTTGGATTTTCCCCAGGAAACCGGTTTCTATTCTGATGAAACACAATTCATACCTACTGAAGTGGCTGTTGCGCCCAATGGAGATTTTTTTGTGGTCGACGGCTACGGACTTAATTATATCCTGCATTACGATTCAAGCGGGAATCTGCTTCGATGCTTTGGCGGAAAGGGTGATGAAGATGATAAGTTCGATTGCTGCCATGGAATTTTGATTGATGACCGGGATGCAAACAATCCAACGCTTATCATCACCAGCAGATCCCAGCAACAGTTTAAGCGTTTTAGTATGGAAGGAGAATGGTTAAAATCGGTAACCCTTCCGAGCTGCTGGATCTGCCGGCCGGTAATACGATTTGGAACTCTTTACTTTGCCGTTATTGTTACGAAGTCCTGGTTTGACTATGACGGGATGCTACTGGTGATTGATGAAGATGATCAGGTTATCTCTATTCCGGGAGGATCTCAGCCAACGTATGAAAATGACATTCTTAGTCCACCCGAATACGATGGAAAGACTTTTATGAATCCACATGATGTCTGTGTGGACCAAGACGAAAATTTGTACATCCCTCAGTGGTATTCTGGCAAGACTTATCCCATCAGACTGGAAAGAATCTAGGTAACAATGATAGGCAAGGACCCCTTTCCACCTTTGGTGCCTAGATGGAAATCAATCCAAAGGGCACTAAAGTTTGCGCTGAATCCGATTCCAATACTTGACAAGAATATCGAAGAATACGGAGACACCTATGCATTTCATATTGGAGGGTTCTTCAGTAAGGGCATTGTGACCACTGAGCCTGAAATTATTCGACATGTCCTACAAAAAAATCATCGTAATTATCGGAAATCAAACATTCAAACAAAAATTCTCGCTCGTTTCCTGGGAAATGGGCTGCTCACTTCCGAGGGGGACTATTGGCTTCGACAAAGACGCTTAATACAACCCGGTTTTCACCGAGATCGGATCAAGGGATTGATTAATTTGATGAATTCTGAAATTCATGACTCCCTGGCACAACTTGAATCACAAATCCAATTGAATCCGGTGGTTGATGTACACGGCGAAATGAACAGGTTGGCATTTCGCATCATTGCCAAAGCCATCTTTAGTACCAGTTTGAATGAAGCTGATCTTCAGGCCCTGAGTGAAAGAATCACCGTGTTACAGAAGTTTATCGTTCGACAAATTCGGCAGCCTTATATGAGACCATGGCATCATCTAAGTGGTCAGGTAAGACGACATGAAAAGATATCAGATAGGACTAAGGAAATCTTAGCGCGATTAATAGCGCAACGTAAGAATTCGCAACTGCAAGAGGACGACCTACTGCAAATGTTGCTGGATGCCAGATATGAGGACACTGGTGAAAGAATGACTGATGAGCAGACTTTGGACGAGGCTTTGGTCCTCTTTATCGCGGGCCATGAAACCTCTGCGAATGCCTTAGCTTGGATTCTGTACCTTCTAGCCCAATATGACAACATTACTGACAAGCTACGAAAGGAGATTAGTAGAGTTGTTGGTGACAACTCACCAACCTATGATCACATTAAGGAATTGCAGTATACCCGACAGGTGATAGAGGAAGGTATGCGGTTGTATCCCCCTGCATGGATCATCGACCGGGTATCATTGGATGATGATGTGATTAAAGGGTATCATTTTGCTAAGGGGACCCTGATGATCCTATATGTATACGGTGCTCATCGAAGTGATAAACTATGGAATTATCCCAATAGGTTCGATCCCGGCAGATTCCACCAAGATCACACAAAGTCAATCCAACCTTTCAGCTATTTCCCATTTGGCGGGGGACCGAGGTTATGCATCGGCAACAACTTTGCCATGATGGAAATGCAGTTGACATTAGTCCACTTCCTTCGCAAATTTGATCTGGAGAGGATCCCAGGTGATGATGTAAGTCCACTGCCTATGGTAACCTTGCGCCCAAAAGCTGGTATACCCATAAAGCTTTCTCGATTAAGAGAATCCAGAGTCCGGCACAGCTGACTAGTTCCCCGCTTTTTTCACTATTTTCCTTGTCTTCATCGGACTGATGCTAGGCAACCAAATATTCTTCACTATTCTAGGCCCTTTGGTATTTGTAGTCATGCTTATACTGGGAGCTCCGCCATCGATGTCGGCATCTGCTTATTTCGTCCTGGCAGCTACAACATGGATAGCACTTTGGTGGATTACTGAGGCGATTCCTATTCCTGTTACTTCACTGCTTCCGATGGTGCTCTACCCCCTTGGTGGAGTCATGTCGATAGAGCAAGCAGCTGAACCTTATTCCAGACCGATCATATATCTGTTCGTTGGAGGATTCCTAATAGCACTAGCTATGGAAAAGTGGAATCTGCATAAGCGAATTGCCTTGACCATAATTAGCATGGTAGGGACTAATATGAGGAGGGTGCTATTGGGATTTATGTTAGCTACTTGGTTTTTATCCATGTGGATAAGTAACACGGCTACTACAGTGATGATGTTGCCAATTGCCCTGTCTATCATCGTACAGTTTAAAGAGTTTAACTCAAGAGCATCGAACCTGCTGGCTGGCGCTGACAACTTTGGTAAGGCTCTCGTGCTTGGCTTGGCATTCTCTTCGTCTGTAGGAGGAATCGCTACCTTGGTGGGAACTCCAACCAACCTGATTTTTGCTGAAAGTGTCCGGGATTTCTATGGAGTGGACATACCATTTGATCAATGGTTGATCGCTGGACTGCCTCTAGCCATTATCCTTCTAGCTGTACTTTATTGGCATTTGGCATATAATCATTTTGGGCTGAGTCGGGCGGAAGTCAAGGGCAGTAAAGAAGTAATATCAGGTGAATTAGATGCTTTAGGTAAGGTCAGCCGGGAAGAGAAATTGGTATTAATCGTATTTAGTTTGGTAGCAATTGCCTGGATCACTCGACGGTATTTGATCACTCCTTTCTTTCCTCAGGTGAATGACATCAACATTGTATTGGTTGGTGCCGTCAGTCTCTTTCTAATCCCCGCCCGAGCTGATAGAAAAGATAGATTGATGGATTGGAAGACGGCATTGAAACTGCCCTGGGGTGTATTGCTATTGTTTGGAGGCGCATTTGGCGTGGCTGCAGGTTTCGAAATCTCAGGGCTTACATCGTGGATAGGAGATCAACTCGGCCTACTTAAGAATATTCCCTTTTGGGTAGTACTTCTTATCGTCGTTGCAGTGGTCAATTATCTCACAGAGATCACCCAAAATATGGCCACCTGTACCTTGATGATGCCCATCATGGCAGCACTTTCTGTAGTACTCGATGTCCATCCCTTTGGACTAATGGCTGGCACCTGTATCGCAGCATCGTGCGCTTTCATGCTTCCGGTTGCTACTGCACCGAATGCAGTAGTGTTTGGCAGCGATCTGATTTCCATCAAGGATATGGTACGCGCCGGGTTTCTCATGAACATCATTTCCATCATAGTAATCACGCTCTTCATGAATTATGTTTTTCCCTTACTGTGGGGCATCGATCTTCAAGTCTTTCCCGAGATATTTAAATAACCGACCGGTCTAATTATCAATAATAGATGACGATTACTCAAAATCTGGTTATGGGAATTGATTTTGGAGCAAAAAGGAGTGGAAAAACAGTAATTGCACTCAATTTTGATCGCTTTTTGCATTTTAAACAATGCAAAGCTGGGAAAGATGCTGATCAATTTCTCTTGGGAGAACTTAAGAACTTGAAACCGATTTGTATGGCTATTGATGCACCCCTTACTCTTCCTAGGGCCTATTTTGGCGAGGGCCACGACTACATGTACCGGCATGCGGACCGTCAACTTGCTGGAATGTCACCCATGTTCCTTGGTGGGCTAACAGCGAGGGCAGTCGCGATCAAAAACTGGGCGCTTGGAGAAGGTATTGATGTCATTGAGGCGTATCCTGCCGCCTTTCTGAAAAAGAGATTTCCGGATTTGCTCCCTTTTTATAAACAGAACCTGGCAAAATGTATTAAAACAATTCTGGAGAACTTTGCAGTAGATCTCAAACAAAACCCTTCAAACTGGCATCAGTTTGATGCCTGGATCTGTTGGATCATAGCCAATTTGTATCGACAAGAGCTGGCTAGGTCGGCTGGTGATCCATCAGAAGGGATGATTTATTACTAGTAGATGGCAAAGACCCTTAGACTTATCCTGGGTGATCAGTTGAATCCCAAACACTCCTGGTTCGAGGAGGTGTCTGATGATGTGATTTACATCATGATGGAGATGAGGCAGGAAACGGATTACGTTAAACACCACATCCAGAAACTGCTTGCTTTTTTCCATGCAATGCGATCCTTCCGCGACTACCTGGTTGACCAGGGGCATTCTGTGCATTATCTCCAGCTCTCTGATACCCGGAATACTCAATCTCTAACCCAGAATCTCAGAGATTTTCTGCAAAGCAGGGATATAGACCGACTGGAATATCAAGAGCCTGACGAATACCGGTTGGATCAACAACTTCTAAAGTTCGCTGAATCGATGACAGAAATGAAAATCAACATGGTATCCAGTGAACATTTCTTCACGACGAGATCGGAATTACAAGACCTCCTTCAAGGAAAAGGGGTTCTGATGGAAACATTCTACCGCAGCATGCGGAAAAAACATGAAGTCCTGATGGACGGTGACAAACCGCTTTTTGATCGATGGAATTTCGATCAGGAAAATAGAAAAGCATTTCCTAAAAAAGAGGAGGTGCCACCCATTTTTGGGTTTGATTACGATGTGTCTACAATATTCAAAATGATTAAAGATGAAGGAGTTGATTGTTTTGGTGAAGCCGAACCCACTCACTTCTTATGGCCGAGAGACCGGGATGATTCCCTCCATTGGTTAAAACTTTTTCTGCAGAATGCCTTATCAAGCTTTGGAACGTATCAAGATGCCATGACCGATCGGCATTGGTATCTATTTCATTCTCGTCTTTCCTTTAGCCTCAACAGCAAAATGCTGAATCCTTCTGAAGTGATTTCAGGTGCAAT
Organism: Lewinellaceae bacterium; assembly: GCA_024644235.1. Lineage (GTDB taxonomy): Bacteria > Bacteroidota > Bacteroidia > Chitinophagales > Saprospiraceae > JAHELJ01. The sequence continues at coordinate 28,391 of JAHELJ010000037.1, forward strand.
TGAAACTTGGGATAAGAATAGATCCGAAATCACTTTTTCCCAATTGGAAGGATTTGTGAGACAAATACTTGGCTGGCGCGAATTCATGCGTGGTATTTACTGGTGGAAAATGCCTGAATACCAATCTGAGAATTTCTTCAATCATCAACAGCCTTTGCCAGATTTTTTCTGGACTGCAGAAACTAAAATGTACTGTGTAGCAAAATCAGTGGAACAATCACTGAAATATGCTTATGCGCATCACATACAGAGGTTGATGATTACCGGAAACTTTGCTTTACTGGCAGGAATTCATCCTGATGAAGTAGATGCCTGGTATTTAGGAATTTACATTGATGCAATAGAATGGGTAGAGATCACCAATACCAGGGGCATGAGCCAGTTTGCCGACGGGGGTCTTATTGCCACAAAACCGTACGTTTCTTCAGCCAATTACATCAATAAGATGGGTGATTACTGTAGTAATTGCTCTTACGATCACAATAAGAAAACCGGAGATAATGCATGCCCCTTCAATAGTCTCTACTGGCACTTTCTTGATAAGCATCAACAGTTATTAAAAGACAACGCCCGGATGAAGTTGATGTACCGCCTATGGGATAAGAAGAATGCTGAGGAAAAAGTCTCTCTTCTGGAACAGGCATCGATTTATTTGAACCAGGTAGATGAGCTCTAGTAGTCACAAGTAATCCAGATTCTTTACTTTCATCGCGTAAATGGAATCCCTTATATGTATGAAGATGAATAAGAATGGATAAAGTCCAATTTGTCTATAGAGATAGTAAGTTGCCATCTGACCGATCGCATGTAGATCGAGTCAATGATGCTGCTAAACGCTTAGCCGCAAAATTGCGAAATGTGGATTTTCAATCCCTCAATATTTCAGATTACAGCAAGCGCTATAACAAGGACAATTTCAGGAAGTTTCGATTCATCATCCAGGCAAACGCTTTCAACTTGTTGTGGACAATAGACACCCTTCAGAAAGATCCACAGAATATTTCATTACTTGATTATGGAGCCGGAACCGGATGGCTGACCTTCCTCGCAAAGGAAGCAGGAATTGGGAAGGTATACTACAGCGATATTTTTGCACCAGCTTGCAAAGATGCCCGACTGGTCGCAGACGCTTTAAACATCAAACTGGATGGATACTTTGCCGGCGACTCTAAGGTTATTTGCAAGCATTTCCAAAAAGGTTTGAAGCTTGACGCGTTGTTATCAAGAAATGTGATTGAGCACATTTACGATCTTAATGAGTTTTTTCAGGATTGTTCATCTTTGAAACCCCGGCCACTGTGCATGATGGCCACCACGGCCAACCTGGCCAATCCAATGGTTGCTGCCTATACTAAGCGATTGCAACGAAAAGCGGAATTCCAGGATCAGAAAACAAAATGGGGTTCAAAGCCGCGGGATGATAACAGAGCCTATCTGACGATCAGAGAAGAACTGATCAGCAAGAAATTTCCACAACTTCGAGCCGGTGAAATCCGAACTCTTGCCAAAAGGACCCGGGGTCTCATTGAACCTGATATCTACCAGGCAGTAACCAAGTACCTGCAAACAAACGAGCTACCCAAGAGCCCTGCAGGTAATAGAAACACTTGTGATCCGTTCACGGGCAATTGGACGGAGCGCCTTATTCCTCTCAAAACGTATGAAGAAATTGCCGGAAGATCAGGATATCAAGTGGATGTAATCAATGGATTTTACAATACGGATTATTCACAAACATGGTTAAACATGATTACCCCTTGGATAAACCGAACAATCAAAAAGACAGGAAATAGCGGAAGATTTTTAGCTCCATTTATCATCCTCCGCTTCCGCTAGTGATGCTTAGCTACCGCCTTAATCTATAAGGATTTCTATACTTTTTTCCCAATAGTTTGTTAGCCTCCTTGTTCTTGGCAAATTTTTCCTTCAATGGATCCCACCGAAGGGGTCGCCCGATTTGATATGCAATATTCGCAATGTTGCAAACTGAGGCTGATCGATGACCGGTTTCGGTATCACAGATGGGCTTGGATCTATTTTTGATTGCATCAATCCAATCTTGATAATGATCATCGCTATGATGAACTCTCTTTTCAGTTTCCTTTATTTCTGCAGTCACTATATTTTCAGGCTCTGATTCTAAAAAGCTACGGGAAATATCTAAGGTACCCTCGGTTCCCATGAATCTTACTGCCCACCCTCTCTCGAAGTCCTCGTGAACCATTTCAATTCCACTATCATATATCAATTTAAGACCGCGAGTTGCTCCCGGCTCACTGGGTGAAATAAGAAGTACAGGTCCGCTGTGATCCATTTCCAATCCCCATTGCGCAATATCGAACATGTGTGCTCCCCAATCGCTGAGAATCCCCCCACCAAATTCAAGGTATGCGCGCCAATCGGCCCATCGGGTATCTGCAAGAGGTGGTGAGAGGTCGTGGTGGTATCCACGGTATCCAGCAGGCCCTATCCAGCGATCCCAATCCAGATAGTCAGGTACAGGCAGTTCTGGCAAATTGCACTTCACGCCGGGATCTCCCACGTTTACTACTACTCTCTTAATTTCGCCCAGATATCCATTTCTAACCAGTTCCACCGCATGACGAAAATTCTTCCCGGATCTCTGCATGCTTCCGGTCTGAAGGACCCGCGAATATTTCTCTGCAGCTTGTACCATGCGACGGCCTTCGACTACGGTATGGGCCAATGGTTTTTCGCAAAAGACATCTTTGCCCGCCTTCATTGCCGTTATGCTTTGTATCGCATGCCAATGATCTGGCGTGGCAATCACAACGGCATCAATCGATGTATCTTCTAATAACTCTTTGTAATCCAAGTATGTCTTGCAACTACTTGGTTGAGCCATTTCATCGTAATCAACTTTGACTTGATTTGCAAATTCAGCCAGCTTTTCACGATCAACATCACAAGCTGCAGTGATCTGCACTTCATCCATTTTGGCAAATCTACCGGCCAGGCCGCGACCTTGTTTGCCAGTCCCGATAAAGCCCAAAACGATCCGATCGGAGGGAGGAGTACCATGAGTTCCACCAAGCACAGCAGCTGGAACAATGCAAAAACCCAGCGAAGCACTCGCCGTACGCCGGATAAAAGTTCTACGCCGGATGGCGCCAATTGATTCTTTCATAAATCTAATCTCATTAAATGATCAGTGGCAGGAATTTACGAAATTAACGAGCCTTATGAAGATCCTCTTTCCCTGCCTGGTGAGTTTACTATTTATGCATTTGTTCCTAACTGGATGTCAGTCTGCTTTATCTGGAGATCGAGACTGGCCCCATTATTTAGGAGATCCGGGATCCAATCAGTTCAGCCAGCTAGATCAGATTACCAAAGACAATGTTCAGCAATTGGAGATCGCCTGGATATATCACAGTGGAGATGTAGACACCGCTGACCGGTCTCAGATCCAATGCAATCCATTGATCATTGATGGAATTTTGTATGGTACTTCTCCTATCCTTAAACTCTTTGCGCTCGACGCTGCCACCGGTGATGAAATCTGGGTTTTTGATCCCTTTGAAGAAGACTATGATTTGTTTGGGATGGGGGTGAACAGGGGGTTGGCATTTTGGCAAAGCGATGATGATCACAGGATCTTTTTCTCCGCAGGATCTTACCTGCATGCAGTGAATGCGGATATCGGCAAGCTCATCACCTCGTTTGGCGACGGTGGAAGGGTGGACCTCCATAAGGGCCTTGGTGAGGCTGCACAGGATTACTTTGTGACAGCGAATACCCCCGGGATCGTATTCAAAGATTTACTTATTGTAGGTACCAGAGTATCGGAGGCGATGGCAGCTGCTCCCGGACATATAAGAGCATTCGATGTGCAATCGGGAGAGATCAGGTGGATTTTTCATACGATCCCCGAAGAGGGTGATTTTGGTTATGATAGTTGGCCGAAAGAGACGATCGGCGAGATGGGAGGGGCAAATGCATGGAGTGGTTTGAGTGTGGATCATGATCGGGAGGTCGTTTATGTACCAACAGGTTCAGCTGCGTATGATTTTTATGGAGGAGACAGGCATGGTGAAAACCTGTTTGCAAATTGCCTGATTGCTCTCAACGCCAATACGGGAGAACGCCTTTGGCACCATCAGATGGTGAGGCATGATCTATGGGACCGCGATTTGCCTGCTCCACCTAACCTGGTCACTGTGAGAAAAGACGGGAAAGCAGTAGACGCTGTGGCTCAGATCACCAAATCTGCCCACGTTTTCCTTTTTGATAGGGAAACCGGACAACCTCTATTTCCCATTGAAGAAATTCAAGTTCCAGCCAGTCATTTACTCGAAGAGGCTACTTGGCCTACCCAGCCCATTCCGTCAAAACCACCGCCTTTTGCCAGGCAGACCTTTGAAGAGTCCGATATAACCACCAGAACTGATTCTGCTCATGCCCATGTTCGCAGCATATGGCAGAATCTCCGCCGGGGAATTTTTGAACCGCCATCTGAAGAGGGCACAATCATCATTCCTGGTTTTGATGGCGGCGGCGAATGGGGTGGAGCAGCGGTCGATCCTGACGGAATTATGTACGTCAATGCATCAGAAATGCCATGGATCATTCAGATGATCAAGTACGAGAAAGCTGATGACGGACTGCTTGCCACCCAAGGGAGGAATTTATACTCCACCTGGTGTCTCCTTTGTCATGGTAAAGACTTAAAGGGTGCCTCGATTCATACAGTACCATCTCTTCAAGGTCTCAGCGACAGAAGAAGTAAGAAGGAAGTTTCTGAGTTAGTGAAGTCTGGTAAAGGAATGATGCCATCCTTTGCCCATTTGAATGATCAGGATATCGATGCGATCATTGCCTTTTTGTACAATTCGAACGAACCTGCTCCTGAGCGCTCTGCCGATGTAGACAACTCAATGGAATGGAAATATCCTTATTATATGAATGGATACGTCCGCTTCAAAGACCATGAAGGGTATCCAGCCATAACACCACCCTGGGGCACACTCAATGCAATTGACCTAAACAAAGGCGAAATCAAATGGAAGGTGACATTGGGAAATCATCCAGGAATGGATGAAAGTAACCCGACCGGAGCTGAGGGTTATGGAGGGCCGGTAGTCACTGGTTCGGGATTGATTTTTATTGCAGCTACCTTGGATGAGAAGATCAGAGCATTTGATAAGGAGAATGGCAATATGCTTTGGGAAGCCTCACTTCCCGCGGCCGGCTATGCGACTCCTGCTACTTATGCAGTAGATGGGAGGCAATATATTGTCATAGCGTGCGGAGGAGGCAAGATAGGTACTAAGTCAGGAGATGCCTATGTAGCTTTTGCACTGCCCAACTAGTTGCGTAGCGCTAAATCCTAGCCAATGAGATTTCCCTCTTCATCCCATTGTGGCAGTTCGGCGCGTTTTTCCTGATCAACGCATTTAGCCAGCCATTCCGGCTCATAAGCCAGACCATGTTTTTCCAATACCTGCTCTGGCACGCCATCCCATACGTTGGGTACATTTCCTTTATATCCCAAGGCATCGATTCCAATACGCGTGGTGTAAAAACCTGTCAGTGTCAGATTTCGCATCCGGTCAAAGAATTTCACACCCGGCTGCATATCCGGAGTTGCTGTGTCCGGGTAAGCAATGTCATCAATAATCTGAATTTGCTGGTCTTGCGAGGCATCCAAAAATGTCGCTCCGAAGCGATCAATGCTTTCATTGTCTAGCCACATGACACCTCCACGCAGAGGTAATTGATGGGTAGGGATATCTTTTGAAATAAATTCAATAAAGGCTGGAACTTCTGCATCTAGTGCGCCACCAGACTGATCGTCTGCAGGTAAAATGATGTCACAGAGTACGGCAATTGTAGCTGCTTCGTGCTCGGTAAAAAATGTTTCAGACATCAGCCTCTGATCCCGTTCCTTTTCTGCAGGCAGCCTGCCGTATTCATTTGATTCCGTTACCGATCCATTTTCAGATTGGTCATCAGAGGTTTTACATCCCTGCATTACTACCCCTCCGGCGAGCGATCCAATCAATAGTGATTTTAGAGTTTCTCGTCTATCCATCATTTTATTTTTGAACGATCAGATATTCATTTTTTTCAATTCATCAATCATGTGCTCGCTGGCTCTCCAAGCCAACGCCATGATGGTCCAGGTCGGATTTTTATCAGCCTGGGAGACAAAAGGACCACCATCCATCACGTACACATTGTCGACATCGTGCAATTGCATGTATGAGTTAGTCACAGAATTTTTTGGATCACTACCCATCCTGGTTGTGCCGACTTCGTGTATGATACGTCCTGGTGCTGCCAACCCATAGTCTGACTCTGGTCCTGATTTGTCACCAAGAGCAGTTCCACCCATGGCATCAATGATTTCATCGAAGGTATCCTGCATGTGTTTGGCCTGTTTGACCTCATTCTCTGACCAGGTATAGTTAAATCGTAATACGGGAATACCATATTCGTCCACCACATCAGGATCGATCTCACAGTAATTGTCTTCTCTGGCTATGCATTCACCCCGGCCGCTCATGCCGACTACCGAGCCATAAAATCGCCTTACATCATCTTTCAACTTGGATCCATATCCACCCACGGAAAGACCGGCATCCTTTACCAGTTCATTCATGCTGGTTGCTCCAAAGCCAAAGCCGTAAGAAGGCATTCCCATGCCCCCCCAGACCTCAATATGATAGCCGCGAGGGAAATCCAATTTTTGATCATTTAACCACCATGGTGTGTAAACATGCATGCCACCCACTCCGTCCTCGTTGTAGATTTCGCGGTTCATCAATTCGGGAATAAATCCTGCCCGGCTGGCTCCGGTAGAGTCGTGGAGGTATTTTCCAACTACGTTGCTCGAATTCCCCAAACCATTTGGGTGCTGACTGCTTCTAGAGTTAAGTAGCAACCTCGCAGACTCACAAGCTGAGGCCGCCAGCACAACAACCTTGGCCCTTATCTTGTATTCTTTTCTGTCTTCCTTATTGATGTAGGACACACCGGTGGCACGACCTTCATCATCAGTAGTTACTTCCCTTACCATAGCATTGACGTGCAGATCTACACTTCCATTCTTCATGGCAGGAAAAACCAGACAGGTTCCGGATGAGAAATCTGCATAAACTTGGCAAGCTCGACCACATTGTCTACAATAAAAGCAAACGCCACGATCCTTGTTGATGGGACGGGTTAATATCGAAAGACGGGAGGGAATTACCGGGATACCCATCTTTCGAGCCCCTTTTATGTAATACAGTTCATGCAACCTTGGCTTAGGGGCAGGAAGGAAATAGCCATCAGGCTCATTGGGTATGTTTTCTTTACTGCCAAAAACTCCCACCAGTTGGTCCAACCTGTCATAGTAAGGCTTGATATCATCATAACCTATCGGCCAATTATCACCTAGCCCATCCTGGTCTTTTCTCTTGAAATCTAATGGACCAAAGCGAAGAGAAATTCTACCCCAATGATTGGTCCGACCTCCCAACATGCGGGAACGGAACCAATCAAATTGAGTCCCATTCACACGGGTGTATGGTTCACCGTCAATTTCCCAGCCACCGTAAGCTGCATCGAAATCACCGAAAGCCCGGGTAGATCCGGCTCCTCGTCGAGGTGATTCCCATGGCCACTTTAATTGGGTCTGATGGGAGGGTTCCTTGGGATCAAAAAAAGGGCCAGCTTCCATCAAAGCCACGCTAAGGCCGGCATCTGCCAAAATTTTGGTAGCCATACCACCACCGGCACCTGATCCCACAATACAGACATCGTATTCTT
>JAHELJ010000223.1 GCA_024644235.1 Lewinellaceae bacterium
TCACTTTCCCCGAAAGCCGAGCCCCACCAATGATTGGAACAACTCCACCTTGCGCATCGATCCCGATCCTGCGGCTAAAAAACAAATCCACCTCACCAGGGCTTCCCACACCGAACACTCCGGCATTCTCTAAAAAGAAAGGACGTTTCTCTGGGAAGAAAAGATTGAACCGGTCCAGATTCACTTGCTCCTCATCCACTTCTACCTGGGCAAAATCCGTATTTGCTGTGAGATCCAATGTGAGGCTTGGAGTAATACTATATTTGATATCTCCACCGATTTCCCAATCAGATTTGATCTTTTTGCCTTCGCTTTCATAGTCACGAACAAATCGGGTCAGACCATAGGGAACAACTTTGAGATTTCCCGGACTTGACAGGTTGAGTCCTGTCAATGTACCTGCTAAGGATAGTCGATTCAAGTCGAAGTTAACCGGAATCGGAGACCAGTAGCTTATTTCGTTTGTCCTACGGATGTTCCGTCGAAAATTTACACCCCATTCCTGGTTTTCTCCGCTCCGGTATCGAATCGTACGGAGAGGAATGACAAACTCCGCCGACCAGTGATCCGCTCCTACCGAAGTTTCCACTTCCCAACTGGCATCCCAATTCAGGTTGAATCCACCGATGACTCCTCCCTGCTGCCGGTTGAGATTGAAGTTGCCCTCACCCTCATTATCCACCTGGGCATCATATTCCACTCCAATGGGATTTGTTCCAAAAACGAACCCATTCTGGCCGTCTTTATAAGTGTCAAGTATCATCAGCACAGCATCTGTGTTGTCAAGGGAAGCATCCCTTCTGGCATCTGACACCACCAATTTTTCAGGGAACCGGTCAAAGCAAACGAATGACACATAGAGATTCTTACGATCGTAAGCAATTCGCACTTCCGTCTTTTCCGAGGCAGGCCGACCGGGGTATGGTCTCGTCTGTGTGAAGTCTGTGGTGGGTGAGATGTTTTGCCAAAAAGGGTCTTTGGTCACTTCGCCATCCAACGTGGGTTCGGTGGTTACCAGGAGCGCTTGCATGCTTCGATCCGTATTATTCGAATCGATGATGGCATTACCTAATATGCTGCCTTGAAGGAGAAGGAGAAGTATGAGAGCCATTGACCATGGCCACAGACGATTTCGAGGGATCTGGGGAAAATTCATTGTTGATCAATCCTGATACACTAATTTAGCACGTGCCGGTTCCGTTTAACAAAAAAGTGACGCTAATCATAATGATAAATGTCCGGTTTCTATCTTAAATCCTGATGGTGACCTTGGTCATGTAAGTCATACCCAGTTTAATTTCAGTAAGTGGAACGATGCAAAACTTTTTTATTGTGAATAAATCAACCGATCCTTCCTCCTCCTATTCTCCCGAACAGGCCAAGCACTATTCGTCTTACCGGCCACCTCTGCATAGTTCAATTCTTGAGAAATGTATAGGAGCTCGAAAGTATTCATTTGGCCTCGACATAGGATGCGGCACAGGTCACTCTACCCTTGCCTTGAAGCAGTATTGTGAATGGGTGTTCGGCATCGAGCCCAGCCGGTCCATGCTAGAAAAGGCAATCGATGCACCAGGAGTAACCTATGAAACTTATGATGGCCTGCTGATTCCAGGCCAGAAAGAGCAATTTGATATCATCACGTTTGCTGGCTCACTTTACTATGCCAAATCTGACGTATTGCTGGCGGAAGTTCAACGAGTACTAAAGTCTGGAGGCCACATTGTTATCTACGATTTCGAAGTAGATTTCAACCCGGTGTTTGAACAAATCGGTGAGCCACCCTCCGAGCACTATGATCACCAGGTCAATCTGGATGATTCGAATTTTTCAGAATTCAAGGAGAAAGAAGAGCAGTATACACTCACTTTCGATGCATCACATGAGGAACTGGCTCATCTAGTTTTATCTTCGGATTTAGCCCTTAAATTCTTTCAGGAGAAGTACGATCGTAAAGAACCTTTCAGTCCTTTATTGCAGGAATTTCTTCAATTGTTCGAGAAGTCATCCGTTTCACTGGATGCCTTGGCGTACTCTTATTTGTACAGGGTGAAGTGAGTAATGTCCTCGGATTGTTTAGTCTGAATGTGAAAGAACTTCCGGGCAAATCTTTTTGGCATTTATGCTAAAAGAAACCAATAGGTTAATCTTGGCGTCCCCCGTCCAGATTTTACTCCACCTCTTTACCCTTTTCCCCTCCGTAATAGAAGTGCTCTTCATCTCCCCCAGAGAGCAAGTAGGCAAATAGATCGACCACCTCTTCTTCATTCAGCCGGTTGAGCAGGCCAGGTGGCATTGGACTCACCGGTGAAAACCCTTGGCTGAGAATATCAGTCTTTGCAATATCAACCTTCACCATCGTGGTATATGGATTCGGCATTATGGTGATCTTATCGTCGTCTTCGCTGAAAATTCGACCGGCTGTCTTACTCCCGTCTTTTAGATCGAAGAGAGTAAATGCGTACTGATCAGAGATCTCTTCGTTGGGACTGAAAATGGCAT
>JAHELJ010000100.1 GCA_024644235.1 Lewinellaceae bacterium
TTGCTTACACCTGCGGAAATACGTATGTAGGTCGAGGAAAGAATCACATGAGCTATGTGCCCGTGGTAGCGGAACTATTTGCAACGGGACGAGGCTGGTTGAATGAAGCGCTGAATGACCCCGAGTTTGTCGATATGGCTTTGCTGCAAGGAATTGAGATGGATGGTAAGGACTTTTCTGACATTAAGGATTTAGTCGACCGCGCGGTGGAGACGGGTAGTTGGTTAGTCCTAGCCGGTCATGAGATTGGGGAAGATGGTTTTCAAACCACCCGGACCAGAATGTTGAGAGATTTGGTAGCATATGCCAAACGACCCGATAGTGGGATTTGGATAGGCACGGTCGGTGAAGTCGCTTCCCATATCAACCACCAGAGGAATGCCAGCCATCAAGCACTTAAGGAAGGCTTGACATTTTGTGCAACATTTGATGATGGTACTGATGCGAAGGTTTCCACGGGAGATAGAAAGCTTTATTCAGCAAAATCCTATGATGATTCTAAAAGGCAGGCTTTGACAAACTTGCCAAATGAAGTTACCTGGGTAAAGGGACTGGGGTACTATGGAGGAGCTCTGGAGTTTAAGCGGAAGGCGATGCCCGTCGTGTTTTACCATTCGGATCAGAACATTCACTACAGCAATGAGAGTTGGAGTGGTACTATTTCTCTATGGTTGAGCGTGGATCCCTTACTGGACCTGGCTCCCGGCTATACCGATCCGATCCAGATCACCGATAGTGGATATGATGATGCGGCCTTATGGGTCGATTTCTCTGATAAGAATCCACGTAGTTTCCGCATGGGGGTTTTTGGAGACGTGGCGGAGTGGAATCCGGACAAGATTGGTCCTGATCAGAACCCTGCATTTACAGACAGGCTTGTCACGGCTAATAAGCCAGTGTTTGAACGGGGACGATGGACACATATCGTGATCTCTTTCGAACGTTTGAACACCAGAGAAGGCAAGGCTGCATTGTATGTCAATGGAGAATTGCAAGGGAAAAGAGAAATCCCCGAGCCCTTTAGTTGGGATTTGCAGAAATCAAAGATCTACCTGGGATTGAACTTTGTGGGGTTACTGGATGAAGTGACAATTTTTAGCCGGGCATTAAGCGATAGTGAAATCGAATCACTTTATCGATTGCCTGGTGGTGTAACCTCTTTGATAGATTAGTTGCTTCTTTGCGATTGTAAATGGCAGTTCATTCCTGTATAAAAAGATTAGTTCCCTTTTTGTTCGAAGTGATCAAATCTGGTTTTCCATCACTGTTCAGATCTGAACTCCAAATCTGGGTTCCCGAACCAGAGTTGTTATCGATCAGGTGCACTTCAAACCTGACACTGTCTTTCTCTCCGACATTATCCAAATACAATAGAGCCGCTCCATCGTTCCATCCCGGATCTCTGCCGAGATGAGCTAAATATCTTTTGCCTGTGACGTACTCGTCAACGCCATCGCCATCCAGGTCGAGCTTAAGCATAGCATGCAGCTGAGAGTAGTCCATGCTGATTTCATGGGCGATAAAGCTCCTCTGGGTGTTGCTATTAACTTGCTCAAACCACCAGAGCCCATAGCGATGTGCTGAGCCTCCTATGATATCATTATTTCCATCTCCATCGAAGTCGCTGGCGTACATTTGAGCAAAAGTGAGATGGATTCCCTCAGGATCGGCCAAAGTGTCAAATGGTATCCTGTGAAACTTCCAGTTTAGTTTTCCTCTGCCCTCCCTTGGACCTTCGTACCAACCTTGCGGGGTAATCACATCCTGAACACCATCCATATTGATGTCGCCAATGCCTAATCCATGGCCACGTCCTCCGGGAGCAAAGTAGTCTGTGCTCCGGTATGTGACTGAGTAGTCAAAGGAATCGGGATGCCCGATGATATTTGCTTCCCAGAGCTCTTGAGGATTTTGGCCAGGGACAAACCAGCTTAGAGAATACTTTCCCTCGGCTATTCGATGACCGGCCAAGACCACTTCATCGCCATCACCAAAAAGATCCACGATCTGTGGGCTCTCGTTGTGAAAAATTTCGATCGCCAGAAATTCTTCCCAGGTCTTATCATAAGGTTGCCCTGGATTCCGGTACCAGTAGCAAGGTGCTCCTTGTGAATTGAACGTAATTACATCCAGCAGTCCGTCTCCGTCGATGTCTCTGGTATAGTTTCCAATAGAACGACCGTAGTATCTGGCATTTGGTCCCCATCGAATCTCATCAACTAAAGTACCACGGTAGACACCAGCTGGCCTGATCTCCCACTTTTTCCAATTTGGAGACTGGTACCAAACATCGCCTGCCACTACATCTTCCAGACCATCGCCATCAATATCTGCACTACAGATACCGGAAGAGACATAGGTACTGTCAATTACGATTTTGGTAAAGGAAACGGACTGTGAAGTAATAGGTTGGCTAAACACCATCGCTACTAATGAAGTCAGGATTGACTTTTTCCAAACCTTTATCAAAGAGCTTTTCATCGATTTCATCTGATTTGTGAAAGTACTCATTCTCTTAGGGCATATACAATGTAGGATCTTTCCTGAGATGGTTGGTCTCCTTGGTCATTTTCGCTTCTGTCTTGATTCCAACTGCTTGAAGAAGGCGTAGTGGCATTAAATGCGAGAAAGACCTGACCGTCGATTTGGTACATGGCTGGGATACTGGAGATGCCACAAGGAGCCCGCGTTCGCCAAAGAATACTTCCGTCCTTTGCATCAAATGCGTAAATCCTTCCATTGGTCACACTACTAAAGATCAAACCATTTGAGGTTACAATCATTCCATTCCTTTGAGAGCCATTTGGCACACCAGTCTTCCTATGTCCCTTTTCGAGAGCCAGATCATCTTCCCCAAGAGGAATCTGCCAGCGAATTGTTCCCGTATTGAGGTCATATGCTGTGAGGGTTGACCAGGGAGGTTTAAGAATGTAGGGAAAGCCTAAACCGTATCCGGTATAGTATCTCTTTTGTGGCACGGCAACTCCACCAGGGTATTCAGCTCCTGCCCGGTTGTAAGATCTCGGGGTCAGGAGTTCACCAGGAAGGGTGACACCTCCGTTTGCTACCACAGGACCATCAATGGTCACTGAGTCTTTTACTAGTTTTTCGGAAAGGTCCCGGATCATGGAATGGATATCGGAAATCTGATCCTCAGTGAGACTAGAGACAGGTGGCATTCGTCCAAGTCCATATTGTACGACTTGGGTGATATGCGAAAAATCGATACTCCTTCCGATATCCAAAAGCGGAGTTCCCAAAGCGGTCCCTTGCAAACTATTCCCATGGCAGAGTTGGCAGTGTAAAGTGTAAAGTTGCTGACCGCGTTCGATTGATTGTACGGTAGCCATCCGGGCTTGATTATCATTGCCATACACAGGAACCCTCTCGGCAAGTTGGTAGAAAGAGGGATATTCCTGAGACATGACATACATCATCCCTTGTGAGGGATTGCTGGCTGAATTTCCCCAGTTGGCTCCTCCGGTTGCCCCTGGCATTGTAATGGTTTCGGTAGTAGATATTGGAGTATACAACCCTGTTTTAGCCCTCGCCACCCGATCTTTCCATTGCCTCACTTCCTCTTCGGATAGAAATACATCGCTAATGTCATCTACTGTGACCTCTTGCCTAACAAAGGGTGGTGGTTTGCTCGGAATGGGTTGGGTAGGCCAGGTCTCTTCTCCTGGCATATCGCTTGCGGGTACTTTCCTTTCTTCAATCGGCCAGACAGGTGACCCGGTTTCCCGGTCGAATGTAAAGACAAATCCCTGCTTAGTGGCCACACTCACTACGTCAATCTCTTGACCGTTGATCCGCACCGTCATTAGTTGAGGTGCCGTGGCCAAATCGTAATCCCATAGATCATGATGGACCGTCTGAAAATGCCAGATTCGTTCACCGGTTCGAGCATTAAGTGCCAACAGGCAATTGCCAAAGAGGTTTGCTCCTCTTCTGTCGGCACCATAATAATCGTAGGTCGGAGATCCCAAAGGTATATATGCGATACCCCTTTGCTTATCTATGGTAATCTCTCCCCAGCAATTGACACCACCGGCATATCGATAGGCATCTTTTGGCCAGGTGTCATTTCCAAATTCACCAGGTCGGGGCACGGTATGAAACGTCCATACATGGTCACCAGAAATGACATGATAAGCTCTCACATATCCCGGAGCCGACAGATAGCTTTCACCTGGAGAGGCTCCAAGAATTAGCAGATCTTCAAATATTGTTCCTGGAGTGGACGGAGCGGCTCGGGTTATATCCTCAATGGGGCGTCCCATTCCTGCACGCAGATCGACATAGCCATTGGTCCCGAACGACAGAATGGAACTGCCAGTTCGAGCATCGATTGCCTGCAAGGTGTTGTGAATAGTGAATAACAAACGTTGATCGCTTTTGTCTTCGCTCTCCCAATAGCTTAGCCCTCTTCGAGTCATTCCCTGCAGATTAGCGTGTATCCAGATCTCTTCACCTGTTTTAGCGTGGAGTGCAACTAAGGATCCATTCCTTGCTTGTACAAACATTAAGCTGTCGACCACGAGAGGGCTGTGTTGATAAGACTGCTCATCCTGAGTCGGATATACCCATAGCAACTCCAATTGATGAAGATTCTCACGGGTGATCTGATCCTGAATGACGTATTTCGATTGATCTGCGCTTCCACCGTATTGTGACCAGGTCTGGTATTCAAAAGGTTCTTGAAGGCCATCAGACTGACAGCCAGATACAAGAATGAGGCAGACAACAACAAAGAAAAGCCCATCCCAACTCGAATTTGATATACCAATTTTGAAAGGTGTATTCAAAGTTTAGCCTTTCCCTAAATGACAAAAGATTTCACTCTCTCGATCATCCAATCAGCCATCTCTTCATCAGAGATTGCTGGTGAATTAGGGCTCCACTGTTCAACAGAATAGATACCTGTGAAACCACTATCGACAGCAATCCGCATGCATCGATCGAAATCAAAAGATAGATGATTCTTCTCTTCGTCAAATTCAATAGATTTGGCCGAGACCTGGTATGCGTAGGGCATAATCATCTCGAGAGATTTGTATCTGGCTTCATCCGAATAGTTACCGTAGTCCGGTAAGGTGTAAATGTTATCCCCAACTGATTTGACAATGTTGAGATGCACCATAGGATCCATTTCGATACCAAAGTGATTCTCGATCATCAACACGATCCCTTTCGCTCTTGCCACTTCATTTAGAGCTTTCAGGGATTTAATCACCAAATCGGGCTCTCCTTGTCCGGGGTTGAATCTGATACAATTGGATTCGAGGGTATCTGCAACACCTAACCAATGAAACGCCAGGTCCAATCCCTGCTTTCTCTTGGCCGGGTCAGGATCCCCCAACTGATATTCTTCATCGCATTGGATATTGATCAGAGTGCTTTTGTTCTTTTTGATTGCTTGTTTCAAATCAGTCAGATAGTCGGGATCTGTCGATTCAAAATGACGGCTCCAGAATTCAACATTGGATAATCCAAAGCGGTCGGCAAAGTAGTTGGGAATATCCGCAAGGGTGAAATCTCGTCCTTGGTAACTGCTGACCTCACTTCTGGTTTTTTGAAACCTTTCCCTGAAATTTACCGTGGACATGGCAATACGGCTTGTAGAACTGGATCGTGATTGGGCATACAGACCTCTGGCCAACCAGTATCCAGGAGCAGATATTGATATGACTTTGGAAAAAGTTCTTCTTTTCATTGTTTTGAATTGGAAACTTAAGATAAGAATTGATTCGCTAGTATGCGTTCTCCAAACAGCTTTCATCACAACGGAAACAAAGTCATTGCAGTACTTGACTTGCATCACTAAGTGTAATAGCAGATCGACTAACTTGAAGTGACATATTAAGCAATCAAAGTTGAGAGCAGCATATCTGATAAGACACGGAAGGGCAGAAGAAGCATTTGAGTTAAGAGATGTGGATGTACCCCGATGTGGAAAGCATCAAGTACTCATCCAGGTTGAATCATTTGGCCTCAACTTTGCGGATGTAATGGCTCGCCTGGGGCATTACCGGGATGCACCGCCTCTGCCCGCGCTGCTCGGCTACGATGTAGTCGGAAGGATTGAATCAGTTGGCAATGCAATTACCCATCTGAACGTGGGTGATCGCGTCACGGCTCTCACCAGATTTGGAGGATATGCAGAATATGCATTAGCTCAAGGGGCTGCTGCTCAAAAGATCCCGGAAGATATGGCACCGGGTATTGCTGTTGCTCTGGCCACGCAATATTGTACGGCTTACTATATGGCGCATGATATCGCAAACTTTCAACGGGGCGATAAAGTGCTCATTCATGCAGCAGCGGGCGGAGTAGGTACTGCATTGGTGCAAATGGCGCTAAATGCTGGGTGCACAATTTACGGTACCTGCAGCTCAACTAATAAGGTGAAGTACTTGAAGGCGCAAGGTGTACACCATACTATCAACTACATGACATCGGACTTTGCCGAGGAAATTGAAAGATTGGAAGGGAAAAAGAAACTGGACACCGTCTTTGATCCGATTGGAGGGAAGTCTGCAAGAAAGGGATTTAGACTTCTGCAAGCTGGAGGTAAATTGATCTGCTACGGAGTATCATCCATGAACAAGACCCGTACAATTTTTGGCAAACTTAAGGTCTTGTACGATTTTGGAGTATACCATCCTGTCCAATTGCTACTGGGTGCGAAGGGAATAACGGGTGTGAACATGCTGAAATTGGCGGATGAAAATCCAGTAAAAATCACCCGGTCTATGCGAGGTGTTATCAAGCTCAATGTGGAACATAAGCTGGAACCAGTAGTGGGGGGGACATTTGGCATCGAGGAACTTAGTAAAGCGCATGCATTCTTAGAGTCGAGACATTCTATTGGAAAAATTGTTGTGAAGTGGTGAAATGAACAAGAAGATCGATAGAAGGACATCAGGATTAGACGGGAAGGTAGCCATCATCACCGGATCAAATCGTGGAATTGGAAAAGCGATTGTTCTGGAACTCGGGAGGCAGGGAGCTGCGATCGTCCTTAACGGCCGTAACAGTCGCAGGCTGAAGTTGATTAAAAGGGAGATGGCGACCAAAGGATTTATTGCTGTTAGCTTTCGAGCTGACGTCAGAAATCCCCACGAATGCAGAGAACTGATTGAATTTGCGGTGAAATCCTTCGGTCGAATTGACTTTGTCATCAATAATGCAGCTGCTTTCAGCAGAGGCTCAGTGGAGAAAATGGCTCCATCTAATTTCTCTTGCTTGATGGAAACGAATTACTACGCACCAGCCTACCTTTGTAAGTATGCTATTCCACACCTCAGAAAGACTAAGGGAACACTGATTTTTGTCAATAGCGTGTCAGGTTTCTATGGATTTCCCTATAACGTGGCATATGCCGCATCAAAGATGGCTCAGGCAGCCCTTGCCCAGGCTTTGGAAATTGAGCTTTTTGACGACAAAATTCACGTAGGCATTTTGTATGCTGGATACACCGAGAATGAGGAAGAAAAGATCATGCTGGATGAAGATGGAAGCCTGGTCTATTTGCCTCAACGATCCAATGTCAGATTAGCCACTCGCGAATCGGTGGCAAGGGCAGTTGCAGATATGATCGTAAATCGCACAAGAAAAAAGACGCTCTCTTTTCTTGGACATTTTGCCGAAATCTCATCCCGTTACTTCCCAAGGTTTGCTCGAAGATTCCTTATCTGGAAGAGGGATGCCATTAGACAGTACTATACATTGACCGGTGGATCAAGAGTAACTTCACTTAGAAGTTCGAAAGTGCCTGACTCCTTGGTTTGAAGGATTCTTCTTAAGAACCGTGATCGAAAAATCAGGCTGAGCCCATTGACTCGCAGAAAGTTTTCAATGATTCAAGATTGGCCATGGCCCCCTGAGCCATACCTGCTTTTTGCTCATCATCTAATGGACTGTCCAGCCAATTTACATTATACACCAACTGGGTCTGATTTGGTGTAATAGCTTTGAATTTATAATTCCCAGTCAAGATCACATTGAGATCTGGCATTTCTACACGCTCAGCATAGTGAGCTCTCTCCTCACCAAATTCGTGATCAATCGCTGTGTTAACCAGGGTCATACCCATGAATTGGCAGTTGTGTTGCATGCCAATTCTTTCTGAGGTTAGTTCTCTATTGATACGATCCACTCCCAGCAGCCAGTGTTTCCGCTTGTCAACATCAATTACAGTCTGATACACTCGTCGCAAGGGGGCATTAATAGTTACGGTGAGATTTTCATCTCCATCCACAGCTACGAATCTCTCTCGGGCAGGAGGTTTTGGTATCGATCCCCGATAATCTGTCAGAATAGAATACTCAAAATTAATCCTTCCTACAGCTACATAATCTGCCGTGGTGTGATCCCATGATAGAGCATCGGTCTCATCAGCATGACCAATGGCATCACAGCAGGGCTCGGTGATCAAAATGTATTCATTTGAAGAGATGTTGTTTTTAAGGAGCCGGTGGGCCACGATCATATCAATTCCTGTTGCCTTTATGAAATGTGCTACTTTGATCTCCTTAATGTCACCCTGATGAATGATAAATTTTAGTGTTAGGCCTGAGGCGGTTTGACAAGCTCCACACTGGCACACCGTGTCTCGTTCGATGACCATCAACCGTTGATGGAAATTCCTGAAAATCCGAAGGCACTGATCCAGTAGGGTCTTGCGATCCATCGGTTCTCCTTTGCGGTAGAAAAGGACAGCATCTCCTTCGATTTCTGCCAGGGTAAATCCAGTATCATTTGAATCCACAATCAATTCCAGCAATTCACTGATGATGTGTGCACTATGATCGATTTCAGTGACACTGGTGAATTCGGTAAATCCACTAATATCAGGGATTAGAATAGTTGCTGACTCAGCCATTAGTTTTCTGGGGTTTAATGAAGAATGTTCTCCTTGGCAGGAGAACTAATCAGGTAAATTAGATCATTTTCAGATCAACTTCAACAGATAATTAATTTATACTTTGTATTCGTTAAAGATGACTCCTGCCGATTTCGTAACCTTGTAAATAGTAAGACCACACAAATAGAATGAAGCAGTGGATACAATTCGGAGCTTGCTCCTTCGCTGTCCTTAGCCTTTTCACCACAGTAAGTTGTAATAAGGATGACGATCCAACCCCCGAAGAAACTCAGCAAGCGATCACCATGGTGAAATTGGTGTTGACGAAAGTAGGCACTTTGGAAGAGGTAGTGCTAGCCTACTGTGATATGGATGGGAAAGGTGGGGAAGATCCTGTGATAAACGGAGGTACCTTAAGTGCCAATACCGTTTATTTTTCGATGATCGAAGAAATTCAGAATGAAACAATCAGTCCGACACAAGATGTCAAGACCTTGATCGAGACCGATAATCAAACTTATCAGATCTTTTACCAGCCAAATCAAGTAGACGTTAGTCTTGAGTATGCTGACAGAGACGATGGTGGTCTGCCCATTGGATTGTTCACTGCGATCACGACCGGAAGTGCTGGAGATGGTTCGATTATCATTTCGATTGTTGAGTCTCCGAACAAGACTGCCTCAGGGGTGGCGGAAGGCATGATAGCCAACGCCGGAGGCAGGACATTGGTGCAGATGAATTTTCCCATTTCCATTGAGTAGCTCTTCGTACTTGAGGGTGTCAGGGATAGGAAGAATTAGGCTAAAATCTCCTTTATTACTCGACCGTGCACATCTGTGAGTCGAAAATCTCTTCCCTGAAATCTATAGGTGAGATGTTCATGATCAAATCCAAGTTGATTT
>JAHELJ010000101.1:0-4676 GCA_024644235.1 Lewinellaceae bacterium
GAGATATTGGGTGAATGAAGAAGACACATCGAAGGATAATAGTGTATGTCGCAACCCTGTTTGCTATCGCTCTGATCGTGAGTCTCTTTGGGCAAATTTGGTCGTACTTCAAAAGTGGTGCGACATTCAGCGAACTAAAAGCCATTGATGAAGAACTATGGAAGGTTTACGATCCCGTCACTACATGGGATTCTGGGGGCTTGGCTGAAGGCCTGCCTATGGACCAGTTTACCAGGGAGGATGTGGAACAAGCGTATCTTCGGGCCTGGCATGCCCTTAATCTTGCCGGCCGGGCCAGCAATCTCGAACTGCTTGAGGACTACTTTTCAGGTCCCAGTCTGGAGCATTTACGGCATCTTCCTAAGAGAGATGATGTATACTTCACGGAGAGGGTCAATCTCGAACACAATATTAGACTGAATCTATTTTCGTTAGATCGACAGGTGGTTGCCTTCACAGATTCCGCTATGCAGGCAGTGGTAAGAATCACAAACGGTGCTAAAGACGAGCTCCTATTACACAACCATAGCGAGGAATCCTTTGAAGTGATCATGACCTTGGACGATGGTCATTGGAAAGTCCGTCACCTAAGCCACCTCCAAAGCAATAATCGAGCATTGAATGATGTCTCTCACTCGATATCCGGCATCAGGGAAAATCTGAAAGGGGTAAATTATTATCCATCTGCCTCACCTTGGTTCAGTTTCTGGGCTGACTTCGATACTCTCGTCATTGCACAGGATTTCGAACTGATCAGTGAGCTAGGGTTGGAAGCTATCCGGATATTCATTCCCTACTCCACTTTTGGTAAGAACCAGGTAGATCCGGTTTACGTACAACGACTAAATCAACTACTTAACCTGGCAGTGCGTTTTGATCTTCTCGTCGTCCCTACCTTGTTTGATTTTCCTGAAGGCTATCAAATCGATCTCTATACGCAAACCCGACGTCACCTGATAGAGGTGGTTGATCGGTTTAAAGATCATTCTCATATCCTGGCTTGGGATCTCAAAAACGAACCCGACCTGGATTTTGAAGTATATGGTGAGAGTACTGTACTTGAATGGTTGAAATTGATGATCGCAACTATACGGGAAATAGATCCCTCCAAACCAGTTACGATTGGCTGGTCGAAAGCAACAAGTGCTCATTTATTGGCAGACAAACTGGATATTATCTCTTTTCATTTCTATGAACAGCCTTCCCTTTTGACGAGCCAGATCAATGCCTTGCGACAAAAAGTCGACCCCGAGAAGCCACTTTGGCTGACCGAATTTGGGAAATCATCGCTGAATTCGTTTTTCTTTCCTGGCGGAGCGTCTGAAGCCGAGCAAGCGGCATACATCCAAAATGTTCTTTTCTATGCTCAAGAAGCTGGAGTCAACTCAAATTTTGTATGGACTCTTCATGATTTTCAAAGAATTCCTGGTGGTGTTTTTGGTTGGAAACCCTGGATCAAAAAAGCTCAAAAGCAATTCGGATTGGTCAATGCTGCCGGAATAAAAAAGAAATCCGCTCAGGTCATCCTGGACCAGGAGCAGATTTCCGATACACGAAATACTTGGGCTTGGTTACTCAAGCCATTTTATTTTACATGCCTGCTGGTACTATTTCTTGTTGTGCTGTTGGCCAGAAGGATCTCCAGGGGATATTTCTGACTGATGCTCTCTTCTTTTTCTTGATCAAACTCTTGAAATGCATCAAGTACCAGTCAGCAATATCTGCCATCGGAAGTGAGGCGGCTGCCGCATAATTCGCTCTGGACAAAGAAATTCTATTTGACTCGTCATACAAAACTCGCTCGATGGCACCGGCAAGATCCTCAACCTTACCTGGCAAAAAGAATTCACCACTGTAACCTTCTTCTCGCACCAGATGCTTCAAGTCTCCAATGTCAGGCAGCACCGCCGGCTTTCCATACGAGCCAGCCTGATGCAAAACACCGCTGCTTCCGGTAGTGCTGGTGTAAGGAAATACTACCACGGTGCTTTCCCTAAAGATCCGGGGCACATCATCTTCTGCCACATATCCGGTAAAGACCAGATCGGCCATATCTTGATACTGCTTGGCAACACTTTCCAGGTATCCCTTGGCATTGGGACTATCAGATCCTGCAATCACAATTTCAATTCTTTCGTTGTGGCGCTTGCGTAGCAGATCAACAGCTTCGATCATTTCTTCTACTTTCTTATATGTCCCAAACTTTCCAAAGGCCATAACCTGTTTCATTCCCTGACTATTCTCAAAGTCCGGGATGGAAGGTAATTCGAAGCTGCCGTGGGGCACCAGTGCCACATTCTTTGCCTTATACTTACTCTCCAACACCTTCACATACTTTGAGATGGTCACCGTCAGTAAATTGGCTCCTAATAGAACCTTGGTCAATAGAGTACCCGTCATCGCAAAAATGAATTTCAGTACCGGATTGGATGTGATACCAGCCGATTCAAGGTCAACCGTCTCCGTGATGTTATGCAATAAGACAACGGAGGGGAAGCCCATCAGCTTGCTTAAAAAGGGAATCAAAAGGCCAAGAGCTGCAGAGACTTTCTTGTCTCCAAATGAAAGAAATTGAAGATTGTAAAATACTATATCAGGCTGGCTCTTGTATATGGCTCTCAAGATCTGAACCGGATTGGTCAACTTGTTGAATTCCCACACATCTTTAACCGATACTGGCACCTTGAAATCAGGTAATTCGTATTCTTTCTGGTCCGGTAGTTTATCGGTGATGAGTACGATTTCTTCCACATCTGGCTTCTCACTTAGATGTTGCACTAAATGGTAGGCATACTCATTAAGAGTGCCGGTACTTGGGGGGAAAGGGGAAACGATAGCAATTTTCATGATTCCAATGTTTTTGTATTACAAGATCAAAGTTAAGTGGGAAGAGGTCGCTATTAGGGTGACTTTCGATTATCGGTCACAAACCTTCTTTTTTTGGTAGTCTTCTGTCTTTGAATAGTAATGCTGCCTGATCTGTTACCTTTCGATTATCCCCTGCAGATGAGAGCGAAGACTTTTCAAGGCGGTTTTCATGTTGTACTCGACTGTTCGCTTGGGGATGTTGAGGTATTCGGATATTTCATCATAGGTCAAACCATCCCGCTTGCTCAGCGTGAAAATCTGACGTGTCTTAGGTTTCAATTTTTCAACCGCCATCGTCAACTCACTTATGAAGAAATCCTGTCGGTCAAAACTGAAATGATTTTCAGTTTCTTTCTCGGTTAAATAATCATATGCCGTGGAATGATGGCTGAAGCGTTTTTGACTTCTGATCAGATCAATCAGATTATTCCTGGCAGTTCGAACAAGGAATCGTCTGAAGTTTTTGATTTCTTCCAGACAGATTTGATTTTCCCAGATCTTTACGAAAGTCTTCTGGGCAAGTTCCTGACTTGTATCCCAGCAATTGGTCTTGGTATTTAACCAATTACACAAAAAATCATAGTGATCTTGAAACAACTTTTTGAAATGGCGTTCTCTGTTTTTCACCGGTTTCATTCTTCATCATTATTGCCCTGTCTTTTCACTCACGGGACAGACCTGGTGATTAGAAAAAGATGTTTTACTCAGGGAGAATGTATGTAAGCCGCTATAAGGTCTTTGGTAAGGGTTTGGGGGTACTGAAAAGGCGGTCACGAATACCGGCAAGAAAGTCAGCCGAATTCGAGATTTGAAATACGATCATGGCAAGTAGTAGGCAACCCATCGTCATTATTTGCACATCAATCACAGTCTCCAACGACTGATGAAATCGAGTGACTAAAAGAATCTGGGCAACCCCTGCGGTTGCAGATAATGCCACGGGTAGATATTTTTCAAGAGACAAATAGTAATAGGCATATACGTTAGCAAGCGCAAACAACGTAGTGGCAAGTGCATACTTCCATGCCAAGGGACTGATCACCAGGTAGGCACTTCCGTACATCAGACCGATGATTAGATCAGGAAAAATCACACAACTAAGAATCATGGCAAATCCCGACAATGCCACCAATCCCAACGACTTGAAGAAGAGACCAATATGAGGCAATCCCTTTCTCTCTAGCTGTATTACCTTCGGAAAGAGCAAGGTCACAATAGCCCAAGTTCCAAAGAACACCATTCTGCCCAAAAGAGCAAGCGAGGCGTAAAGACCGGCTTCATGATTGCCAAAGTAATGTTTAACCAATATGACGTCACTGTGACTGATCAGGATCTGACTGAATTCATATGCACAGAAGATTAGCAAGAAAGAAACAGCACCCTTTTTCTTGTCAAATTGAATTACCCTTATTTCATTCTGTTCTCGATCCCGGCTTATCCAGAAGCTGCCCAGAAATGAAGCGAGAAAACCCAGGGCTACGATCTCAGAGGCCAGGTCCCAATTATTATTTAGTGCCAAATACAAAAAGCCGAAAGTCACAACCACCCGGCTCATCATTTCTACCAGGTAGGTCCATGCCAGTCTCTTGAATTGATTGCGTCCCTGCAACAGTCCACGATTTACACTCATTTCGAGATAAAAAGGAATACCCAGAACTATGATGATGAGTGGCCATGCCGACTCGAAGTGAAGAAAATCCCTGATAATAGTCAGGCACATCATCAATATCACGACAATGACCAGGCTAATCCTGCGGATCTTGGATGTAAACCATTTTGCAAAACCTTGGTGTGATTCCCAGTCAGAT
>JAHELJ010000101.1:4776-9637 GCA_024644235.1 Lewinellaceae bacterium
TCTTACAATTCGGTGCCGCCACTAAAACATCTTACTTTTGAATTCGTGATCAATAAAGATTGGATAGCCTTCTACTTTCTTATTCTGGGATGCTTTTGTCTCCAGTTGGGATTTGGCCAGCAGCCTGATCTACAATCCGGCTTCAAAGCGCTGGAGGACGGGGAATGGGACAAAGCCAGATCATTTTTCTCTGACGTTCTGTCACAGGATCCCTCGAATCGAACTGCACGATTGTGCTATGCCCGGGCAGTAGGTTTGGGAGGATCCCCAGATTCGGCTTTAAACCTATTCGAGGATCTCCTGAAAGACTATCCGGGCGATTATGAGATTAGACTCAATCGCGCCGAAGCCATGCTATGGAATCAAAATTTCGAGGGCGCCCTGCCCTACTATCAAAAATTGATAACGGAGGACTCTTCCAGTTTCACGGCAACCCTGGGATACGCCAACACCCTTTCATCTCTAAAGCAATATCAGGACGCTCTACAAACGGTGAACAAGGCCTTGCACCTTGATCCAAGCAATGCAAATGCATTGATATCAAAAAAGTACATCTTGCTGGGCCTTGCAGATTACTACCGGCGAAATTGGAAATTCTCTCGCAGCGAAATGTTGCTGGACAGTCTGTTACAAATCTTCCCCAAGGATCGTGAGGCGTTGCTAAGTAAGTCCGGTTTGTACCTTTCCGAAAACAAGCCCGGGAAAGCCAAAGAAGTATTCAGGAAACTCGCTGGAGGCATAGATCCTCTGGAAGGAAACCTGGGTTTGTCTTATGTAAGTATCCTGAAACAAAAGCCCAAAAGTGCTCTTCAATATGCTGAAGATGCTAAGGTATGGGTCAATCCAAATGATACAATCAGCGCCAGTAGATTACTGACCTTACAAATTCAGGCGCATAGCATGTCCGGTCATTACACTACTGCCAGATCCTTGCTAGAAAAGGCTGCAGAATTCCAGCCGGATGCCTCACAGTTAATCAGCGGCAGACTTTATAGTTGGTTGCAAGATTATGACGAAGCGGAATCTGCTTTCCTTGGAATCCTTAAGGAGGAAAAAACCGCCTTTGATACTTACATGAGCTTGGCAGAATTGTACCGGGCAACTCACCGCTATGATGAAGCTATTAATAATCTGGAGCAGGCCTTACTGATCGAACCGAACCAGCCAGATGCCGTAAGATCTTTGCAGAATATAAGATTGAATGACAGACCATCGTTAGAGTTGGAGTCGGGATATCTGGAAGATAGCGGCAATAATTCAATCATCAACACAGACATAGCGGTTCATTTTGGCAGAAAAGGCAACTGGAAGCCATTCGCTCGAATTCGTTACCACCGTTCGAGTCAGGAGCAGACGGATCTCGCCGCCAGCTATACCAATCTAAACATTGGAACAGAATACCGTTTTGGACCATTCTCAAAAGTGCATGCCGAAGTGGGTGCCCAACCAAAATTTCAGGCCGGCGACCAGGATGGCATCCAGATAACCGGTGCCATTCGGGGCCTACACCAATTTGGCAGGCATTGGTCGCTGGAATTGATACTGCAAAGAATCTTTCATAATTATACCGTTTCGCTGGTGGAAAACAGTCTAAGTATGCTGGACAAAGGATTGAATCTGAATTTCAGCCATCCCAGGGGACCTGGTCTGTTTGCCCAGCTTATGCACACCAATCAAGCAGATAAGAATAATCGTAACCTGCTTTTTGCCTCCGCATTCTACCGGATTGTCAGATTACCGGTAGTCAAATTTGGAATCAATGTGCTGGCGTTTAGTTACACCGACCAGGTTGATAACTACTTTTCGCCATCTGAATATAAACTGGGTGAAGTGTTTGCCAATATCAGTACTATCGACCATTTGAGAAGCAAATGGAGAATGGATTTGTTGCTTGCCTTTGGCCGCCAGGAAATAGAGGAAATATCCAGGCAAAACACCCGTCGACTGGAGCTCACCATTGCCAACCAACTCAATGATCATATCAAGGCCTCATTATCCTTTCGTCACAGCAATGCCGCCCTATTCAATACACTTGGCTTTCGATCGAATCGTTATAGTTTACACCTGCAATACCAGTTGCCGGTTCGGAAACAAATCATTCCCTGGGAAGCAAAAAAGTAAGAGCCACATCTGCATAAGATGTGACTCTCAGTAACACAAAATCCGTAAGAAAATCAGTCGTTACATGACTGTCAATTGACCTTTCATGGTTCGATTCTCTTTCGCAATCCACAAGATGTAGTAATGTGGCCCATCCAACAAACCCTGCCGGCTGATGGTGATGTCGTTGACACCTTTCAGGCAATGGCCCTCACGATAGATGACAATCGATCCGTATTCGTTGAACAGAAAAAACTTCGTTTTTGAGTCTTCGATGGCATGATAGTGGAGCTGTGATTTTGATGTCACTGGATTTGGAAAGAAAACATCGAGTTTTTCCCTGGTTCTGTCATATGATTCACTGATTATTCTCGAAGTAATTGGATAAGACTCAGCGAACATTTCCGTTGAATCTGCCTGCCTGGATTCATTGAAGGGATAAGCTACACTGGTATGATACTGTCCGTAACTAATGCCGGCCCAACCTGCGAACATTAGCAGGAATGCTAGGGTGCGATATATTTTTCTTCGACTTTCCATGTCCTAAATTTTATTTGATTTAAGTCCTTAGTTTTTAGAGCTAGACCCTTCTCGCAAAAGGCAGCAGAGCTAAACCCTGTGCATTGGATATTTTGATAAAATACCTGCCCTGGGGAAGTGATTTCATGGAGACTTCTACTTCGGAGAGTACAGGAAACTGCACCTTCATCATGACTGATCCATCGACATCCAGAACCTCCAGATTTGCGTACCTGAGGTTTTGCTCGCTTTTTATGAACACCTGATCCGTGGATGAGCTAGTCCTGATAGCAATGACGAGGCCTGTATGAATTTTGTTTTCAGGTCGTGTTACATCCTCTTCGGACGGTATGCTAGGATTTGAGTCTATCGTTGTTCCGATAGCGGAAATATTTAGGGCGATTACACTCACGAACAATAGTAGAATTCTTCTCATGATATTCTGATTTGATTAAATAATGACACAAAGATGTGCTCAGAATATCATCCCGAATGCTGCTCTTCGATTTCCGGTGCAGTTTTTTCGTTTTTTAGCCGGAATAGATCCGAAACTGTACTACTGTAAGGAAGGAGGTTGACAAAAAGCCTATCGAAAAGGAGGATCGACTGATTCAGAGAATATTCAGACTCTGCATCAAGATGGGTTTATGGGCCCGGCTCACCGGAATGACTTTCTTCTCGATCACGATTGTACTGTCTTCGATATCCTTGATCTTATCAAGATTGACGATGAAAGAGCGATGGACTTTTAAAAACCGGGGATAGTCCAATTTCTCATCCAGACCCTTGATGGTCCCATGGATAATATGATTTTTATCGTTGGTAACCACCTTGATGTAATCACCCACATTCTCAAAGTACAGGATATCTTCGTAGTTGAGCCGGATCAGTTTGCCGGAAGCCTTTACATAGATCTCTTTTCCTGCACTGGCATGAGCTACTGCCTGCAACTGTTGAAAGCGGTGTTCTGCTTTTTCGACAGCCTTGAGAAACCGGTTTTGTTGAATTGGTTTCTTCAGAAAGTCAGTAACCTCATATTCAAAAGCCTCAAAGGCGTACTCCTTGTTTGAAGTCGTAAAGATGATCTGAGGACTGTAGGGGAGTTGCTCCAGGAGTTCCAGTCCGCTCATGCCTGGCATTTCAATATCCAGAAAGATCAAATCAACCGCCTTTCCCTTAATCGTTCGCAATGCATCCGGGGCATTTTCACAGGTTTCTACTAGTTCGAGATTCTCCACACGCTTACATAGATGCTCAAGCGAATTTCGCGCCATCGGATCATCATCCACGATAATTGCCTGTAGCTTCATATCTTATTCTCTTTAATCTTTGCTTCCCTTAGGATATGAGGCCAGGCCTCCTGCAACCGCCTGGAGATTGATTCATATCTTACCTTAATCTTTTCAAGATTTACCTCCTCTTTAGCCATGTTTTCAATGTCCGCTATTTGCTCCATACACTGGATCAATCCTACCAGTCCAAAGTTGGGTTTGATCCGATGAGCTACTGAGGCGATTTGGAGATAATCTCCTTGTTGGATCATTTTAGACAGCTTATCCATGGCGTCATGGGAAGTATCGATAAACATTTGGAAACTTGTTCTTTTATAATCCACGTCATCGCCGTAGAGCTTTTGCAGTTCATCTTGATCGATTGGAGATGTACTGGCTCTGAGCGGATCGGTTTTCTCTATGAGCGATACCGTACGTTGATTCAAGGTGATATATTTCGAGATCACCTCGTGCAATGATCCCGGATGAAAGGGCTTAGTGAGAAAATCCGACATACCGGAATTCAAAGCTTCTTCCTTTTTTGATAATAGCGTCGAAGCCGTCAAGGCGACGATGGGTGTTTCCCGGTTTGGATTTTCGTGTTCCCTGATCCACTGTGTTGCTTCCATCCCGGTCATTTCGGGCATTTGCAGATCCATGATGATCATAGAGTACTGATGCTTGGTAGCCTGCTCCACGGCCTGGGCACCGTTTTCGACAATCTCGAATACTAGTTTCCATTTTTCCAACAGCTTTGAAATGTACTTGCGGTTCATCGCATTATCTTCTGCAATAAGAATTGGCCGGTGTTGTTCTTCAAATCCTTCCAAAATCTTTACCGATTTATCCTCTGCCACCAGCTTATCCACAGTTTTCTTGAAGGTCAGTGTAAAGGAGAACGTACTGCCTGCACCCCTACGGCTACGCACATCCATAGTACCCTGGCATAGTTCAACCAGCTTGGTCGTGAT
>JAHELJ010000224.1 GCA_024644235.1 Lewinellaceae bacterium
GGCATTGCACACAACGGTCATTGAAGATCGGACGGATTTGCTCACTGAATGAAACTGGAGAACCCTTTGTCCATTCTACCTGGATCTTCCAGAAGACGAGGACTCCAAAGATCACCAGGATCCCTACAATGAGTTTTTTTGTATTAGTAGAAACAGAGGTCACAATATCGCGGATAGCTAATCCTTTAAGATAATGAAAGGATGCCTATGTCAGATTCTCGCTTCTCGCTATCCTAAGTAATTGCTGTCTGCAGATACGATGCCAGCCGCTCTTTAAGAAAATAATTCCAACCTGCTAAGCAGCTTTCTCTGGAAAATTCTGGTATCTCTATCGGAAATGAATCCAAGCCTTCATTGATTAGGGTCACTTTGGTGCGGTCACCAGTCTCCTCCAACTTGAAAGTGACCATTCCTTCACCTGGATATTCCAAATATTTCCAACTATAGGCTATACTTTGGCCAGGAACTACACTGATCACCTTCCATAGGTGAGTAAACGATCTGCCTTTGGACTCAACAACGAATTGGGTTTCGAATCCTACTTGTGGCTTGAATTCAGGTATTTGAGGAAAGTACCACTGAATCATTTCAGTCTGATCGGTAATGGCTCTCCAAGCATTTGGAACTGTCACCGGTACCTCTGCTTCGACGACTATCGGATCTTTTCTGTTTGCCATTCTTAGGTTGTTTTAATTGGCCCATAAAGGGACGGGAGTATCAGGGTCAAATAATTCATCGAGATAGTAGTCGCGCTTAAATGTGAAGTTGCATTCGTCCTCGTCACCGAATTGATAAACGCAAGGAGAATAGAGATCAATTTTGCCTGGCACCATGATACTCTTGGGATCGCCATTTGGCAATAGCTCACTTGTATGGCTGCGGCCAAGAATGCAGTGACCAAGCTCGTGAAATATCAAAGTCTCGAGCTGCAGGTCATTTTGCCAGCATCCCCTTGGATTCAGCCGGATGATTTTCTGACTGGTGGCATTTGGGTCCAGGCTGTTGCAATCGCCACAAGCATCAAAAGCCAATTGCGGATCATTTCTGATTATCAGGTTATGTATCCTTAAATCTATTCCTCTGATTGCCGCCTCCTCCAGGAACCGGTCTACAACAACCTGATACTCATCTGGCACATCATATACAGCTACAGATGCTTCCTCAGTGTCTTTGGTACATCCCAGCAGACAGAGGAGAATCATGGAAGTTGCAAAAATGAAGCGTCTCATAAGACCAAAGATAACACTGATTAGAGGACGATGGGTATCTGTCGGACAGACATTGTGTCCATATCTAGAACAATCATTCCTTCCACAGAATCTCCTAGCTGGCCCAAGAGCTTACCTTCATTTGACCAGACAGCACTCTGCCCTGCGGCTATGAATTCTGCAGTTTCTCCCACGCAATTACTCATCACAACTGACATACCGTGATTTGATGCAATGTTCGTAAGCGTGTCCCTTGCTAAACCTACACCGGCTTGAGATTTAGCAACACTGACCAAGTAGAGGTCGGCACCTTGCTTTGCGACAGTTGAGGCGTGGTGGGTAACGGACAGCTCATAACAAATCGCAGGAGCCACTTTCACCAAAGCAAGATCCATTACTCTGAAGTCGTTGGTTCCGGTCGAAAAGAAAATCTCTTCATCCGGATGAAGAAAGGTTTTCGAGTAGATCCGTGGAGTCGACATTGGGTGGAAAACCATCATACTAATTCTGGGTAAATCTGCTGTACCAATTGGGAGACCAATAGCGATGTACAGGCTATGTTGGTTGCTTAAGATCTGGAAGACTTTTAGTGACTGATCGCTTTCAGTAAATGCCAGCTCCTTAGCCAGATCGGGCTCATATCCGGTTAGTGAGAGTTCAGGAAATATGATGAAGTCAACGGCATGTTGGGCTGCCGCTTTAATAAACTTGAGATGCTTGGCAACATTGTTCTTAATGTCTCCTTTAGTTGCTCGAATTTGCGCTGCGCAGATCCTCATCTTGTTATCAGTTCACCAGAAAGACTTCTGTAAATTCCCCTTGCTCAGTCGAGAGCTTGAACTTGTATTCACCCTGGGGCAAGTATCTCTTGTAGTGTATAAAGTAGGGTAGAGGACTGTCCTGTTCTGCCAGTACAAGATCCCATCTGAATTGGTTCAGCCCAGTCCGGCCAACAATTTCCTGATTCCATAGCATGGAATCAGCTTGAGTTAAAACACTCATTTCCACTTCCCCATCTTGTTCGAGCCAGTAGCTGATGGCGACTTTTTCTACAGACTGTTCTTCCACATCCCCGTGCGTATCACGTAAAAGTGGAGTTTTTGCTACAGGAATGTCAAAAAGGAAGTCGTTTTGGTATCCGTTTGTGAGCAAGTCATCGAGAGGATGAAGATTTACCTTGTAAATTCCCCGGCCGTGAGTAGCTGCAATCAGATCACCAGACTCTGGTTCAATGA
>JAHELJ010000102.1:2500-9533 GCA_024644235.1 Lewinellaceae bacterium
GGATTCCTTATCGGTCCACAGCTTCTCTCTATCTCTGGCAATGGAAGCGAAACGAAAAAATATCTCGCTCATCCCATAGCACTGACCAACATCCAACCAACATGAACCTACAGTGAAATCCGGATACTCGGCTTCCTCTTCCTTCTTGGCTCATCTGGATAAGACCATATTTTTTTTCATTGACAGTGGACTCAATTGAGATAATCAATTTACTATGCCACAAATAAAGATCAATGGATGAAATTATTTCTATATCGATATCGGTTCAGGAGATGAATGCATAATGTTTTCTCACGGTTTGCTTTGGAATCACAAAATGTTTGAACCCCAAATCAATCATTTGAAAAATCGCTATCGAATTATAGCATATGACCACCGGGGGCAAGGTCAATCTGAAGTTACGTCAGGAGGATAGGACATGGATCAATTATACCGGGATGCCGTCGATTTAATCACCCATTTGAACCTCGAAAAAGTTCACTTTATTGGACTGTCAATGGGTGGTTTTGTCGGAATGCGCATTGCTGCACGACGGCCCGAATTACTCAAATCCTTGATCCTCATGGAAACCACTACCAATCCCGAACCAAATAAATTTAAGTACCTGATTCTAAACACAGTTGTAAAACTTTTTGGAGCCCGGGTTGTGACCGGACTCGTGATGCAGATCATGTTTGGCCAGACTTTCTTAAATGATCCCTCAAGGGCAAGACTTAGAGATCGCATTCGTAGTGAAGTTAGCAGTCTGGATAAATCTATCGTAAAATCAGTCGACGGAGTTATTCATCGAAAAGGCGTAGAAAGTGAATTGAAAAACATTGCATGTCCGACTTTAATTATGGTTTGCGATGAGGATATAGCCACGCTACCAGAAAAATCAGGAATATATGCATCAGCATATTTCCAATTCAAAATTGATTCGAATTGCAAATGCCGGGCATACATCCAGCCTTGAAAAACCAGAAGCAGTAAATAAATTTATTGATCAATTTCTGACAGATTTGATTTAAATAATCATTTATATCCGACTTAATTCGTTTCAAATAATAATTTAATTAATGCTTCGCATCTTATAGTTGTCTTTATGCCAAATTAATTTTATGTCGTTTCCATCAAATTTCCGAGGGTTAATTAAATCAATTACTAGCTAACACCTGAACTAATATTTGCACGAATCTCAAAACCAGCCTATCATTTATTTTCCATATCAAATTCTTTGCTAAGATTTTATGACAACTTTCAGGTGGGTATCAATAAATGTCAGTGTCAATTATTTCTTGTTCGGGATAGAAGAGACCCAATGCTTTAGATTTCTGCACAATCCAACTAACCCAATCTTTCGTTCACGCGACATCAATTAGAAAGCTGACTCAATCGGATTCACATCAAATTGTCGCAACTTTTACCACACCTGCCCATAATTTTCAGTATTATCGGATTTCGAACCCGGATCATGACAAGGTCCAATGGTCAATAAAATGAAAATTCAGATTATTTTTTTCTTGCTGCTTCTTCTGATCGCATGTACTACTGACGATCAAATCCAATTTAGTGGCACCGTTGGTGATGCCTGGTCCATACCAAAGGAAGAGGTGATATCAGGTGCCGGTAAAGATGCGATCGCCGCCATAGACACGCCAGTATTCTCTGAAGCAGATCAGATTGCCTACCTGCAAGATGATGATCGGGTATTGGTCGTGAAAATAGGACAAATGACCAGGGCCTATCCTCTTAATATCTTGAATTGGCACGAAATAGTCAATGATGAAATCGCTGAGAAATCCATCACAATTTCTTATTGCCCGTTGACAGGTACGGGAATTTCTTGGGACCGCCAGGTAGATGGGACAAAAACTACCTTTGGCGTTTCTGGTCTCCTACATCACTCCAACCTTATCGCTTTTGATCGGGATTCTGACAGCTACTGGTCCCAAATCAGAACCGACTGCGTGCACGGCACTTTAATCGGAAGGAGATTGAGACACTACTCGATGATTGAAATGCCCTGGAGTAGTCTTCAGCATATGATTCCCGATGCTGAAATCCTCACGGAAGAAACTGGCTTTGACTTACCCTACAGTTCATATCCATATTATGACTACCGCACAAATCATGATTTATTTCTTGTTCCGGTAGAGTTTGATGACAACCGCTTACCCGCTAAAGAGAAGGTATTTGGCATCATCGTACAAAATGAGGCGAAAGTTTATCCATTCACTGCCTTTAAGCCTGATAGGTTAAATATCATCAATGAGGTATTTAGAGGGCAACCGATCGTGATTTTATGTCATCCCGATTTAGGATTTACAACAGCTTATAAGTCTAACATTGACGGCCAAGTACTGAACTTTTCACCAGTTCAAAATGATGAAAATATAGTCATGATAGATCACCAAGGGCATACCTGGAATATTTTTGGAGAAGATACTGATAGCCAGGATCTTATTCGGAATTTATCTTCGCTTAAATCTATGTCTGGCTTTTGGTTCGCCTGGACAAAATTTTTTCCGAGGGTGGAAATTTATCAAGAATAATTTACACTATTGGTTCACATTGTAGAATTATTAACCAGGAATTTTCACAATTCCAGTAGTTGATTTTTCTTCTACATCGCTAATCGCGTTTGCCGGATCAAGCTGTCTAGTCTATTCATTAGCAGTTGGTTGAAGGGCAGGATTGATGACCAGCCATTAATTTTTAATATATTGCATTGGAAGTGCAATGTAATTATACTGTTAAATTCTAAAGACCTTGCTATGCGCAAATCTATATTAATCATATTCTTATTGACAGTGGGGCTATCTGCAGCTATGGCTCAGCGAGTTATTACCGGAGTAATAACTTCTTCGGATGGCAATCCACTTATTGGCGCCAATGTGGTGGAGACAGGTACTGCTAATGGTGTGTCGACCGACATTGACGGAACTTATTCAATTACAGTGGGTGATAATGCCGTACTGGAATTTTCTTATACGGGCTTTGAAACCCAGTCCTTGACGGTAGGCACCAGCGATGTTATCAACATTGTTCTTTTGGAAGGTGTTGCCTTAGGTGAAATCGTTGTGACGGCTTTGGGAATCGAACGGGAAAAAAAGGCCCTTGGCTATTCTGTCACTGAAGTAGGTGGAGAAGATTTTACCGAAGCTCGTGAAATCAATATTGCCAACAGTCTTTCCGGTAAGATTGCGGGAGTGAATGTCAGCAACATTGCCTCAGGTCCAGCTGGATCATCGCGGGTAATCATCAGAGGAAACAACTCACTCACCGGTAACAACCAACCACTTTATGTGGTAGACGGAATTCCCATTGATAATACCAACCTGGGTGCCGCCGGCATGTGGGGAGGATCAGATGGAGGTGATGGAGTATCCAGCGTTAATCCTGATGACATTGAAACGATCAGTGTACTAAAAGGAAATTCTGCCGCAGCCCTATACGGCTCCAGAGCAAGTAATGGTGTCATCCTGATCACCACAAAAGGAGGTTCTCAACGTGAAGGCATTGGAGTCGATCTGAGCTCAAATTTTACTTTTGAAAACATCATTAATACCTATGACTTTCAAGATGAATATGGCTCAGGTAACCGAGGAGCAAGACCATCATCTCAACAGGAAGCTCGCGATTTTGGGCTCTCAGCCTGGGGAGAACGCTTGGATGGGTCCTCTGTAGTCCAGTTTGACGGAGTCTCACGGCCATATTCAGCAGTGGGGGATAATCTGGCTGCCTATTACCGTACTGGCGGTACTTGGACAAATTCAATCAGTCTTTATGGCGGTCAGGAGGAGTACGATTTCCGTTTGGGGATCACGAATCTACAGAATGACGGTATCGTCCCAAATTCAGGGGTAGATCGCAATACATTTACAACAAAAGTTCGGGCAAGATTTTTTGATCGCCTATCAGCTTCTATGAGTGGTTCGTATAGTGTGGAAGATGTGCAAAACCGTCCCAGATTATCCGATGCACCTGGCAATGCCAACTATATCGTGGCAAATTTGCCACCAAATGTCAGTGTCGAAGATATGGCTGGGCCAAATGGCAATGGTACGAATGAAGATGGAGTCGAGCTTGAAACAGATGGGAGTATATTCGTTACCAATCCTTACTTTGCTGCCCGTCGTTTTGAGACCAGTGATAAGCGAAACAGACTCATCGGTAATTTCACTTTACGATTTGATTTCACCGATTGGTTGTACATCCAAGGCCGAATCGGAATAGATCAATATACCTCCCGTAGAAGGAATCTCACTCCATACGGGACCGGTTATAGCCCGATGGGTCAACTGAGCGAACAAGACCGAAGGTTTACTGAAGTAAATAAGGATTTCTTGCTGGGTGTGGACAAAAAGTTTGGTGCCATTGGTCTTAATGCTTTCGTAGGAGGTAATCAGATGGATAATATGCGGGAGAACCTGGGAGGTAGCGGGAGTCAGTTCAGCATTCCTTTCCTTGAAACACTAAGTAATCTGGCTAATCAAAGTCCCATCTATTCAATATCTGAGAAAGCAATTAACTCGGTTTACGGATCTATTGAGCTTTCTTATAATGACATACTCTATCTGACAGGTACTGCCCGTCAAGATTGGTTTTCGACACTATCGAATATTGCGGTGGATGATGAAGACAATGCCATTCTCTACCCATCAGTAAGTGCAAGTTTTATTTTCTCTGATGCCTTTGAAATGCCTTCATGGTTGACATTCGGTAAGATTCGGGGATCATGGGCCCAGGTTGGAGGAGATACCGATCCATACAATCTCGCCTTGACTTACGGCCTAGTAGGACAGGGTCACCTTGGAAACCCACTCGGTAGGATTGCCCAAGGCCGTATTCCCAATGCAAATTTGGTTCCTTTGAGTAATACAGAAGTTGAAATTGGTGTGGATCTCCGGCTTTTGAAAAACCGCTTAGGAATAGATTTTGCCTACTACGACAGGAAAACAGAAGATGATATCCTCTTTGCCTCCGTTTCGCAGACATCAGGATATGGTTCGCAAGTGGTGAATGTTGGTGAGGTGACGAATAACGGAATTGAACTGTTGATTACTGGTACGCCCGTCAGAACGAATGACTTGACCTGGGAGGTAACGTTCAATCTTGCTAAGAACAACAGCAATGTATCAAGTCTGCTTGATCCTGAAAATGATGATCTTGCTGGAACTGATCAAGCTGAGAACCTTCGAGTAGCTGAAGCCCGAAGTCGAAACGCTTATATTCATCACATCGAAGGATTCCCATACAGCGCGATCATGGGATTCCGCTACGCACGCGATGCTTCCGGAAACATTCAGCTTGATGATAACGGATTGCCGATGCAGGGAGATTTTGGAGTGTTGGGAGTAGGAGTGCATGATCTCACTGGAGGAATAAATAATACAATACGTTATAAAGAACTGAGCTTGAGTTTTCTCCTTGACTTCAAATCAGGCGGTGATATTTATTCTGGTACCAACCGTACCGCTTACGGAGCTGGATTACACATGAAAACATTAGAAGGAAGAGAATCAGGAACGGTTACGTTAGCAGATGGACAAACTACTACTTTGGCACCTAACGATGTGCAGGACTATTGGAGTCGCGTAGCGTCGATTACAGAAGAATTTGTTTACGATGCCAGTTTTCTTAAGCTACGGCAGCTGACTTTGTCATACAGTCTGCCCAGATCTATTATTGGGAACACTCCATTTACAAGGGCAAGTGTGGCTTTTGTTGGTCGAAACTTGTGGTTGATATCCAGCAACGTTGACAACATCGATCCGGAAGCCACCTACAACAATGCAAATGGTCAGGGGCTGGAATGGTATGGAGTGCCTCAAACGAGAACCTTTGGATTTGATCTAAACCTAAGTTTCTAAATCAGATCCATGAGACCACAATTAATCAGGACATTCACTAAAAAAATGACAAAAATGAAACACATTATAAAGATCACATTAGCTTTTTCCTTCTTAGCATTTGCTACAATCTCCTGCGACGATGGATTTGAAGAGCTCAATGTCAATCCCACTCAAGCGAATGAAATTAATCCTGGTTTTCAGTTCACTTATGTTCAGCTTCAAACTTCAGGTGAACGATACGAGAATTGGAGAGCCGTACTGATTTATTCATCCACCATGATGCAGCATCTCGCTGCACTACCGGGTTATTGGTCAGGAGATAAATATCTGTATAATGCCGGGTATGCATCATCATTATGGGATCGAGCTTACGTCAATCAGGTGAGAGACATTGAAGACCTGTACACAAGACTACAGGGAGACCCGGAGTCGATTAATCTGTTTGCTGCCGTAAGAATCTGGCGGGCAGTAATCTATCAAAGACTTACTGACCTGTATGGAGACATACCGTATTCAGAAGCTGGCAAAGGATTTATCGATGGTCTGGTTGCTCCGAAATATGATACCCAGGAATTCATCTACATGGACATGCTGTCGGAAATCAGTCAAGCTGTGGAGAGTTTCGATGCCAGCAGGCCTACTTTTGGATCGGCTGATGTGGTCTTTGGAGGAGATATCGACAAATGGAAGAAATTTGGCAATTCGCTGATGCTCCGATTAGGCATGCGCCTATCTAAAGTAAACCCCGGTGAGGCTCAAACTTGGGTCAATCGCGCTATATCAGGAGGAGTGATGTCAGATCTATCCGAATCAGCTTTTGTGCCGCATACGGATGGTCCAAGTGGTATCAATAACAACGGAATAGGTGATGTTTTTGCAGCAGATGGAAACCAACATCTAAGTAGAACCTTTGTGGAATGGTTGCGTGAACGAGGTGATCCTCGTCTGGAGGTATTTAGTTCAGTTCCGGCTGGCACAGCACCTGTTGGGCTTCCAAACGGCTATGACGCCACCACAATCCTGGAGGAACCATTGTCTAATGGATGGGTAGAGCTCAATGCTGATGGTAACGTGGACTTTGACAAAATCAGTGATGTAAATCCGGTTTTGGTGACAAGATCTTCCCCCATGATGTTCCAAAGCTATGCAGAGGTAGAATTCCTGTTGGCTGAAGCTGCAGTGAGAAACTGGGGTGC
>JAHELJ010000225.1 GCA_024644235.1 Lewinellaceae bacterium
TAGCCGTAAAATAAAAAGTGGCCTTACGTTTGTCACCTTGATATTCGATATCGGCGATTTTCATTTCTAAATCGAGCATTCGTGCTATCGCCCGGGCTCTCACTAAAGTCTTTTGTTCGAGTCGTCTGGCTTCATCTAACCGCTCAAGGTCCCGGTGGTTAGCTTTTCTCACTACTGGTTTAATGATGCGGTCGGCGTGAACTTTCTTCTTCTTCATCTGGAGTCGCACCAATTCCCCGGTCAGGTTCACTCTTCCAATGTCATATCCTGATCCCGTATCTACCACTACCATGTCTCCTGACTGTAAATACAGATGCTCAGGCTTGTTGTAAAAGTCTTTCCGTGCTCCGTGCTTGAAACTGACTTCTACCGAGCTAAACGGATCGTAATCCTCTACTTCAATGTCGGCAAGCCAGTTGTAGGTATTTAGCCGATTGCAGCCTCCGGTGCTACAAGCTCCGTTGTTATTGCAACCTTGGGGTTTCGTCCCATTTTCACCACATCCAGAACAACTCATGCTTTTTGCTTTTCCATTCGTTTGTTATCAAATACCTCTTTATTGTGCAATATTTTGTTCAAGCGAATTGAACAATCCATCATTAGTATCCTGCTATTGGCATTCCGTTCCAGATGATAAATACTGTCATTTGTCAGAGCAATTGCTTTCTGAACCGCGTGCACATTCGACAAATTGCTGAGTTTTCGCATAGCAAGATTCTCATTCTCCATCAGCAAGATCTCATGCTTTGAATCCAACATGTACATCATCATCTCCCGGAAGAAGTGTAACCCGTAGCGGAAAAAGTTCTTCTGGGCCTCGCGATCCAGCCGGTTGAATCGATCTGACCAGTTCACCAGTTCAATACCGTGACCCTTGAATGCCAGCCGAAGCCATTCGAGCCATATGTTTGCTGCAAAACCCTCCTTCTCCTCTGCCAGATCGGTGGCTATGTTAATATCGCCTTTGGCGAGAAAAACAATTTGCTTGAGAACCTCTGCTTTGGTAGAAGGATAATTGGTCACCAAAAAGTCTTCGATTACGTTATCCTCAAGGGGTTTGAATGCTACTAATTGGCAGCGGGAAGTGATCGTATTCAATATCTCCTCCTGATGCTGGGCGACTAGCAGAAATATGGTGTTGGGGGGTGGCTCTTCAATCATCTTTAAAAGTCTATTTCCCTCTTTACCAAGAAACTCAGGCATCCAGATGATCTGAACTTTATACTCCCCTTCAAAGGTTTTCATGCTTAACACCTTCAGTATCCTTTGGCATTCGTCCTTAGTAATGTTACCCTGTTTGTTCTCGCCTCCAATCCTGGTAAACCAGTCAAAAACTTCACCGTAGATGTTGTCTTCTATGAAGCTGCGCCAATCGCCTCCAAAGTCAGCACTGGTCACTTTAGATCCAATTGTAGGGAAAGTGTAGTGTATGTCTGGGTGAATACGTTTTGCACTTTTATGACAGTGATTACACCGACCACATGAATCACCGTGCTGCCGGTCTTCACACATGAGATATTGGGCAAACGCTGCAGCCATGGGCAACGGTCCGTATCCAGGAGTGCCCAGAAAAAGCATGGCATGAGGAATACGATCCTGCTCAACCATTTCCCGGAAATAGTCTTTGATGTGATCTTGCCCAAATACCTGCCGTAACTGCATAATTCTCTCCTCGAAATTCGTTAGCAGCAAGAAAGCAAGTCTGGAAAGTGGAGCAATAGGGATTAGAGCAACAATTCGTTCCCTTAGGAATAGTCACTACCTAATATGAACCAAAGGTATTGTGTCAAGTGTACTATTCAATTGATTTATAGGTGATTATGCTAAATCCTTTTCCCTATCGATTCCCAACTTCAAAACAAACTTCTTCTTACCGATACTCGCGGAATCTGCCAATCTCCGGTAGATCACCAAACGTGATAACGGAAATCGCCTTCACGAGTAAAATTAGGAAAATTTAAGAGGTTTTGCGGTGTGCACTTCCAGTATGGAAGAGAATGGAATTTTAGCATTGCTTGCGAGATCAGACCTTTCTTGCTTTCTTTGGAGCTCAAATGAAGCAAGAAAGATGAAGGTTGCTGTTTTCAGAAGGGCTCATTTCAATGCTGCTCACCGACTGTATAATCCTGATTGGACCTTTGAGAAAAATCAGGAGATCTTTGGGGTATGCACCAGTCCCAATTTTCATGGGCACAACTACGACTTGGAAGTAAAAGTGGTAGGTGAAGTAGATCCTGTTACCGGGATGGTGATCAATCTGAAAGAACTTAAGGACATCATTAAGAGCGAAGTGGAAGACCGCTTTGATCACAAAAATTTGAATTTGGATACAGATGAATTTAAGACCTTAAATCCCACGGCTGAAAATATTTGCTTTGTGATCTGGAAGCTCCTGCGGGATAGCCTTGACAGTAAATATGATCTGACAGT
>JAHELJ010000226.1 GCA_024644235.1 Lewinellaceae bacterium
CCAATCGTAACTGCCCCCTCGATGATTAATTGCTCTTCTTGTGCCTCAAGTGAAATAATGAGAAGATAAAATGCGAATAATAGATAGTATTTCATCATTTAGTTTTTTGGGTTAAAAAGGATCAGACAATCTGAAAGATTGGCTTTTCTTATTGGAGTGGCTACTTTGGAAACTAATCTATTACTCTCAAAATATCAAGGTCACCGACATAGAAGGCATGAAAGATGAGTTGTGGGTGCTATCTATGACTCAGGCCATGCACTTGTGCATACGCTGTCGTCATTTGATTTACAATTCGGCTGCGTTACAATTTGATAGTCACTAAATTTATTGGAGTTCACCATGGAATCTACCCGTCATTTAGCCGCCATCATGTTCACCGACATCGTCGGTTATACCCAATTGATGGGTAGCGACGAGGAGGGTGCCATTCAATTACTGAGGCGCAATCGCGAGATTCACCAAGTCACTATTGAAGAATTTGGAGGCAAACTACTGAAGGAGATGGGTGACGGTAACCTTGCCAGCTTTCCCACGATCAGCGGGGCCGTGAATGCTGCATTGAAAATCCAGGAAAGAGCCGGGTCTATTCAGGGCTTGAACCTTCGGATCGGCCTACATCAGGGAGAGATCCTGGTAGAGAGAGGGGATATCTTCGGTGATGGTGTGAACATTTCTTCACGGCTGCAGGAATTGGCTCAGCCAAATCAGATTCTTGTGTCGGAAACGATTTACCGCAATGTTCGTAACCAAAAAGAATTCGCACTGTCCTCTCTTGGCAGGAAGAAACTGAAGAATGTAGAGGATCCGATTGGTGTCTTTGCTGTGAGCTCCGCCGGGAAGGAAAGTGGCACCGTGTCAGGTGGATCCTTTAAAAGCAGATCTTATGGAAATTGGCTCTTATGGGGAGGGGCTGCCGTGTTGGCCATGGTTGCTGCCATTCTGTTTACACGTACATCAAAAACCACTTATCCGGATTTGACGGAGAAATCTATTGCCATCCTCCCCTTTAAGACGGTGGGTGAGGAAAAGGAAGGTGAATATTTTGCTCAGGGCATCATGGATGTCCTGTCGGTCAGTCTGGGAAAGCTCGAGAATCTCCAGGTGCGCTCCGGTACTTCGGTGGAACGATTTATGCAACACGCTGAATCTATTGGTGAAATAGGTGAAAAGCTCAACGTGCAATTTCTTTTGGAAGGAAAAGCTCAAAAATATGGGGATGATATCCGGGTGATTCTTCAACTCTTTGATCCGGAGATTGATGACCTGATATGGGAGGATACCTATGTCCGGAAATACGACGACATTTTCACTGTACAGAACGAGATTGCTCTGGATGTCGTCAGTGCCTTGGACATCGTGATATCTGGAAAAGTAAGAGAAGCCATTGAGAAATTACCCACAGAAAGTCAAGAAGCCTGGGATTTGTATTTACGTGGCAGGTATTATCAACTGCAGTTTTACAACTTTACCAAAATAGCGGACATTGACTTTGCCCTTGATTTTTATAAGAGGGCCACCGAAGTTGATCCCAAGTTTGCGTTAGCGCTGAGCCGAAGAGCCGAAGCACTTAGAAATAAACACTGGTATGAGTTTGGGGCTCATCCCGAGTTAAAAGACAGCTTTCTGCGCTTGGCCCAGAAAGCACTTGACTTGGATTCTACCCAAGCCGAGGTTTATCTTCCTTTTGCAAATTATTATACCTATGAGGAGCAAGACTATCGACTAGGTATTTATTACTACAAGAAAGCTGTCGGACTCAATCCCAGAGATCAGGACCTGTATGCCTCTCTGGTATTTGCTTACTCACGATGGTCTGACTTCCTAGCAGAAAACAAGCATTATAACGACAGCGCTCTCAGATATTCCAAGTATGCACTTCAGCTCCAGCCTGGTGAATCTTATGAGTGGATGCTTTTCACAATCGCCAATAGCTACCAGAATTATGGCTCTCTTGATGTTGCCGAGAAGTTCATTGATGCCAGCATAAACTATGCCCCTGATTTTCTAAATGGTTTGAGATGTAAATTCTATCTCCGAGCATTTCAACAGGATTTTGTTGAAGCGCAGTTAATTGCTGACAGGACAAATAATCTAATTGAGAATAATGAGGGCCTCTATCTCCTGGCCAAGATATTGCATTTCAAGGGCGAATATGCTGAGGCTGAAGGGTATTATCGAATGTTTTACACATTACCTCCTGAGATCTATGCTCAGCAAAATCATGAAAGAACATCTTATGCACATGTACTCTTAATAAATGGGAAACCACAGGAAGCTGCTGAGCAGGTCGAGATAGCTGCGAACTGGATGTTAGAGGGTGGAAACTATGATTGGGCAAAAGTCCTTCTGTTGCAAGGAGATAGAGAAGGAGCATTGTCACGTCTGGAAGAATTTGAACCCTGGTTTGGACTGGACCACTGG
>JAHELJ010000227.1 GCA_024644235.1 Lewinellaceae bacterium
CCAAGAAGCGGATGTTTGATTTAGATAGTACCAGACCATCCAAGGGAATCTATCAACCAGTACTCTCACCGATGGGCAGTTCAATAGCATTCATCTCCCAGGCCGACGTTTGGATCAAGAACTTAAACGAGCAATCGGTTAGGATCACCAAAGATGCTTTCATCCAAATATGCCCTGCATGGTCTCCGGATGGTCGTTTATTGGCATATGCCAGTGACGTAAATGATTCATCCGCCATTTGGATATATGATTCAACGCTAGACACATTCCGAAGGGTGGGAAATATTCCCGCACTCCCTGCCGGTATTGACTGGAGCCCTGATGGCACTCGACTGGCCTTTACCACAAATTACGGACCAAGGGTCGGAGTCCTTTGGAGTATGTCGGTGCAAACCGGCGAGAGCAGTAGAGTGGGAAACACTTATCCCTACAGTATCAGTGGACCGAGCTGGTCGGCGGATGGTTCCTGGATAGCTCTCTCCGTTTTGGTTCCCTATTCGGACCTGTACCGGGAGGGTATAAACAGGCTTGTTCTGGCCAGTGCTGATGGCAGTAACACCCGCTACCCAGTAATGCCATCCCATCAATCGGTGGGAATGCGAGGCAACGATGGGCCAAATTGGTCGCCGGAT
This sequence comes from Lewinellaceae bacterium, assembly GCA_024644235.1. Classification (GTDB taxonomy): domain Bacteria; phylum Bacteroidota; class Bacteroidia; order Chitinophagales; family Saprospiraceae; genus JAHELJ01. Next base: position 633 of record JAHELJ010000227.1, read on the forward strand.
GGGAGTCGGATCGCATTTCTTTCCAATGGCTTCCTTTGGGTAGCAAAAGTCAGCGCCTCCGGCGATTTTCTTGAACCACCTCAGCAACTGACTGAAGAATTGGCTGATGCACCCAGCTGGTCTGGTGACTCGCAATCATTACTATTCCAGCATGATGATGAACTGAAGATTGTTCAGGCAACCTCTGGTGATGCCATGTCTATTGCTACTGATCTTACGTTCGAATCAAAAATTGACGACCGTTTGAAAGTAATCCGGGCAGGCGGCCTGATCAATGGCCTGGAGAATATCGTACACGAGAACAAAGACATTATCATCTCTGGTCATAGGATAATTGATATACTGGATCATGACCCAAATCGATCCGCAGACACCGTTATAGATGCAAGTGCTTACTATGTAATGCCAGGCCTCATCGACATCCATGCGCATCAGAGTAGTGAAATGGGGCATCGGCTTGGAAGAAAATGGCTCGCCTGGGGTGTGACCAGCACCAGAGATCCTGCAACCAACCCATACGACGCATTAAACCGGAGAGAAGCTCAACAGTCGGGATCGATACACCACTCCCGGATCTTCTTTACCGGAAGTCCGTTTGATGGCAGCAGGGTCTATTACTCTGGAACCTATGCTTTGCAGAGCAAGACTCAACTGAGAATGGAACTACAGCGCGCAGAAAGTCTCGACTACGATATGATCAAGACTTACGTGCGTCTTCCTGATTCCTGGCAAGAGTACTTGACTAAAGAGGCGCATGACCTGGGAATCCCAGTCTCCTCACATGAGCTCTATCCAGCGGTATCGTATGGTGTGGATGCCGTTGAGCATATTACCGGAACCAGTCGCCGAGGATATTCTCCCAAAATGAGTCGAATGACTATTGGCTACAGCGACGTCATTGATTTGATATCGAAATCAGGAATGTATTTCACTCCGACGATCTCAATCTATGTGGGATACAATTATGTCCTGTCCCAAGATCCCACAGTTCTGGATGATGCTCGTCTCATTCGGTTGGAATCTGAACGATATCTACAGGCAGCAAGACAAGGAATTGATGAAGTGAACAAACAACCTGATTTGTGGCAACAAAGATTCAACAATGCTGCCGCCATGATCCGGCAAGTGCACGAAAACGGCGGCAATGTTGTCGCTGGCACCGATTCCCCTATTATTCCATTTGGTTTTGGACTGCACGTTGAATTAGAATGCTATCAAAGAGCAGGGTTGTCGCCCTTCGCCACCCTCCGGTCTGCCACCATTCAGGCTGCCAAAGGGATAGGAATTTCATCTGATTTAGGATCAATCGAAGCAGGCAAACTAGCCGATCTGCTCATTGTGAGAAAGAACCCGCTCGAAGATATTCGAAACGCACGCGATATAGAATCCGTGATATTGAACGGGCATTTGATACCAATTTCATCTTTACTTGAATAATCAGAAGATTCAAATATTTATCAATGAAGGCAGCGACAATTAGGGAGATTAAGGAGGAACTCAACGATAAATCAAAAATCGAACTGGTCAATATTTCTCTGAGATTGGCCAAATTTAAGAAAGACAATAAGGAGTTGCTGACCTATCTTTTATTCGAATCTGAAGATGAATTTCAGTTTGTAACTGGCATCAAACAAGACATTGACCTGCAGTTTTCCGAGATCAACCGTAGTCAGTATTACTTCATCAAAAAGAGTGTGCGGAAGATCTTACGGGGAATCAAGAAACAGATCCGCTATTCTCCAAAGAAGGAAACTGAAGTAGAGTTACTGATCTACTTCTGTAAAAAAC
>JAHELJ010000228.1 GCA_024644235.1 Lewinellaceae bacterium
ATGCGGCCGGGGGGCGTTTGATTGCATCGTCGCTGATGTCATTTTCGGCAAACCAGGCATTTGCCCGGGAGTGGAGGGCGGCAACCTCTTCAGGAGACCAGTGTCGATTCAGCTGCTCTTGCAACAGCTGCCGAAACAGGGGGTGATAGCGGAACCATCGATTTTCCGGATCAAGAGCCATCAGGAAAAGGTTGTCTTTTTGGAGTCTGGCGATGAACTCGTCACCATTCATCTCGCCTGTGCCGGGCGCGGCCTGCGACCCCTGCAGTGCATCGCATAAAGGTGCACAGAAATGATCCAGGATCGCTGTTGCGGTCATCCACTTTGCCATCTCCGGCGGCTGGTGCGATAACACCTCGGTCATCAGGTAGTCCACGATCGCTGGGAAGCCTCCTTTCAGACCTGCCAGCAGGCGATCAAGATCGCCCGAATGCTTCAGAGACTGTGAAGTCAGTCGCATTCCCGCCGACCACCCTTCAAGGCGCTCCTGGATGGTCCCGGCCGTTTTCTCGTCGACCGAATGCCCGAGGGTCGTTTCCAAAAAGGCCTTTATCTCCGCCACCGTGAAACGCAGGTCGGCGGTGCCGATTTCATTCACCTGGTCCAAAGCTCGAAGTTTGCTGGTCAGAAGCGGTGGATCGTGTCGGGTCAGCAACATCAGGTGCAGGTTTTGAGGCGGGTGGGCTAAAACGGCGTCCACCAGGTCGTGCACCGTTTTCTCACGGATTCTGTGATAGTTATCCAGAACCAGAATGAAAGGGTCTTTGATCTCGTCGAGGTCATTCCCAAGATAGCGGCTCAGGTCCGAAACAGGCGCAAGCTCCGGGGGCTGCAGCAGCGACCGGGTCGTCTCGCATGCCCCGGGGAACGCATTTGCGATCGCAGCCAGCAGATAGTTTAGAAATTGACGAAGATCGTTTTCTTCATCGTCCAGAGACAGCCAGGCATAGGGACCCTCCCAAGCCTCCAGCCACTGGCTTGCCATCGTGCTTTTGCCGTAGCCCGCCGCCGCGGAGACCAGCGTCAACGGCCGACGCTGCAGCTCGTCCAATCGCGCCACCAGGTCTGCGCGTGGCAGAAGATCCGGGGAAAGCACGGGGCGCTGCAGCTTGGTGCGCAGGATCGGTGAGGCGTCTTCTATCTGAGCTGTTGCAGGAGACTTGGTCAGTAATTCTTTGTACTCTGAGACCACGATGCCGGTGATGGCCGGGCTCAGATAGATGTCTCCCTGGATCACCATCCTGATAGCGTTCACCAGGTCTTCCGGAACACTTTTTTTGAGGATGTATCCGGCAGCGCCGGCCTGCAGCATGTCTTCGACGAAACTCTTTCCCGCGTGCATGGAAAGTGCCACCACTTTTGCTGATGGATGCTCGGAGACGATCTTGCGCGTGGCCTCGACCCCGTTGAATTCCGGCATGCTAATGTCCATTATCACCACCTCGGGAGAAAGCGTCCGCACACGCTCAATTGCTTCCCGACCGTCTCCGGCTTCACCAATGATGTGAAATTCCGCTTGCTCTTCCAGCAGGAGACGAAGCCCTTTTCTAAAAAGTGGATGGTCGTCTACCAGAAGGATTCTAGTTGCCAAGGTTTACTCCCAAGTTGGTCAAAATTTTCATATCTGGAACCTCAATTTTCGTCCTATTTTTATTTCTCATATTGAATATAAGGTTTCAGGTGTCGGGTGTCGGCAATTCAAAGGATTTCGGGTGTCAGGTGTCGGGTTTCAGGAAAACAACATAAAGACTGATACCTGGGCATTGAAACCTACTCCACGTCAATTGGCCAGCCCTGAAAATGAAGTCCATTATTTGAACCATACATAGCCGATCCCTCTTTTACCTGCCATCGTTGCTCCCGCTCCGGAAGTTTTCGCTCCAGAGTTTTTTCCAGGCCGTTGAGCATGCGGATACACCTTTTATAACGTTCTCGATATTCCTGGTATAACTCTTCAGTGATATAACTTTTCAATTTGGCCATGAAAAGATGATGTATCGTTTCTGCTGCTTCCCCACGACTTCGATTAACACCTTCTATCTTATTACGGATATGTCGGTCATCATTTTTCTCTGCTAGCTGGGCAGGTGCGCTATTTGAAGAACGCCGAGCCTGGCTTCCCAATTCGTACTTTTCTTCCAAAGGCCACTGGTGCGTCAAATCACACACGTCAATGTGCAACTGACATAACATTCTATAGACCTCAAGATCGTCTACGTCCAGATAACTCTTATTTGCCATGACGTCCCTCCTGGCCCTTGTAATCTCTCTTTGTCCCGACACCCGAAACCCGACACCTTAAACCAATTTCAGGGAATAACTACAGCTAAATAAGTTCAATTTATGTGCACTAATTTACCGGTGGATTTTCATCACCCCCAGCTCCATTACTCCATCACTCCATTACTC
>JAHELJ010000103.1 GCA_024644235.1 Lewinellaceae bacterium
GCTCCGCAGTACTCATGGCAGACTATGGGATAGATGCCGGGCTCATCAAATTGTACGGTGACTTTGTTAATCCCTCCGTATACTGCCATCATATTGACATTTTTCTCAGCTATGTGTAAGCCATGTACTACATCCTTGGTTGTCAGAAAGAAGTCCACTTCAGACCCCACTGGCAAATAGATTTCCGAGGGTTCGAAATTCCACATCGAGGCCACCATATACACCTGGTAGGTGTTTTCATCTAGTTGCTCTACTTTTGGTTGGGAATAGGCCTCTCCATAAGGTATACAGTCAGGCAAATCAATTGTTTTGCTGCGAAGAGTTACCAGCAGAGCCAATAAGAACACGGCGAGCAAAACGCCGGTATAGATCATGATCCGTATTTCGGTCTTATCCATTGTGTGTCATTTACGGTGATTACATCAGATTATGCCCTACTCAGCATTAAGAAATAAATGCTGAACCAAATGATAGCAGCTAGTGCCAACAGAATAAAGAAAAAAGCAATAGCCCCCCTGGGCACGAACTTATCTGGTTCCATGGTTTAGAATTTGACGGTAAAAATAAAAATGCGCCCTGTTTTGTCCGGGATGATTCTTATCATGAAAGATAATGAGTATTATATTGAATCCAAATCTGAAAATTTGATTGGTAGCATTCACAAGCTTTCCTCTACCTTCTCCTCGCCGGTGGTCCTTCTGGCGATTGCTTGTACGGTCCAGTCCCAGACTTCTATCGATGTATATTATGTAGGCAATATGGGTGTCCACATCAAGTGGGAAGGAGGGGGCTGTCTAATCGACGGCCTCCATGACTACTATGGTCCTGAGTACCAGTATCCAGATTCCGCTGTGGTCAATAGGATGCTTAACCGTGAAGTTTCTTTTGACGAAACAGATTTGCTTGTCATCACCCATGTACATCATGACCATTTTGATAGCGATCTGTCTGCTCGCTTCCTTCAGAAAAGGCCTGGCGGCAGGCTGCTGGCTCCCTCTCAAGTGTTGGATACACTGGCTCGCGACGTGGATTCCTATGAAGGGATTCGAAATCAATGTTGGCCGATGAATAAGGGTCCTTACCGGGCAGATAAGGTCAAAATGGAATTCACTCCTGTTCGCCATACTTTTCAGCAGAGGCACTATTGGGTAGAAAATTACCTGGTAGAATTGAAAATTGCCGATCGAACGATCGTGCATCTGGGAGATGCGGAAGCTAGTAAAGAAGCATTTGCCGGCGTTAAATCTATCGAATCGGTCGATTTGCTCATTATGCCTTTCTGGTTCCTTTTGTCCGAAGATGCTATAGATCTGGCAGTCTCTTATTTCAATCCGAAGGTTATTCTTGCTACCCACCTCAGCCCTCTGATCGATGAGGATACACTAGCCTCTATGAAGAAACTGTTCCCGAGCTTGATCCTTGGTCGTGTGCCCGGGCATGTCATCACCATCCAATACTAAAGGGGCAATGCCCTGATGACATTACCCCTGTAAGATATGAGAACCAAACAGTCCCTGCTTGGGACTAAACTTATGCAGCTTTATCTTCCTCTTCCTTCCGGAGAGGAGCTCGAAAAACGAGACCATTATCAAAGGCATCCAATATGACCTTGCTTTTCGGTTGCACCTTTTGCAAGAGCAGCTGTCTGGACAGTTCATTCAACACCTTTTTCTGAATTAATCGCTTTACCGGCCGGGCTCCAAATTGAGGGTCGTAACCCTGATCGGCAATGTATTGGATAGCCTGCGGAGTTGCCCTTAATTCGATTTCCTGTTTTGAAAGTACCTGCTCCAGCTGCTTCAGCTGCAGCTTCACAATCTCGTGGATGTGCTCTTGTGATAGTGGCTGGAACATGATAATGTCATCGATTCGATTGAGAAACTCAGGCCGTAGTGAGTGTTTCAGTCGTTCGAACACCAATACCTCGGTCTTTTCCAGGATGTCCTCTTTGTTCGTCTCATTCATTTTTTCAAACTGTTCCTGAATAATATCCGAACCCATGTTAGATGTCATGATAATGATTGCATTCTTGAAGTTTGCCACCCTGCCTTTGTTGTCGGTCAATCTCCCATCTTCCAAAACCTGAAGCAGGATATTGAACACATCCGGATGTGCCTTTTCGATTTCATCCAGCAACACTACCGAGTATGGCTTCCTTCGAACCGCCTCGGTTAGTTGACCACCCTCGTCATAGCCCACATAGCCCGGAGGTGCACCTACCAGTCTGCTCACACTATGGCGCTCCTGGTATTCACTCATGTCGATCCGGGTCATCATGTTTTCATCATCGAAGAGGAACTCTGCCAGTGATTTGGCCAACTCGGTTTTACCCACACCGGTAGTTCCCAGAAAGAGGAATGAGCCGATTGGCCTGCGTTCATCGGAGAGGCCGGTTCTACTACGCCTGATGGCATCAGAAACTGCAATTAGTGCTTCGTCCTGGCCCACCACCCGCTCGTGCAACTGATCTTCCAGATTTAGGAGTTTTTCTCGCTCGCTTTGCATCATTCGGGTAACCGGAATACCGGTCCATTTGCTTACAATGGCAGCGATGTCTTCGGCATCTACTTCCTCCTTCACCAGCTGACCACCCTTTTGTTGCAGCTCGATAAGCTGCTGGTTGAAGTCATTAAGCTTACCTTCTGCCGTCGGAATTTTACCATATCGGATTTCTGCCACCTCACTAAAATTACCCTCCCGTTCGAGTTGGCGAGCCTGCACCCTTAGCTGTTCAATTTCTTCTTTGGCCTGTTGAATACCCAGAACGATACCACGCTCGCTTTCCCATTGCGCTCTCAAGGCATTTCGCTTCTCCTCCAGGTTAGCTAATTCTTCTTTGATCTTATTGATCTTCATGCCGTCTTTTTCCCTTTTGACTGCTTCTCTTTCGATCTCCAATTGCCGGATTCGCCTTTCGGTCTCGTCCAATTCTTCCGGCATGGAATTCATTTCGAGCCTCAGTCGTGCAGCTGCTTCATCGATAAGATCGATGGCTTTATCGGGAAGGAACCGGTCCGTAATATAACGGTGTGACAGATGTACAGAAGCTACGATAGCCTCATCCTTAATATTTATTTTATGATGCGTTTCATAACGCTCCTTGAGTCCCCGCAGGATGGAGATCGCATCATCCTCGCTGGGCTCATCTACCAGCACATTCTGAAAGCGACGTTCCAAAGCTTTGTCTTTTTCGAAATACTTCTGGTATTCGTTAAGGGTGGTTGCACCGATTGCGCGCAGGTCACCTCGTGCTAGCGCTGGTTTGAGGATGTTGGCAGCATCCATGGCTCCTTGCCCACCACCGGCTCCGACCAATGTGTGGATCTCATCAATGAAGAGAATAATGTCTCCCTCCGCACTAGTCACCTCGTTCACTACAGCTTTCAATCTTTCCTCAAATTCACCTTTGTACTTGGCTCCGGCTATCAGGGCACCCATGTCGAGTGAATAGATTTGTTTATCCATCAGATCGTTGGGGACATCGCCATTGACGATCCGGTGGGCCAAACCTTCGATGATAGCCGTCTTCCCCACTCCGGGCTCACCGATCAGAATGGGATTATTCTTTGTTCGTCTCGCCAGAATATGTAACACCCGCCGAATCTCCTCCTCCCGGCCGATGACCGGATCCAGTTTGCCGCTGCGTGCCCGTTCATTGAGGTGAATGGCATATTTACTGAGAGCGTTGTAGGATTCTTCTGCGCTATGAGAAGTTACCTTCGATCCCTTACGTAGATCTTCGATTGCTTTGATCAAGTCTTTTTCGTTTACGCCCTGATCCTTCAACATTTGACTGGCCTGATCTTTGGTCTTTAGCAGACTCAGTAAAAGATGCTCGATAGACGCATACTCATCACCCATTTTCTTCATTTCAGCGTTGGCCCGCTGGAGAGCTGTATTTGCTTCCCGGGTGAGGTAAGGACTTCCACCCTCCACCTTCGGCAGGCTTTTCAGATGGGCATCCACTACCTTGTGAAGGGTATCCGGGGATACTCCCAGCTTCTTCAGGAGAAAGGGTGTGACCTGATCGTCAGTAGCTAGAATACCACCTAGAATGTGGGTGGTATCAATCGCCTGATGATCGTGTTCGATCGCTATTTGTGAGGCCTGTTGAATAGCCTCTTGTGCTTTTATTGTCAATTGGTTCATTGTGTAAATCTTAATTTTAACTACACTTTACTCTCCGCAATTCAGATACCATTGCTATTTTTCGGCCAGAACGGCATAATTAGGGTGAAACACGATGACAGAATGACATGTATTGACGGAAGGCACGTGACCTGTGGCATGCGATTTGGAGGTTCCGCATTAATAGGTAACCGGAGGATTTGTCCTCGTCTAATTTTGAAAGTTAGACAGTGAGATAGACGATCAAGACCAAACATCTTGAATTCTCAGCTTAAGCTATATTCAAGTGGTAATATTTAAGACTATACCAGAAAACCAAACAACCCAATCACCACAACACCAAACTATGTCCGAAGAACCCATATTCTTCAAAGACGGAATGGCCTTTCGCAAGTGGCTGACGAAGAACCATAAAAAGAAAACTGAGCAGTGGGTGGGGTACTATAAGAAGGCAACAAAATTGCCTAGTATGACCTGGTCGGAAAGTGTGGATCAGGCGCTATGCTTTGGTTGGATCGATGGTATTCGCAAATCAATCGATATTAAGAGCTACAAGATCCGGTTCACGCCTCGCAGGTCGAATAGCAACTGGAGTGCTATCAATGTCAGTAAGATGGGAGAGCTGATTGGGCAGGGTCTGATGACTGATGCGGGTCTCCAGGTCTTTGACGAAAAAAGAGCAGCTAAGACAGCAACCTATGCGTACGAGCAGAAGAAGGCCAAGCTGCCGCCAGATTATTTGAGCCAATTGAAGGCCAACAAGAAGGCCTATGCATTTTTCAAAAAACTGCCACCTTCTACCAAACAACCATCGGTGTGGTGGATCATCAGCGCCAAACGCAAAACCACTCAATTACGCCGCCTTCAGCAACTCATCGATTGCTGCGAACAAGGAGTAAGAATACCACAGCTGAGAATTCGCAAAGGAAAATAGCCTCAACATGATAGACTACCGGCATGAAACCCCCTCTCCCAGTCAGATTATCGAACTTTATCAAAACGCTGGTCTAAACCGGCCAATCGGTGATCATGATAGAATTGCGAAAATGTACCAGAACTCTAACCTCGTGATTTCGGCCTGGAATCAACGGGATTTGGTCGCAGTGGCCCGCTCACTTACTGATTTCTGCTATTGCTGTTACCTGTCTGACTTGGCCGTGCGATTAGAATATCAGAGCCAGGGCATCGGCAAGAGCTTATACGTCTAACTCGTGAGTCCATCAGTGATCAAAGCATGCTCCTCCTTTTATCCGCTCCGGGGGCTATGGAATATTATCCAAAAGTGGGATTTAAGAAAGTAGGCAATGGATTTATGATCGACCTTTTGAAATAAAAGAAGCCGCTTCCTATGTCAGAAAGCGGCTCTAACAATAAAACAAACGATTATGGTTGCTCTCTGTAGTCTGTGAATTCTTCTTCAGATGTGGCCCGGACTTCCGTCGACTTTCTTCCATGTTCATTTTGTTCTACTAAGGTCCATCCATCGGTAGAAGTGGTCTGCAGCCAGAGGTCTCCTGAAATGCGAAAGACCTGAACGTGCAGTCCATATTTGTCTTTGAAGATTGATTCAAGTTTCGCTACGGTCATCATCGGATCAATCTTAAGATCCCCTTCCTCTTTCTTCGTTCTGATCTCTCCAATTGTTGCTTCCGCCCTATACTGATCCTTAGCCTTCGAGCCTTCTTCAGTCTTGTGTCCTATGCGATAGAATTCCAGTTTCAGATAGGGAAACTTCTTTTGGAACGACTCCTGTACTTCTGAGATTCTTCTTTGATCTGTAATAATCATTTGTCGATTTCGTTAGCGCGTGATCAGGGTAGGTATATTATCGTTTATCATCAAAAAGGCTTCGGTTACACTACCCAGAAGTAGCCGGTCTACCTTACTGTGCCCCTTTGCACCCATGATGACAAAATCTGTATTTGCCTGATCAGCAAATTGCTTTAGATAGCGTGCAGTGCCAGGCATATCTTTCTCCACCAGCTCAGTGTGAATCCGATCTTTATCTTGTGGCACATACTTGTTGAGAAAAGCATCCTGTGCATCATGCAGATTCTCGAGAAGAATCGACCTGTACTCCTCAAACGTCCGGTCGATCTGATAGGCACTCATATTGGGAATGCTGTAAACATATAGGGTGCTGATCTCTACCTCGTTATCAAGGCGGTTGGCCAGTGCTATTGCTCGTTGCAGTGCTCTTCCTGAATGTGAAGAAAAGTCGATCGGTACCAAGATTTGCCTGATGGTGTCCGGAGCAGAATCCGGAATGATCAGGGTGTCGCACGTTGACTTCCTTACCAGCTTTTTGGCGAGTATTCCCTGATGGGATTTACCATGCCTCTGACCGATCACCAAAAGATCCGCATTGGCTTTTTGCGATGCCTCTAGTAATATATCGAGCGGATCTCCCTCGCTCACCTGATAAGTTAGCTCGATCTCTTTCCGATCTAGAAAATGTTCTCTTACAATATTCTGCAGCAGACTTTCTACTTGCTGGGTAAGGGAGGGATGAGAAGGAAGCTGCTTTAAATCTTTCTCAAACAGTCCTGCCAGAAAAGTCGTCTCCGGCACCACATGAAGGCACTGTACAAATTGCAGGGGAACAAACCTGCTCCAGAATGACAGATAGGTTAACATCTGATTCTCCGAACCTCCGATATCAACGGCAGCCAGTACATTTTTGTATGTCAGTGGCTTTATCGCTGAATGAGTTACTTCCGGCACTTCTTTGACTTGCATCGTCTTCTCCTTTTGGTTACTGAAATCGAAGTTAGGTGGTGGAGAAAGTCAGACTGCTGATAGGAGTCATAGATAATTATGACATGGGTCACAGAATCACCACTTTGATGGGCCAAACTTTGGAAATGAAGAAGAGTACCTGGTTTTTCGTCTAAAAATTCCTGATATTGATAGATCACTGGTCCTCGTACTTTACAGGCATCGCCAAGACCACTTTAACTGATTTCAAGGGATATCATGGCAAGTCGCCAGGCTGTAATCGATCGATCTTCCGAATTGGAGCAACTCTTGCTGCAAAGCCTACAGAATGTCATTGAAAATCCTACCGAAAACCATTTCCACCAACTCAGATTGACGATTAAGAAAATCGTTGCACATCTAAAATTGTACGCTGCGATAGATCCTGATCATCGGCAAAAAATATTGCGGAAGAAGATCCGGCGGATCTTCAAGCGTGCAGGTGATATCAGAGATCTTCAGGTGAGAGTTCAACAACTGGCCAGTGCTCCCACTACTTCCAAACTTGCAAGACTGAAGAAAAAGGAGACCAAGACAATTGATCAACGGATCAAGGATTTCGTGGATACGATTCACACAACCGGCTTTGACTGGGTGAGGAAAAGTTTCGAAGTGATGGAGGACGATCTGGCAACTCTGTCAATCAACCAGGTAGCAGGTGGTGTGGAGAATTACATTCGATCCATGCTAGATAAAATATTGCATCTAAGTCAGGCAGGGTTGCAGCAGGAAAAACAATTACACGACTATCGAATTCAATTAAAGCAGTTTTATTACAATCTGCTGTACCTCCTGCAACGCGGACACCTTTTTAGAAGTTTTCAACAGGATTTGAAACTCATCGATGACCTTCAGGAAGAACTTGGACTTTGGCATGATCAATATCTGTTACTAAAAAAAATGAGATCCGAACGGGTCAAACACAGGCACATCAAGCAACTGATGGATCGAAAAGAGCAAACCAGGGCCCGGATTTCATTTAAACAACGAAATGTAACCATAGTGTTTAAGAATGTTTCTGAGTACCTTCCGGCCCTTATTCAGAACCTCAACAAAGAACAGGGGAGTAACGCTAAATTGAGGGTTGAATCAGCGCCATCCTAATCGGTTTGTTCATCTATGTTTTTCAACTACTTTCAGAATTGCAGGAGCGGTTTGCACACCTGCCTCTTGCCACACCGGTGCACCATTCTTAAACATCATCAAGGTAGGTACACCCCGGATTGAGTATTTCTGAGCGATTTGTGGATTCTTATCTACATCAATTTTTATGATTCGCACCTGATCGCCCAATTTTTCTTTGACTTCTTTTAATATTGGTGGCATCATTTTACATGGACCACACCAGGTAGCAAAGAAATCGATGAGTACTGGCTGATCTCCGCTAATCAGCTCCGCAAACTTGGCCTTCTTCGTTGACACAATTTTTGATTTATCAATTCAAAGCTAGATCATTTTTCTCTATGATCTGGCTCACCCGGTCTACGCCCAAGTTACAGCTAAATTCGTAAGTGTAGTGTATTCCGAAGTCAATGGAATCGAATCAAGAAAATAAGCAAAATCAAGTGCCTCAGCGATCTGATGGGGGTTGGGGTCTATGGTTGTACCTGCTGATCGCCGTTTTCTTGATTTTCCAATTCGCCAAAAGTTATTCCGGATCGTCGCGTGAGATTACCTGGAACCAACTTGAACAGGAAATCTTACCGAATGAAAATGCTATCCAACAGCTACTGATTGTAAATAAGGAGTTTGTCGAAATTTATATAAATCCGGAGAAGAGAGGGTCTCCACCTTTTGATGATCTTAGGGTGACGGATCCGGGGCCCCACTACCGGATGACTATCGGATCTATAGAAACCTTTGAGCGACAAATAGAGGAGGCAGAGGAATCTCTAGATTACGCTAATCCTATTGATATCCGTTACGAAAACAGGGTTAATTGGTTTTCGGGAATGATTGGATGGCTGATTCCGTTTGCGATCATTTTATTCATTTGGTTTTTCATTCTGCGAAGTATTGGCAGCCGCTTTGGCGGGAAGGGTTCATCCGGAATATTCGATTTCGGAAAATCAAAGGCGGTATTATTCGACAAGTCCAATAAGAGCAATATAACCTTTGACGACGTGGCTGGTCTGGAGTCGGCCAAGGTGGAGGTCAGGGAGATCGTGGAGTTTCTGAAAAATCCTCAGCGCTATACATCGCTGGGGGCGAAGATCCCCAAGGGAGTAATTCTGGTAGGTCCACCCGGCACTGGAAAAACGTTGATGGCGAAAGCAGTGGCAGGGGAAGCCCAGGTTCCTTTTTTCAGCATCTCGGGTTCTGAATTCGTCGAAATGTTTGTGGGGGTAGGAGCCTCACGGGTTCGCGATCTGTTTCGAAATGCCAAGGAGAAATCTCCCAGCATCATTTTCATTGATGAGATCGACGCAATTGGCAGATCAAGGGGGAATGTGGCATCACTGCAGG
>JAHELJ010000018.1 GCA_024644235.1 Lewinellaceae bacterium
CAGATCCTTCCGAATCCATGCCGTCGCCCACGCCGGTCATACCATATTTTGGCAGACAGCTTTTGACCAAATCTAATAGATCCTGTGCTTTCGGAAACCCTTCTTCATGCTTCAGTAAATTCGCCTGAACTTGGCCATAGGCACGAATCACCCGGTTGATTGATTCGGGATTGACTTCCGTTCTCAACCAGCAAGATGTCGTAGCAATCAGCCCCTTGATGTCAATTTGGTTTGCGTAGAGTAATAGCCGAACCAGTGATTGCGTATCATCCGGGTCAGCCTCAATATCTGTTAATATGATGACTCTATTTTTAAGATCAGGTTGTCCCGTCACTCTCTGAATGGGAAGGAGAAAGAGAAGAGAAAACCAAAGGACTCCCTTAGCTCTAAAACGCTTCAATCTTAAAAAAAATTCTAAGTCAAGAAATAGAGTTGTATTTGCTATGTATTTATTTTTCATTGGAAATTATTTGTAGATATGGGATGATCGATCAAAAATGTTCAGTCAGAAAAACTGAAATTTTCTTTTTTTTGAAAAATTATTTCTTGTTTAGAATATACGTGAATAATACTATGTCTTCCACTGGTCTATTCTTTTAACCAGTTCCAACGTTCTGCCCAATCCATCAGCGCCTCATTTTTCCATTTGCTGATGGTTTTTCCTCCTTGGATTTTTCCATCGTAGTAAGTGGCACCGGATTTATCGGAATACCATTGATTTCCCAATGGGTAGTCCGTAATATTCTTGCGTCCAGGCCAAAGGTTGTCGACAACAATTTGACCTTGCTGATCATTTATTGCAGGCAGGGAAGAGGTGAACTTATAACTCAATATTTCTGCCTGCTTAGGTACATATCTTACGGCATATTGGTAATTACCGAGATAGTAGCCTGGCCATTTTTGTACTGAGTTTGCTCCGTATGGTACTTCCAGAAGAAAACAGGATGAATCAGCAGATATATCGAGGTCCGGACCTTCCAAATGGAACTCGATGGTAGTAGCAAAAGCAAGGGTATCTTCAAGCGTAGACGGGCCCTCGAATATCATCCGGGGACTGTAAGTAATATTTTCAAAGCTGCCGCCCCAACTCTCCGCCAAAGGGTCATTGGGATCGCCATTCAATAAGTAAAGCAGCGAAGGCGTGTCACCCATTTTAATCTCACCTTTGTAATAATTTTTGAAATCTTTTCCTAAATAGCCGGCACCATCGATATACCTAGCATAATAGTCTGAATTTTTGACTACGTCGATAGCATCATTTTCGGAGAAAAAGCCGTAATAAGATGAGTTCACTTCAATAAACCAGAGATTTGGGAAATGCTCAGCGATATAAGCATAACTATTGGCACTCCACTTTTTATTGGGACCTCCGATCCAATATATTCTGATTTTATCCTGAATTTCCGGGGCATCATGTAAGGCCTGGGCCAGGTCTTCCAGGCCGCCCCATACCAGGACCCAAAGCGGCTGAGTACTTTCCTTCTTGGCACATGCTATGATCCAATCTGAACCCTCCGTGCTTTGCCGGTAACCTTGGTAAGGCGCGTTGCCCGACTGCCCTTGTTTGGTGATGGAACGCAGGTAGTCAGGCGCCGGAAAGTCTTCGCGGTTTTTTTTTAGTTTGGGAAGATCTTTTTCATACAAATCGATCATGCGGAGTATTTCGGCTTTACTTCCATTGCCGTAAGAGGGAGAAGAAATCAATCCTTCAATATGTAGTTTATCGCTATACATGAGCAGGTGTGCCATGGATTGATTGTCATCCGGATCGGTACCGCCAATATCCGTGCTAATTAGTATTCGTGGTTTTTCCGTTTGCTTGGTTTGGAAATGGAGAAATGATAAACCAGAGATAAGCAAGAAAATGATAAATTCATGATTCATGGGCGGATTTCAATTACCATTAACATGATGAGCCTAAATGAATTATCCAGCTCAGTGCATTCCATGTAGTTTCCATGGAGAAAATTAGCAAAAATTGCTTTTCTTAACCTGCAGGACGTATCTTTCATTTGGATCGTTTGTGGAGATCCGCCTGGTCATTCGGGGACGAGGAATATTCCGTCGAATATAGATGTGATAGGAGCGAGGTACCAAGAAATCTCGATTCAATGTTCTTGATTACATAATGGAGAATGATTTGTCTTGCAGAAGAGCATTCCTTAGGGAACTAGGATACATAAGTGTAGGCTTTACACTACTGGGCCTTTCTTGCCGAGAAGAACCGGGTTTTCCTGCTGCTAGTCGCACCGATTATGAGGGTGACCTACCCGGCAGTTTGACACGAGCCGATAAAGTTAGTGCTTGGCTTGAAGTGCTGGAGGATGGCAGGGTAAGGATTTTTTCGGGAAAAGTAGAATTGGGTCAGGGCATTCAGATCGCGATCCAACAAGTAGCTGCGGAAGAACTAGACATGGATCTGGAGAAAGTCGAGGTTCATCTGGCGGAAACGGGAGTGACACCGAATGAAGGGTACACAGCTGGAAGTGCATCCATCAAAAATAGTGCAATGTCGGTGCGGTATGCTGCAGCGACGGCAAGGACTACTTTATTGAAGCTGGCCAGTGAGCAGATGAATACACCTGTTGAGGAACTTCTCCTTTACAATGGCGAGGTCAAATCGAGAGCAGGAGATCAATCCATGACATTCTCCCAATTGCTTCGAGGCACCCAAATCGAAACGGAAGTAACGATTCCAGTGCCTGTGAAAAGCAAAAGTGATTATAAATATGTGGGTAAGTCTATTCAGCGAATGGACCTCCAAAAAATGGTTTCCGGAGAGTTCGTCTTCATACAAGATTTGCAATTTCCCGGTATGCTGCATGCCCGGGTGGTCCATCCACCTAACTACAAATCAACCTTGCAAAATGTGGATGATTCGGAATTACAAAACATCGTCGATGGGGTGATAGGGACTGTGGTAAATGGAAATTTAGTAGCAGTCATTGCAGAAAAGGAAACCCAGGCGATTAAGGCTGAAAGCTATTTGAAGGAACATTGTACCTGGGAGGTCCCTCAAATTTTTCCAAAGCAGGATGAGCTGTATGATCGCATTCGGAAAATCGCAGACGATCCGGTATCGGTCCGCGAAGAGGGTAATGTAAGAGCGGTTTTTGCTAATAAGCAGACCCGTAAAGGAATCTACACCAAACCGTTAGTGAAACATGCGTCCCTGGGGCCAGCCTGTGCCGTAGCACTTTATGACCAGGAAAAATTGCATATATGGTCGCATAGTCAAGGAATTTATCCCTTGCGGGAGGCGATTGCCAGCATGCTGAAAATGGATGAAGAAAAGATCCATATCATATCGGTCCCGGGAGCTGGTTGTTTTGGACACAGTACTGCAGATGATGCAGCAGCGGAAGCGGCTTTAGTAGCTTTGGAATACCCTGGAAAGCATATACGCTTACAGTGGTCCCATGGGGACGACCTCGCCTGGGATCCATATGGATCGGCAATCATAGCGGAAGTGGAAGCCTCTCTGGATGATTCCGGTAAGATTGCGGCATGGAAGTCTGACATCTGGACCGATTCACACAGCACCCGTCCGAACCGCGATGGTGGAACTTTAATGGTTGCCCGATATCTGGATGATCCGCTGACGATGCAGTCCAGGGGCTATCTTGGCGGAGGGCACCGGAACGCTGATCCCTATTACAACATCCCCAATCTAGAGCTCAAAGCACATTATTTTGAAGGTCCGTTGCGAGTGTCCTCCCTACGGAGTCTGGGTGCTTTTGCCAATATTTTTGCGATCGAGTCTCTCATGGATGAATTGGCAGAAATAGCGGGAAGGCATCCGCTGGATTTCCGGATTGAGCATCTGGACGATGAGCGAGCCATTGCGGTCATGCAAAAAATTGGTGATCTCACCGATTCCCGGCAATTGGCCGACGGAGAAGGGCTTGGATATGGCTTTATGCGGTATAAAAACTCGGATGCATATATCGCGGTCGCGGCGTGGTTGTCCGTGGATGAAATAAACGGCTCGGTAGATCTGAAAAAACTATGGGCAGCCATCGATGCAGGTGAGGTGATCAATCCGGATGGGTTGAAGAATCAAACGGAGGGAGGTATGTTGCAAGGAGCAAGCTGGACATTGAAGGAGCAAGTGAAGTTTGATAAAAGCCATATTACCAGTACGGATTGGTCGAGGTATCCGGTACTAAGAATGGCTGATTCCCCTGATTTAGAGGTTGCGATCATCGATCGTCCGGATTTACCAGCTATGGGCGGCGGTGAGGCTGGAGTACCTCCCACAGCAGCAGCCATTGCCAATGCGATCTACCGGGCTTGCGGGAAGCGTATCTATGATTTACCTATCAGGCCCGAAAAAATTTTTGGTTGAAAAGCCAGAGTTCTTGAATTAAGGAAAATCTTTTTTAATGCTACAAAGATGACCCTTGCGAATTGTGTTGGGCAATCATAATTCTCAATTCGTCAACCTCTTTGCAATTTTAAGTTCAAGTACTGCCAAGGTCGCCACTAATGAAATCTCCAGCAGAATGTAAGTCCAGCCGAGAGAAGTGATCACAGCCCTGTGATATAGCGTCAGTGCAAATGATAAGCAACAATATGAAAGATTGGTAATCGCAACTACCCTTAAGAAATATTGCAGATTGTCTTGGATTTTATAATAACAGTAAAAATCATAAACGGCAAAAGCACATGGTAATGAGGCAAGAAAATATAGGATTGCTTTGGGGATACCAAAAACAGGTTGAAACTTAACCAGGACAACTCCCAAAAGAAAGGCAGATAAAACAGCCCCAAATCCGTCGATTAAAAAAAGTTTTCTTGGATTTGAAAACCCCAATTTCGCAAGTTGGTTAATGGCATTAATCAATTTAGATATATGAGATTTGGAAACGTTAAATCAAGACACCCTCAGTAATGATCAATATGATCAAGTATCATTCCTACAATTTGGATTCGTTTGATTCAAACAGGAATACATCAGTATACTGCTCTGGTTGACTTTTCTTTTGACTGCTGGAGTCTTTCCCCTCTCTAATCCTTCAATTTCAGTCAAGCAGATTCCTCACCACCAGCCAGTAGGTCATCCAACTGCAGAATTTATTTTTAGTCTCCTCCTGACACCATAACCGGCTTCACTCCGTGTTCTTCAAAGAGCCCCATCAATTCCTGTAACGGACCTGACCGAATCGCCTCAAATCTCTGCTGGTGACTATTTAATCTTTCCCTTAGCAAATTATATACCTCCAGATGCGAGTCTGCCGGAGGGAAATCACTGGTGGGCACGGTGGAGGCCAGGTAGCTAATCTTCTCCACCAGCATGGCCGGGTATCGGATCTGATCCTGGCCAGTACCAGTGATTTTTAGCTGAGTCACTTCACCTTCCAGTTCAATAAGATTGCTGTCAAGAGAAGAAATTGATTCCAATATCTCCGGATAACCTTTCTGCTCCTTTAAGGTCATTGCCAGATCAGAGATCTGCCTCCTTATTGATTCTATCTGATTGATCAGAGCAACCGCCTCATTCATACCGCTATATAGTTTTTTCATAAGATCGGTTTGCGCTGCAATGTCAGACAATTCTCCTTCCGAATTAGGATCCTTCAAGACGCGGATGCTTGTCTTAAAATCTGAGCTGTCTAGTGTAGTACGTACGTAGTAATCACCCGGAGGTACCAGCATGGTGAATCGACCTACAGGTGATTTCCTTTTTCGCTCTTCACCCAATGGGACCCATTCGGCGTACCGCGGTTTGGTACGGAAAACGATCTGGTTGGTTGAGTCCGTACGGAGATTCCACCATACCCGGTTTAGTCCGGCTTTGCCCTTATGCTTAATGGTGCGAAGGGTATCATTTTCAGTATTTACAATTTGTATCAAAACAGGATCCTGGTCTTCAGCGAGCCAGTAATGGAGGCTACCCCCATAGGGTGGATCCTTTCCGGAAGAAGCTTCCGGGAAAAACTGCATATTCATGCTTACCGGCTGAAGGCGGTAAATAGGTTTTGGGTCAAAAAGATGCGCATTTGATTCTGCAATCTGCTGAGACATCTGTTGGAATGGTGAGATATCGTCAAGTATCCAGATACCCCTGCCGTAGGTACCCACCACCATGTCATTGAAGTGCTCAGGAATGTCAATCCAATACATGGGAGAAGCCGGTAGATTGGTCATAAGCGACTGCCAGTTTTCACCATCATCCAGAGAAAAATAGAGTGCATTTTCTGTGCCGACATAAAGCAGTCCTTCTCGCACCGGATCTTCACGCACGCAACGTGCATAGTTGAGCATAGTACTATCAGTAATTCCATTTACAATCTTGGTCCAGGACTGTCCATAGTTCTTGGTCTTGTAGACATAGGGAGCAAAATCTCCCACTTGATGAAAATCGACCGTGAGATAAGCTGCACCTTCATTCCATTTCGAGGCATCAATATTTCGGACAGTACCTAATGGGGGAAGTCCGGGAATGTTGGCAGTCACATTTTGCCAGGTTTCACCGCCATCGCGACTTATGTGGACCAAGCCATCGTTTGTACCGGCCCAAAAGAGCCCTTCCCGGAGAGGAGATTCGTCGAAGGCATAGATTACGTTGGCATATTCTACAGCGATGTTATCCGGGGTCAGACCACCTGATGCCTTTTGTTTCGTAGAATCATTTAGGGTGAGATCGGGACTGACCAACTGCCAGCTCTGCCCCTGGTCGGTGGTGCGATGCACATGCTGACTGGTCACATAAACGGTGTTGTTGTCGTGGGGGGAGATCAGCAGGGGGAAGGTCCATTGAAAGCGATACTTCACATCCTTGGCGGCATGACCAGCCAGGAGTTCAGGCCATACTTCCACCTGTCGGTACTGTCTCGTTTTTTCATCGTAGCGAGTGACGATGCCTCCCAGGGGTCCATATCCCGAGGCACTGGACCAGATAATGTCAGGATCTGTCGGATCGGCAGTGGCAAAGCCGCTTTCCCCGCCTCCGATATCGTACCACACACCGGTGTGTATAACTCCACCTCCAAAGAGACCGGAAACACCGCTGCGACTGGGTCCTTTCATAGAAGGCCCATCCTGGCGATTGGTCAGCACGTTGTACGGCACTTTCGTATCCGTAGTGACATGGTACAGCTGCGCTACCGGTAAATGCACCCGGTGCCACGAAGCTCCCCGGTTCATGGAGATAGACAAGCCGCCGTCGCCCACTACGATCATCCGGTTCCCATCGGTGGGGTCAATCCACATCTCATGATGGTCCCAGTTGGGTTGCTGGAGGAAGGGAGCAGAAGTTACTGTTTTCCCCCCATCAATGCTGGTACTATAGCTGGCAGCCAGAAAATAGATCTCATTAGGATTGTCAGGAGAAGCGGCGCAACGGGTGTAATAAGCTTGTCTTCCCCCCAGGTCACGGTTGGAGTTGATCAATTTCCAGGTTTTTCCCTTGTCGTCTGATCGCCAGAGTTCACCGCTTTCCGTCTCCTCTCCATCCCAGGGCACGCCATCACCCGTTTCAATTAAAGCATAAACACGATCGGGCGCTGCCGGAGTCATTGCCAAAGCGATCTTTCCAACCGATTTTTTCGGAAGCTCACTTCCCTCGAGCCTCGACCAGGTTTCGCCGGCATCTTTCGACATGTATAAGCCACTACCCGGACCGCCACTTACCCGGATCCAGGTCTTTAGCTCCAGTTGCCACATACCCGCAAATAGGATGCGAGGATTATTGGGATCCATCACGATGTCAGAAGCTCCCGTTTTTTCATCCACGAACAGAACGTGTTTCCAACTCATACCACCATCATTGCTCTTAAAGACACCCCTTTGCTTTTGAGGACTGTAACCGTGACCAACAGATGCCGCATATAGAATGTCTGCATCAGTAGGATGGACAACGATTCTACTGATTCTTCCGGTACTGTCCAGCCCCAGGTGTGACCAGGTTTCTCCTCCATCGGTTGATTTCCATACTCCGTTGCCAATCGAAACATTGGACCGGATAAAACTCTCACCGGTGCCGGCATAGATCACCTGAGGATCAGAAGGGGCAACAGCTAGTGCACCGATCGAATGCACAGGATATTTGTCAAAAACGGGCTTCCAATTTAAGCCTCCATCTCCTGTTTTCCAGATTCCTCCGGTTGCCGCTCCCACGTAGTAGGTGAGGGGATCACCTGATATTCCTGATACCGAAATAATGCGGTTTCCAACCGGCCCGATGTGCCGAAACTTCAGCTGTTCAAGTTGGGATCTCTCAAAAGATTGAGCCGCGACTTTGGCGTGGGTTAAAAGGGTCAGTATAGCTAATAGAAAAGACAGTCTATGTCTTAGGAGAGCTTCTGAAGTCATGATCTTCTATATTGGTCATGAGCCAAAATAGGGAGAATTTGAAAACACCCGGGAGGCAAATCGATCTTAACCATTGATAATAATCCGGCATTTTGTAATTTCAGAAGTGTTCATGGAGAAGATGATCTCTGTTATCAATAACCTTAAAAGACCAAATTGAAGAAAACCACCACCCGAAGGCAGGTTGTCACCTGCCATTTACTGTCACATAGTTGTCTTAGATGCATGACACACTAAGCGTGTGTTAATCTCAGCAAATACCAGCTTGTATTCTATTTGTGTTTGGATCGAGCCGGCATGCTCGGCACTTGATCCGTAATAAAGAGAAGTCCCGGAGCAATCCGGGACTTCATTTACGGAAATAAATTAAATATCCGTACTCACTGTCTCTTGCTTGACTTACGGTAGTAGGACTTTGTTGAGGACGTGAATCACACCATTTGTGGCCTGCACATCAGTCAAAATGATTTGAGCAATATTACCATTCGCATCAGTAATTTTTGCTCCATCGGATAGAGTTATGGTGAAAGGAGTTCCATTTACCGTCATTACTTCCATGTTCCCACTCAGATCAGTCGAACGGACATTGGCCGCTCCTACTACATGGTAGGTAAGCACATTGGATAATTGATTAGCATCTAGTGTAGCTACTACATCTGAGATTTC
This sequence comes from Lewinellaceae bacterium, assembly GCA_024644235.1. Classification (GTDB taxonomy): domain Bacteria; phylum Bacteroidota; class Bacteroidia; order Chitinophagales; family Saprospiraceae; genus JAHELJ01. Next base: position 8,983 of record JAHELJ010000018.1, read on the forward strand.
GGCAAAGGCAGCATCAACTGGAGCGAAAACAGTAAATGGACCGCTTCCACTCAATACCGTCACCAAATCGCCGGATGCAGCACCTAAAGCTCCAACTAGTTGTGTAAAATTCTCATTAGCTGCGGCATGCTCCACGATATTCATCGGCAGAAGAACTTGGTCGACTACGTGAATTACACCGTTGGAAGCATCCAAATCAGCAGTAGTGACAGTGGCTTTTCCGTTAATTATGACACCCTGTGACGATTTTTCAATGAGCATGCTGAGAGCAGCACCTTGTGGGCCGGATGTAGTGGCGGTAGATGCATATGTTTGACCTTCGGCGATGTCAGCCGCTTCGATTTGAGCTCCAATGACATGGTAGAGCAGAATATTGCTTAAATCTTCGTCACTGATTGTACTGAGGTCAACTCCCAGGGCGGTAAAGGCTTCATTGGTTGGAGCAAAAACGGTGAATGGGCCCGATCCTTGAAGCACTGCTACCAGATTAGTCCGAACCAGAGCCTGAGTCAGCGTACTGAAATTAGCATCGCCTTGGGCAATATCGACGATTGTCTGAGGTTCACTGATAGGGTCTTCATTATTATTACAGGCTGCTAATGATACGGCGGCCATAGAGAAGATCAGGAACGATTGAAGAAATAATTTAATTTTCATTTTGTAAATTTTTGATGTGAGAATGAATTCAAAGAACAGAAACTATAACAGCAGCAATTACATTTTGTTTAATTTTTTATGAAAAAAATTAAACAAAATATCTATCCAAGGCAATCGATCTAAGATGCAATCCCTTCGAAAAGAGAACTTTAGCAGGTGATTCGGTTTATTTTCAAAAAAGTTTTTTCATTGCAGAATTTCCTGTTCCTAGCCTTAACAAGCTTTGTTGTAGTATCAGTTGAAGCTCAGGTGCCTGAGACTAAGAATCGACGGACTCACCGGATCCAAGTAGAGTCAATATCAGAGTCCTTGCAGATTGATGGACGACTTGATGAGGCAGTTTGGCAGATAGCTGAAAGGGCGGGTGATTTTATCAGAGTGCTGCCGATCGACACCGGACAGGCTGAGGCTCAAACTGATGTGATGGTGGCGAGGGATGCAACGCATTTTTACTTTGCAATCATTTGTTATGACCCCACGCCGGGCAATCGGCCGGCTGAGTCACTCCGACGGGATTTTTCATTTGGACGCAATGACAACTTTCTCATCTTCATGGACACTTACAATGATCAGACTAACGGTTTCTCATTTGGCACTTCGGCGGCGGGTGCACAGTGGGACGGGCTGCAGGCAGATGGTGGATTTGTAAATCTCAACTGGGATTGTAAGTGGCGATCGGCAGTGAGTAATGAACCTGACAAGTGGATAGCCGAGTATGCTATTCCGTTTCGCAGTATAAAATATCAGGAGGGTGCGACAGAGTGGGGAATCAATTTTAGCAGGTTGGATTTGAAGACCGGGGAGAAGTCAAGTTGGGCACCCGTTCCGAGACAATTTCAAACAGCTAACCTCGCATTCACCGGAGCCTTGGTATGGGATGCACCACCGCCCAAGTTGTCCACTCGATTCTCTGTGATTCCGTATCTATCCATGAGTGCAGCCGAAGAGGTGGAAGCGGGAGAATCTACAGATCTGTCGGGAGATGCGGGATTAGACATCAAAGCAACCATCGGTACGTCCCTGAGCCTTGATGTGACAGTAAATCCTGATTTCTCACAAGTAGAAGTCGATCAGCAAGTGACAAACCTGCAGCGGTTTGAGTTGTTTTTTCCTGAAAAACGTCAGTTTTTCTTGGACAACAGTGATCTTTTCGCCAGCCTAGGAAGTGAGGAATTGCGACCTTTTTTCTCCAGGAGAATCGGGTTGGAAAGCCCGGTACAAGCGGGTTTCAGGCTAAGTGGGAACCTGAACGAGAACTGGCGAGTGGGGTTGATGAATATGCAAACAGGGACAAAAGGTGACATCCCTGCCAGCAATTTTTCGGTTGTTACCCTGCAGCGAAGGGTGTTTGGCAGATCAAATCTTAGCGGATTTTTTATCAACAAGAGCCTCACTGGAGATATCACGAGCGATCAGGATGCATTTCGATATAATCGCACTGCCGGGTTGGATTTTAATCTTGCCAGCAACGATGATACCTGGAGCGGAAAGGCATTTTACCATCATTCGTTCTATCCGGGATCGAAAGGAGATGCATTTACGTTGTCAACCAACCTCGAATACAACATCGAAACCTTTAGAGTAGCTTTTGAGCAAGCTACGGTAGGATCAGGATATCGCGCTGATGTCGGTTTCGTGCCTCGTACCGGATTTCATTTCTTCAAACCTGAGGTGGAGTATGCGTTTTTTCCTGAAAGTGAGAAACTGGCCAATCACGGCCCTTCGATCTCTCTGGATATTTTCTATGACAAAGGATGGCTACTTACCGACAGGGAGGTAGAGCTTGAATATGCACTTTCATGGCTGGATCGCAGTGAATTCTCCGTGGCCGGCAGAGAGATCTTTGTCAGACTTGACGAGCCTTTTGACCCTACCAATAAGGATGGAGACACCTTAGCCACCGGGAGCACATTTTCTTGGTGGGAGTACGAGCTGGCTTATTCATCCAATGCCCGCAGGCTTTTCACCTATGACCTGAAGGCAGAATATGGAGGTTTTTTCAATGGAGACCGCATTGGCTTCAGCGGAACTATGAATTACCGGGTGCAGCCCTTTGGTAGCATAGGTGTAGCAAGCGAATTTAACCGCCTGATCTTACCTTCACCTTTTGAGAATACCAACCTTTTCCTGATAGGACCGAGGCTGGACATCACATTTACTGACAACCTTTTCCTGACCACTTTCGTCCAATGGAACAATCAGATCGACAACCTCAATGTGAACATTCGGTTTCAATGGCGATTTGCGCCGGTCTCTGATTTCTTCCTGGTATACACAGACAACTCTTACCCGGATAACTTCCGTACGAAGAATCGGCAACTAGTGGCCAAATTATCTTACTGGATCAATTGATCTTCGCATTTTCTCCCCACCGTGGCGCAATGGATGATCCCTTTGCTGCTTGGATGGCCTTCATCTGATACCTTTTCCATTTCTTGGGTCGATCAAAATCCTGATCAGACTCCAATACCATGGCAGTGGGGTATTGCTTCCGGATCTCGCGCCAGGTCGTTTGCGACCACTTGCTTTCATCCAATACTTTCATTCTGGTGCCCAACATTGGTCCGGACACAGCTTGTCCGATGAGAGGCCACCACAGACTTTCAGTCTCCCGGTCCCACATCACAAAACCGTCCATTCCGTCCCAAACTGAGGGATCGAAGTAGGTATACCCACTCAGGGCAAATGTGAAAACACTGTCTGCTATTACCCGGTCGTAGATCGCTCCCAGATCTGCCAGAATGCAATAAGCAGCCATCACTGGTTTGCCGGTTACCACATCGTTTACCACTTCATGCCTGGTGAGGTCCTTGATCGAATATGCCCGGATGTCGTTTCCAAGCTTCAGCAAGAGAAAACGATCATCATCTTTCCAGATCTTCATGGCGTTCGTCACCGTTATGAATTTTGGTTCTATCAGAGCCGGGAAAGTCTCCCTGCCGATGCCATAATGGAATTGACTATCCTTGAGGATGAGGGATGTAATATCGAAATGCCAGCTGCTGTCTTCGCCACCATATAAATATCGCTGGCCATCTTTTTCGAAGAATTTGTCGTTATCGACGGATACAGGTCTTTGCTTTTGGCCGTAAGCCAGCTGTGCACCTAGAATAAGAAATAAGAAGATTGAGTAGATTCTCATCTGTGAAAAGTACAAAGTACTGCCCTATGACGGAGTGGATCATGCGATAATTAAAGTGAAGTGTAAGCTGGCCTACAGAATGGCTGTCATTTAGGTGAAATCCAGATCACCAATTGGCGCTGAGTCGGACAAAATCGAGCGAGCTGATCATACCAACAAGGTTGCCTTCTTCAAGTACGAGGAGGTGATGTGTTTTATGTTGCAGCATGAGTTTGGCTGCTTCCTGAGCGGTGTAATCGGAGTCTACCACATAGGTGCTTCGTTTCATAATCTGACTCACCTTCACGGTATCATCGAAAACGCCAACGATATCATTTTTGGTTACGATCCCTCTGATAAGAATGTTCTCACCTTTGATCTCCACAATGGGGATCGCACTGCAATTCTTTAAATTCATCAAATCCCGGATCCGGCCAACGTCGCTATCCAGCACCGCCGTGGCTACCGGACTTGTCATAAATTCTCTGACTTTGATTGTTTTCATACGATGAGTCAAAACTCTAAATATAGCGAATCACTCGTACCGACTGAAATTGTTTGAATCATGGCGGAGATAAACTTACCAATGACTGACATTATCTATTTTAGATCAATCAAAATAGGTCATGATGAAAAAGTTTTTCTCCCTCATTCTTTTGTGTGTGACTTGCCATCTGGATGCTCAGGATATTTTTCTCGAGGAGTTTGGCCCATATATCGATCAGGTTCCTTCCCCCGCTACTTTCCTGGGTTACGAAATTGGTGATCACCATACACGTTATGACAGGATCGTATCGTACTTCGAAAAACTAGCTGCAGTTTCAGACCGTGCCAGCTTTCAGGTCTACGGTCGTACCTATGGTCATCGTGATTTGATCATGCTGACAGTAACGTCCGCTCAAAATCATCAGTCACTTGATCAGATCCAGGCCAATCACCTGAGGCGAAATGATCCAAGTGTCTCAACTTGGGCGGATTCTGATCCCGTCATCATACAGTTGGGTTACGGAGTGCACGGGAATGAGTCTTCATCGGCCGAAGCAGCCATGTTGACAGCCTATATACTTGTTGCATCGGAGCATCCTGATGTAATTCGCTACCTGAACGAGGCTGTGGTATTTATCGATCCGGTGATCAATCCTGATGGTCGTGACCGCCATACCCATTGGGTGAATATGCATAAGGGGAATGTCTTAGTGAAAGACCCTATTGACATCGAGCACAACGAAGGCTGGCCGCGGGGCAGGACCAATCACTATTGGTTTGATCTCAACCGGGATTGGTGGTTAGCCATCCATCCGGAAAGTAGGAGTAAGCTGGGGTGGTATCATCAGTGGTATCCCAATGTCGTCACTGACTTTCATGAAATGGGAACAAACAGCACCTACTTCTTTGAGCCGATGAAGCCAAATGGATCGAAGAATCCTATCATGCCAAAGGACAACTATACCACCCTGAACGATACATTTGCGAGATACTACGCTGAAGGGCTTGACGAAATTGGCTCATTGTATTTTACCAAGGAAGTATTTGATGGCACCTATCCCGGTTATGGCTCCTCCTATCCGGATCTGCAAGGAGGATTGGGCATCCTCTTTGAGCAGGCGAGTTCCCGGGGGCATGTCCAGAAATCAGCGACAGGTGATCTCACTTTTGCTTTTACAATCAGAAATCAGCTGGTGACAAGCATGGCCACGGTAAAAGCCAGCGTAGAGCATAAAGCCATGTTGCTGGACTATCAAAGTCGATTTTTTGAATCAGCTTTAAGCAACGCAGCTAGTGATCCGGTCAAAGCCTATATCTTTCGAGAAACCTCCGACCAACATCGACTGAATGCCTTCCTAGATAAACTGTTGATTCACCAGGTGGAAGTTTTTGAACTTAATGAAGATGTGGCAATCGATGGCATCGGCTTTAAGGCGGGATCTGCCTATGTCGTGCCAACCGATCAGGTTCAATACCGTATGGTGCAGAGCACGTTCGAGACCTATGACACTTACAACGACAGTGTTTTTTATGATGCCTCTGCCTGGTCTTTAGCGAATACTTACAATGTGGAGTACAAAGGGGTAAAAAGACCAGTGTCGACAGGTACTCAGGTAAATCGGGATGGCCTATCCCGGAATGTTCCGGAGGTGCAATCGTCTAGATACGCTTATCTCATTTCCTGGAAAGATTACCAAGTGCCCGCCCTGCTTTACCAATTGTTGAAAGACGAAGTGGTTGTGTATAGTGCGTTCAAGCCCTTTGAAGTGAGTGCAAATGGGACCACCAGAGCATTTGACTATGGATCGTTAATGATTCCGGTCCAGCAAGAAAAAGTTTCGGCTGAAAGACTATTGGAGCTTCTCCGCAGGTGTTCTCAGCAGTACCACATTGAAGTGACTCCAATCGCTACCGGGTTGAATGCCGCCGGAGTTGATCTAGGCAGCCGCTATTTGCGACCGGTTCCGATACCGAAGGCAATGATGCTGGTGGGTGATGGTGTGGCGGGATATGAAGCTGGGGAAGTTTGGCACTTGTTGGACCAACGGATTCATATGCCGATCACCAAAGTAGAGACCAGAATGATCAACCGGCTGAAATGGGATGAGTACAATGTAATGGTTATGGTGTCGGGAAACTATCAAATGCTGGACTCATCATTTGTAGAGAATTTGAAGGACTGGATTTCGCAAGGGAATACACTAATCACGATCCGGGAGGGCACTGAATGGGCAATCAAGAACAAAGTGGTGACAGAGGAGCTGCTGGATAGCGATAAGGAAAAGAGTGATTCCCAGCAGGCTGAAGTAAAACGACTCCCCTATGTTGACGCACCTGAGCACTACGGGAAAACAAGAGTAGGTGGGGCCATCTTTTCTGTTGATTTAGACCTGACTCATCCGGTGGCTTTTGGTTATGAGAAGGTCCGGTTGCCAGTGTATCGAAACAGCAATGTGTGGCTAAAACCTAGCTCAAATCCGTATAGTACGGTAGCAGCTTATAGCTCGGATCCTCATGTTGACGGCTATATTTCCAAAGAAAATCTGGAGGAAAAACTAAAGAAATCTGCATCGGTGATTGTCAGCAAGTCAGGACAAGGAAGAGTAGTGCTCTTTGCCGATAATCCTAATTTTCGGGGCACCTGGTACGGTACAAATCGATTGTTCCTCAATGCATTGTTTTTGGGCCCTCATATCGGGGTGCCGAGGGTTGCTGATTAACGGCGGTCCCCACCCGTCGTTGCCTGATATTCCCTTCCTACTGCGAGCTCTGATAAAAGTCCTTGTTGGGTCAGAAATTGGACAGGAAAGGTTTTGCGTCCCTGGCTCTGCGGCAGATAGACTTCAAAGTGGAGGTGGGGAGCAGAACTCCATCCCGTATTACCACTCAGTCCAATGAGATCACCAGCTTTTACAGTGTCACCCGTACTGACCAGGCTACCTTGATATTGGAGGTGTGCATATGACGCAAAGCTGCCGTCTTTGTGCCAAATCAGGATATTATTGGCGTCCTTCATGCACTCTATTTGCGGACATCCATTTTTACTGTCTTCTTTGACAGTGACTACAATCCCATCTCTTGCTGCATGTACCGGAGAGCCTTCAAGCATACCGAAGTCATATGCATTCACACCCTGATGGCTAAACTTCCCATCAGGGCCCTGCATAAATTTCTTTGATATTCCCACCTCGTAGGGCAAGAGGTATAACTGTTCTTCGTCATGTTTACCAGACTTGAGATCTCCCATCTGGTAGCTATACTTAAACCGATAGGACCACTTTGCGTTTTTATCAGGTATAAGACTGGTCAAAACCTGGTGTTCCGCTTCAGGAAACACAGTGAATGTGGCGGGAAGAGGCACACGCGAACGCACGTTTGAAAGTTCGGCTTCCAGGGTAACAGTATAAGGACAATGTCCGGAGTTGAATGCAACAAGATCAATAGAACCATCAGGCTGATGTGCTTCGGTAATTTTAATGAGCCCGTCAATATTTTGAGTAAAGAGCGAAATGGATAAGATGATAAGAAGCTGCGTCAACATATCTATCAGGTCCTATTTTTCATATTAAAGGTGAATAGATCACCGCGTGCGTAATGGCCAACCGGATCAAAATCGAGCTTACTCCGGATCAGTAGCCCAAAATCCAACTCCACCATAAGAATCTTTTCTTCGCCCCAGGCCGGACCAGCGATTACCTGACCCATGGGGTCGACCGCCATGCTACCACCTTGGCAAATTACTTCAGGCAAATCAGGTTCGAGGTATTTGTGAAACTTTTGATCATAATCTTTAGATCGAAAAAACTGATTACAACCGAGTACAAAGCATCTTCCTTCCAGTGCTATGTGCCTTATGGTTGCTGTCCAGGTCTCCCTGCTGTCGGCAGTAGGAGCCAGATATATATCGATTCCGGAGGAGTATAGAGCCATGCGAGCCAAGGGCATGTAATTTTCCCAACAAATGAGTCCGCCAATTCTTCCTATGCTGGTCTGATGGGTGATCAGCGACCTACCGTCTCCTTCTGCCCAAATAATTCGTTCAGCTGCGGTTGGTTTGATCTTCCTGTGCTTGGCAATAATTCTTCCGCCAGGATCAAAAATCATAAAACTGCAGAAAAGACTACGGTTGATCTGATCTCGCTCAGTGACACCCATGACCAGATAAACCGAGTACTCGATTGCGATCTGAGCGAGCCTTTTTACTTCGGGACCATCTTCTGCAATACTGTTCTCCCAAAATGCCTGCCAAATCTCCCGGCCAGATTCTGTCCGTTGCCCGACGCTGGTACCAAAGGTCATTGCCCGCGGATACCCTGGCAGAAAAGATTCGGGAAAGAGAATCAATTTAGCCCCTTGATCCACCGCAGACTTGGTCGCAGTGGCTACCTTATGAAGGGAGGCCTCATTGTCCAAAAAGACCGGGGTGAGTTGGGCAATAGCGACACAGTATTTTTGATCCTGGGCCATCTCCTTATGAATCTGCCTGAGCGGCAACAGATGATGCAGCAGCCTTGATATTCTCTAATACCCTTCGGGTGGTCTTCCGTTTAATCTCCCGCTCCAGGGAGCGGTTCACCTCCTTGAGTGTGTATTGAAACTTGAATTGTACCGTGTCTTTCTTGATTTCGACGATCCGTAATTTGAAACTCCCGGCGACAATCTTGTCGTGATACTCGCTTAGCTCGTCAATGAGATTCCTTTCAAACTCCTCCAACGTCGAGCCGAAGTTCCAATTGATCTCAAAACCGATAGAAATCTTTCGGATGTCACTTTGGGTATAATTGATGATTTCCAGGCTATTGGCTTTATCGTTAGGGATATAGAGCAAATCATCGTCTTCATTTAATAGTGCCACCTTGGTAAGTTTTAGATCCACAACTTTGCCTTTGTAATCGCCAATCTTCACATAATCTCCAATATTCAGCTCCCTTGACAAAGAGATTACAAAGCCGCCGATGATTGATGAAATAAATTCTCTCGATACGATGGCTATTGCTGCAGCCACGATACTTAAGCTGGTGAACAAGGTCTGAAAATCAATACCCCACAGACTGAGGACAAATAGGACGAATGCAAAACCAATGATCAAAATGTACAAGTTGTTCGTGCCTTGGGTTATATTATCTCGTGCATTGAGTTTCAATTTCTTACGGAGGCGGTATATCACCAACAATAAAGACAAGGTGACGTTGAGGCCAAAAGCAAACAGCAGGAAACGAATAGCCTTACTCATTGCATCCAAGGCTTGTTCATTGATGGGGTAATCGATGTGTGCTCGATATAACAAAAGCAGCAGCGCTAGGATGATGGTTTTAAGCAGAAGTCTTAAAATGTAACGATTCATGCGATCTGTTCTAAATCAAATATACTGATAGCCTTTCTTCCGGAACGCTCTACAAAGGCTCAGTCAGTATACCCAGGTAGGTTTGAATTCCCTCGAGGTAGTTGCCAACTCGAACATTTTCGTTTGGGCTATGTTGATTATTGTCACGATTTACTACCGGTACGGTTACGGCGGGAATCCCCAGGGTCTGGACGAAGGGAGCTATGGGAATAGATCCTCCAGAGGTTCTGATTCTGATGGGAGTTTGTCTGAAAGTCCTCTGTAGAGCTGAGGTGAGCCAAGAACCCACTTCTGTGTTGAAATCCGTTCTAAATGCTTGATACGCCACACGATAGCTCATAGACACCAGCCGAGGGTGCTTTTGTCTTTCCTCATCAGTAGGTTCGCCTTCACAAAAGTGATATCCCTGGTTTGCAATATGTTGGCGAACAAGTCTCACAAGCCTTTCGGGATCGCTTTCCTTAACGGTACGAATATCCAGATTAGCTACTGCTGCGTTGGGTATTATAGTCCGCACTTTGGATCCCACCCATGCCGATGACAGTCCTTGAATATTTAGAGATGGAAACTGGAGGGCTTCCTGGTAATTGTCTGCCACACGGTCAGGTGCGGCGATGCCTATTTTTCTCTGGATGTCTGCTTCATCATCGGGTACCTCTCTGAGTATTGCCCTTGTTTCATCATCGATTGTGATGCCGTCATAGAAGCCGGGAATGACGACCCTTCCATCTTCATCTTTCATGGATGCCAGGAGCTGAGAGAGACGAAGTGCAGGGTTAGGGGCATAGTTTCCATAGTGACCACTGTGCTGGGGAAATTGGGGACCGTAGGTAGTAATGCGCATGGTTGTGATTCCACGGGCACCGAATGTCAAAGTAGGTAGATTGGAAATGTGCCGGGGACCATCAAAAATAATAAGCATGTCAGCGGCTAGCTTGTCTCGATGGGTGCGCACTGCATCCGGAAGATTGGGTGACCCTAATTCCTCCTCGCTATCCATGATAATTTTAATGTTGTAGTTGGACTGCCAACCGTTTTCCTGCATGATTTCTAGTGCGCTAAGGAAGGCACAAATGGGTCCTTTACTATCTGCAGTGGATCTGGCAAAGATTCTCCATTCCGGATCCACATTGTTATCGATTTCGTTCCAGGATATGATCTCCCATTGATCATTTCCGTTCTTCTTCTTCAGAACCGGCTCAAAGGGATGGTCCTGGTCCCATTTTGTAGGATCTACGGGTTGACCATCGACTTGCAAATAGATGAGTAATGTTTTTTCCGTTCCTGGATAATTCTGAGAGGCAAGCAGGAGATCAAGGCCGGCAGTCGGTAGTCTCTCCACAGAGAAACCCAATGTACTAAATTGTCCTTCCAGCCAACTGATGTTTTCTTCCAGGTCGTCGGGAAAATGCGCGTCGTTGGGTAAACCGAGAAAATACTTAAAACGGTGAAGAGAAGTATTAAGTGCAGACTTTGATAGCTCTGAGATCTTATCCTTTGAGACTAGCTGAGCAGGAAGAGGGTAGAGGAAGAGCGTTGTCAGAAAGATGAGGAGATTGAGTCGAAGTACCATCCTTTTCTTGTTTGGTTGAAGTTACACAATTGGGTATTTAAGCGCGAATAGCTGGAATCATGGCGGTATTTCTAACCATGGATTACATATGTTAATCGATTTTAACCATTTCGTTAATCTTGGCTTAAAGTCGGGTTGATCCGAGCGAGCGGTGCAACTCTCCAATAAATTTAACAGTCGTATTAATAAACGATCAGTGTATGCGTACAATCTTACTAATATTCGGACTAGCCCTGCTACTGGGGTCTTGCTCCAAGGAGTACCAGATACGGCACAAGGAAGATCGGATCATTGGAGCCTGGGAATTTGAGAAAGTATTTTACAAGAAAGATCACGCACTTTTTCGGGATGATATCACTTACGAATACCGGCACGACATCGTCGAATTTTTTCCGGATTATACTGCCATTTATGATGACTATTCGCTTGGATCCATTTTTGATGGTGACTGGATCTTGATCGTGGATGATGACTATTATTACGATGAAGGTTCGGATCTGGAATTTTTCATAGATGCTGTTTTCTATGATTTTGTCAATGGTGAGGACTTTAAGTTGTTTGGAAGTATTGATCGCCTAAACAGGCATAAGCTTCATCTGGAAGCCCACGACCGGAGAGGCAAATTTACTTTTAAGCTCAGAAGGCTTTAAGTGAAAGCAAGATTTAGCGGACAACCAGAAAGGAATGGTCTGTAGCAATCTCGTTGGCAAAAGCTCTTAAGTAGTACATGCCGGGGGGCAGATCTGAGACTGATATGCTCATTGAAGTGGCATCTTCTTCCCTGATCTGACTTGATAAAACGTGTTGGCCCATGGCATTGACAATGAGAATGTTGGTGCCGGACAGAACAGATCGATCATTGTATGCCAACGTGATTGATTCAGAGGCTGGATTGGGATATATGGTGAAGGTTTTGGTTTCAAAACCACAATGCAAAAGTCTGCGAAATTGTTGGATTGAGAGTCTTTCAACACCACGTGAAATGGCTCCCGTCACGTTATCGCCTTTCACCTTTAGTGGTGGTGGCTGACAAGAGCTAATTGAACCAAGAATTTCGGTCGAGTCCATAGACAGCCAGAGGTGGAGTACCAGTTCTTCTCCAATGTCGTAATCGTGCACAGGCCTGGTACAACTGATTCCGCTGCCATCGAGTACCCTTACAGTTTTCAAATTCATCGGGTTGTAAAAGGATTCCGTAATCTCGAAAATCATATCTGTACGATAATCATCTACGGGCACATCTTTCACCTTTACGCCTCGAATAGCCATAGTCATTTGAGGACTCCACTCCTTACCGCGATTGACGGCCTCACAGAAAGACTCAATCAAGATACAGCTGCATGCAATTAGCGGCAAATGCATCAGAATGACTACTATCGAGGCGAGAAATCTACGCAAGCACATGACTTTCCATTTTCTGAAATAATAGACATGATCATAAACGCACAAGGTTGGTGGTGGAGACTATTTTTTTATTGAATGTCACCTTCGCAGTTTGAAAATGTACGTTTGTCGGTAATTGAATATGTTTTGTATAGTATTGTGGTTAAAACAGGTACTATGTATTGCATAGTAATAGGTTAAAGACTATATTTGAGAGATGAAGTTAGAAAACACGAAGGCACAGATGCGAAAAGGGGTTTTAGAACTCTGCATCTTATCCATTATATCGGAAGAGGAGGCCTATCCGTCTGACATTATTGAAAAGTTGAAGAACTTTGAATTAATTGTAGTTGAGGGCACGATGTACCCCTTGCTGACCAGGTTAAAGAACGCAGGTCTGCTTGGCTATAATTGGAGGGAGTCCACCAGTGGTCCTCCGAGAAAGTACTACCATCTCACAGATGATGGAAAAGCATTTTTATCTGAACTGATGACCACTTGGCACCACTTAGTAAGTGTAGTGGATCAATCAACAAAAAACCTAATAGGAAATGAATAGAACAGAGAATATCAATTTGGGTGGATATCCTTTCACCATCGATGTGGATGCGTTTGCTAACCTCGAAGATTATTTAAACAAGATCCAGGCTCATTTTGCTGGAACTGAGGGATTTGAAGAAATCCAGGATGATATCGAAATGCGAATGGCTGAGCTTCTACAATCCAGGTTGAAAAGCAAGTCGATCGTAAATAATGATGACGTCCAATATGCCATTTCGGTCATGGGTTCACCAGAAGACTTTGGTATGGACGAAGCCATGGAAAAGGCCTTTCAACGCAAGCAAGGCAGCAACTATAAGACAGGCAAGCGTTTGTTTCGAGATCCGGAAGACAAGGTAATAGGGGGGGTATGCTCAGGACTAGCATCGTATTTCGGCGTAGCCGAACCATTATGGATCAGAATCGGATTTGCGCTGGTGGGAATTTTCGGTGGCATAGGATTGCCTTTGTACTTGCTCATGTGGGCTTTAGTGCCTGAAGCCAAGACACCAAAGGATTTCCTGGCGATGCGTGGAGAACCAATAAACGTGAATAATATTGCAAAGATCGTAGAGGAGCAAGTGGAACAGATCTCTGATCATCTCAGTGAGATCGGCCAGGACTGGAAGGAACGAAGACGAAAAAAAAAGTCGTGGAAGAAGAGGCGGAAGTATTGATCAAACGACCTTACCGGTCAGGCTTCCTACTTTGATTCCCAAGGAATAATACAGTTGCTTTTACTCCCTGTTCTTACAGATTTCTATGACCTGTTCAATAATTTGAACAGGTCTTTTTTGATTATTGAAAAATCTTCAAGAGAAATCTTCAATAAGTACACCCATCTTACCCGTTTGATAATCCTTCATGGCATGAAGTATACCACTCTGGTCGTTCATCACAAAAGGACCGTAGGAAGATACCGGTTCGCTCAAAGGTAATCCGGCAAGAAGAATCGCCCGGGTGTTTTCGTTGACCCGAAACTTCACCTGTCCTGGCTCCTTTTCGAAAATCAGCAGACTTTTGGCTTCTACTGCCTGATCATTTACTTGCAGCGAACCATCAAGGGTGTATAGGAGGGCATTGTAATCCTTCGGTATTTCAAGGTTGAATTGATCAGATGTCATTAGATCGAATCGCAAGATCAGAAGAGGGCTCTCAGTTTTGATTGGTCCCTTTACATCATGAAATATTCCAGCCACCACGCCAGCTGAGGAGTCTTTGGATCCGAGTTTTACACTTGGTGTCTGTTGATGAGACAAAGGCTGATATGAGGGCTGGATCATTTTTCTTTTTTCAGGAACATTTACCCAAAACTGAATGATCTCGAAATCACCGCCTTTAAGGGCAAGTTCTTTTGAAGGCCGTTCACTATGAATAATTCCCATTCCACTATGCATCCATTGGGTGCCACCTGCATAGATAACCTGATCGTTGCCGCGTGAGTCCCGGTGATGTAGTCCACCCTCGAAAATAAAAGTCACCGGCGAGAATCCCCGGTGAGGGTGTGGTCCCACCCCTATTTCTCTTTGCTGTTGGCCTCCGGGGAACCTCGTCTTCCAATGGTGAATGAGCAAGAATGGATCCACTTGTTCAACATCATCAATGGGAAGAGCCTGGTCTAACCAAATGTCACCCATACTTACCTTCTTGGCTGGGACTATTCGCTCGATACTTTGTTGTTGTTTCATATAGTTTTTTTGGATCGTTCTACACTGAAACGGCAATGATGCCCGAATGTTCACAACCAGGCCTTAAAAAAAAGTGGTTAACCCGTTGGGGCTGAGTATGACCCTCTTACCAAGAAAGGAAGCCCTCGAAGACATTGGGAAATAGGCTTTTCCATGCCCTGATGAAGATCATTTTCATTGCTGATACCACTCATGTAAATCATCACCGTGAAGAAAAAAATTGTTTCGATATTATTGAAGTTCTAAAAGTAGAGACTCTTTTTTTTGAAATGAAGTTTTAGGTTAATCTGATTGTCGAGGCCTGTTATCGCTGGATCGACCTTGTTGGGAACCCCTTGGTACTTAGATGGCCATATAATTGTGCCTATTAAATCATGAGCAATTATGGAGAAAAAGGAACGAAGAGCATTTCTCAAGTCGGGGCTCGCGGCCGGGGCAATAACCCTCGCCACTATCAGCAGTTGTACCGGTCCTAATATTAGTGAAGAAGAAGAGGAATTGGTAAACGTTCTGACACCTGATGGGAGATTGGTTCAAATACCAAAATCCATGGCAGCTGCAGACAGCTATGTTCCAGTGGGCCCCAAGGAAGCCCGGATTGGTATACCAAACAAGAAATTTGTGATGGTGGTTGATCTGTCACGATGCACTAACGAGCGCAAATGCATTGATGCTTGTGACCATCATCATCATCTTACGCCGGATCGTCCATATATCAAGGTGTTGAGAATGCAGGATAATGAGGACTCATCACCTTACTGGATGCCTAAGAAATGTTTCCAATGCGATAATCCACCATGTGTCAAGGTCTGTCCGGTTTCTGCCACCTATAAGCGATCGGACGGGATCGTATTGATCGATAACGAGCGTTGCATTGGATGCCGGTTCTGTATGTCCGCCTGTCCCTATTCTGCCCGGGTCTTCAACTGGGGGCAGCCCCCCGAATCTATGGAGGAAGGATATGATGAAATACCTTATTCACCAGAGACAAGCGTACCCAGCAGAATAGGGACCGTAGGAAAGTGTGACTTCTGCCCGGATATGCTCAGGCAGGATAAAGTACCTCATTGCATTACCGCCTGCCCAAACGGTGCGCTATACTTCGGCGACAAGTTATCAGATACCGTGACCAATGGTGGAGAAACAGTACGGTTGAGTCAACTGCTTCGGGAGAAGGCAGGATACCGCTACCTTGAAGAACTGGGAACAGAGCCCAATGTCTATTATTTACCTCCTGTAAATCGGGCTGTACCCTTTGAAGAAACTCTAAGTGACCAGGAAAGTTGATCCAATGGACCTAGTCGATAATCCAGACAGCACAAGAGAAGTAGGGAAATCCCGCCAGCAGATCGAACAGGATTTGCTTCGTCACGTCACCAAGTGGACAAAAAATGACAAACTCTGGTTGCTGTTTCTGGGTGTCGTTATTTTGATCGGTGTTTTTGCCTATTACCGGCAACTGCGTTACGGCCTGCTCGTCACGGCTATGCGGGACTATACATCCTGGGGAATTTACATTTCCAATTTTGTCTTTTTTGTCGCAATCAGTCTAGTGGGATCTCTGGTAAGTTCCATCTTGAAATTGTCGAATGCTACCTGGTCAACGCCACTCACCCGGATCTCTGAGATCATAGCAATTGCTGCTATCATTTGCGCCAGTATAATTATTATCGTGGATATGGGTCGGCCCGACCGATTCATCTATGTTATCATATTTGGACGGATACAGTCTCCGATTATCTGGGATGTCATCATTATTGTGACCTATCTAGCCATTAGTATCTTGTTGCTATACATATCGCTTATCCCTGACCTGGCTTTATGCCGTGACAAATTGCACGATGTACCGCGCTGGCAGAAGAAATTGTATGAGGTCTTTGCTTTGAATTGGAAAGGGGAGAAGAGACAGTATCAGATCATCCATAAGACTTCATCCATTCTCTGCATCATGGTGATTCCGGTTGCTTTTGCTATCCATACGGTCACTTCGTGGTTGTTTTCCACAACCTGGAGGCCAGGATGGGATAGCACCAATTTAGGTCCGTATTTCGTGTCTGGAGCACTGATGGCTGGGGCAGCCGTGATCATTATAGCGATGTACTTTATCAGAAATTCCCTGCGATTGAAAGAGTACATTACCGAATTACACTTTGACCACATGGGTAAATTGCTGGTCTTACTCTCGGCCGTTTACTTGTATTTCAATATAAATGAGTACCTCGGGCCGTCCTTTAAAATGGTAGGAGTGGAGGGAGAGCATATAACCGAATTATTTTTTGGCAAGTATGCTTATATGTATTGGTTGGTTCAAATCTTTGGCTTGATCTTACCTATAGTAGCGCTCATTTATAAACCCCTCAGAGCTCCGTTTCCGATCATGGTGATTTCCTTCCTGGTCATCATTGGTGCCTGGGTGAAACGATTTTTGATTGTGATCCCGTCTCTCCAGCATCCCTATTTGCCGATCCAGGATGTCGACGAATCCTACTTGCATTATATCCCTACGTGGGAAGAATGGGCCATCACTTTCGCTTCATTTGCAGGGGTTCTTTTGATTGTCACTTTAATCATCAAGCTGGTCCCGGTAATACCCGTGTGGGAATTAACTGATAACAAGGAATAGTACGTTAATTATGAAAGGAGTGTGGAAATGTTTCGCTGTTGTCGCAGGGCTTGTCCTAAGTGCTGCTATTCAAGGACATGCCGCTCAGCAGGATCAGAAAAGTCGGGCCCGACTTTACCTCACCTATTTCAAATACTCCCCCACCGATCGTTATCTAAATATCAAGGTGATTACCAGAAAGGAACGACGAAATGTGCCGGTGGAAGATGTTAAAATTGAGTTTTATCTGGGTGAGAAGTCGAGTGCCGGTTACCTGGGCAGCATAATGACCGACAGGGAGGGACAGGGTTCTTTACTCCTTCCTCTGAGTTTCTATGCAGCTGCCGATACCTTGCTCAGCTATCTCTTTGTTGCAACCCTCACGGATAATTCTGAATACCTGGACACGGATATGGAATTGGAAATTATTGACGCAAGTATTGAACTGCACGGTATTGTACAAGATAGCCAGAGGACTGTCCAAGCAATCGTTCGCGTCAGGGACTCGACTCTTGCCCTGGTAACGGTACCGGATGTGCCTTTGAATTTCTTAGTTGAGCGGCCATTAAGCCTCTTGCCAATATCTGATCTTAAGCGCACCGGGGACAAGGGCATAGCCATGTCACAATTTCCCAGTGATCTTCCTGGTGATCGGGAAGGTTATGTGACAGTAGTGGTTAAGATTGATGATCATGATCCATACGGAACCGTGTTGCAGCGGGAGACACTTCGT
Organism: Lewinellaceae bacterium; assembly: GCA_024644235.1. Classification (GTDB taxonomy): domain Bacteria; phylum Bacteroidota; class Bacteroidia; order Chitinophagales; family Saprospiraceae; genus JAHELJ01. The sequence goes on from JAHELJ010000018.1 coordinate 27,110, forward strand.
TGGGGCATCCCCACCTCCTTCGATGACAAATCGCAAAAGCGTTCACTCTGGTCGGCACGGGCAAATACACCGATCCCCCTTTTATTATTGGTCAATGGCCTGATCCTGGTTACCTGGGGAATTATGATTTATATTGTCCGTGAACTCCTGCAGATAAAACACATATGATTGATTAGGGGTAGTATGGAGATGTGCTAAATATTCCCCTTCTAAACGTCTTCCACACCAAGTTTTTTTAGACATAGTAGCCAAAATTTACGTCCTCTCTTGCTATAGGAATTCCATGCGATAATATCATGCTAGACCCATTATCAAAAGCAAGCCCTTGGGTGGGACCTCGTATTTACATACTCTGCAGAAATAGTAACGTGCAGAAAGGTGCAATCAACGATTGATCTCGGCATTCACTTTATTCTCGGCTCCGGCAGATTATCATGTTTAACAAGAAGGCCATGAATGGATAAAAGCTGGCAATATTGACCCGGGGTGACTCGTGGTCTGGGGTCTTCTGTGCGGATAGCTGAGTATCGATGTAATTACCTGTAATCAGATTCAGGAATAGTTGGCATTGACATAAGTAATTTCCCAATAGGAAAAGTAGTCATCCATCACGTTGGCTTTCGAAGAATCATCGATAATCCGTTGCATTGACTCATTCAAATGAGAGAAGTCCATCAATGGCATCAAGATAGCCATGAGATTGAAGCCTATCGATGACCTTGACTGGTGGCTCAATAGTCAGATCCCAGGCTATGAATCGGTAGTTGTAAGCTTGCCAGTCTGTAATTTTCTAATTATTGGCAAAAAAAAAGCGCATCTGAGCAGATGCGCTTTACCGGAAAGGTGTTTCCAGATTATTCGTTCAAGGCTTTCAAGGACTCTTCCAGAAGTGCCCTCGCATATTTTGCATTGTGCACACCAAAGGTCATGTCTTCGTAAACGAATAGGGCGTTATACAAAGCACCTACATGAGCTGATGGAAACGTATCTTGAACAGATCTCCAGGCCCGGTTGCCTGTGGTGTCATCGATCATTCCTAATTCCAATAGTTTGCCACCAACCTCATAAAGCATGGCTCTTACTTCTGCTTGGGTTTCCGCCACAAGCATTTCCGCCTCATCGGCCGTGTGGCAATCAATACATCCAGCGGTATTCAGATCTCCGTCTTCGTTGATCACACCAAACTGGTGACCACCCAGATCGGCTCCGGCATCATATTCCGCCATGTGGCACTGGATACAGGTTTCTCCAGTAGCAGAGAGCAAGGTAAAGTGGTTTGAGGATGGGAAATCCACATCAGATCGTTCGGCTCCACCAGTAGCAGCAAACATCAGGCCTTGAGAGCCGTGGTGCGGTCCATATCGAGAAGAATTTACATAGATCATGGTGTCACTATCCAATGGAGGAGGCATCGGATCCCAGGGAACATCAAGTTCACGCACTCGGGACTGGTGGCAACCTACGCATTGGTTACCCTTACCCAGATCGATAATTTCGCCGTTGACCCAGAAAGGTACAGCATCTGTTTTGGTATTCGCCCAGTCGTCGGTGGTGTAAGTCTGGTGAATTTTGTGGCAAGTGTAACAGTTCGGTGGCAAAGGACCGACAATTCCTTCAGCAGTGCTCATGCCTCCAAACTCATTCACTTCAAGGAAGCCTTGACTTGAGTGGCAGGGTGCACAGGATGCGCTCTCACCACGTACATAACGTCCACCGGTGTAGTGCGTTGATCTTTCATATTGGAAGACCTTTTCAGCAATGTTCTGTCCTACGTGGCACATTGCGCAGTTGGTCGTACCGGCGATACCTTCAGGTCCGGCAGGTCCGGCCGCTCCAGCCGCCCCAGCAGCTCCCGTAGGTCCTGCGGGTCCCGTGGGTCCTTCAGGTCCTTCACAGGACATCATACCACCAATCAGAATAAAAGCAAAAATAGAGAGTGCGGTTAGCAATGATCGATTTTTCATGGGCTAAGTTTTTTTTAGCAATAGAAGATGATCTGGTTATTCAATCAAATGCTGCGGTGTTGTCGGATTGCCACTTCCATAATTTTACATTTCCATGACAATGACGACAATATAGGAATTCAAGTTGAGCCGATACAATGATCTTAATCATCCCAATAAATGACTAGGTAGTATCTCATTATTTAGCAAGGTTATTAATCTTATTATGTTGAAAATCAACAAATTAAATTTTATAGATAATTATTGCTTTGGGGAATTTACACGGGCAGCTATACCATTCCCGCTGGTTAGCAGAATTAGAAATCCGGAATAGCTACTAAATGCACTCAAGAGTCCTAATCGAGTCTAACCGGGGTGAGGGCAGAGTCCTAATTAGAATTAGTATCAGAAATGATCAGCATCATCTTCATGGTCTTCGGGATGCCTCAATTTTATGCCCAGTTTATTTCAATTTCAGCGAAGAATGAAATCACAGCATCTCAGATTAACCCTTCTGGTTTTAGTTTCACTACTGGTACTGCTTGGAGTATTCACCTCTTGCGAGTATGAGGAGATCTTACCTCCTGATGATGAGATTCCTATCGATACTACGGCACCGCCAGTGAGTTTTAGCCTCGACATTATTCCTCTATTCAATTCGAGTTGCAATACCAGTGGCTGCCATAGCCTGGGTGGCGTGGAGCCAGATCTCTCTCCGAATAATGCTTATGGCGAGCTTACGACAAAGGGCTATCTCAATCTGGATGATCCCGTGCAGAGTGAATTTTACCAATGGATTGCCGGAAATCGGCGGATCCCTATGCCGATTGCCGGTCCTGATCCTGAAATTAACCGGCTAGTACTTACCTGGATAACACAAGGTGCTCCCGATAATTAAAATGATTAGACCTATGAATTTCAACATCTCTATTCGTAAAACTGTTGCCTTTGGGCTTGCCATCATGGTGTTGATGAGTTTGTCCTTGAATATATCGGCTCAGGAGGAACCACCTGAGCGAGATGACCGGCCGGTACGATCTACGTTTTCATCGGTTTGGCTGATGGACAATCAAACCGTAGAAGTACCCTTCAAAGGCACCTTTGAATTTGATATTCAACATCGCTTTGGAGTAATAAATAATGGCTACCGGGATTTCTTTGGATTATACGCGCCATCAAATATTCGATTGGGGTTTGCATATTCACCGGTTAATAAATTGAGTGTTGGCTTCGGTCTCACCAAGCTCAATCTGACCTGGGACTTCAATGCCAAATATTCCCTACTCGCTCAGACCCGATCCGGATCAGTGCCGGTAAGTATAGTTTATTACGTCAATATGGCTATTGATACACGCGAAAAGGAAAGGACGCTCTATGATGATTTTTCCAATCGTATTTCTTACTTCCACCAGGTATTGATTGGCCGTCGGTTCTCACCAAAGTTTAGTATGCAGGTGGCTCCAAGTATTTCTCACTTCAATTTAGTGGAGGCATACCGGGTAACTAGTGAGACCATTGAAGGCACTAAAAGGAATGACCATTTGGCCATCGCCATTGGGGCCCGGTTGAAGATTTCGGATCAAACCTCCGTTATGTTTAACTATGATATCCCTATCACCGATCATCCATTGGAAGATCCAGAGCCGAATCTGAGTTTTGGCATTGAGCTGACTTCCAGTTCACATGCCTTTCAGATCTTCCTGGGAAACTTTTATGACATTATTCCGCAACGAAACAACTTCAATAATCGCAACGAACCAGGCGATATGTTGATTGGATTTAACATCACCCGTCTTTGGAACTTTTAATTGGTACTTCATGAAAAAAGAACAAAATCGACGCAGGACTTTCCTCGGTAAGCTGGGACTCAGTTTGCTTTCAATACCTGTAATCACAAGGTCTTCAGAATTGCATCATACTGACGATTCCAAGGAAACCCAGTTCATGTTGACGCCAGACGGGAAGCTTGTGGAAATTCCCAAGAATATTTATCGGAATGCTACTAGTCGATCAGATGTCAGGAAAAGAAAAAAACTCTGGATGTGGTTGACAAATAGCAAAAACCAGATCAAATAAGCCATTAATCTCAGCTCATGGAAAATAGGAAACAGACCGAATCAAGGGATCAAAGCGCACGCCGCGATTTCATAAAAATTGGCCTGGGAACTCTGGCTGCTGCTTCCTGCGGTGGTGGTCTCTGTTCGTGTAAGGGAAAGCAAGAAAAGGATACCATCGAACTTCTGTCCCCGGAGGGCGAAGTTATTGAGGTGCCTGCTCACCACGTGAAACACGTGCACAAGACGGTAGGTGTATCCCGGGAAGAGGCACGAAAAGGAATTCCGGGCAGGAAGTTTGTCATGGTGATAGACCTTGGCCGGTGTAAGAACGCCAGGAACTGCATCACGGCATGCCAGAAAATGCACCACCTGCCAGAAGACAAGGAGTGGATCTCTGTTCTTCTTATGAAAGACAGTGAAGAAGCCAGTCCTTATTGGTTTCCTAAGACGTGCTTCCATTGTGATAATCCTCCCTGCGTAAAAGTATGTCCAGTGGATGCGACCTTCAAGCGAAGTGATGGTTTAGTACTCATCGATACCGAGCGTTGCATTGGATGTAAATTTTGCATGGCAGCTTGCCCTTATTCTACGAGGGTCTTTAACTGGGATGAGCCCGAGCAACCGGAAGAAATTCAAGCACTGGACTATTCTCCGGAAACGAGCGTGCCCAGCAAGATCGGGACGGTAGAAAAATGTGATTTCTGTCCGGATATGGCCAGGATGGGTAAGTTGCCCGACTGTGTGACGGCTTGTCCTAATGGTGTATTTTATTTCGGCGATGAAAATGAAGATGTGGTCACTAACGGTTCTGAGACCGTCAGGTTTAGCGAGTTAATCCGGGATAAAAGTGGGTATAGATATATGGAAGATCTGGGAACAGAGCCAAGGGTCTACTACTTACCCCCACGAGACCGCCTGTTTCCTTGGGAGCGGGGATTGGATGATCTATCCGATGACATAAAAGATCGATTTAAAGACGTCCTTGAAGATATTTAACATGACAATTTCAGATAAGGCAAAAACACTATTGTCCGAATTTTCAGGACCATTAGAAAAATCAACTACCATTTCGAAGATTTGGATCTTCTTTTTGGTCCTTTTGATCGCCTGGGGAATGGTCGGGCTTTATTACCAGGTACGATATGGTCATGTGGTGACGGGTATGCGGGACCATGTGGTCTGGGGAATATTCATAGCTAACTTTATTTTCTTCATCGGTATCAGCTATGCAGGGGCGGTGATCTCAGGTGTTCTCCACCTGCTAAAGATCGAATGGAGAAAGCCATTTATTCGAATTGCTGAGCTTATCACAGTCATTGCTACCATCATAGGCCCTGTATTTATTCTATTGTGTGTAGGCCGGCTCGACAGGTTGCACCACCTAATTATTTATCCTCGTCTGCAATCTCCCATCACCTGGGATGTTCTGGCGATATCTACCTATCTGATGGGTAGTATTCTTTTGTTGTACCTGGCGTTGATCAGGGATTTCGCCATCTACCGGGATAGTCCCGAACTAAAGGTGCCCAATTGGCAAAGGAAATGGTATCGATGGCTTGCTTTGGGTTTCCGTAATACCCCTGAGCAAAATCGTCGAATCGAGATCTCGATGCAGCTCTTGGCAATCATGATCATACCCCTTGCGATCATCGTACATTCCGTGCTGTCTTGGATTTTTGGTATGACGTTAAGGCCGGGATGGCATAGTACCATTTTTGGACCATACTTCGTTCTTGCTGCTATCTACTCTGGCACCGGAGTTTTGATTATTGCGATGTGGGTCTTTAGAAAGATCTACAAGCTGGATGAGTACATACAAGACAAGCATTTCACATACGTGGGTTATATGCTCCTTGTTCTCGCCGCTGGTTATGGGTATTTTACATTTTCGGAGTATTTGACTCATTGGTACGGGTCAGAGCACTGGGATATGGAAGTCCTCCATAAGCTATTTAACTGGGAGGAGTATGGCGGACTATTCCTCTTCGCCAATCTTGGGGGCATTGTTCTGCCGATGCTGATCGTTGCGATCCCATCACTGCGCAAACCGGGCTGGATCACTTTCGGCTCAGCCGTAATGGTGCTGGCTATGTGGGTGAAAAGATATTTGATCATCGTTCCAACTCTTGAAACACCACTTCTGCCGATTCAGGACACTCGAGTGGAATTTGTGTACTATTCGATCACTTGGGTAGAATGGTCTCTCACGATAGGGGGATTGGCTACGTTCCTTCTATTGTTTACGCTGGCATCAAAGTTTGTAACAATAATACCAGTGGCTGAGATGAGTGAGACGAAAGCTGAGAGTGTTCACTTAAAAATGGAAACCACATGAGATCCAAGTTCATATATCGATATATCGTGCTGTTAGGTTGTCTGGTTTTAAGTCTGACATTTCTGAAATCTCAGGATGAGGGGGTCGAGATGATGAGGTCCAGACTGAGTCTTACCGTCATACAGAAAGATGATAACAAGATCGACCTACAGGCTGATTTCAGGGTACGAAAAGAAAGATCTTATGAGCGAATGGCCGGCGTACCTGTAATATTTCTGATTTCAAGAGATTCAATCAACGAGGAGATTGGGGAGGCATTGACCAACGAAGACGGTGCAGCCATTCTCGAAATTGAAGCAGCCGATTGGATAGCCGTGGATACTCAGACGATTACATTTATTGCAACCTATGAAGGCAATGATAGCATATCGCCATCAGATCGCGATGCGACGGTTATGAGAGCCAATCTCGCCCTTGAGGGGTTGGAGTTGGACTCTGCGCAAAAGCAGGTCCAACTGACACTGATTGGTACTGAAGATGGTACGATGAAGCCGGTGGCCAGTGCAGAAGTCAATCTCTACCTAAAACGGCTCTTCAGCAACTACAAAGTGGGTTCTGCCGAAACCGATGATGACGGAATAGCACTGGTAGATTTTCCATCGGATTTCAGCGGTGATCGAGACGGTAATCTCGACCTGATTGCCATGGTTGAGGATCATGATCTATTTAGTACGGTCAGAACCGCGAGGAAACTTGAATGGGGTCAGAAAATTGAGGAAGGGGAACAAGAACTGCCACCGGGTTTATGGAGTACTGATGCTCCCATGTGGATGTTGATAACTTTTATCGTATTAATGGGAACTGTTTGGGGGCATTATATAGTTATTGTGCTGAATCTATTCAAGATTAAAAAAGAGGGAAAAATTTTAACATCCTAGCAATAAATCAGAAGTAATATGAAAAATGGAATATTGAAGTTCATGGTATTGACTGGATTAACCATTGGACTATTTGCATTTGTCGAAACTCAGACCGACCCCTGGGAAGTACCCGATAAATATAAGAGTATGAAGAACCCGGTAGCCAGTGACAGCGAGTCTATTTCAATTGGGAAGACGCTTTACAACCAGCATTGCAAGTCTTGTCATGGCAAGGAAGGTCTGGGAGATGGACCTAAAGCCGCGCAGTTGGATACACCGGCTGGAGATTTTTCAGCTCCGGAATTTCATGCTCAGAGTGATGGAGCTCTATTCTATAAATCATGGATAGGCCGGGACGAAATGCCCAATTTTGAGAAGAAGATCCCGGATGAAGAAGATGTTTGGCATCTTGTTAATTTTATGAGGACACTGGAATAGAATGAAAAAGGGTTTGCAGCAGCTCTAGCTCATTAGACACGACGGCTGCTTGGCGGCAAAGAATTTAGAAGCCTTTAACTGCTACAAACACTATTTCGAACTTTTATGGCGTCTTTAAGAGGATGATTAGTCATCCATTAAAGACGCTTCTTTGTTTGTGGCTTCTGACAACTTCCCTGGAAGCATGGAACCAGGTTTACCATTTTGACCGCTTCGGCGTCGAAGAAGGTCTTTCCTCCTCATTCCTCAGTGATCTTGCAATCGACAGTCAGGGATACATTTGGATTGCTTCATGGGGAGGAGGCACAATGCGCTTTGACGGTGTCACGTTCGAGCCAGTAGAATCATGTGGTTCTTCACGGTACGTTTCCTCCATTCATCTAGAAAAAGACAAGAGGATCTGGATTGGAGCAGCTAGTGAACTAATCCGATTGCATCGCAGATCAAAAGCGTGTGATGTGATCAACCTCGAGGCAAGTGTACTGGACATTCTGGTTTTTGATAAATCTTTAGTCGTGGCTACGGAGAACGGCTTTTTTGAAATCGACAAAGAAGAGATGAGCATTTCGCGCCATCTGCTAGAAGGCATTGCGGTCTACGAGCTAGTCAAGTCCGGTAATGAAATTTATGCTGGAACACAGCAGGGGTTAGTTAAGATCACAGACAAATCCTGGCAAAGGGAGGTGGTAGACATCACGATATCAGAAGTTAGAGCCCTATCTCTGGATCAACAGGGTACCCTTTGGGAAGCTGGCATGGAGGGTATCAAGACCCTTTCAACTAGTACGACTGTTATTGATTGGCCTGGTCCCTTAGCTCTTTCCCCAACTTTTATCACTCCCGGGTCTTTGGGTAGTTTGTTTATTGGTACCAGCACCCATGGCATTTTTATTTGGCAAAGCATCGACTCTTCTTGGCAGCAAATCGACGAGTCGCAACTTGGATTTGATCATGTCACGCAAATGATATTCGATGATTGGGGTAATGCCTGGATCGCTTCTTTTGGAGGAGGGCTGATCAGATATGGAGCTCAATTATTACGATGGCATTCCCAGGAAACAGGATTAGGGGGAAGATTCGTTCGTCAAGTACGGCCAGATAGCCAATCCGGGATAAATGTTTTGTATAACAATGGAAAAGTGGATCGAATCGATAATAGACAAATAATCAATTTTGAGCCTGACTGGGCAACAAATCGAGAGTATACCGCTCTTCCTGTTTCAGAAAATTTTAGCAACTGGATGGCTACCGAAGAAGGAATATTGAAGTTGTGGCGAGAAGCAGTTTACCAGGTGCAGTCTGATACAGGCTGGCAGCAGCCGATTTCATCATTTGCAGTTATGGATAGTAGTCGGATTATTCTCTGTACAGATGATGGGATGTGGCAGGTCTCGACTGCTGCACCAGAGGTTGATTCTTCTGCTTTGATTTTTAAAATTAAGCGAATACATCCGGGTCCGTTGAGACATCTTTTTCTCGACAAATTTTCAAACGTTTGGTCATGGGGTCCAAACAATCTAATCTGCATGTCTGATTCGATTTATCAAGTTGATCTCAGGTTTTATGAAAGACAAATTTACCCCACTACCATTGCGGAAACGATGAATGGGGAGATAGTCATCGGATCCCGGGATGCAGGCATTTTTTTTGTGAGGAGAAGAGGTGGAGAAATGGTTCTCGAAGCCTTGCAGAAGTCAGAGGATTTACCAACTAAGCAAATCAGAACGATTCTCATCGATGGGGATCAAATGTGGATTGGAACGAACGATGGCATCGCGGTTGGTAAGATCCAGCCAGGTCCGGTTTTTCAATTGGAGACATGGCTGGATAGGAGTTCAGGTTTGATGAATCCGGATATCAATGAGCATGCAGGGATAGTTGCAGATAATCAACACATATACTTTGGGACATCAAGCGGACTCCTAGAATTCTACCCCAGCACTAATGCTGCTCGTGGTTATGGACCCCGACTTAGTATTGAATCCGTTCTAATCAACGATGAAGAAATCGAGTTGTTAGATGAACAGCCTCTTCGACTGATTGGTGAGAATCCGCATTTTTCTATTGTTTCGAATGCCATAGACTTGGGCCTTCCTTTGGGAATAAAATATTATTGGAGGCTGAATGGCCACGATGCAGAGTGGCGACTTTCGTCTTCGGGAGGCCATATTGACCTATGGACTGTGCCCTATGGGAGCTATAACTTAGAACTGAAAGCAGTGAATCTCAAGGGCATCGAAAGCAACATTTTGGCCTTGCCCCTGGATGCATTGCCTCCGATATGGAAAAGACCCTGGTTTACAGTATTAGGAATAGTAATGACTCTTTCAAGCCTGTACGTCATCTACCGGATCAGACTCAAAAAATTGTTAAGGCAATCTGCTCGAAAGGCGAGAGATCTTGAGATCCAAAATAATTTGCTAAAGCTTGAGCAGCAGGCTCTCCGGTTGCAGATGAATCCACATTTCATATTTAATGCATTGCAGTCAATTCAGACGGTGATGCGGGAAGGTAAAATAGCAGAAGCAGAAGTGCATCTGAGAAAATTTGGTGATTTGATGAGAAGATTATTGGATCAGAGTAGGCGGGATTCAATTTCGCTTGATGACGAAATTCAGAGTCTGAATGCATATTTAGAAATAGAGCGATCAATTCGAAGTGAGAGATTTGATTTTTCAATTGCCATTCATTCAGATGTGGACCTCTCTTTTTATCATATTCCTCCCATGGTGATTCAACCATTTGTGGAGAACGCAGTTAAGCACGGTCTTCCTGTGAATGGTATTAAAGGGGATATACAGATCAGTATGAAGTTGAAAGGAAGATATTTGGAATGCACTATTGAAGACAATGGACCAGGTATCGTAAAACCTAAGCAGCCTGGACATCGATCGGCCGGTATCCAGGTCACCTCGGATCGATTAAGATCGTTAAGCTCATCCGGCGGGTTGGATCCTGTGCGGATTGAAACACTGAGGAAGGACGAGAGGGTAAGCGGGACGATGGTGACTTTATTCATACCTATTATCGAGGAAGAAGCATGATTAAGGCAATCATAGTTGAAGATAATGCAGATTCACTGCGGCATTTGAAAAGCATTTTGAGCGAATTTTGTCCGCAAGTGGAGGTAACTGGTACTACATCAGGAGTTGTTGCTGCGGCAAAGATTATCAAACAAGACCCTCCCGATCTCATCTTTCTTGACATAGAATTAGAGGATGGAAGTGGATTTGATCTATTGGAAATTCTTACAGACATTCATTTCAAGGTGATTTTCATAACGGGATCAGATCAACATGCCATACGGGCTTTTCGTTTTTCGGCCATTGATTATTTGCTAAAGCCGGTGAAAGAGGAAGAACTTGTAGAGGCGGTAGAAAAGGTTCACCTGCGAGATTCCGCCGATAATGTTGAAGTTTTGCTGGAGGCGTGGCAAGAGAACCATCGGATACCTCGGATCACGTTGAGAAATAGTGATGAGATCAAGATTATATCGGTCGATCAGATCGTCAGGTGTGAGTCAGATAGTAGTTATACAACTTTTCACTTCATCGACGGATCCCGCTTTCTGGTTTCCAAAACACTGAAATCCTATTCTTCGTTGCTGCTCCCATTTCAGTTCATGCGAGTGCATCAATCTCACCTGGTGAATCTCAATCAAGTCCAGTCATACATGAAAGCTGACGGGGGATATCTTTTGATGAGTGACGGTAGTGAGATTCCGGTGGCTATCCGTAAACGCGCACAGCTATCCAGGTGGTTGGCACGAGGTGAAGTGTGATCAAATCAAAAAAGCCCACCCTTCGAGAACTCGCCGGGCGGGCTCATGAAAAGATCAGCATCCTGTGTATCCCTTTGCTTTGACCAGGATTTTTCCGTTTGGCATCTTGCGAATGTCCACCGGATCTCCCAGATTCACTTTGATTTGATCTATTTCTCCTCGGCTATTTTCAATAAAGAGGAGTGATTTTTCAAATGTGGTACGAGTACGCCGATCAGGAACCATACTGCGCATCAAGTTCAGGATTTCACTGATTTTCATTCCGTCAATCTGCATTTCAATCGTCCAATAATTATCCGAAACCGAGCGCTTTACCTTCGAGCCATTTGACAAAAGGTAGGTCAGAGAATATTCGGAAGAGTCGACTACCTGAGTGGTTGGGTAGTGTTGGTCAAGGTAATGGCCGAGAGTATAGGCATAGGAGTAACCATCACTACAAATTTCGTCTTCAGATGCAGGAAAGGGCAGGGGAGAAAGGTAGCCGTCAAAGAGATAGCCAGTAACACCCTCATAGTCTACCAGGATCCAATGGCCATCGATCCAATCGATTCGATCCAAATGGTCATCGCAGTAGTCAAACGTATTGAGAATTTTTACTTGATCAGCATATCGTACTATATCCAGCACTTCAGAATTTTGATTTGGTAGAGCTCTCAGTTTCATTCCGCTGGGAGCAAAGACATTTACATAAGTGCCCTCTAACCACGGATCCGTGTGGCTAGTAGCTTGAATTGTAGTGGCTAGTGCGAGGAGGATGACGATTGTGAATTTCATGATGTTTATTTTTTTAGGTGAAGAATTACCGGGTTATGGCCGGCATTGATTGATTGATAAGGTTGCCAAAGACACTGGGATCAGTCCCTGTGGGGAGGACGGCGATTTCTACTTTGCCCGCTAGCTCTTTATTGACTAGAAAACTGGCGTAAACAGGATTTGAGGTACAGAGCTCAGCAAGCTTTATCTGAGTTTGGTGTTCGAGATCTGCAATCTTTCGCTGGTTCTCCAATGCCAACATATCGATGTCTTTTCGTTTTTCGATTTCCAGGTCTTTGAGATCGCGAAGTTTATCCAGCTCAGCTTTGGCCAGGAGTCTTTTTTCTTCAATTGCAGAGTTAGTTTTCAATCGATCAACCTGGGCTTGGGTTTCGGCCCTTGCCAGTTCAATAGCACGCCGGTCTTTTTCAGTTTCAGCTTGGATTTTTTGCAATCTACCATCAGATTCTGCCTGCGTGATTTGAATCTTACCTTGAGCCTCCGTTCTCTTGCGGTCGGCTTCAGCCTGGCTGAGGTCAATTCTACTTTGCTCCCGGATAAATTCGAGCTCCTGCACTTTCAGCCCGATCTCCTCTTTTGCCGTTGCATACAGGGGAGGAAAGTCGATAGCTGATACAATGATTTTATGGATCAGTATAGAGGGTTCGCCCAATTGCGTAGAGAGGTTTGCTCTCAGATCTTCGATGTATAACTTTCGTTGAGCAGCAAAAACAGAATCGACACTCTTGTAATTATGTGAGACAAGATTAGCTATTTCGATAGCGGCTGGGACCAAGATGGAATGATTGAATGAATCTGGGTGTTCGTAGGCTTTAGCAAAGAGTTTGGGCTGGGAAATACTCCATTGCCAGGTGACGTCAAGATGGAGTGGAACTCCATCTCCCAAGCGGATATCATGGAGAATATTTCGATGTACCTGAGTTTTGGATAATTCTTCGGGGACCCACTTTTGGCTATTGCAAGAGATGAGGAGGGGCATGAGTAGGAGCAGCGATCCGATAAACAGATGATCAAATTTCATGATGATGGATTGTTTAGATTGATAAATACTTTATCCAAAGTAGAAGTGAATTGGCGAGAGATGCTCAGGGATTTGGAATCTGATGGGTGGGGGTTAGAATTCGTTTAGGAATGGACAGAATTCGTGATTTGGGGAAAGGAGGGATGGCTAAAGAATCGATTCGTAGCGGGTTGTGGGCTACGGGCCCGAAGGAACTAACCGTCAACAACGGTTATATACGTATGTAACGGTAATATACGTATGTAACGGTTATATCCGTATCTTACGGTAATATTCGAATACTACGATTATTGATGTTTACCTAAAAAATCTCGCGCCAGCTTCAGAACATGCCTCTACCTCGACCAGTAGCCCACTGCCCAATATGCGGCGACAAAGTCATAGGACGGAAAGACAAAATCTTTTGCTCTCCGAATTGTAAGGCTGAATATCACTACAGAAGAAAAAAACAACGAGTCCCTGTGTCCGAACCAATCGATTCGATCCTCCATCGCAATTGGGTGATTCTTACTGAGCTATATGAGGAGATTGGTAAAAAGAAATTTTTCGTTTCCCGGGCAAAACTCAATAAATCGGGGTTTCATACCAGATATTTTACCAGCTATGAACTCAACTCTAAAGGGAAGGCCTATCGATACATCTACGACTTTGGATGGATGGAGTTTAGTGATAAAGAACTCATGGTGATCAAGTTGGCAAAACCCAAATAGTCAGTTCCAGGCGGAGGAAATAATCTCCATCATTGTCGGGTCTTGTACATCAGCATCTTGCCATTGTTCTCTTAACTGCTTAAGCTCACGTTTTAAAGTGTCTATAATCCCGGAATATTGACTCACCTTGTATTGATTCTCATTCTCTCCTGGATCTGCTAGTAGATCAAAGAACTCCCAACCCGGGGTAGTCGGAGCAGCTATCGCTCCATTCATATCCAAAGGATTACCATAAAAGAAAGCCAATTTGTACCGGTCGGTACGAATCCCAAAATGAGCTGGTCTCTCTTTGCGATGTAACCAATAGCGATAATACATCGATTTCCTCCAGGAAGGATCGATGCCACCAGTGAGTAAATGTCGAAAAGACTTTCCTCGGACAAAAGGAAGCTCTGGTAGTCCGGCATAGTCCGCAAATAAAGCTGGAAAATCAATATTTAGAATGATTTCATCGATCCGTTGACTTGCCTTTACTTCGGGAGGGTATCTGATGACAAATGGCATGCGGATAGCCTCCTCGTAAATCATGCGTTTGTCAAAAAAACCGTGTTCCCCTAAGAAATAACCTTGATCGGCGGTGTAAATTACAATGGTATTTTCAGCTAGATCATTATCATCTAGATACCCTAGCAGTTTTCCGATATTTTCATCGATGGACGCACCGCATCGTAAGAAATCACGAATGAATTTTTGATAAATTTTTTTTCGCGCGGACACACTGTCTAAGCCCTCTAGCGAAAAAGGTAGACCGGGATATCGCCTTTGTTCGGCAGATAGGGTACTGTTGTCGATCCATCTCTGGCCAAGTATTTCCAGTTGCTGGCCTTCAAATGTGCGACCACTTAGATCCGGCGAAAATTCAAGCAGAGAGGCCGGTTCAGGAAATATGGTAGACTCATGCAGGTCTGCTAATCGATCCGGATAGTCAAATGGCTCATGGGTAGCTTTGAAGTGAGTCATCAGGAAAAATGGTTTTTCCTTATCTCGTTTATCCAGCCAGTTAAGGGATTCTTCTGCAATTACATCAGAAGAAAACCCTTTGTAATGTGTCCCACCTTCCCGGCCCTCAGCCCAGGTTTCTTCGTTCTTTAAAATAGGATTCCGGTACATCCCCTGACCAGGCAATACCAGAAAATAATCGAAGCCGGCTGGTTTTGATTTGAGATGCCACTTCCCCACCACTGCGGTTTGATATCCGTGTTTTCTTAACTCTTTGGCGATGTTTGGATGATCCGATGATAGTTCATCTGCCAGAGTGTACACGTTATTTTCATGACTATACTGCCCGGTGAGGATAGATGCCCGGCTTGGCACGCAAATAGAATTGGTGCAAAAAGCATTATTTAACACAGAGCCTTCTTCAGCCAAACGTCTGATATTGGGATTGGAAATCAGACTGTCAAGGATACCACCATAGATTCCCCAAGCCTGGGAAGTATGATCATCCGACATGATGAAGAGGATGTTGGGTCGATTGTCTATATCCTTTTTGCAAGCAGAGAAAGATAGCGCTGTGGCCAAACCGAGATAAAGGACAATCCTCATCACTGATATAGTTCCGGGTTTAAAAAAACATCTCCATGATTTTGCTGAGCCGGACCAGGTGTACTTCGACCAGCCGAAATGTACTTTTCCATGAGCGAAGTCAGCTCTTCAACTACGATAGTACTATCACTTGCCAGGTTATCTACTTCACCAACGTCTTGATCCAGGTCGTAAAGCTGAAGAGGAGGAAGGTTTTGACTTTTTGCTTCCTCCGGTCTGGGTTCACTCCATCCGCCTGATCCTGGACAGAAGATCATTTTCCAATTCTTTTCTCTGATGGCAAAAGAACCATTAACCGAATGATGCACTGTGGCTTCTCTGAAGGGAAATTCCTTTTGATCATTGAGAAAAAGAGGCGTCATATCATAGCTATCTTCTCCTTCATTGGCTTCGAGGGTGTCACCAACGATGGAGGCACATGTGGCCAATAGATCTGTAAGACAAATTGTCTCATCCACCACCTTCCCTCCCGCTATTTTGTCCGGCCAGTGAGCGATGAATGGTACACGATGTCCACCTTCATATATATCTGCCTTATGGCCGCGGTATATGTGACTCGGATTATGATCAAAGCTAGCCAACTCCTCAAAATCTGCCATCGGTGAACATCCGTTGTCAGAAGTGAAAATTAAGAGGGTGTTGTCAAGTATCTCATGCTCGTCAAGTTTGCTCATAATCTGTCCCACTACGTCATCTACCATTATCACAAAATCTCCATAGGAATTGGTCTGGCTTTTCCCCTTAAAATCATCAGTGGGTAGAATCGGTGTATGAGGCGCAGGCAGGGGAAAGTAGATGAACATTGGGGCAGTTCCGTTCGCATGGTTATCGATATATTCTAAAGCCTTTTCTGTCAGCATTGGCAGGACCTCCTCGTGGCGAAAATCGTGTCCAATCTGCCCTTCCCTCCAAAACTCTTTGCCTAGCCGTTCTTCAATGGTGTCAATTTGTTGACTGGTAGATCGATCATTTTCGATGTATATATAGGGTGGAATATCAAGAGATGCGGCAATACCAAAAAAGTAATCAAACCCCAACTCCAATGGTCCTCCTGAAATTGGAGCAGTAAGTTCGACATTCCCCATAGTATCTCGTGACCAGCCCAGACCAAGGTGCCACTTACCAATGCAAGCTGTTTCATACCCCTCAGACTTGAGGAAAGATGCGACGGTCGTTCTGCCAGTCGAAATAATAGGCTCGTCCCAACTCCAGGTGACTCCCTTCTTCAATGAACTGCGCCATGCATATCTTCCTGTCAGGATACCATAGCGGGTCGGAGTACACACTGATGATCCACTATGGGCGTCTGTAAACATCATGCCATCAGCAGCCAGTTTATCTAGATGAGTGGTGTATAGCTTCCCGTTTGGATTGAAAGCAGAGACATCACCATATCCCAGATCATCAGCCAGGATATAGATGATGTTAGGGAGATTCCGATCTGTACTGGTTCCGACAGTCTTATTACAACCTGTTGCAAAAGTGACTACGATGATAAGAAAATATATGTCAGACATCATATTTCCGATCAATTACAAGATTTAGTTCAAACATCTTCGATTGAAGCTATAAGTTATGAAACCAGTCTGAGACTCCACTTTTGCCCAATTCATTATTTTAAATGGAAATTCACTGATCTATGCGAAACCTGCTTATTCTATTGCTCTTTACAAGCTCCCTGCTTCATGGTCAATCGGAATCCCCTTGGCACATTGTAGCTGAAGAGATCGATCCATCAAACTATTATGGGGTAACTGTGGCTAATGGAATGATCGGCCTGGTCTCATCACCCGATCCATTACGGGTGAAAGATGTTGTCCTTAATGGTGTATTTGATTACTATTTACGGGGCCGGGTATCAAACATCCTCAAGAGTTTTAATTTCCTCAACATGAATCTTGATATCGATGGTCATCGGATTTCGAGATCTGACATTTCGAACTATGAGCAAGTAGTCGATATGAAGAAAGCTGTGCTGACCACCCGGTTTGATGTCGGTGAAAAGGCCTCAGTTAGTTCGAACATGATGGCATTAAGGAATCTTCCATTCACCGCTCTTATCGAGGTTGAGGTTGTCGCCAAAGCTGACATTGAAATAACCGCAATGAGTGTAATTGAAGCACCTGAGATCTTGCAGGAGGTTCGAAATTATTATGCCGAGATTGATCGGCCTCATGTCCTAATTCCTTTGTTGACTTCAGTTGCTAAGAGCCCGACCGGTAAACATGTTGTTGCGGCATCGACCAGTTTTGTTTTTTCAGAAAGGCATGGTGAAGAACCCCGATTGATTCACGAGGACTGGGACTATAATATGCATCTGGCAAAATTTCGGAAGAAGATCAAGGCTGGCGACAGCTATCGGTTTGCAATAGTTGGTTCTACCTGCTCATCAGAACATTATGCCGACGCTCACAATGAGGCTGAGCGGCTAACCATTTTCGCAAGACTGGAAGGAATTGAAAAGCTCAAACAATCTCATTACGACGCATGGGATGCACTGTGGCAAAGCGATATGGAGATCCAGGGCAATCTACGGATGCAGAAAGCAGTCCGTTTTGCGATCTATCACCTTTATTCTTTTGCCAGGGAAGGCACTGCCTACAGTCTTTCACCGATGGGTTTGAGTGGTCTGGGATACAACGGTCATGTTTTTTGGGATACAGAATTGTGGATGTATCCTCCTCTACTTCTCTTGCAACCGGATATTGCCAGGTCGCTACTTGAATACAGATATGAACGACTGGAAGCAGCCAAGCAGAATGCATTCAGTCATGGTTTTCAGGGAGCTATGTACCCTTGGGAGTCGGATGACAGTGGACAAGAAGCGACACCAGTATGGGCCCTTACCGGGCCGTTTCAACACCATATTTCCGGATGCGTGGGCTGGGCTTTTTGGAAGTACTACCAGGTAACCGGTGATCAAGAGTGGTTGCGACAACGAGGATACCCGGTGCTGAAAGAAGTCGCAGACTTTTGGACTAGCAGAGTCGAGCGGGAGGGAGAAGGCCGGTATAATATCAATAACGTCATTGGAGCGAATGAGTGGGAAGAAAACATCGATAATAATGCTTTTACAAATGGCATGGCCAAGACTGTCTTAAAGTACGCCACGGAGGCAGCAAAAGAGTTAGGGATTGAAGCTGACCCGGATTGGATGCAGGTGGCAGAGAACATACCGATCCTCACTTTTCCAGATGGCGTCACCAGAGAGAACCGAACCTACGACGGCGTGGAAATTAAGCAGGCGGATGTTAACCTTTTGGCTTATCCGATAGGCTTAATTACCGAAAGAGAACAAATCGAGAAAGATCTAAATTACTATGAACCACGAATGTCTCCGCTCGGACCGGCAATGGGTTTTTCCGTATTGTCTACTCTGCATAGCCGGCTCGGAAATATTGAAAAAGCCTATAATATTTTTAACAAGAGCTATCAACCTAATGAGGTGCCTCCTTTTGGAGTGATTGCCGAGACAGCGGGAGGTACAAACCCTTACTTCGCAACAGGTGCGGGAGGAATGTTGCAAGCGGTGCTGGCTGGATTTGGAGGTTTTGAGATTACCTCAGATGGTGTGATTCAGCTTGAATCAGGCCTTCCACAGGCGATCCAATCAATTCGCTTCAAAGGGATCGGAAAAGATGAAGAGACCTTCGAAGTCAACTAGAGTTTTTACGGACCTGGTGATTTTCATAAATTAAGAGTGCTAACAAAACAAACGAAATGAAAGAACTTAAAATCAACCATGTGGCGGTATGGGTAGGAGTCGTTCTCCTTTCTGTTTTAGGCTTTGCTTGGTATGGTCCTATATTCGGAGACCAGTGGATGAGCTTGGAGGGATTGGATCCTGCGGTGATCGAAGCCAATCCACCAGGGGCTTCGGTGTGGATCACTAACGTGATTGCTACTGTGGTTCCACTTTATGCACTTGCCTGGCTCTTTACTCGGTTGAATGTGAGCTCTGCTGTCGAAGGAGCTGGAATTGGTTTGCTAATTGGCTTCAGTTTCGTGTTTCTAAGCCGAATGACCAATGACATGTTTGCTCAGAATCCTTATGGATTATCCTGGATCGTCGGAGGTTTCAATGTGCTCTCACTGATAGTTGGTGGTGCACTCCTTGGTGGTTGGCGAAAGTATCGTTGATCTTACTACTTTCGAAAAGCTGGTTCAAGTCCTGACATATCGATTAGAGCTTCTTCTATTCTCAGTACTTCTATGGTGCTAAAGTATTGCCCTGGATTTCTCTGATCAGGCACTTTAGCAAAAAAGGCAGCTAAGGGAACAGAAGGGTCATAGTAGATCTGTCGGGAAACCGGCCGTGCTTCATTCGCATCGATCACACGGATTTTCTCATCTACATTGACCAATATGGGATGAGTTCCACTTGAAGTAGTCTCGTTGAAGTAAAAAGAGATGCCAAAATTGTTATGAGAGATTTTGCTTAGATCGATGGAGGCCTGAGGGGCAGCATCTTTAGGCCGTTGATAGTATACGCTTGCCATTGGCTGCCCATGGTTATCTAACGAGTAGAGGAGCACGCCGTGAGTGAGAAAAGGTGTTGCTCTACCTCTGTAGTTATCGTTCTGGTGACCAATGCTAATGTCTTCCTGCACTTTGAAAGTATAGAACCAATGCCCAGCACTAGTCTGAAGAGGATTATGCTGCAACTTAAGGGTGATTGGCTTATGATGATCACTTCGTTGTTGAATCAAAGCCTCCAGGTTGGGGACCCCGGCTAAGGCATCTCTAACAGTGTATTGTCCTGTATAAGTCAGGTGCGAGACCGATATCTTATCTTCATGCTTGTGCCACCAGGTGATTCCATTTTCCAACCAATCATAGTGTATGGGTTGGAATACAGCCATAGGCTCATCATGCTTGGCAACTCCGTTGCTCAGTAATTTGCCGGAAGAATCAAAAACAAAAAAATAGAGGGCCTGTTTGTCAACTTTTGGATTGATTTCTGCTTCCACATCACGGTGTCGAAACATCAAAATTACATTTTCAAGACCGATCGAAAGGTCGCTGTTGTTTTCAAAGACATGGACCAATTCCATGGGGTAATCAAAGATTAGATCATGATGATTTATTTCCGTTCCGAGTGAATCGAAAGTGGCAAAGCGAAGAAGTCTAGAAGGCGCAAATTTGTCCAGTTTCTTGTCTTTTCGGCCCATAAGCAGATGCGATGTGCCACTAACGGTATTCGAAAATGCCTCAATCAGCGGCATCCAATATATCTTCTTTGTTGCGGAGTCATATTCTATGAGATTCGTCGCCTTTTTCTCAATGACTTCTACTTCCTCATTTTCTAGTTCTTGGTACTTTAATAAGTGGATTGCACTGAGTTGACCGGTTTGCGGATCGGTTTCCACCGCGGCCTCAAACCGTATCCGGTTATCAAGGCTCTTTGGTGATTTCTTTTCACCTTGGATATCCAGCCATGGTAGATTTTTGTAATCCTCCTCGGATATGAAGGTCAATCTCGCCTCTAACTTTTGATATTGCTGGTCTCCTAAACCAAATACATGGCAATCAGCCGGAAGGGTTCCGGTCTGCAAATATCTTTTCTGCTCTGCCACTAGAGCCCCTTTGTGGTCAAACTGTAATTCAAAGATGCCTCTGAGTCTGGTTCTGATTCCGTTTGTTTGCTTATTGGGAACATGTGACGCCAAAACTCGCCCTTCTTTTTCAAATTCAAGAATGACCTTAACTCCCAATTCATATTCCGAAATATGCCGAATGGCGCACCGGTCTGGTCTAAGTTCATCCATCGATTGCGGGAGTAAGCAAGATTGACTGCTAAGAGTCAAATTGAAGAAGAAGCCAAGGAAAAGCAATAGTAATCTCATAGTATTCACGGTTTCGTGTAGACCGGAAACACTATGATGTTCGAGAGAAAGACGACCGACAGAATCAAAAACACGTCAAAAACTGACGATCATACCATTTGCGGCACAATTCATGCCATAATTTATCAAATCATGTTCTTGATTATCATCGGCAGTAGATTGGTCTGTCAACCATTTTGTCGAAGCATTCTCGACATACGTCAGCAAGTTTTATGCCTTGGTCTCCTTATCCAAATTGAAGCGAACTAATTTCCTCCAATTGGTATTGAACTTATTGTTTAAGCTACTGTATTAAAATCACTGAGTCATGAATCATGTTCTGCTTCTACTGAAAGTTTTGTGCTCATTTACCCCTTTTCAACTAACACCCATTCCATCCCACCTTCTCAGAATGAAAACCCAAGCAAAGTATCTTAGCCCCATGAGCGGGCGACGGATCCTCTGACCGTTTGGATTTCAACCTTCTTTGGATAAACTGAACTAAGAGATTTTACGATTACTGATTTCTATCAGTACAGTATTTAATACTTCTCTGATAGAATTCTGACGAATCGAACCTTGAGATGTATGTCGAACGGATTATTCTCTTTTCATGCTTGCCAAAGACAGATCAGTAAACCTTTCTTGCCCCGCTTGAAATCAAGTATCCTGTATAACCCCTTAAGTACGATTTTGCGGGGCAGGTTTCTGATCCAGGTAGATTGCACAACCACTGGAGGCCAAGTGGAAAATCGTCCGCAATTCTTCTAGTCCAGTTCCCTCACCCAGATATTGCGAAAGGCAACCGGATTTCCGTGATCCTGAAGCATGATTGATGACTTCCCGTGTTTAGCAACCTTGGGTGGTCCGATGAATTCTGTGGTTCCGAGGATCTTCACGTGATCTTGAATGAGTACACCATTATGCAAGACCGTTACATACGGATGCTGAGCATAGGTGCCTTCATCTTCAAAGGAAGGTGCGTGATAGATAATGTCATAGCTCTGCCATTCACCGGGAGGTCTCATTGGGTTGGCAAGTGGTATGCTCTGCTTATATATCGATCCTGCCTGACCGTTGGAATAAGTTCGATTGTTATAGCTATCCAGGATCTGGACTTCGTATCTTTCCTGCAAGAACAAGCCGCTGTTACCTCTTCCCTGGCCCTCACCCTCAATTTCCTGTGGTGTCCGCCACTCAATATGAAGTTGGATACTGCCAAATGCCTCTTTTGTTCTAATATCACCAGTCCCCTTTTTCACCACTACAATTCCATTTTCCAAATCCCACTCAACTGGTCTTCCATCATTATGCTGCCACTGATCGAGATCATCCCCGGAAAAAAGGACAATTGCATCGGATGGCGGATCTGAACTACTAACGCCCGGAACCACTACTTCAGGTTCGGGTTCCCATATTTCGGTATCCTTGGGATTGAGATTTTGACAGATGATCAGAGTGGCAACAAGCAGTAAGCTGATGCCAACAATAAGGGTACGTCTCTTCATAGCAGGCTGTAAATTTCAGTTAGAAATTAATACCAGTAAAATAGGCGGGACGTTTAGCCATCGGTTCTAGGTCGGTAACTTCAGAGATTTTCACCGGTCGATTCATTTCGATGCTCTTTCTGGCCGCAATTCCAATTAAAATCGACATAGCACCATCGCGGCTGCCAGCAGAATGCTTTAAAGGGTCGGCTTCCTCGCGGTTTCTGAATATTCTATCTTGCAACCTTCTGTCGCCACCGCCGTGACCACCACGTGGTTTATCCACCCGGGCCATTTCGTAGTCTTCGGCAAAATTATCCATGATCATGATCTCCTCGAAGTCCTCAAATTCCTGGGCATCTGACTGATTCATCTCAGCGGCATGTAATTGGGCTTGTGCAGTCAATTCCTTCTTGCGCCAGGGGATATCCTGCCATGATTCGATTCTTCCCGACATTCCATTAAATGCAATGCGCCAACCTTCATAGGGAGAATATGTGGTAAGAGAGTAATTCACGATTACTCCGTTAGCATATTTTATTTGTGCAGACATTTTGTCGTAAATGTCGATCTCAGACCTCCATAAGCAATTATCACGGATATACCCGTCGTACTTCTCATTTTCCACATATAGCTTCATATACATGTTGCTCTTGGTAATATCATAGTAGAATTTGCAATCATCTGTATAGGCACAATTCCGGCAATTTGGTCCGCGAAATTTATGATTGGCTCCATAATGCTCCAATGCACCATATGCACTGACCTCTATGGGGTCAGAATCGAGCCACCAGTTCAGAAGGTCAAAATGATGGGTGGACTTGTGCACCCAGAGAGATCCGCCCCGCTCCATGATCCCATGCCATCGTCGGAAATAAGAAGCTCCGTGGTAAACGTTCAGATACCAGTGGAAATCCACAGAACTAATATCTCCCACTCGCTTTTGCTCCAGCAATTCCTTTAAGCGGGTTGCATGAGGAGACCATCGATAATTAAATCCTACTATCACTTGCTTGCCGGATTCCTTCTCAGCCTTCAAGATCTCCCGGCACTTCCAATCTTCGGTAGTGAGAGGCTTTTCAGTAATTACATTAATCCCGGCCTTCAATCCTTTGATGATAAACTCATGATGTGTAGAGTCTACCGTTGTCACGATTAAAAGATCTGGTTTTACCTCCTCCAGCATCCTGTCAAAGTCAGTAAACACGGGACAGTCCACTCCGATGTGGTTTCGTGCAAACTCCAACCGGCCTGGATTTATATCACAAAGGGCCGCGAAAGTAAGAACATCACTATACTGCTCCTGCAGATTCTTTCCCCAAAAGTTGACTCCTCTGATTCCAGTTCCCACAAGTGCTATCCGAAGCGGGTTTGGCGTCGTATTCTTTAAAGTTGAATTCCAGGCGGCTGGTATCATGCTTGTCGTGGCCGCCATTAATCCCGAGTTTTTTACAAAAGTTCTTCTTTTCATGATTCAGTAATTACTTCGTTTAAATTTAAGCAATTTTAATTCGATTCCTTCTGATGAATCCTTACCTTCCTTTCCTTCGACCGTATAGAAATAAATTGTCCACATATTGAAGTGAGATGGGAAAGTATGTACTAGCAATTGATCAGGGTACCACCAGTTGTAGAGCCCTTTTAGTGAACCACGGAGGTGAAATTGTAAACGTAGCTCAAGAAGAATTCACTCAGATCTTTCCAAAGCCAGGTTGGGTCGAACACGACCCGAAAGAAATATTAGAGAAGCAGTTGAAGATGATAAAGGAAGTGATATCCACAGATCAGGTGGTGGCTCACGATATTACCTCCATTGGTATCACTAACCAAAGAGAAACCACAGTCGTTTGGGACAAGGACAGTGGCGATCCCATTTACAATGCGATCGTTTGGCAGGATAAACGGACAGCACCAATTTGCGAGGATATCAAAAAACAGGGGTGGGACAAGGCTGTTCGTGAGAACACAGGCCTGGTCGTTGATTCTTATTTCTCCGCAACGAAAATCATGTGGATATTGAATCAGGTGGAAGGAGCACGGGAAAAGGCTGAAGATGGAAAATTAATATGTGGGACGATCGACACTTGGCTTATTTGGAACATGACGGGAGGAGAGGCATTTGTCACAGATTACTCCAATGCTTCCAGAACCATGATCTATAATATTAATAATCTGGATTGGGACCAGAATCTTTGTCAGAATTTTAGGATTCCAATGAGCATGTTGCCAGAGGTA
Source organism: Lewinellaceae bacterium (assembly GCA_024644235.1). Taxonomy (GTDB): domain Bacteria; phylum Bacteroidota; class Bacteroidia; order Chitinophagales; family Saprospiraceae; genus JAHELJ01. The sequence continues at coordinate 52,121 of JAHELJ010000018.1, forward strand.
AAGCCTTCCTCTTATGTTTATGGCCACTATCAGATGGAAGGACGTTCCATTCCGATCGCTGGTGTAGCCGGTGATCAGCAAGCAGCCCTTTTTGGCCAACAATGTATCGAGCCGGGTATGGCAAAAAATACATACGGAACTGGATGCTTTATGCTCATGCAAACTGGGGAAAACCCTTCCAAATCTGAAAACGGTCTGCTCACAACTATTGCCTGGGGGAAAGATGACAAAGTCTTCTACGCGCTGGAGGGGAGCGTCTTCATTGCGGGGGCAGCAATTCAGTGGCTTAGAGATGGATTAAAGATTATCGAGCAAGCGGCGGATTCCGAACGGTTGGCACTGGAGGCCATCGATCAACATGGGGTATATGTCGTGCCTGCATTCGCCGGGTTAGGTGCACCATATTGGGATATGTATGCACGTGGGGCAATCTTCGGTCTTACCAGGGACACAGGCCGGGCCGAAATTACCCAAGCCACTTTGCATTCTTTGGCATACCAGACCAGAGATATTTTGGAAGCGATGCAACAAGATAGTGGGATCCAACTCGATCGTCTGAATGTAGATGGCGGCGCCACCTCCAACAACTACCTAATGCAGTTTCAGGCGGATATCCTGAATGTTCCCGTAGAACGTCCGGTGATCACCGAGACCACTGCGATGGGGGCTGCTTTTCTGGCAGGTCTGGCTACTGGCTTTTGGTCAGATGAACAGGTAAGTAAGGTCAGAAAAGTTGATCGCTCCTTCAATCCCGAAATGGACTCATCCCTCAGGAATAAGTATTATGACGGATGGAAGAAGGCCGTCTCAAGAGCACAGAAATGGGAGAACGGCTAGATTTTTCTAATCTCAACAGGGCTCAGTTTCTCTCACAGTTGGAGGCCAATACTTTCGATTTACTGGTTATTGGAGGTGGCATCACCGGGGCGGGGATTGCTCTAGATGCTGCAGCACGAGGTCTGTCGGTTGCTTTGATAGAGAAGGATGATTTTGCATCTGGTACCAGCGGCAAATCCACCAAGCTGATCCATGGTGGACTAAGGTATCTCAAACAGTTTGAGTTTGGCCTGGTAAAGGAGGTGGGGCAGGAGAGGGCAGTGCTACACAACTTAGCTCCTCACCTGGTAGTGCCTGAAAAAATGCTGCTCCCTCTCATCGAAGGCGGATCTATGGGTAGGATAATGACCTCCATCGGTCTTTATATTTATGACTTTCTCGCAGATGTGGAGTCGGATGACAAGCGAAAAATGCTTGATAAGGAAGAAACTCTGGACATAGAACCTTTACTTCCAGAGGATCGCCTGCTAGGGGGAAGTTTATATGCCGAATACCGAACGGACGATGCCCGGTTAACGATCGAGGTGATCAAAACCGCTTATCTCCATGGGGCCCTCCTGGTAAATTATGTAAGAGGAAATGAAGCAATCGAGAAGGATGGTAAGATCATCGGCGTCAAGTGCACTGATCAATTGACTGGTAAAGAATTAAACATCAAGGCTGAAATTGTGGTAAATGCCACCGGTCCCTGGGTGGATGATATTCGGTCGTGGAACGGACCGATCAAGGGTAAAAGGCTCTATCTCACTAAAGGTGTACATCTAGTGGTTCCACATGCAAAGTTGCCTGTTCGTCAGGCGATCTATTTTGACGTGCCAAGAGACAAAAGAATGATTTTTTGCATTCCCCGGCTATCAGTGACTTATATCGGCACCACCGACACGTATTATGAGGGGGATAAAGATTCAATCGAAGTAAGTGAGGGCGATACAGATTATTTGCTGACCGCTGTTAATCGAACATTTCCGTCTGTAGAGCTTGAAATGAAAGATGTGCTGTCAAGCTGGGCTGGAATCAGACCTTTGATCTATGAAGATGGAAAATCTGCATCAGAGATTTCGCGAAAGGATGAAATATTCACCGCACCAAATGGTCTTGTCTCCATTGCAGGGGGAAAATTGACCGGCTACCGGAAAATGGCCGAAAGGGTAGTGGATTTGGTAGTCGAGAAACTTGGTACGAAATCCGAATCATGCAAGACCAGAGAAATACCACTCACACCCGATCCTCTTGGCAATACTGAAAAGGTCAATCAATTCAGAGACAAACTTGCCTCCTGGGTGGAAGCAAAGCACTTGCCACCTATATATGTGGATTACTTATTACAGAATTACGGCACAAATGCCGAACATATTCTGAATGAAGTCTCCCGGAACTCCATTCCGGTAAAGCAATTACTTCGTGCCGAGCTTCAATATTGCATTACAAATGAGATGGTCGCCACTGTTGCTGACTTCCTGATCCGACGTACTGGGCGACTCTATTTCTTGCCGGAGACTATTGCAGAAGGAGAAGTTGATGTGTTTCATCACTTGCAGACAACCTGGCCCGGAAGCCCCGAATTCATTGCCCTCGTCAGGGAGGAATGGACTCAAACGATGGCTTAGCTATACTCATACGTTTGGTATCGTATTTGCTGACTTGAATGTGAAAAATATTGTCAGATACTTATTATCTTCGACTCCACGTTGATCGAATCCTTCTAAAGATCTGACAATTAGGGAGTTAACAAACGGGTGAATTGACCAAAGTAGGACTGGATACCAAGAGCTATCGTAAATTGTTTGATGAGTATTATAATCTCATCTGCAATTACCTCAATTCTCAGACTCGTGATTGGGAACTAAGTCAGGAGATTGCTCAGAAAACTTTCGTCAAACTTTGGGAAAAAAGAGAGGACATCTCATTTACGACTTCCGCAAAGAGCTATCTGTTTCAGTCTGCTCGCAATACCCTTATAGACCACTTCCGGGCACGAAAGAACTTTACTACCCATTCAGAAGCTTACACGGAGCAAATGGAGCAGGTAACGGAAATCTCTGTTGCTGATGATGGAGGCATGGCTGTTACTGAGAGGATTTCGTGGGCAGTGGATCAGCTCAAGCCCAAGACAAGAGAAATATTCCTGCTCAACAAGCAGGAAGGCCTGACATATGAGGAGATTGCTGACTATATGAAGATTTCCAAGCGTACTGTGGAATATAACATGAAGAATGCATTGATAAGGTTAAGAGAACTACTGAAGGACAAAATTTGATGGTATTAAATGAAGAAAATAATGTCTTACAATCTTGCGGCAACTGTTTCGCCAGCCGTCTTAAGAGTGTAAGTTCGTAGCAAAATGTCAAGATTAGAGGATAAAATATTGGATTTTATCGTATCAGGTAGGTCTGTCCGGTCCGAGCCACTGGAGAAAGACATCCTGAACGATCCAGCCTTTGATCAGGACCTATTCAATGATTATCAGAAGATTTGGGACCTGGCCGATGGTCTCAAAGAACATAAACAAGCCAATCTGGATGAAGCCTGGCAGGCTATTGCTGAAGAAGCTGGCATAGCCGAGGAAGAAGAGGAGGATGAAGAAGGCGAGGCGAAAAGAGTGCCTTTGTGGCGGCGTCTGAGTATTGCTGCCTCCTTCCTGGTGCTCGTTGGTGCCGCGCTATACTTCTTCTGGCCTCGGGATCCTTATATTATAACACCGATGGCGGATGTCAGTAGTGAGATCAACCTCCCAGACGGAAGTGTCGCCACATTAGAAGCAGGTTCGAGCATCCGCTACCTGAAAGACGCCCGCTTCTTGGAAGATACTGCCAGACTGGTGTACCTGACCGGTGAGGCCATCTTCAATGTCGAATATGATCCGGATAAACCCTTCAGAGTGGAAACGGAGCTAACTTCGATCGATGTGCTGGGCACGAGATTTCGCTATAAAGTAGAAGGTCGGTATTCCGAAGCAGAGAATATGAATGGCCAAGTGGAATTTGGCGTAAAGGCGGACGGACAAAAACAGGTCATGAATCCTGGAGATGTCGTCAAATATCCTGGTGAGGGTAAAATTGAATTCATCGAATGGACGCCACCACCACCTCCGCCACCTACCAACAATATTCGCGTTGATGATCTTATGCACATACTATCCGAACGATTTCAGGAATATTTCATTCCAGCGACTAGTCTTACAAGGCGAAACCAAACCGTTCTCAGGGTGAATCTGAATCTAAAGGATTTAGAATCCATTTTGCAAGATCTCAATGCAAATGAAGATGTCAATGTTAATTACAGTCTTTATCGTGGTCGAAATGGCTATTTCCAAGTTAATAGCATCGAGGCCAAGGATATTGGTTTAATGCCTGACTATACCTACAATGATTTCTTGGCTGGTTTAAAATACAAGACACAGGAAGAAATTAACAATGAAACCGGTTACGTTGAGGGCAAGGGTTATATCAACGAGTAGAATATCTACCCAACCTTACTGCCTGGATTTATAACTGAAAATATTTGCTTTACAATAGGGCACGATCTGAGGAGGTCGTGCCTTTACCTTTTAAACATCCTCAAACAAAAAAAGGCCAGCGAAACCGATGGCCTTTTCTCAATACAAACTAAATATCTACTAAAAATGCAACAAAGATTGGGTTTTTGAAAAATCACCATTTACGAACTGATAATAGTAGGTTCCAGGTGGTATATCGGGCACCTTGTATTCGATAGTATATTCTCCTGGTGCATAGTTTTCATCGGCCAGCACGGCAACCCGCTGCCCAGAGGCGTCTATAAGGTTGATCTGTGCTGGACCTCCAGGTGTTTTGAATTGAACGGTAAGATTATCCAGGAATGGATTTGGGAAAGCTCTGACTGAAACTGCAGTTTCTACTGGAAGTTCAGTTGTTGGGGTAGTACTGCAAGCGGTGACGATGGGTAGCTTTGTAAAAACATTAGAAAATATACTTTGTACGGTTGTTTCAGAAGCTCCCAACCAATCGATTAGAATACTTCCAAATACATTTCGAAAATCGACTTTCATTTCCACGCCCTCGGATGGATCTACATTGCTGCCAATGGTTGGATTTTCGCCATACATTCCTGGATTGACACATGATCCGAAAACAAGTAGGGGTGCAGCGTTTCCGTGATCGGTACCAAAGCTTCCGTTGCTCACAATTTTGCGACCAAATTCTGACCTGGTCGCGGCAATCACTCTTTGATCCAATCCCTGTCTCTGCAGATCATCCATAAAAGCGTGAACAGCCTGCGATAGATCTGTAAGTAGATTTGCATGTATTCCTACCGTAGAGTTGCTAGCAGATGTTTGATTGGCATGGGTGTCAAAGCCGTTGATGTTTACTATATAGATTCTCGTCTGCAGACCTCCTGATATCAATTGAGCCACCGTACGTAACTGGTCAGCCAGGCGATTTACTCCTTGTTCTGGATAAAGAGGTGATAGATTGGTCCCCATTTCTGCCACACCGCTCAGTATTTCTGCATATTCATTCGTTTGCGATAGAATTTGACGCAGGAAAGTCAATTCACGTCCATAGGGGTTATCGGGTAGTTCTTGCCCCTCTGTGCCTGGTATCATTGACAGAGAAGTCGGATCATTAATAGCCAGGGAGAAGTTGGCTGCGATCCCTTGACAGGTTTCGGAAACCGTGGGACCGAGTGTGATTGCCACCGGATGAGGAAAGTCGCTGTTAGGGTAATCTTCCGGAAAACCTGAATGGATGGAGTCGAGGTAACGTCCAATCCATCCCGTGGCCAGTACTTCCTGTGCTGCCGAACCGGTATTCCAGATATCAGTCGATCGAAAGTGGGATCGATTTTGATTTGGGTATCCTACACTTTGGATAATATTGAGCATGCCCTGATCATACAGCTCCTTAACACCTGTCATTACCGGATGCAGTCCTGTTTGTTCTGTCAGCTTTATGATACGATTCTCGGGGATGAGAATGTCACTCCGGGCATTAGCAAGATTGTCGTATTGGTCAATGGGTATGATTGTATTCAACCCGTCATTCCCTCCATTTTGTTGGATGAGGACAAATACCCGGTCGTTGTTTGGATCAATTATTTCCTCAAAAATCGTTTGGGAAAACACGCCTACTTTTACACCGTTTAATGCTAGTGGTAGTGAAAGGATCGATCCCGACCTCAAGAATGATCTTCTTTTCATCATTTGTTGATTTCAGTGATTAACTTAATTGATACTCAGGCAGACTCATCATTCCGGCAATCATTCCCCGTAGGCGGTTTTCTACCGCAGTCTTCAGTTCACGATTGTTCGGATTTGCCAAATACTCATTGTATTCAACGGTCCATTCGTAGTCTGGCAAGCCTGGTAGTAGGATCGACTTTAAATAGGATTTCTGATCATCAGTGATCTCTTCGGGTAAAACTAACGCAGCCAGTTGATCTATTAGGACTATGGGATCATCGGCTCCTTCAATTTTTTCTATCATTCCCAGCACATCCGCTCCAATCCGGATGTCTTCAGCTTCTACTCCATTGATAAGTAAATTAGTCAGCTGAAATCGGAGACTAAGGGTGGTTGAATTAATCCAGGTGCGATAGTAAAGGGGTTCTTGATAGTAGGCTTTCCACCCAGCAACATTGGGCGGTGTGAAATAGGACATTTGCAATAGTTCCGAGAGATTGCCTATACGCAACCACAACTGATATTTTCTTCGCATGTCCGTGCCTAAGTCAATCTCTAGCTGCTTTATTGTACCCACTAAGAAATCCAGGGGATTCTTGATGAGGCTACCAATCGCGTAGCTATCGTAGAAGTGCTGACTCTTCAGAAGTGCCTCCACCATGGGATACATTTCATAGTCATTTTCACGAAGGATTTCCGACATGGGATATATGACGTTTTTCTCAATCACGTCGTCAATATCATAGTACACAAACCACCGGTAGATCTTCCGTGCTATGAATCTGGACACTTCCTCTTGCTCGAAAATGATGTCAATAAGGTGGCTATACTCTTGTTCCCCCATGTTGGGAATTTCGATTTCACCAAACCGGCGACTCAATTTCTTAGTGGTCGTGTCATGCCTCCATGAAGTGAAGAAAGATCCTGGTAGTTCGCCTCCCTCCCGGTACAGATAGCCCTTGTCTCGCCATCCGGTAAGCACTTTGGCAATCTCGGCCACGTCATGTTCGGTATAGTTCGTGTAATCCCCTTCACCGACAGTTGGACCTTTGCCAATAGTAAAGAGCTCGAGAAGCTCTCTGGCATAATTCTCGTTTGGTTTGAATCGTGTGTTTTGGTTGCCATTGAGGTAACGTAACATAGACGGGTCAATCGTGGTTTGCTTGGTGAGCTCACGGAAGTTCCCCAGGAAATTCTGCCGGTAGAGGGTGATGTTTTTATGAATGAAGTTGGGATCGCGCTCGTCACCTGTGACAAAGTGATTATGCCAGAACAGGGTCATTTTTTCACGAATTGAGACTCCTTCCTCTAAAGCCAATCCCATCGTCCAAGCAGAAATTGACCTTACCCGGGCTCGCCGGATCTGATTGGTGTTGTCAGCCCGGGGCATGGGTTTGTTCACCCAACTCTCGCCAATGGGAGTGAAGGGATCCCCATCATAATAAAAATTGACAGGAAGGTCCGGAAGCAAATTACCTTGAAGTAATCTGGAAACAATGTTGTCTAATCCCTCTGCCGCTGCATCCGCAATGTCATCCTTTGAAGGAGAATACATTGTTCGACGAAGCAGATGGGATGCCTCTCGGGTCGTCCAGACACCTTCATAGGGGTCCAGACTGAAATTGGAGAATCCAGCCATAGAATACAAATTTTACTAAGCTTAAAATGTAGCTCGCCCGAAAGGTTTCGAGAGCATACACGTTCAAAACAAGCCGGAGGTTGGGTCGGCTCCAAAAAAAAATGATTTTTCTATTCTTTCAAACTCAGAAATACCCCATTGGTCCATCCAAACCCATCCTGAACAGGGTACTCTCCACCGCCTGCCTCTAAAGAGACATCATCTACATTGTATTTCTCCAACATTTTCCCGGTAGACTTAAATACTCTTTCATTGAGATGTAGCCAACGATCTTTTACTTTAGTTGCCAGATCACGCGCGCCGTATCGCTCCAATGCTTTCACCGTAATCCATTGCAATGGGGCCCATCCATTCGGTGCGTCCCACTGCTGGCCGGAGTGAATGGTTGTGGTGCGGACTCCTCCCGCCGCCAGAAGTTTTTCTTCAATCATTTGTATACAATGCCTGGCTTGGATTTCATCAGCTAATCCAGCAAAAAGAGGGAAGATTCCAGCGGCATGAATGCTTTTTGCCGGTTCTTCAAGAACGAAGTCATAGTCTGTGTAATAATTAACGCGATCATTCCAGCAATAGTGGTTGATACTCATTCTTCGAATCTGACTTCTTTCCGTCATTTGATCGGACAGGTCGTGATCCCCCTTCGCCTCGTATGCCTCTTTCAATGTTTCTTCAAGGATGTAAAGCAATACATTTAGATCAATCGGTACTAGTTCAGTTGTTCGAATGGAGGATAGGTCACTCTCATCAGCAAACCATCTACTGCTGAAGTCCCAACCTGATTCACAGGCTGCTCTCAGATTGCGATAAAGTTCGATCGGATCACTCCCCGCTCTTTTTTGAAGCAGATAATCTTCCTGAAAGCTTTCTTGTCTAGGAATTGGAAGATCATCAAAGTAGCGATTCATGACCGATCCGTCCGGTACCTGAACGACTCTCCTGTACACCCGCATATTCGGGTTCAGCTTATGCGAACCATTCATCCAAAAGGCGTATTCTTTTTCTAGCACTGACAGGTATCGTAGCAGGATTTTTGGACCCCTTTCATCAGCGAGTAGTTGCACCATCAATGCAAAAAATGGAGGTTGGGATCTGCTTAGAAAGTAGGTTCTGTTTCCATTTGGAATATGTCCAAATTCACGGATTAGATAAGAGAAGTTTTCAATCATCGACTCCACGACTTTCCATCGGCCTGACCTGGCCAAACCCAACATTGTGAAATAAGAGTCCCAATAGTAGATTTCGCGAAATCTGCCACCTGGTACGATGTAAGGCTTGGGCAGTGGAATCAAGGAGCTCCCCTTTTGTACTTCATCTTGGTCGCGGAGTAGGTTATCCCATAGAGCTTTGATGTGCTCCGATGCTGATTTTGTCCGGTCAGACTGGTAGGCATCCTGGCTTGTTCCGGGTACTTCAAAAAAACGCCGAACAAAAGTCTGTAAATCGAAACCGGGTAATGATCGTTCGCGCTCGTATGCTGCCATTATCTGGGCAGGATCGCGAAGAGGAATGCAATCTACGAAGGTCTTTGAATCCTCAAAGATGCCGGAAAGTTGTACCTCTTCGAAGAGCCTTCCATAAACAATATCCGGGGTTGAAATAAAGTCCATTCGCCTTAAGCCCTTTTCTGCGAATATATCAAAGCCTCCTTCACAAATTCTCTATTTTTAGCCCACCCTGAAAATTTCTGAACCCAGACTGGAAACATACCTATGACCAATTGGAGAATCAAGCTTTCAATATTCATCAATTATTTTGTTTTCGCTATCCTGCTCAACAGTGTAGGCACTGTGATTCTGCAGGTGCAGAATAACTACGGTATCAGTGAATCTTCAGCCAGTGTCCTGGAGGCATTTAAGGACTTAAGTATTGCCATCACATCCTTTCTGATCGCATCTTATATCGCCAGGATCGGATATAAACGATCCATGCTGATAGGTTTGGCGTTCATCGGAGGAGTTTGTCTATTCATGCCGGTGATGCCATCATTTTGGATGACTAAACTTCTCTTTGCTGCCACTGGGATCTCGTTCGCTCTGATTAAGGTCTCTGCCTTTGCCACGTTAGGTATTATTACCAAAGACAAGAAGGAACACGTCAGTTTGATGAACTTTCTGGAGTCATTCTTTATGATTGGTGTACTTTCCGGCTATTTCATTTTTACCCTCTATGTCGAGGATTCCGATCTAAGATCTACAAGCTGGTTGAAGGTTTACTACCTGCTGGCAGGAATGACCTTCCTGGCTTTTCTTCTTTTATGGACCACTCCTCTCGATGAATCGAAAGTAGTGAAGGAATCCTCCAAATCATTTTCGGATGAGTTCTTAGATATGGTGCGATTAGTCTGGAAGCCCATGGTCCTACTTTTTGTGATCAGTGCTTTCCTTTATGTATTGATAGAGCAAGGTATAATGACCTGGTTACCTACTTTCAACAGCAGAATTCTCAATCTCCCAACCACGTTAAGTATTCAAATGGCCAGTATTCTTGCTGCCTCCACTGCCGTTGGCCGTTTTGCAGCCGGGTTTATCCTGCGGAAAGTCCCATGGCTACCAATGTTGAGTATTTGCCTCCTCCTTTCCGCTGTGCTGGTTGTATTCAGCATTCCTCTTGCTTCCAATGCAACTGTGGAAGGCATAACGAGTTGGACGAATGCTCCCTTGGCTGCGTACATATTCCCATTGATCGGCCTTTGCCTGGCGCCAATATATCCGGCCATCAATTCCGTAATTCTTTCAGCTTTACCAATCGAAAAACATGCTCCAATGTCAGGATTAATTGTAGTCTTTTCGGCATTGGGAGGCACTACCGGGTCCATCATCACTGGCAATCTCTTTGAAATTGTAGGAGGCCAGCAGGCATTCTACCTTTCTCTCGTACCCATTACGATTATCCTGGTAGCCCTTTACTTTTTCAAGAAAGCCACTGATCGGGCTGCAACAGGTAGCGCTTAGTTTAGATTAAGTTTTTCGACTATGAATCTCCCCATTTCTTGCCCCTGGGCAACGCCATTGTCAATTGCTGGCATATAATGAATGCCACCATACAGGCGGCTGATAGCGGCCTCTGAAGATGCATCCAGGAAGGAATCAAATGACCTGACTGGCAAACCGTAAGGTACTTCTACCGTATCGTCGAATGCAAAATCATCTCCATAAATACTGGTGAGCATGATAGCAGCAGCAGAAGAAATCACGCTGTGGCCACTTGTGTATTCCGGGAATGGAGGTGTCTGCAAGAGAGGCAACCAGTCCTCATCAATGTGCTGATTAATCACCGTTTCGGGTCTGATAAGGTTGCTCCGATACTTTTCGTCCCAGCAGATGACGAAAGCATCGAATAAAGCGATGGAGGTCAACGCGTAGGTCTTTGCCGACTTCAGAAAATCAGCGCTATCCTTCTTGGCGGCTAGCTGGGCGATTCCCATCCAATGTCCGCCGGGAGTGATCTTTTTGGTGGCAAACATCACATGCCCCTTATGATGAGATACATAAGGATTGCAATCCCAAAATTTGGCGATCTCAGTTTGTTCCTCATCAAGGTTGTTAACGGTCTCATAAACTTCCACCACCTCTTTATAAAAAGTGGAGTTTTGATCCATATCATATTCTGTTGGAAGGGCAGGGGTAAACTGCTGAGCAGAATCAATCACAAATGTTCGCATTTCACGCCAGTGTGGTTCGATGCCTTCCATATAATCCGGTGGAGTGGGCTGCCAGCGCCCGGGTTCATCCCTGATTTCGAATTTGGGAAAGGTCCGAGATTGCTTATAGTTGTCACCTCCAGCCCATTGAAGGATGTGGCTGGCAACTGTTTCTCCGTAAGCCAATGATTGATTCAGTACTCTTTTCGGCACCCCAAGATCACGGAATTCTTGTTGATGTTCCATCATGAATTCGTCCATACGCTCCTCGGAGAATATCAAGGCCTTTCCTACTGTTGTGAAAGCATGAAAGGCTGCGACAGGGTAGGCGATTTCAACATTTTCCGGAGGGGATGGAATTGGATTCAACTCGTGCAATTGCCCAGCTAAACTGGGATGGTCAGGGTATGCCTGCCTGATCACCTCGTAGGCGGCAATACTCGGATAGGCATAATTCCGGCTGGCTACCGGGGGTGAAAAGATATCATATACTATGATATCTGTCAGTTTTGAAAGGGCCCGGTGTAGATATTCCGGATTATCAATTGCTTGCTGATAATCCTTGTTTTGCTGGCACGAAAAAAGCACAGCTATTAGACTTATAAAGGCAATTCTTTTCATTGCGATGTCAATTTCTCCACAAATGCGGCACAAAGTTAAGAAATGACGGGTTCACTCACAGGCCGGTGATCAATCCGGATAAATCCAGGGCTGACGATAAGGACGGCGCATGAGAGCACTTGCCTGATCATCACCTATGATCTGATCTCCATCCCAGTTGATTTGACGGCCAGTGTGATAAGAAATCATTGCCAATAAACTCATATTGGTGGCCAGGTAGCCATGTTCAATGTCACAGACAGGGTTAGACCCTTGCTCAACAGCTTGAATGAAATCACTCCAGAGTTCTTTGATATTCTGGTGATCAGGCTCGTTTAATCTGGGGGCAAAGTGGATGTTGCTCTGACTTTTCTGTTTGGGATAGAACGTGGCCCCATCCCGCCATCCGATGTGAAGGGTACCTTCAGTTCCGTAAAAATAAGAACCAACATTAGCGCTTTCATTCGCGTTGGGGGTGCATAGCTTGTGTTCCCAAGTCAGTGTAAATTCTTCAAACGTGAAAATTGCTTGCTGGGTATCCGGGGCATCGGTATTGTCAGATTTCACAAATCTTCCACCCGAACTATAGATGCTGGTTGGGAATCTTTCCTCTGTCCACCAAAGCACTTGATCAAACCAATGGATTCCCCAATCCCCGATGGTCCCGTTGGCGAAATCTAAAAACTGGCGAAAACCCCGGGGATGTATTCTCTGATTGTAAGGACGGGAGGGAGCCGGCCCTAACCACATGTCCCAGTCTAACCCATCAGGTGGTTCAGCGTCCTCAACTATTTCTCCCGCACCCTGACCGTAATTGACGAAACACTTGACACTTGCTACTTTTCCCGCTTTTCCGTCACGAAGAAATTTCATCGCCTCAATATTGTGAGGGGAGACTCGTCGATGGGTGCCTACCTGTACCACTCGTTTCCTTTCGCGAGCGGCTCTCAGGATCGCTTTACCCTCATCTATAGTATGACTAATGGGTTTTTCAATATATACATGGGCCCCTTGCTCGATTGCCGCGATGGTAGGCAGAGCATGCCAATGATCAGGGGTAGCGATAATTGCTATATCAGGTTGAGTCTGTTGAAGGCATTCCCGGTAGTCGGTATACCATTTAGGGCGCTCTCCGGTCCAATCCTGTACTGCCTCTGCAGTACTCTGTAGAGCTGATTGATCTACATCACAGATACCTACTACTCGAATGTTTCCTGCCTGCACCGCTTCCCGAAGAATATTTCCTCCCCACCATCCACTTCCAATGAGAACCAAAGATCTGGTAGTTTGTCTGGAAGACTTGATCAAGGGAAAAGTACTTGCTGCCAGACCGGAAACGGTGGCATCTTTGAGAAAACGGCGCCTGGGAATGACTCTATTCATTTTTAAGTGCTATTTCACTGAGTTTTGAATCAATCACCTGCTTTGAGATCCAGTTTCCCCTGTACATGACTCCATCAATTTCTTGTGCATTACCAATGTCATCAAGTGGATTTGATGACAACAAGACGAGGTCGGCAATTTTTCCCTTCGCGATCGTCCCGAAATCGGACCGGTCAAAGAAATTTGCCACGGCCACTGTGCCAGAATGAAGTACTTCGTACGGGGTTAAACCAGCATCAATCATATCCTGCATCTCATGATGAATGGAAAATCCGGGTACGTTGGCTACCTGAGGGGCATCGGACCCTAGCAGAATCACAACCCCTGCGTCGAGCATATGTTTGAGAATGGATTCTCTTACCTCGATAAACTTTTGATAGCCGTCATAAGGAACATCAAGGTTGTCAAGCATGCGTTCCTTGCTTTGTCTCCAGGTATACCTTAAGGAACCGGGAATATATTTCATCTCTGGTTCATTAACCATGGCTTCTGCCGACCCCGGAGCAAGCCACCGTGTCATCAGAGTCTGCGTTGGAACGATGGCAATGCCGGCTTCTTTAGTTGTCGATACCAACTCTTCAATTAGTGATTCATCCAATTCATCATGAAGTAGCACTCCAAAAAAGCCACCCTCATTTCGCCGCTCTTCCGCAGCGATACCTTCCACGTATCCGTCAAGATGGTCAATGCTCGCGTATTTTGATGCTATGGCATGTCGTATCCCTACGTCAGCAGGTACATGTCCGGAAAATCTGATTCCGACTTCGTTTGCGGTCCTGACCATTTCATCAAAGACCTCCCGTTTTATTCCCGGATGTACTTTTAGGAAATCGTAGCCGTCAGCTTCGTATTGAGTCACCTTTTGCCGGGCCTCTTCCATGGTTGCTATAGAGTTTCCATTCAGGGAAGGACTGGATGTGTAGATTCTTGGGCTTGGAAATTCCTCTGCTTCAACTTTCTTCTTCAATTCCAAGTGGTAAGGATCTCCCAGCATACCTCGAATTGTAGTGATTCCATTTGCCAGATAGAGGAATAAGGTTTCTCTGACATTTGCGTCATCGCCATCGGACGGAGTTGGAATGTGAGCATGCATTTCAGCCCATCCCGGAGCCAGATATTTTCCGGAGCAGTCTATCACAGTCGTCCCAGCAGCTGGAGTATAGGTATCCGCAGGAGTAATATCCCGAATGATCCCATCCTCGATGATCACTGACTGTCCCGATATCGATTCTTGACCTTGCATCGTAATTACCGTAACATTATGAAAGACGGTCTGGCTCCAACCAAAAACCACAATGGATACCGTCATGCCAATTGTAAGTAGGATTCGATTTGTCATATCGTTTGTTTTGGACTTGCTCTGAATCATTCTTTTAAAATAATGTCAATAATTCCATTTGCGCCCCGGCTGCCAAACAATGCGGATTTAGGTCCTCCCCGGATCACATCTATTCTCTTTATGTTTTCAGGGTCAACCGTTGGATAGATGCTTGAGTACCCACCGACGATCGGTGTTCCATTCAAGAGAAAAAGTGGCTCGTTTGATCCTTGCAGGCTCTCATGTCCACGAATCGTAATTTCGGCTGATGCGCCATCACCATACACCTGAATTCCACCCAGACTTCTAAGCATATCAGTCAGATCCAGGGGTGCTCTTGATGCCCCAGCTTGTGGCGAAGTGGTACTCTTTGTTGACGAACAAGCTGCAGTCAGTATCGCCAACAGCACCATACAAGAAATTCTACCCAAAGAATTCATAGTTGCCAGATTGTTGCTGAATTTCAAGATATCAAAATCAAGACACAGATTCCATGATGTCCATCAAGACAGGAAAAAATCCTCTTCAGTCAGAAAGAAATTCTCCACCAATAAATCGGAATGTCCCTTAATATCCAGGATTGTAAATGAACATAGGCAAGATATGTTGATCGTCACCGTTAACCATGTAAGTCGACATTCTCCAGTCAAAAAGGTATTCACTGGATTACCTTACCCAAACTTAGTGGGTAATAATGCTAGATAACAAAACGCTTTGGTGGGTGAGAAATCCATTTCCGTACCAGATCATCATACGAACCCTAGTAGAAGACAAGAATTTGACCTGTAAGTTGATCCGTAGCACCATCAGCAAAGAGAATCTTGGCCGTCCAAAGATAAACTCCCGGAGCTACCTTGTTACCCTGATAACTGCCGTCCCAACCATCACCAGAATCGGTCATGGATAAGCCCTCTTGATCAAAAACCAGGGCACCCCACCGGTCATAAACCTTAAACGAGTTTACTGCCCCCGCTTTGCCGTGCACAAACAGGCGGTCGTTGATCCCGTCATTGTTCGGACTGAAGGCATTGGGAACAAAAATGCGCCGGGTTTCATCTACCTTGATTTGTATCTGGTCGCTAGCCGAACACCCCCTTTCATCAGTGACTGTTAAGGTAATGGTGGCATTAGCGATCGCAGTGAAGACTGCCTGGTTGCACTCATAACAAGCCATTTTTGCAGATTCTGGACCTTGCCATTTTATGGATGAGATTGATTTGGCATTGGTAGAAAAGTCGAGCACTACTTCGTCCCCCAGAGAATAGTCCCTGTCAGTACCCAGCGAAACTTCGAGTACCTGGAAGTCTTTGGTGACATAAATCGAATCGGTAAAGGTGAAGCACTCATTGACCACTTCCACGCTGTACCAACCATCGTCAACGACATTCAACACCGGGTCTGTCGAACCGTCTGACCAGGTAAATTGTCCGCTGACTGGTACGGTGAGGAAAGTGGTATCAGATTCACAGGAATTCCATTGATAGTCTTCGAGACGGATGCTTTCAGGAGGGACCACTACCAGAATCGTTGGATCGTCAATTTCAGTCGTCAGCGGATCGTCGGAAAAAATCTCAAAATCCAGTGCAGCCGGTAGATTATCGAGTTTGCCCTGGCTGCTCAGTTGATTTGGTCCCACGTCATGCACTTCTACAGTCACCAGGGCTATATTTTCACCCATTACCAGTGTCCAATCTTTTATCTCGAGGATGTTGGTACCGATGCTGTTCTGCACATTTAGAAACTGGTTTTTGGCAGTTATATCAACGATCCTAAATTCCTCGGGAAGGGTGTCCGTCAGTCTGGTACTGACTTGACCTATACCAGCCCAGTTCAGAATATTATATTCAAGAACAATTTGTTCACAGCCGGTGCTACTCCGCGGAACAGCTTTTTTGAAAACCTCTACAGTATAAGGGCAACCACACCCATCGGTATCGAAACCTCCAATCGCCTCACCCAGTTTTTGGGTAGCTCCGAATGACTTATCAATTTCATACATGGTATTTTGTTGCCCCCCGGTAGCAGCACTACCCAGACCATACATTTGACCAAGCCTGTCAAAAAACAAAGCGCCAAATTCTTCATTTACCTTTTTGAATCTTCGCACGGTACTGGTGGCCGTGAGTCCAGTTCGGTCAGTCACCACAATTTGCTGATTATTGATATCGAAACCATAGGTTGCACCCACGATCGGATCCACTGTGATATCCGACATGGAAACAGGTAAGTCTGAGACGACTGAGAAGAATCCGGCATAATAATCAGGCGGATTATTCACCCTAATCGAATAAATCCGGTTGTCAATTCCACTTTCAGGATGCCGACCTATTACGACCAGTCTCCTTCCATCTGGTGTCATTTCCCCTGCATAGTAATGAAAGGAAGTATCCAGGTTTTCAGGTACTGGTAATGCTTCAATTTTACCGTCACTACTGATACGCAACAATTCATACGAATTGAAGTCCAGCCCATAAATCATTTTGTCCTTTACGTTGTATCCCAGGCAAGTGATATGTCTCTTTTTAGGGTTGTCCAACGGTAGCTGTTCGTATGTGAAGCTATGGGTAATCTCATTCATGGCAAGCCGATAGAACCGACTTCCGTCTTCGTCAGTTGCGACAAAGTAAAATGAACCATCACAAGGAAAATCCTGACTGATCAGAAGGTTTAGAGAAGCAGTTGAAATCAAAAGGGAGATAAAGAATAGCCGTTTCAAATAAACGCTGATCACCGGATAGTCATTGACGTATCTATACTCTAAGTCACATCGTTTATGAATCTCTTCTTCCACTAGCTAAATTTACGAAGAAAGGCGATGCGCTTCCAATACATCCACCGATCGTTGATGCGAAGTAACTCTTTAAAATTGTCTATTTGGAGCAATTGTAAATGGCTAGACATCGAAATTGTTGGAAAGAACGGATCTTTGCTTTGTATGAAAAGAATGCGGTTCAGATCAAACATATCCATGGCGATATTGACTGCTGTGATGTTTTTCTCTTGCTCCAGAGAACAGGAGCCTTTTCGCTCTGAGCGTCCTGATAGCAGTGTTTGGCTACTGCCAAAAGAGGAGGTGATCGATGCTGGCGTGGGGAAGGATGGGATACCTTCAGTAGATGCTCCTCAGTTCAGCAGCCCTGCGGAAATTGTCGAAAAATTTGATGACGCCTTTGACAATGATCTTATACTTGGTATCGAACATGATGGTGAGATCAGGGCTTACCCGGTACCGATGCTCAACTGGCACGAGATAGTTAATGATGATGTGAATGGACTGCCTCTGGCAATAACCTACTGTCCCCTGACCGGTACCGGAATTGGGTGGAGCCGGATGGTTGCCGGAGCCCTTTCCAGCTTTGGAGTGTCCGGCTTACTGTTCAATAATAACCTGATGCCTTATGACCGTCGAACAAATTCCACCTGGTCGCAAATGCAACAGGAGTGTGTGAACGGCTTTCTGATTGGTGATAAACCTAAGACCTACACTTTGATTGAGACGACTTTCGCCACTTGGAAAAAAGCCTTTCCTGATTCGAAGATAATGAATGCCAATACTGGCTTCGACCGAAGGTATTCGGTCTATCCTTACTTTGACTATCGACAAAACCATGACCTGCTCTTTTTCCCGCTATCTCACCGTGATGACCGGCTGCCTGCTAAAGAAAGGGTTTTAGGTGTGGTTGATGAGGGCTCGGTACGAGTCTACCGATTCAGTGCCTCCACCCCTGAAATTGATTTGATCCGGGATCAACTGAATGGCACTGAATTACTCATTGTGAGATGCACTGTTTTAAACTTCATGACGGCATACATAGCTGAGCCTGGCGTCGAATACCTGCCAGTATTTGATGCATTGCCAACCTTAATAAAGGATTCACAAGGAAACTTGTACGATATGGCTGGGAGAGTGGTGCAAGGCCCTAACACTGGATCAAAGCTTGAGCAACCGGTTTCTTACATGGGATTCTGGTTTTCCTGGGCAGCTTTTTATCCTGATCTGGAAGTTTTCGATCTCTAGATTTTAGTTCACCTGCAACTGGATCAATGGCAGATTGTTACGGGCGACCAAAATGGTTTCTTTGCCATTGACTTGGATTCGCTCTATATCCCGGACTTCTCCTTCCAGATTCAAACCAGAGGCTGCGCCACCAAGGGCGCGAAAGGCTCGATCTTCTTCACCCAACAAGATAGTACCAAAGCTGGCATGGTAAGTTCCTACTTCCGGCTTTGACCGAAGCAAGTTTCCGGCGAGTAGAATGTCTGAACGCCCATCCTTGTCGTAATCCGAAACCAAAGCGGCATATGCCGGAGAGAATTGAGCCTCAATGGGTAAGCTCTGAATGTCAAAGTGACCCTCCCCATCGTTCCAGGCAACACATGAAGCCAACTGGTACACATCGCTCTTGGCAGCGGTGCCGATCTCCCGTTCTGAAAAGAGATCTTGAGAGGTTTTTAATTTGTAGTTCTCGTAAAGCAGATAATCCTTCTTTAGTCCAGGCAATTGCATGACTAGATCATGTCTTAGTGCGAGAGGGTAAGACTCTTCACCATTGTACATACACAGTAGTTGTTCGGCTGTACGGTTTCCATCGAAGTCATTTACGTATAGGGTCATTGGCTTGTCAGACGAAGCTTTCAAGCGAGAGTTTAATCCATGGTTTCCTAGCACCAGATCCGAATGACCATCATTATCCAGGTCAGCTACTTCGATGCAATTCCAAAGTCCATTTGTCCTGGCAAATCCGCTTACAGATGTAGCATTGGTCAGCATGCCATCATCATTTCGTAGTACCGTGACTGGCATCCATTCTCCCACTATCACCAGATCAAGATCTTGATCCTGATCGATGTCCAGCCAGCCGGCGTCAGTCACCATTCCCACCTGTTGCAAAGCGGGAACAGCTACGCTGCTGAACTTTCCCTGGCCATTATTCTTCCACAAGGTCGAAGTAACCGGCACACCGTAAACTCCGGGTAATAATCGGGTACCCACAAACAGATCGTTATCTCCATCTTCATCATAATCGGCAGCCACCACGCACGAGCTGGATTCGTATGGCATATCATCAAATGCCTCGTGACTTCTTTCGAAACGTCCGCCTCCATCATTTAGGTAGAGCCGATCCGCAAGGAGGAGGGATTTTGCCTGAAATTCGTTACTGCCACTACATACAAATAGGTCAAGATCCCCATCTCCATCCGCATCAAAAAAGGTGGCATCCAAATCCTCATAGGCTCTATCTTGGCCAAAGGTCGTATCGCTCAGCAACGTGAAAGATCCGTCCCTTTCCTGCAAGAATATTGCCCCGGCTTGACCTGCTGCTCCTCCTACGAAAATATCCTCCAGGCCGTTGCCATTGATGTCTCCGGTACATAGACGGGGACCCTCTGCCGAGATCATGTGAAACAAAAGGCGATCGCGATCAAAGTCGATGAATTCACTCTCCTGATGTTTATAGTCGAGGCCTGTAGAAGTGATCTCGTGAAATAGGGGCGTAGTGCTAACACCCGTCGAACCTTTGGTTGCGATCGCATCCCTTTGGTCTAACAAAAGTAATTGATTGGGAGGTACCTCAGTCAAACGGGTGATTCGGCTATCGGGCCAGCGAACCACCAGACTATCGACAATTTGTGACTTGCCCACTCCGAAGGTGATTTTATAGTCAGTACAAGATTGAAAACCGCGCATCGGGGAGAGCTCCTGATAAGCTATATGACCACTGTGATGAGCGGTAATTTGAGATCCAAGAGCATGCGTGTTCATTCCTTCACCCTTCAGCACGATTTGCAAGTAGTTGGATGATGCCCTTTGATCGTTGAGATTGTTGCGAAAAACGAAGGCAGGCATGTTGACATTGTTCACAACCAGATCGAGGTCACCATCATTGTCCAGATCACCATAGGCCGATCCGTTTGAGAAGCTTGGCGTTTCCAGTCCCCATTTTTGCGTGTAGTCATCAAAGGTCAAATCACAATTATTCCGGAAGGCAAAATTGGAGATGGCTTGTGATGGTATGCGATCAATCAGCTGAAGAATAGCATCTGGCTCCTTGTTCTTGATGGCCTCCAGGATTTGGGGCTCATTTGAGTAATAATGAATATAGTCCTGATCAAGCAGGTCTTTATAGATGCCATTCGAGACATAGATGTCCTTCCATCCGTCATTGTCAAGATCAGCAATCAGTGCGCTCCAACTCCAGTCAGTGGCATGTACATTGGCAAGGCGTCCGATCTCACTGAAAGTATTGTTGCCATTGTTGAGTTGGAGTACATTTCGGGTAAACTGATGATGATAACCACTCCGGACTGCCAGTTGGTATTTGTCCCAGTTTTCAAAGGTCATTTTGGTCTTGTAGCGCTCCTCTGAGCGGGGTAGCATCTCAGTGACAAAGATTTCAGGCAAGCCGTCATTGTTGATGTCAGCCATATCTGCTCCCATTGAACCCATACTGATCTCGCGCATCTGATTTTCAATGTCTTCTTTGAATGTCCCGTCCCCTTGATTGATGTAGAGATAGTCGCGCTCAAAGAAATCATTGGAGACAAAGATGTCCGGCCAACCATCCCGGTTGACATCGCCTATTGTCACGCCCAAGCCGAAACCAATTGCACTACCGTAGATTCCGGCGTCATCACTGACATCAGTGAAGCCTGCGATCTGATCCGGATCTGCACCAGCTTGGTCATTGCGGTACAGTTTGTTTCCTCCCAGTGTATCGCGAATGTCACGCAATCCGGGTCTCATATCATAGCCTCCCACAGGGCGGAAGGAGTTGTTAAGCAAATAGCAGTCGAGATCGCCGTCGAGATCATAATCAAAGAAAGCTGCATGCGATGAAAGGCCCTCATCCGCCAATCCATATTCCTTGGCTTGCTCAGTAAAGGTAAGGTCTCCATTGTTGATGAATAGCTCGTTGTAGCGTTTTTCGCCGCCAGGTCTGCCTGATTTACAGACATAAATATCTAGCCAGCCATCGCTGTTGACATCGGCGAAACTGACCCCGGTCGACCAAATATTTTCGGAAGCAACTCCTGCTAAATCAGTGATGTCTTCAAATTGGAAACCCCTTTTATTAAGGTAGAGTTTGTTATCCACGAGATTTCCACAAAAGAAAATATCTGCCAGTCCATCATTATTGATGTCACCAATTCCAACACCCCCACCATTGTAAAAATTTCGATAGGTATAGGTGTTAAATTCCGGCGTATGCGATAGCTCATTTCGGAAGTCAATTCCTGTTTGTCCACTATCAGTGAGCTCGAAGAGAGTTCTTTCTTGCTCGCAGCCGAACAGCACGCAAAGAGCTATGATATATTTCAGTCTTCGGATCATTGGGAATCGATCTTTAAGACCTGTACTTTATCATTGTTCCGGGCAACAAGAGTTATCCTTTCACCTTGAAAAGGCAATGAAAGAAAATCCCTCACCTGACCAGATATCTTCAGGCCACACGCCTCATTGCTGACTGGTCTAAATGAGCCGTTCCCGTCGCCTAATAGAAGGGTGCCAATACTTGCATCCATGCGGCCTATGGCAGGCTGAACTTCGTATAGGTTTCCGCCTAAAAGCAAATCAGGGTTGTCATCTTTATTCGCATCTAGAATCTCGATGGCAAACACAGGAGAGATTTGAGCCTGCCAGGGTAGAGAATGTAAAGTAAAATTGCCTTTGCCGTCATTCAATGCGATCATCGATCGAAATTCGGTGACCTGAGACACGACAGCTGTTTCCAGCTGATGCGCTGAAAATAATTCTCCTACCGGTTTTGAAGCAAACTCGCGGTACACCCTATGATCTTTCTTAAGGTAGACAAGTTGACTGCTTAGCGCATCCAGACCTTCAAGGGTATACTCCTTGCCTTGACGGAAATAAGTGAGGATGGGATCGGCGGTTAGATTGGCGTCAAAATCGGCCAGATATAGGGAGACCGGTTCCTCAACCGTTGGTTGTAGATTTGAGTTCAATCCAAAATTACCCAGTACGAGATCATCATCACCGTCATTGTCCAGATCCTCAATCGCAATGGCACTCCACCAGCCAACAGGATTATTTGGTGCCGAGCCCATGATGGGCAAGAGTGATTTTATGAATTTTCCTTCTTCTTGCTTAAACAGGGTAGGGGCCATCCAATCTCCGATGACAATAAGATCGAGATCACCATCATTTTCGATATCAATCCAGGTAGCGTCAGTTACCATTCCCAGAGAAGCAAGATCAATGCTTGTAGAAGCCGCTACTGAGAACAGGCCAGATCCATCATTGAGCAGGAGATAACTATCTGTCCGGGCTCCATAATTTACCGCTTTGCCTCTGTTCCCCACAAAAAGATCGATGTCTCCATCTTCGTCGAAATCAGCAGGACTCACCACCGACGTTTGACTGAATACAGGAGGTACATAGTCACTGGCTTTATGAAAATCTCCAACGCCGTCATTCAGATAAAGCCTGTCCAAAAGCAGACTGTCCTGATGATAAAACTGATTTCCACCACTACCCACATAGAGATCCTGATCACCATCTCCATCGGCATCAAAGAATGCTACCCCAGTATCTTCACGATCTTGATCCTTTTCAAAAACTGAAGTTGGAGCAGCTTTAAAGTGGTCACTAGATTGTAAGAAAAGCTGTCCGGCTTGACCGGTTGCTCCTCCCAAATAAATGTCGATTAGACCGTCGCCGTTTACATCAGCTCCGGTGATCCGTGGGCCTTGGGTAGAAAGAAAGTAAGGAATCAATGGTTCCCTGTTGCTGTCGTAAAATGTATTTTCTGTGTGCTTGCATCGGACCAGGTCTTCCAGTGCTGAAATGGCAAACTTTTTATCGATGTGTTCCTGAATTGCAGGTTTGACTGAAACATCCTTTCGATCGATTATGTGCAGTTGCCCCCTCGGCGGATTATGCAGAATGGTTATTTGTCGATCCGGCCAGCGAACCTTAAGAGAGTCAATTCGGGTGGTATTGCCCAGTCCAAAATGCACGACAACATCAGAGGATGATTGCCAACCCCTAGAGGGATAAACCTCCTGAGATTGCATTGTACTGTCGTGATAGATTTGCACAATAGCTCCAATCGCTTGCTGGTTGTATTTGGTACCGATTAGTTTGATCTTAACAAAATTCATCTGGCTCAATTTATCCCTTTGGTTTTCGTAATAGAAAGCGGTCTGGTTGATATTGTTGATGACCAGGTCAAGATCGCCATCCTGATCAAAGTCTGCACTGGCCGCCCCATTGGAGAGTGACGCAATATTCATTTGCCATTTTTGGGTCACATCCTGAAAGCTTGCACCGAGCTGATTGCGAAATACAACGTTTGACACTTTACCTGAAGGCATCCGGTCAGCCAATTCAAGATCGGTAGCTTCCTCCTGAATCTGCCGATTGCTGATGAAACGCAGATAGTCCAAATCGTTTGGTCTGCGCACAATCCCGTTGGTGACATGAAGATCTTTCCAGCCATCCAGATCAAAATCGATTAAAAGTGCTGACCAACTCCAATCTGTAGCCGCCATGCCTGACATTTGTCCCACCTCGCTAAACCATCCTGTGCCCGACTGCCAGAGGCCGCGATTGAGTTGTAGCATATTGCGGGGAAACTGATCGTGATAGCCAAAGCTTCTCTTGAACCGGTAGATTTCGTAGGGATCGGGGCCCTGAGCGCTTTTGAAAAGGAATTCATCATCAGGCTTCATATCCAGGGTGACCAGATCGGACAAGCCATCATTGTTGACGTCAGCCAGGTCAGCACCCATGGAAAAATAGCTGGTGTGACCAAACACGGTTGCACCTTGCTCGAGGAATGTGCCATCACCTTGATTCATGTACAGAAAATCATTTTCGTGGAAATCATTGCCGACATAAATATCCGGATACCCGTTTTGATCAATATCTCCGACAGACACACCGAGGCCGTAACCAGCAATTCCACCCAGAATACCTGCTTCATCACTGACTTCTTCGAAAGCCATAGCCTTTCCTCTATTTTCAACCAATAGGTTTTTATAGAGTCGGTCGCCGGCTAGATTATCCCGTTTTCTGGTAGCCGCAGTATCACGGTAGGATTCAGTCGAATGCACTGAATGACATAGGAGATAAAGGTCAAGATCGCCATCGAGGTCATAATCCAGGACCGCTGAGTGGGTGGAGAATCCTGAATGATCTATATCATAGACTTCTGCCCGATCGGTAAATGTAACCAAACATGAAACACCCTCAATGTTCGCAGTTTGACCAGTGCAGCCATTATTGATAAAGAGCTGATTCCTTCCTTGGAAGGCCTTATAACCACCAACCTGGCATTGGTAAATATCCAACCAGCCATCTCCATTGAGATCTGCCATCACTACCCCGGTCGACCAACTTCCAGTTCCTGCCACACCAGCCTCCACAGTTATATCACGAAATTTGATACTACCGCTTTCATCCTTGCCCAGATTGAGAAAAAGTCTATTGGATTCTCGATTGGAAGCAAAATAGATGTCGGTCCAGCCATCGTTGTTGATGTCTCCGGCTGCTACGCCTCCACCATTATAGTAGTAGAGATATTGAATGATATTGAAGCTATCGTCTTCCAATAGATTATTGGAGAATTCAAGTACTGTTTTCTCCGGAGGCAGTAATTGAAACAATGGGATCTCTTGCTTTTTACATGCAAGCGCAAAGACCAAAATGAGTGCTAAGAACCGCATCTTTCTTAAAACGATTGAAATGATGCCCTCTTTCTCGACTGCAGTGGTAACTTGCATAGCCGATCGCATCAATATTCGAAGACGAGCATTTTTTCATTGTTTCGAGCCACCAAAACAAAGTTGCGATTGCCTGCCTTTACAGATGCCAGGTCACGAACTTCCCCATCAATTCGAAAGCCGCTTGATCTGGACAGTTCGGGTTGAAAAGAGCCATCACCATTTCCTCTTAAGAACAAGCCGTAGCTGGCATCATATCGCCCCACTTCCGGTTTTACCCCGAATAAGTTGCCGGCAAGGAGGACATCTTCATTTCCATCCTTATTGAAATCATCAATTAGAATACCATAGGTTGGTGAGAGTTGGGCTGGCATGGGTAGGTTATGTAGATGGAAGGTCCCATCGCCCTTGTTTTCCAGATAAGAAGAGGCGAGATGGTAAACCTCTTTCTTTGTACTCTGATTTAGCTGATCTTCTTCGAATATATCACTCACCGTTTGTTCCTTATAGTCAATGTATTTCTGATATTTCTTCTTCAGATGGGGAAGTTGCATGACCAAATCATGCCGCAATACCATCGGGTATGCCTCGGTTCCGTTGTATTGGCTGATGATAGGTTCAGGGGTTCCATTCTGATCGAAATCGTTGAGGTGCAGCATGACTGGTTTGTCCTGGCTTGCTTTAAATCTTGAGTTTAAACCATGATTGCCCACGATGAAATCGGTATCTCCGTCATGATCAAAATCGGCACCCTGGATACAGTTCCACCATCCTTCCGTCTTTGAATTGAAGCTATTTGATTTCTTTCGAAACCGGCCACCGGTATTCTCGAATATGGTTATGGGCATCCATTCACCCACCACTATCAAATCAGCATCATTATCTCCGTCAATGTCGTTCCAGATGGCATCAGTGATCATTCCCAGATCTTTCAAGTCCGGAGCAATTTGACTGGAGGCGTTGCGAAGGTTTCCCTTACCGTCGTTATTCAGGATGTAGCCATTGGCGGACAATCCATAATACCCGGGAACAATTCTTACACCTACGAACAGATCCTGGTCTCCGTCATTATCATAGTCGCAGGCTCTCACACAGCTGGTGCTTTCAAGTTCGAAAGTGGGCAGGTATTGGGCTGACCGTGAAAATGTTCCCCTACCGTCGTTCTTGTATAGCTGGTCGACCAGAAGGTTACTGGTCAGCATAAACTCATTGCTTCCCCGGGTAACGTAGAGGTCCAGATCGCCGTCTTGATCGGCATCGAAAAGCGATCCGTCTACATCCTCATAAGTGCGATCCCGGTCAAAAAGTAATTCATTTGTCCTGAGGAAATCTCCATCGGGCTGCTGAACAAAAAGAGCGGAAGCTGCTCCGGTGGCGTTGCCAATGAAGAAGTCATCCATACCGTCACTGTTTACATCACCTACCGTAATTTTTGGCCCCTCCGTCGAAACCATATGATAGATGAGGCGATCCCGGTCAAAGTCTACAAATTGATTTTCCTCATGTTGAAAAGACCATGATAGGGTCTCTGTGATATCAGAAAAAATCTTTTTTGCTGAATCAGTCGCAGTGGCAATTTTCGCATCGACAATTGCTAGAGTTTCACTCTGTGGAGAAATCGAAATCGACTGATCAGCATCCAGATTAGTTAAAACTGTCGGATCCTGGTCCCAGGGCCACTCAACGATCAGTGTGTCGATTTTTGTGATGCCTCCCAATCCGAAATTAAGCCGGTGGTCGATCGAAGATTGAAATCCCCTTACGGGAATATTTTCCTGGTAAAAGGTTTTCCCTCCGGCACGCAATGTGACCTTCGCTCCTGTGGCCATCGAGTTCTTGTCTTTTCCTAGCAGAACGACTTTGAGGTAGTGATGCGGCTGGGATAACTTCTCGGTTTCATTTCGGTATATGAATGAAGTCGCATTGACATTGCTAACCACCAGATCAAGATCGCCGTCGTTATCAAGATCAGCATAGGCAGCACCGTTTGAGTGGCTTGGCGTAGCCAGTCCCCATGTTGCTGCAACGTTTTCAAATTGAAGGTCACCTAAATTTTTGAACATGTAGTTCGGAATGGGTGTAGAAGGGATAGTATCAATCAGTTTTTGGTAATTCACCCCATCTTCTGATACCATCTGCTTAACAATCTCTTCGTTGGATACGAAGTTGATGTAGTCCTGATCGATGATGTCTTTGTACAGTCCGTTAGCCACGAAGAGATCTGACAGTCCATCATTGTCAAAGTCGGCTATCAGGGCACCCCAACTCCAATCTGTTGCCTCTACGCCTGCCATCCTGCCTATTTCACTGAAAGTTCCGTCCCCGTGATTAAGCTGAAGAACGTTGCGGGTGAATTGATGATAGTAGCCATTGTCCAGGTTATACTTGTACCGGTCCCAGCTCTCGAAGGTCATTTTAGTCTTGAATCTTGCTTCGTCCTCAGGCAGCATTTCGGTGACAAAGATTTCCGGGTAGCCGTCATTATTCAAGTCGGCGATGTCCGCCCCCATCGAAGCAACACTCAATGACCTTATCTGCTTCTCCAATTCCTCACTGAACGTACCATCGGCCTGGTTGATATAGAGATAGTCGCGTTCAAAGAAATCGTTCGAGACAAACATATCCAGCCAACCATCACGGTTTACATCACCAACAGTTACACCGAGCCCAAAACCGATTTCGCTGCCGTAGATCCCCGCTTCTTCGCTGACATCGATGAACGTATCACCATCATTTCGAAAAAATTTATCTCCGCCCAGTGGATCCCGTATCGGTCTTTGGTCTTTTTTTAGATTAAAATCAAAGATCGACCGGTATGAGTTGTTCAGCAGGTAGACATCGAGATCTCCATCGCGATCATAGTCAAAGAATGCTGCATGCGTGCCATACCCCTGATCGGCCAAACCATATTCTTCTGCCATTTCTACAAAACGTATCATACCATCGGAATCTGCTCCCTGATTAATGAAGAGTTCGTTTTGTTTGTTGTCTCCCTCCAGGTCTCCGGAATTGCAGACGTAAATGTCCAGCCAGCCATCACCATTTACATCAGCCATAGTTACTCCTGTCGACCATGCGCGCTCACCTGCTACACCGGCTTGTTCGGTGACATCGTCAAAAGTGAAGTTGCTACGGTTGAAGTACAACCTATTGTCTTTCATATTGGCAGAAAAATAGAGATCGATAAATCCGTCGTTATTTACATCTCCAGCTGCCACGCCGCCTCCATTATAGAAATTTCGGTAAGTGTAGATGTTAAACTGCCGGTCATAATCCAGTTGATTGATGAAATCAATGTTGGTCATACCCGGTTCCATAAGAGTAAAGCGTGCTTCTTCTTCCATCAAATCAGAACAAGCGGAAGCAAGTAAAGCCACCATTAAGGCAATCAGAATGCTGCCCGGATGTTGGTTGCATTTTAAACTATAGTGTTTCACCACGGCCTGATATTTCCTCGATTTCCTTCAATTTTTTTAGATCAACGATATCAACCTTCACTTCCCGGTCATCTTTGTTGTAGATAGATATTCTTCGATTGCCATCTATCTTGACATAGGCATTCCCATACAGCGGACTTGGACTTTCAACTTCAATGAATCCTGGTCCATACCATTCTTCCATTTGCTCAATGACTTCCACTCTTAGAGAATCGGCAAATAAATGCCGGTTCCACGGTGCCCAGGCATCGTAAGAAAACACAAGTGGCATCTCGACTATTTTGTCTTCGTAAAACTTCGGATAGAAGTCCATTCCCGCCGGGTGTTTGAAATCTTCGATGCTGTAGTAAACGGAGGTATTGGATGCTCCCTCGCGGATCAATCCTTGCTTGTTTAACTCCCAGCAGTGCGCGTAGAAATCTTTGGAAGGCATTCCCAGATACAATCCAAAGAATAAGCTGTCGAAGCGGACATCGCGAGCGAGTTCTCTGGCTTCCATCTCATGGTATGGGGTGGTCCTGCTACATGAATTGATTAGAACCAAAGCTATGAATGCAACCAGAATGAAAGTTCCTCGCATTACGGAGTTTTTCAAGTTACTAAAGGTGTTGGGATCCGAGGTTGGTTGGTTTTTCGATTGCTCGATTCGACGGGCAAAGGTACCAAGATCTGGAAAAAGGAAAAAGAGCAATTTTCACCTTTTCTGACTAGATCTAATCTTTTGACCGCCTTCTTAAGAAAAAAGCCGGAAGAAGTCTTCCGGCTTTTCAATTTATCTGTTGAGCCTCTTAAGGCATCAATTTTAGTAACATGGATTCTGAACCAGGTTAGGATTAGCATCGGTCTGACTCTTTGGAATGGGGAACAACTCCTTGCATTCTTCAGAAGCCGGTTTTTCCCACCAGGCTTTGGTAAATTCTCCAAATCGAATCAAGTCTGATCGTCGGTGACACTCCAGATACACTTCACGACCTCTCTCAGCAAGTAAATTCTCGGCGGTTAACTCAGTAAATTCAGCAACTCCTGCTCTGGCCCGTATCTGGTTGACCAGATCCAAAGCTTCCGCACTTCCCGGATCCATTCTCCACAATGCCTCAGCTCGAATGAGCATGGCATCGGCATAACGGAATACTGGATAATCATTGTTCATGTCTGGACGGCCGCCAATTTCAAATTCGAACTTGGATGCTCGAGCTCCGGCTTCTCTCCATGCTTCGGGAAAGAGTTCGTTGATCTCTTTTCGCAGCGTGAAAGGCTCACCATCAGGATCTACACCACTGGCCAAAGTACCGGCGTCAGTCAAACGGACTTTGCCGGATACATCCCATTGGGGACCTACCAGGAAGTTGCTTCGTACGGTGGATGGTCCTTCTTCGGTATTAGGTTCGCCTTTTCTCAGGTCGCCATCTTCGTACGAATCGTAAAACTCTTCCAATGTACACCAGCCGTTCCACGGTTGGGCCTGCAGGTCGTAGGTTTGCTGATTCAAATAGCTCAGCGTTTGCATTACGATATTGAGACCTCCTGCAAAAACAGCATCATAAGGAATGGCCAGAATGAACTCAGAGGATCCTGAATTATCTACATTGAAATTAGCGAAGTAATCATTTTCCAAGGCATAGTTGCCACTCGTGATAATGGCATTTGCTGCTGCCGCAGCTTTTTGCCACTGCGGAGTTCCAGTGTATACTTCAGCATTGATATACAATTTGGCTAAGGCCATCTGTATTACCATTTGATTTACCCGGCCATAAGTTGTTCCATCAACACTTTCACTTACCAAAGGCAAAGCCGCCGTAAGAGCTGTCTCGACAAAGTTGTAAACTTCTGCTCTTGAATTGGTTGGAGGAGCAGGATTAGCATCCGCAAATGATGTTACGATAGGGACATTTCCGTAGAGATCCATTAGCCAGAGGTAGTAAATGGCTCGAAGACCTTCTAACTCTGCAATGAACGGATCCGTCAAAGGATTCTGTAGCTCCTGGAACTGAAAAATCAGACGGTTGCAGGAGTTAACTCCACCAAATAGGAAATTCCAAGTATTGGTAACAGTAGGATCTTCTGCCGTCCAAAGTTGCTGATGTAAGCGAACCCAGTGACCACCATCTCCCCAGTCTGGCCCACGCGTCGGAACCACCATCTCGTCAGAGGAAACCTCCTGAGCGGCATAAAGCGAAGTGGTACCCATATATCCATACAGAGAGGTATAGGCTGCACCTAAGGCTGAGATCAATTCATCCTCTGTCTGAAAGAAGTTGTCAGCAGTTACTTCACTAAAGACTTCTTCTTCCAGATCGGTACATGCTGGCATAAATGCAATCAGGCAGCATGTGATCATTAGAACTTTTAAAGGAATATTATATTTTTTCATAATTTCTAAAATTCCGGTTTAAGAATTAAAGTCCAAGGTTTACCCCAAAGGTGAAACCTCTCGCAGTGAAGTACGTATTTCGTCGATCAATACCGGGAGCAAGTGAACCAAATGAACTTCCTGTGTCCTCCAATCTGGCTTCAGGAGAGACACCTGAATAACCAGTGATCGTAAATAAATTCTGAACGTTGGCATAGATTCGAATCTTGCTGAATCCAGCCGGCAAGTTATCTTCATTTAAGGAATAGCCAACTGTCAAGTTATCCAGCTTGAAGAAGTCAGCTTTCTCCACATGATAACTGGAGAACTGTGGCTGATCCACCAAATCCGGAATATCTCCAGAAGTTTTCAATATGTTGTAGGCACTGATCTGTCCTGGTGCCTCATAGAAGGCACGGAATGTATTGATCAGTTCATGTCCAAAGACCCCGCGGAAGAACAAGTTCACGTCAAGATTACCGAAGTTGAAAGAGTTGTTCAAACCAATGTTATACTTAGGAAATCCATTTCCAATCACCGCACGATCCTTTAAGTCATCAACTACACCGTCTCCATCGACATCCACAAAATTCCAGGTTCCATCTTCGGCCACCGGATCACCTTCGTTGATTACAAGACCCCAAAGCTGTCCAATTGGTTTGCCTTCCTCCAAACGAACCAGGGGAGTACCGTTCTGACCTGGAGATCCCAGGTTGGCTCCATCGATGAATCCACCAATAGATACCCCTCTTTCTTCGTCTGTCAAGGAAACCAGTTCAGGAGTAAACCAGCGGCTACCAGTGAAGTCGATCTGCCAGCTGTTTCCAGCTCCTAATGCTACATTGTAACCCAGCGCCAATTCGATTCCCTCATTGCTTACTTCGCCCACATTGAACCAAGTTTGAGCAAAGAGGTTTGGTGGTACCGGCACGTTGAACAAGAAAATACCGTCAGTAGTCGTACTCGTATAATATTCTAATGATCCAGTCAATTTGAAATCGAGGAGGGCGAAGTCAAATCCGACGTTGACGTCTTCCTTGCGCTCCCACTTCAGCCCTGGGTTCGGGTTCGAAACCGGACCAAAGCTCTGTACAAAACTTCCGTTGAAGAAAAAGTTTCCGGTAGGACCAAACCGCTGCAGAGCTAGCAAACTTTGACCTACATTGTTTCCAGTTACGCCATATCCTGCTCTAAATTTCAACTGATCGAATCCGCTGATTCCGGCGGCTCGCACCAAGTCGATGCCGGCGCTAACAGCTGGAAAAAGGCCCCATTTCTCTTCATCTCCAAATCGAGATGAACCTTCTCTTCGCAAACTAGCGGAGAAGAAATATGTATCACTAATATTCAGGGTAGCTCTACCGAAGAAAGCGATTAGCTTACTACTAGTGCGATTTGAGAATACGGTACCATTACCAGTGGCAAAGTCCTGTGCACCAGCTACGTTGTTGTAAGAGAAGGCATCCGTTAGAAAATTTCCTCCATCTAATCCGAATTGCTCGAAATTGAAATCCTGATACTCATAGGCAGCCAAAATTTTCAATGCACTGTTAGTACCTACACTAGCATCATAGTTACCTTCAATACGAAACAGCTGATCACTGTTTTCTTCATTTACTCTTCTCGCTCGTCCACCAGAGTTTTCGCCAACCCAGAAACTATTCTTATCCCAGTACGAATTGAAATTGTCATTGGAACGTTGCTGAGAATAAAACATGGAGAAAGTCAGCTCATCGGTGATGTCGTAGTCACCCCGAATGTTAGCGGCTACCGACTTAGTCCTTTGCTCATTGGTATTCTGCTCAATGATTGCCACAGGATTGTAGTAGTCGAAGAGAACTTGCTGAGAATAGCCATCCCACCGGTCATTTCCATCCGTAATCGGTGATGTCGGATTGTAGATGGTAGCATAGCGGAAAGCCTCATCGAAGCCCAGGACAGCGTCTTCTGTACTGGTTGCAATATTTGCAGTCAGCGTCAGGCGGTCATTCATGGCCTTTTGAGAGAGATTGCCCCGGAAATTCAGACGCTGAAATCCAGTAGTTCTCGCGATACCCTGTACATCCCTGAAGTTGGCTGACACCCGGTAGGTAGTACTTGTCGTACCACCACTCAGAGATATACCATGTATATGTGATGATCCAGTCTGCATAATTTCGTCAAACCAATCAGTACTTGCTCCCAGGTCGTTTCCACCACCAAAGGCACGGTATTCGCCCGGATCCAGTACATCTGTTACATTGTCCACCGTCTCAAACGTCACCTGACCAGAATATTCAACCCGAGTTGTTCCTACCTGACCTTTCTTGGTTGTAATCAGGATTACTCCAGAAGCACCACGCGTTCCGTAGATAGCGGAGGCTGATCCATCTTTCAATACATCAATGGATTCGATATCCTGAGGCTCTACGCTGTTAAGGTCACCCCCCAAAACACCGTCAATTACGATCAACGGTTCAGTGCTGGCCCCTACGGTTGACAGTCCCCTTAAACGAATGCTAAACCCTTGATTGGGATTTGAACCGGGTCGAGCGATTACCAAGCCACCTACCTTACCCTGCAAAAGCTGGGTAGCGTCATTTACATTACCTTGATTAAAATCTTCAGCGTTAACATGGGCAATGGACCCAGTCACCTCTTTTTGTCTCTGTGTTCCATAACCGGTTACGACTATTTCTTCCAGCTCAGTTCCTGGAGTGAGTGCAACGTCAACAGTGGATTGACTACCAATCTCAATATCTACACTCGTGTAACCGGTGTACGAAATATTAAGAGTCGTAGCATCTTCCGGAACATCTAATGAATATGTACCATCAAAATCTGTAATG
Source organism: Lewinellaceae bacterium (assembly GCA_024644235.1). Classification (GTDB taxonomy): domain Bacteria; phylum Bacteroidota; class Bacteroidia; order Chitinophagales; family Saprospiraceae; genus JAHELJ01. The sequence continues at coordinate 86,000 of JAHELJ010000018.1, forward strand.
GTACCCACCGACGTTCCTTGTACCAAAATGCTTGCTCCGATCAGCGGCTCGCCATTTTCGGCGTCAGTGATCGTCCCAGTGATGGTTCGCTGACCATAGCTCATCGCTACGGACAAAAACAACACCACCGCTATCGAAAGCAACTTTGATACCCTAGCGGTAAGAATAGGACTCATACACGTTGTTTTATTTAAGTGAATTAATAGCTTCAAAGACCTTCCCCATAGGGAAAGGATGCGCAATTTTAAGAAAGTTTTAACGCTTGACAAAAGCAAAAATGACTGTAGTAGGATATAAGAACGACGAAATCGCTCGTTATCGGAACTTGTCGTTTAATATTCAGTAATTTATACATATATAATTCTGGTCATGTATTAAACAGTGATCTTTGGTGTCATCGGTCTGTCTGAGGGGTGCCAACCTCATTCCTAATGTAGAATCAGCCTGGGCAGCATAAATGTTTCTATATATCGCTGCTCCTGAAATCTGATCTAGTTGTTGGCCGATCATAAGGAGCATTCTTGCCCTAAAACATTCGACATGACAGTTCTTTTCTTTCAGACGGCAGTCACGTTTACCTGATTCGAATACACTAATTAAATGATAGAAGTTAGGTTGCTGACCTGCTTTAATGTATGGCCCCTATAAAACGCAAGTGCCTACCCCTATTTACTCGCTGTATAGTATCTTCCGACGTCATCCTGCCCTCCGGCTCACCATAGCCTTGATCACAGGAATCTTAATTGCGGCAGGGGGAATACAAATCAAGCCCTCTCTTTTGATCATGATCTCAGGTGGGTTGCTGCTCAAAGGCCTGTTGTTTCCGTTCGTTCGTAGGCTTTCCTTTGCGGCAGGACCATCAGTGCTCTTAGCGATCGTATTCCTGGGTATTGGTCTGTACAATCTCAAACTTCCCCGGTTTCAGACAGATCACTTTTCACATTTTCTTTCTGCCGAAGAACAGATTTTACTTGTTGGTGTGGAGGAAGTGAAAGGCAGCCGCCTTAGCGGAACAGTATTACAAGTGGATCAACAGATGAGAACCCGGGGAAGAATAGTAATTCATGTCAAGAATGCAGGGTCATTGGATCATGGACTGATTCATGATATAATAGCCATTCGCGGAAGGGCAAGCAGGATTCAAGCACCGCGAAATCCGGCATCGTTTGATTTTGCGAAATTCTACCGTACAAAGCATATTCACCTTCAATGCTTCATAGAAGAGGACCAATGGCAGGTCATCAGGCCGGATGGACATAGGACCAGATTAAACTGGTTTTCCAAGACCCGAATGCAAGCAAAGTCCCTTTTGCAAAAGCACGTCGAGGATAAGCATGCCTTTGCCCTGCTTTCTGCCTTGTTGCTGGGCGACAAACGCTCCTTGGACGATGAAATAAAAAGCGCCTATGCAGATACCGGATCGATGCATGTGTTGGCCGTTTCCGGGTTGCACGTGGGGATCTTGTTTCTTATCCTCAGTTTCGGCTTTCGATTTTTACCAGTGCTTTCACCAACAGGCAGACTGATCAAAACAGCTTTGATTTGTCTGGGTATATGGTCCTTTGCCATGCTCTCTGGTGCATCCAATTCAGTGCTGAGGGCGGCCACCATGTTTACTTTTTTTGCAGTTGGTGGTTTATTGGGGAGAGGTCAGTATTCCATCAATACCCTGGCGGCAGTCGCATTCATATTGCTCATGATCGATCCACTCAGTCTTTTCGATGTGGGTTTTCAATTGTCTTTTTCTGCAGTGGCCGGGATCATACTCCTACAAGGAGAAATTGAAAAATTGTGGAACCCTCCATATAACCTTTTCAAAAGCGGATGGAAATTGATTTCCCTTTCATTCGCTGCCCAGCTATTCACCTTTCCTTTGGTCATTTATTACTTCCATCAATTCCCGATTTATTTTTGGCTATCTGGAATCGTGGTAGTCCCCGCAGCTTTTGTCTTACTCACGTGTGGATTTATTTTTTTTGCTGTCCACTGGATTCCCTTTTTGGGAGCACTAGCGGGATTTGTGTTGGGTGGGATAGCCCAGTTCACAAACAAGATCATCTTCCTTATCCAGAAACTACCCTATGTGGAAGTACAGGGACTATGGCCAGATAACACGCAATTGTTGCTTACTGCTATGGTGATCATGGCAATAACAATGTTTCTAAAATCGAAAAGAGGACGTTATCTCTTTTACTCACTTTCAATCCTCTTGCTTCTTCTCCTCTATAATGCTATTGTAGAGAGAAAGGTCAGTAATCAAAGTCAACTGGTAATTTATTACATACCAAATCAATCTTATGGGGAATTGCTAAAAGGAAGGAATGTTTTTCGATTGAAAGATTCGGGGCTGTCAGAGAGAAATCAGCTTTTTGTGGTAAACCCATATCGTGAGAAATATGGAATTAAATTACCTGCTTCAACCCTGGATGAAAATCTTGTTGAGAATTATCAGGGCCACTTCAGCATAGAAGGCAGCGAGATTTATTTTTCTGAGTTGGATGAAAAAAAGGGAAGACTGAGTGAAGAACTTGAAATTATCGTTATTGGAAATAGTTTTTTAGAGAATCAATTACCGGACAACTCCAGCGCAATTTTTGTTTTGGATTCCAGCCTGGGCTATCGGCAAGCCATACGGTGGGAGAAGATATTGTTATCAAGAAACTTCCGTATCCATAATATCTATCGCAAAGGTGCTTTTGAATTTAAACTGAATAAACAGTCTACCTGATGAACCAATTGTTTTACTTCACCAAGAAAGAGCGTCGTGCAACAATTTTGCTTGCCGCTGTGATCTTGATATCTCTGAGTATTCAAACTTTAATTCCAGATACTGATCGGTCTTTGCAATATGATCTTTCCGGTCTAAGAGCCAAAGTTGATTCGACAAGGGCTATGGATAGTGATTTGAAGGGCGAGATCGTGATTGTCAAGCCCTTCGATATCAATGAAATCACTAGCCGAGAACTCCAGGATCTGGGCTTGCCGGTGTTTGTTGCTGACCGCTGGGTAAAATACCGAGAGGCTCGAGAAGGATTTCAATCCGTTGATAATGTGTCGAGTATTTATGGTCTTGATGATTCATGGTTTCAAACACATCGGGAATATATGACAGTGGAAAAGAGAAAGGTGCAAAAGAGAGGATTTGGGAGAGCTGTACCGACCTCTAGGATGGTTCGCGGAGAATCTAATGTTGGAAAGGAACCTCCCCGGCAAGTGGAAAACGATACAACGGCCAAGGCGAACGATGAACATTCATCAACGAGTGATAGGGAGCCAGCAATTCCGAGAAAAGTGGATGTCGAGGTGAGTCATGATCGTCAGGAGGGAATACCTGAAATCGATATCAACAGTGCCAACGAATGGCAGTGGCAAATGCTGCATGGGATCGGACCCTTTTATGCCAAGAGAATTGTCAATTTCCGGGATAAATTGGGAGGATTTTATAGTATTGAGCAAGTGGGGCATACCTATGGCTTACCTGATTCAACATTCCAAAATATTAAAGCGTATCTCAAAATAAGTACTCCGGTATCCCGATTTAATATCAATAAAATTTCAGCGGATTCACTATCTAAGCATCCATATATTTCCCGAAAACAAGCCAATATTTTATTTAGATACAGACTGCAACATGGTAATTATAGCAGTGTTAATGATTTTTACGATGTAAAGGTTTTTGATACAGCATTTGTGAAAATGATTGAACCGTATATTTCTTTTTAGATGTTTAAATGGTGATCGGTGATCAGTGTTTGTGATTCATGAAATTGATTAAAGAGGCGAAAGTGGCTAAAAGCATTTATTCGTAGTTCCAAATTCGTAGTTCGCACTTCGTAATTACCCCTGAATCCCCTGAATGGGGACTTGCTAAGATATGGTAATGTGGTATTGTGGTAATAGGGTTTTTTGGTATTCAGTGAAATTAAAGATCATATCTATTTCGCCTTGGCAGATACAAAGTCAGAAATTCAAGATTACTGTGGACTTGTTGTTTTTGAGTGAAAAAGTGTAGGAGTGTAAAAGGCAATGAGGTCAAATCGCGTTTTTATTCGTCATTCGTCCTTCGTTTTGATCCCGAGGTCTCCTGAAAGGGGGTTTGATTTTTCTGAGTTGAAGTGTGAACAATTGTAAAAGGTAATGAGGTCAAATTTTGTTTAGGCTTTTATTCGTAATTCACAATTCTTAGATCGACATCGAAGAACTCCTAAATCCCTTGGAAGGAGAATTACTGATTTATAGAAAGGAGAAACCAGAAAACTAAAGAACCACAAAACCATATGACCTGTTTTTGATATGCTAACAAGCCAATACGCTAGAATCCCAATCACCAATAACCGACTACCGTTTAAGCTGACGTGGTCGCTCCATATTTCTCCACAAACGACTTCATTTCATCCATCATCACGGGCGATCCCATAACGCAAGTGCATTTTTGGTGCAGATCGGTAACCTCGAGATCGAGGATGCGATCCAGCGTACTGGTAAGCGCATTCCCTCCCGCTTGCTCGATGATAAATGCCATAGGGTTACACTCGTAGGTGAGACGGAGTTTGCCCTCCGGATATTTACGGGTATTGGGATAGAGGAAAATTCCACCCTGAAAGAGTATACGGTGTATATCGGCCACGAGTGATCCAATGTATCGCAGGCGCAGGTTATTGTCCGAACAATAATCGATATACCGGCGCATTTCCAGATCGAACTTCTGATAATAGCCCTGATTTACCGAGTAGTAAGGACCGC
>JAHELJ010000104.1 GCA_024644235.1 Lewinellaceae bacterium
AAGCTGAAGAGCCGGTGGAGGCCCATTATCAAAAGCAAAGAGATTGGCTCACCGCCGATGGTCAAGCTTGCGGTGGTCTGATCGGTGAAGCATGGAGATATGGAATAATGAGCTATGCTACAGTGGAGCTGGCTGAAAGCATGGACTTGGAGACTTTCGACCATGTGACCGAAGAGAATGGAGTGTTCGGAAGCTATGATTTCGATCAGGTGAAGCAGATTGGAGGTGGTTGGAGTGACGCTGTTCCATTTGAATGTGCAGATGCTTGTGGTCCGGTAACGGTAGAATTACTGGTAGTCGATTATTGGTGCAATTGGAGTAAGTGCTGGACTGATGTTTGGGTTGAAGACAAAACTCCAGTTGACGTAGCTAAAGACGTAGTTGACTACGTTGATATTACCTGCAAATCTTACAAGGCCAAGGATCATCTGATCGACGGTGAATTGCACCCACAGAGTGTTGAGGATCTTGCTGCCAGAGCTGATGCAGGCGATGCAGCCGCATTCGATAAACTAGATGAGATTTTTGGGGGGTACCGTAAAGCATGGGTAGATCCATACGGAAATTATGTGGATGAGGCAGGAGAGGTTCTCGACTGTGATATTGTATTTAGTGACAGTACCTGTAGATGTTATCCGACCAGCTCGACTATGCTTACCTTCGACGATCATTTTGGCTGGGTGGAAGTTACTGAGGAGGGTCGTGCATGTGTATATGAAGAAGAAGCGATGGACCTGAATCACGGTGTGGTCGCCGTGAATTGTCCTGAGAATGTATTCTGCGAGCAGGATCTCTGGTTCAACTTTGACCATTGTGGTCAGGGCAAATTGGTGCGACGTTTCAAGATCTGGCAAGGTTGCCCTACCACGAGCTCGGGTCATGTTCCGGATACAATTTTCCGGTTCCAGACCATATCAGTTAGCAATGAGTGTGCCCTAGATGAAGGTATGTTTACCTATCCTCCGGACGTCACTGTAGATGTTTGCGAGGTAGAATATGATCCAAATGGAAGTGGAAATGTAGGAGGTGCTGCCGATCCGGATAATACCGGCAGACCTGAGTATATTTTTGATGATGACTGCAGACTCGTTGGAATCGGCTATTACGACAAGGTCTTCCGTATTGTAGGTGGTGATGAGGCTTGCTTTAAAGTACTAAGAACCTGGTGTTTCACTGATTGGTGTGAGATCACCAATGGTGAGAAGCAAGAAGGTAATTGGTGGGAAGATCCTGATTACTCAGGCAGAATCTTTAAGCATGTACAGAAAATCATTCTGCGAGATACTGTTCCGCCAGAGGTCAGTATTGTAGAACCCGCTGAAGGTCCTGCATTTGAGGTAGCAGGCTGTGAATTTGAGTTCAGTACAACTGCTACAGTAGCTGACGAGTGCGGAGTACTTAGCTATCGATGGGAAATACTTGATGTCAAAGCAGATCCAGTGGTGGTGGCAAGTGGAGCAGGTGATTTGAACATGGATATGATGGATAATTTCAGCATCGAGCCGGAGAATCCACTTGAACCTGGCCTCTACAAATTGAAAGTCATAGTAGTAGACGATTGTCAGAACGAAGGAACTGACACCTACGAATTCTCGGTGGTGAGTACGAAGAAACCAACGCCAGTGTGTATTACGAGTCTTACCGTTGAGCTCACACCGATGGAATTGAATGATGGTGACACCGATCCAGACACAGCTATGGGAACTGTTTGGGCTTCCGAGTACAACTCAAGCAGTTTTGGAGCCTGTGATGGAGGTAATCTTAGTTACCGGATTGATGATGGTACGGGTGATCCAGCCCTTCCACCGGCAAGTGCAACCAAATTGGAATTGGGTTGTGATGATGCTCTACAGAATCCGATGAGAATGGTTCGAGTTTATGTGGAACAAGATGGCAACTGGGATTACTGTGAGGTCATGTTGATTGTCCAAATGAACATGGGTGGTTGTGGAGATATTAGTACAACCAACGGCGTTGTGACTGGCACCATAGAGACGGAGTTGGAAGAAAGCGTAGAATTAGTGGATGTGACTGCCCAACTCAGTAATGGACAGGAGCTCAATTTTATTACAAGGGCTTCCGGAGCCTATACCTTCGCTGCTACTCTTGGACTTGATGTAGAGATTGTTCCGAGGAAGAACACTGATCACATGAACGGTATCAGCACCGCTGATCTTGTCAAAATGCAAAAGCACATTCTTGGCAAAGAGTTGTTGGCAAATGCCAATCGCGAGCTGGCCGCAGATGTAAATAATGATGGCAGGATATCGGCGCTCGATCTCCTGGATATCAGAAGATTGATACTGGGTAAAGTAGACGAATTACCAAATTCTGACTCGTGGGCTTTTGTCAACAAGATGGATGGTCAGAAGACCTACAAGATTGATGCCTTAAGTGCTGCAATGGACGTGGACTTCGTCGGGATTAAAATGGGTGATCTGAATATTAGCAACGATCCCAGCAGAGGAGCAGGAAGGACTGCTAAGAATATGGTTCTCCAAGTAAATGATCAGGAGGTTTCAGCTGGAAATGTCGTCAAAGTCGATTTTAGAGCTGGAGATTTCCAAGATCTGGAGGGCTACCAGTTTACCCTGAATTTCGATCCCGATGCCATGCAGTTGGTTGATGTCGAGTATGGCCAGGCTCTGGAACTTACAGCAGAGAACTTTGGACTAATGTTGCAGGAGCAAGGCCTGGCATCCACTAGTTGGAGTAGTGCTGACGCAAAAACGCTCGATTCCGATGAAATTCTGTTTAGTCTCTCCTTTAGCACATTGACCGATGTGAGACTAAGTGAGGTACTGACAGTAAATAGTCGAATCACCGACGCTGAAGCATACGATAGCAGTAATGAGCTGCTTGGTGTTGCCCTCGAATTTACAGAAGGACTGCAAACAGAAAACACCTTTGCTTTGCATCAGAACCGGCCGAATCCTTTTAGGGACAATACGTCAATTGGATTTATGTTGCCAGAATCGATGAGTGCCACCCTGACTGTTTACGACATCAGCGGTAAGGTGATCAAAATGATTGAAGGAGAGTACATCAAAGGGTACAATGAGATATCCTTGAAGCAGTCAGAGTTGAATGTGAGTGGTGTCTTGTACTATCAGCTTGATACCGAGATGCACACCGCTACCAGAAAGATGGTAGTGATAGAATAGAAACGAATGATCGAAGCGGAGCAAGGTGGGCAACTTCAGGTGCCCACCACCCTTCGAACATTCTGCTAGAAGTATATCCTTGAGTTAGTTACCATACATGAGTTCTAGTGTAAGCCGTCCTAAAGAGGACGGCTTTTTTTATTTGGGATGGCGAGAAGAAAAGAGTACAGATAGCCCTCATATATTGCTCATTATCATGGTATTATATAAAAATACCATATGAAAATTAACCCTTTTGGGAGTTTACCCCTTGGCCATGATTCATTACCTTTATTGAGTCGGTTTGATTATTCTACCTGACAGTGATAATATCACCGGAACTTAAACTAACTCATGGGAAATATTTCTACTCCTTCCTGGCGTGGGGCTTCATCAGGATTTGTACAGTGGCTATTAACTAGCTCGATTGCACTTTTCATGGCGTCAAATATGTGGGCACAGGGGCCAAATTGTGGTGCCTTAAATGCATCGGTTGACGTTGATGGTTACGCGTTCTTTGAAGTGAACGAGTTTGTAACTAACTGCGGCACAGTTGCTGAACCAGTTGCACTGACGATTACCAACGGTTTTGGCGGATTAGTTCGTTTTTACGTGAACGGAGGAGGCCCGTATACGAGTGCCGATGTGAACTGTGCGGACGAAATTTCGCTGTATGTCTGCGATCTTATTTCGCAGGAACTTAAACTTAATGTGTCCAATGCAAGCGGAGCTTGCTGGAGCCGGTTGACGTTTAAGCAGTCAAATGGTCCGATTGTGCTTTGTGAAGATTATTATCTATGGTGTCTGGATCCACAAGTGAGCGATTACGGTCTGTTTATAGATTGGGCCTATGGCAACATGGACGGAGAATACGATCCACGCGAAGACTACAAAACAGCATACATCCCATGCTTCGGTGAGGTTCGCGCCGATTTTGTAGCCGATTGGGTAGATCCGCACGACTGCGTGCTGGGCGATGATACCGCCAAAGTGATCTACCGGGAGTTTGAGGCATTCGACAAAGAAGGTCGTCGTGGTTCGTGCTTTGACACAATCTATGTATGGAGATTACCAGAGATCACTTCCAACAATATTTATTGCGCAGAAAGAGATACTGTTTATTGTGGTGTAGGATCAGATGGTCCTTACATGACGGTTCCGGAGATTGATAAAGAAACTGGTGCGATGATTGGTTGTGATACCCTGTACTTCCTGGACATCGATACAGAGGATGGTATGTTGGTATTTGAACCCAATGTGTTTGATAGTAAGTGTGGAGTACAGATTCACGTAGACGCGTGGAAATTTGAAGATCATTGCAATCCACAGTATAAAGTGGATATAGAGGTGAAGCAAACGTGTTTTGGCATGCAGCAGATGAGCTGTTTTGTTGCGGATGCTGCGCTGGGACCTGGCTTTCCAAATGCTTTTGATTCGATTGGAGTCGGCTACTGGCGCTGCAGTTTCTGGATCACCGATCTGGATACCGTACCACCAATAGCAGAGTGCAAGTTTGATAAGGTACAGCCGCAAAATGTAGCATGGAGTGCACTTATTGATGAAGAACGTGAGGATCCAAATCTTCCCTACCATTGCTTTGATAGCCCGCATCATCCTGGTGATCCTTACAATGCACATGTGATCATTGTGAATGCGGGCACGCATGACTGTGCTGCTCATACCTACATTCCACCGGTATGTGTATATGATGACTGGAGTGGTGTGAAATCAGTCAAGGCTAGCATAGCAGGCATTGGAACTTGGTCGCTGGAAGCAACCGGTGAGGACTGTGATGAGCTGAATGAGTCTGAGTATCCGGGTGATCCGGATTATAATGTGACCGGAGAGTGTTGGGAGAGCCATCAGCAGATCAAATTGCCGAAGACAGGTGATGGATATCCGTATCAAATATTGTATGAAATATATGACTACTGTCATAACATCGACAGCATCTACTGCTACATCCTGGTGAAGGATCAGGTGAAGCCAGTGGCGGTTGCCGATAAGGGTGTAAATGTGAGCATTACCGATAAGAAAGTATGGGTTGATGCGGAGACCTTTGACGAAGGCAGCTGGGACAACTGTGGGGTGAACTTGCTGTTGGCCAGAAGAGCTGACTGGTACGAAGCCTGGATTGACCTATGTGATGACATCGAGTGGTGCTGTGCAGGTCCTCACGGGGATACGCTGTACATGGCCTTCCTCGATAGGTATAAAGACGGAAGCGATCATGATTTCTATGATGAAGTAGAAGCCCACTACGCCAAGACGATCCAGTGGTTGCGGGAAGATGGCCAGCAGTGTGGAGATATTATCTACAATTCATGGCTGTATGATCTGATGAAGTATGCAACGTTGAAGTGTATTGACCATCCTTATCCGGTGGACAATCAGTACTTCCGACATATTTTCGAGCAGTGTTATGCCGATTGGTTACACAGCAAAAATGGCCTTGAAGAGGCCGAGCTAGTGGTCAATGGAGGACACGAGTCAAGCATCTTTAATGATCTGCATCATGATCCTTCTAACAAATACGACCATGCGGATCACGATCATTATGGAGACTATGAGGACTACTGCTTTGACTACTTTGAGTATGTCAATCCGTTCCTCACACCGGGATGTGATAATCACTTTGGTAATCAGCAAGTAGTGGCTCTTGGCAATGGAACTAATGGTAACGGTGGACCTTATGAACTGACGCCAGCGGAGAAATCCTTAGTGGACATGTATGAGCAGATTGGTGGTGGCTGGAGCGATGCCGTTCCATTCAGCTGCGAAGATGCTTGCGGACCGGTAACGGTGGAGATCCTGGTAATGGACTACTGGTGCAACTGGAGCAAAGCCTGGACAGATGTGTGGGTAGAAGACAAGACTCCGGTGAGTGTAGAGAAAGACGTAGTAGACGGTACAATCTACTGTGCGACCTATAAATCAGCTCGCTATGCCTATCCTGGTGAAGTACATCCGGTGAGTCTGGAGTACATTGTAGATCTGGCGAAAGGTGGAGAGCAGGATGCTTTCGATCTATTGGATGAGATTTTGGGTGGCTATTGCAAGGCCTGGGTTGATCCATACGGTAATTATGTAGATGAGAACTGGGAAGAGATCGATTGCGATATTACCTTCTCGGATTCCACGTGCTATTGTTCATCTTACTATGAGCAAGTTCGGGTATATGACGAGCACTTTGGCTACCAATGGGTAGATGTGAAGATCGATACCTGCTACTTTGAAGAAGTAGAGAAAGACTTCCAGAAGGGAATCATTGCGGTGAACTGTGCGGAGAATGTATTCTGCGAGCAGGAGGTATGGTGTGAGTTTGATCACTGTGGCCAGGGCTACATCTTCCGTAAATGGAAGATCTGGCAAGGCTGTCCTCCCCAGGAGGGATACGGAGGCAACCACATTCCTGACACGATATTCCGTCATCAGAAGATCTTTGTCGGCAACGAATGTGCAATCCAGAAAGGCATGTTTGATGTACCATATGACACCGAGGTATACAGCTGTGGAGTGGAGTACGATCCGGATGGCAGCGGCCACGTAGTTGGCGATGCCGGACCGGAGAATACCGGTTACCCAGTATACCGATTTGATGACGATTGTCGCCTGGTGGGAATCGCCCACGATGACAAGGTGTTCAAGATCGTTGGTGGTGATGCCGCTTGCTACAAGATCATCCGAACTTGGTATTTTGCTGACTGGTGTACGGATGGACCGCCATCGGAGGATAACTGGTGGAACCGTTATGGCTATGACTTCAGCTGTGAGCAGAAGATCCTGGTGATCGACACGATGCCACCGGTATGTACGGTGACCAGCAACGTGGTAGATGGCCTGGCCGAAGTAGCGGGAGGTTGTTACTATACCTACGAAGCGAACGTTGATGTAGCTGATCCATGTGGTGTGATAGAATACTACTGGGAGCTGAAAGACATCAAGAAAGATCCGGCTGAGGTAGTTGACTATGGTAGTGGTACCTTGGATGGCACTGAAGATGCCTTCTCAGTCACGGTAGAAGATCTGGGAACGGGGCTTTATAAATTCATTGCCCGGGTAACGGATGAATGTCAGAACGAGAGCTACTGCGAAGAGCAATTCGAAGTAGTTGCTGGCAAGAAGCCTGCGGCAGTATGTATCACCAGTATCACGGCTGAGCTGACGCCAATGGATTTGGATCAGGACGGTGAGATCGATACGGCGATGGCAGTGGTATGGGCTGAAGAGTTCAACAGCAGCAGTGCCCCGGCATGTGACGATGACTTTGTTGACTTCTACATCGAGTTTATCGACGGAGATGGCGACGACAGTCTGGATACTTCCGAAGATCTGGATAAGCTGGATCTGGGTTGTGAGCACATTGGTACACACACGGTACGTATGTGGGTACAGAGCGAGAGCGGCACGGCTGACTTCTGTGATGTTCTGTTGATTGTACAAAACAACATGGGTGGCTGCGGCGAACCTCCTCAGGGAACGGCGATAGTTGGAAATATTGTGAATGAATTGAATGTGGCAGTGGAGCAAGTGGATGTCACTGCCCAATCTAATCAGGCGTTGCAGACTATTGCGTCAGGTGACCAGGGCAACTATCAATTTAACGCTGCAATGGGATCGGAAGTCACCATCGCTCCTCGAAAGAACATTTTCCCTATGAATGGAGTTTCCACCATGGACTTGATCATGATTTTCAACCATATCGACGATTCCAATCCACTCAAATCCCCATACAAGATTTTGGCAGCTGATGCTAATCGGGATCAGACAATAAACGCTCTTGATCTACTGGTTTTGAGGCAACTGATCTTGGGAGAGATCGATAATTTACCGAATAGTGACTCTTGGCGTTTCGTTCTACGTGATTATATGTTCACCACAGATTCGCCGGAATCAGAAGATGTTCCGGACAAATTGGTCGTTGAGGTAGACGAAAATATAGTAGAAGCGGATTTTATAGGAATAAAAATGGGCGATGTTGATCTTGATAATGATCCATCGCTGTCAGTCCCGCGCTCGTCTCAACAAGTTTATTTTGTTGTGAACGATATGGAATTGTTTGCTGGCAATACTTATGAAATACCTGTGCAATTGGAGGCAGGATCTCAAGCTGAGGGATTCCAGTTCACGCTAGAGTTTGATTCCCAAGTGCTGAATCTAGAGGGCATCATTCCGCACGAGTCCTCTGTGATTAGTGCAAATAATTTTGGATTGTCAAATCTCGATCTTGGGTTGATCACGGTGAGTTGGAATTCAAATAGCCAAGAAACTGATCCAATCATTGCTTTTGATGTCCGCATGACTCCCAAAAGCAATGTTGAACTACGGGACGTAATGACAATCAACAGTAAAATTACCAGAGCCGAATCCTATGATCAAGGAGTTCGTATGGGGGTAGGCTTGAAATATACCGACTCGGCTAAACCAGGCCATCAAACAATGAAAATCACTCCCAATCCGATGATTACTTATACAGATCTAGAGGTAAAACTCTTAATGGCTGAGAAAGCTAGACTTTTCATAACTGATGGCAGTGGAAGATCGGTAAGAGAGATGGATCTAGACCTGGAACAGGGAGGCAATGTCATCCGTATTAATAGAGGTGATCTGAGCAATGGGATCTACACTTTAAGTCTTCACACGGATTCCGCATTCTTCACAAGAAAATTTGTCGTAATGGACTAGATCCGAATCGACTATAAACTTCTTCTAAAGGGCTGATGTTTTTCATCGGCCCTCTTTTTTTGCGCCATGATCAGTCCTCTCCACATATGGTAGTATCCTTTAATTGGTATCATTTTTGAATATGTTTCAGATTGAGTAATAACTGAAACTGCACACGATGAAAAATATATACCATTCTTTCCGGTCATCTCAATCTGTCAAGCACCTTGTTAGCCACTCGTTTTCAGCGAATTGGCTATCAATGACATTTCTACTGGTGCTTACCACCTTTACTAGTGCATATGGCCAGGTAGGTCCCAACTGTACGCACATCAATGCGTCTGTAGGTTTGGACGACAGTGCGCGTGTTACGGTAGCCGAGCTGGTTACGAACATAGCGACTATCGAGATGAACATGCAGACGGTAGATGTATTAATTGAGGGCTCGTACGGACAACGGATCTATTATGCCCAGGGAT
>JAHELJ010000038.1:0-26480 GCA_024644235.1 Lewinellaceae bacterium
GCGTGGGATCGTCGTTAAAGCCCGCTTCGGGAACGAAAGTCACGTTGCCCAGGGCGTCCACGCTCCAGGTTCCTTCGCCCGTCACGACCAAAGTCGTTTGCTGGCCGGCCGTACCCGGATCGAGATCAACGGTGGAAACGTCCAGATCGCCGTCCGGATCGCTGTCGTTAGCCGTAACGTTGACTTCGCCGTTCGTGCCCGGATCGTTGGGCGTGGGATCGGCGTCGTTGACGGCTACCGGCGGATTCTGCGTGTAATCGATCGTGATCGTAGCCGGATCGCTGACGTTGCCTTCGCCGTCCTCTATAGTATAAGTAATCGGCGTGGGATCGTCGGTGAAGCCCGCCTCGGGGGTGAAGGTCACGTTGCCCGCGGCGTCTACCGTATAGGTTCCTTCGCCAGGCACGTTCAGCGTGGTCTGCTGACCAGGCGTGGCCGGATCGAGATCGACCGTGGAAGGATCGACTACGTCGCCGCCGGTATCGTTATTGGTTATGTTGATGACCACCGGATCGCCTACGGTATTGCCTGTGGAGCTGTCGTCCGAGGCTACCGGCACGTAATCTACGGTGATGGTAGCTACGTTGGACGTCAGTCCCGTGGCGTCGTCCACCGTGTAGGTGATCGGCGTGGGATCGTCGTTAAAGCCCGCTTCGGGAACGAAAGTCACGTTGCCCAGCGCGTCCACGCTCCAGGTTCCTTCGCCCGCCACGACCAAAGTCGTTTGCTGGCCGGCTGTACCCGGATCGAGATCAACAGTGGAAACGTCCAGGTCGCCGTCCGGATCGCTGTCGTTAGCCGTAACGTTGACTTCGCCGTTCGTGCCCGGATCATTGGGCGTGGGATCAGCGTCGTTGACGGCTACCGGCGGATTCTGCGTGTAATCGATGGTGATCGTAGCCGGATCGCTGACGTTGCCTTCGCCGTCCTCTACAGTATAAGTAATCGGCGTGGGATCGTCGGTGAAGCCCGCCTCGGGGGTGAAGGTCACGTTGCCCGCGGCGTCTACCGTATAGGTTCCTTCGCCAGGCACGTTCAGCGTGGTCTTCTGACCAGGCGTAGAAGGATCGAGATCGACCGTCGAAGGATCCACTACGTCGCCGCCGGTATCGTTATTGGTTATGTTGATGACCACCGGATCGCCTACGGTATTGCCTGTGGAGCTATCGTCCGAGGCTACCGGCACGTAATCCATTGTGATGGTAGCTACGTTGGACGTCAGTCCCGTGGCGTCGTCCACCGTGTAGGTGATCGGCGTGGGATCGTCGTTAAAACCCACTTCGGGGGTGAAGATGACGTTGCCCAGCGCGTCCACGCTCCAGATGCCTTCGCCCGCCACGACCAAAGTCGTTTGCTGGCCGGCTGTACCAGGATCGAGATCAACAGTGAAAACGTCCAGGTCGCCGTCCGGATCGCTGTCGTTAGCCGTGACGTTGACTTCGCCGTTCGTGCCCGGATCATTGGGCGTGGGATCGGCGTCGTTGACGGCTACCGGCGGATTCTGCGTGTAGTCGATCGTGATCGTTGCTACATTTGATACAGCTCCCTGATCGTCGCTGATCGTATAATCGATCGGCGTAGGATCGCCGGTAAAGCCGGCTTCGGGTGTGAAAGTCACGTCGCCGTTGGCGTCGACTGTCCAGGTACCTTCGCCGGCTACGACCACCTGGTCGATATCGCCGTCGCTATCGGTATCCGTGCCTACCCCGCCTACGCTGGCGGGATCGAAATCTAAAGTAGAGGGATCGAGGTTGCCATCGGGATCGGTGTCGTTAGCGTCGGCGTCAACCGTTACGGGCGTGCCCGTAGTATTGCCCAAGTCGTTATCGTCATTGGCTACCGGAGGATCGTTTCCTGACAGAACATCCGTCGGTTCACTATCTGTGTTGTTGGTAAGATCAGTATCATCAGAAATAGTTGTTACTGTGACTGTATTGAGGAGGTCTTCACCGGTTGGGCTACCGGTCGGCGCGTCATTATTGACGGTAACAGTCACGGTGTACTCCACCGATTCACCCTGTGCCAATGCACCAACATTCCATTGTATAGCGCCATCAGGAATGGCATCTCCCGGGTCAGTATTGATAAATCCTCCGTCAGAAGCAGATACAAAAGTGACGTTAGGGTCCAGTTCGTCATATACGACTACTGAATTCGCCACCGAGGGACCGGCATTAGAAGCGGTGATGGTGTAGATAAGATTTTGACCCGGTTCTATCGGATCGACGTCATCCGTTTTTGTGACGGATAGGTCAACGTCAGCATTGAAGAAATCGCTGGGCTTCAGTAAGGGAACCGTTTGATTTCCGGTAGAAATACCGTCGCCAAAAGTCAAATCAGTGAGACCAATAGAACCACTGTTCGCCACTTCTATTGAATTCAGTGGGTCACTACTATTCGGTTCCCCTGTAGCCCCATCGATCAATCGCGACTGCACGTTTCCACCTATCCCAGCCGGGATGGTGTCGTCCAAAACCAACCACGCCTCCAAAACGACGCAGTCGCCATCATCAAGGCCACTTACCGTGAAGATGCCGACGATCTCATCGTTTATAAGCGTCCAGCTGAAACCGGTCACGGTCGCATCATTATTGGCATCGACATGAGCACCGTCGCCGGTGTCAATAAAGGCGCCAATCACGCCATATCCCACGTCGTCTGTGCGAGCGTCGTAGCCGAAGTCGCCGCCATTGGTGGTTAACGAATTCCAGCCAAGTAAAAAGGTGATTACACCGTTTTCAGGTGTAACGACACCAGAGACAGTAATCTTGGTCTCGAAAGGGACAATCTGGCCTAAAGCCATGTCCTGAGGTGCCAGACTTTCTACCTTAACATCAGAGGCACCATCATTGAATAAAGCCAAGGGAATCAGTGGATTCCCATCGCCTCGCCCAAGAGGAGCCGTGAGATCATTAGGAAAAGGAATAGGAGGAATGTAATCAGCGGGATTTCCCGCAGCAAAATTCAACGTATAGGCACCCCCCTCAAATAGCACCGTTCCCTCTCCATCCAATCGGTCCACTCCGTTATTGTTCGTAGCTGAAAAATTAAGAGTGAAAAGGATCAAGAGAAAAAATAATTTTTTAGTTTCCATACTAAGTTTCATTTCATTTTATAAAATAAACGCCCAGAGGTATGCCGGAGCAAAACCTTGCTAAAACCATTCTAACTGGTAGACTAAAATCAGACTTGACTAAGTCTGACGAAATACAATTGGGTGACTACAGTTAGTTTGAGTGAGTGATTTAATTAGTTTTATTTTCCCGTTTAATTATTTATTACAAATTCATCTAAAAAGAATAATCTCTGATATTATATAGCCTTCAATAATATTTTTAAATGTCGAATCTCATTTCGTTTTATTGCATACCTCTTCAGGGTCTTGGCGGAGCAAAACCAAAAATTCATCAATTGCTACCTAAATGTTGTCGGATTTTATGCTAAACGCAGGAAATGCGCTTGGATAAAGTTCAATCGGGTGACTACAGTTAGTTTGAGCGTGGTAGTAAATATTCTTTGTTACCTAATAAAAATGTACTTAGCGAATTAAAATATAATTACGAAATACTTATTCCTTATAAACAGCCAGGTCACTGCTTGTACAAAACAGTTACTTGCCTTCTATTTAACTATTGCGTCGGGGACGTTTTCTCAGCCGCAGAAATACGGCATGGATATATCCAATCTAGTGACCACCATAGTTGTGAGCATGTTCGTAAACTCTTTTCTAATGCAAAGAACCACAGAGGTGTTAATCTATGGTAATCGTGAGAGGATCGACGAAGCAAAATCATTGACCTCTATACGACGACAAAGTTTTGCTTTCACTTGATTTGAGGAGAAACTGGAATTTGAATGTAGAAGGCTAATTTACAAATTTGTTTTATATATCTGCAAAAAATATCTTTGTATCGACAAATATTTATATCTCTAATATATTCTAGTTCCTTTCAAAAGGTGGAGGCAAAAAAGATCCTGAAATTGCTATAGGACCCAGAAATAAAGTCGATATAAAAAACACTGGATTTTAGAAAAAAACGTAATTAATAAGTTGGGCAAATAAACCTCAATTATTGCCAAGTTTTTCCTCATTTGATTTTCCCGCCTTTAATGTACGAACTTGGCCTGGCTGCATACCCGACGACCAATTCACAAAAAGCGCAAAAGACGCAATGATCACCTCATGCGCCTTTTGCAGGGATAACTATGATGTTCTATCTCATGATCTCTCTGATCACAATCAGAACAGCGTTCATGGGGATTGAGCATATTTAAATTGGGTCTTGAGATTTAAGGGTAAATGGACGATCTTATTTCATCAGACAAAATTATTCCCCAGCCATGACTGTAATGTCTTCGACTTTAAATTTGCCTTCTAATAAATCAGTCAGAAAATAATATAGAGGAAATGAGTCTTGATCGGGTGACTACAGTCTTCTATATATTATAAGCCACTGGCCTGATTCCTATGGTCCGGACAACAAGCATTTACATCGACAGGGAGTCGTGATTTAGCTTCTACCTACTTGACTTATTGGAGATTTTTTGAATGCAGTGCCACAAAGAGAACAAAAAAATCAATGTATTCAAATATTTACTAATAAAAGTTATCCACATCTCACCATATGCAACTGCGGGTATTTCAATCAATCTGATCGTAGTTTACCCATTGATGAGCTGGATGTGGCTCCGGTAAAAGGAGTTGTACCAAATTATCTCGAATGGACAAGCCATGGGTTGAATTGGCAAAATAGACGAGACCATCACCGGAATCACGTGACATGCACATATAGCTCTTGAAATCTCCATTGTCTCCCCAGTGCCACAGATAAGTTTCATTGCCCGCTTCTAATCCAATGCCCAAACCCCAACTCACCTCGGTAAATTCCGGGTTCTTATTTTCCTCCCTACACTGGGAGCAATTTGGGTCTACCCTTTGCTGAATGGATAACATCTGCTCCTTCCACTCCGGGATCAGATCTTCTCCATGGAATAGAGCAACCATAAACCGGGCATAATCTGCGGCAGTGGTGGAAAGACTGGCGGCAGCATTTGCTTCCTTCGCTTTCCATTTTTCTGATGGTTGCCCTTCCTTATTATGCGGTAAGGCAGCGGTACGTTCAAAGTGATCTTCCCAGATCATACTACTATGAAGCATTCCTAATGGTTGAAATACTGTCTGGTCAATCCATTGATGGGTAAGCAAACCTGTGATTACCTCACATACTTTAGCCAGATAGACAAATCCTTCGCCGGAATAACTAAACCAGGATCCTGGAGGATGCTGAAGCTTCACCTGCTCCGCATTCCTGGGGGATCGCCAGTTGGGAAGTCCGGTAGTGTGTGTCAGAACCATTCTGGCGGTGATTTGACGGGCTGCCTCGCTGTCTTCGATTCCATCATATGTATGATAGTGGACCAAGGGTTTATCCAGATCTATCTTCCCCTCCTGTGCTAGCTTGCAAACCGCGTAAGCAAACACGGGCTTGGTCAGTGATGCAGCTTCAAACTGGGTACTTTTCAGAACTGACTCTGCTGATTCTGTGTTTTTGACGCCAAAACTATTCACATAACGGACACGACCATTTTTCAGAATAGCCACAGAAAGACCAGGGATCTGAGCCCTTCCCATCAAATCTTCTATCTTTCTTTCCCAAGCCTTCGACTCTTCGATCCTACCGCTCCAGTTCCAGTAAATTTTCAGATTGTGAGTACTTCGACCGCTCGCAATGATGTCTTTCCAGCCATCGCCATTCAGGTCGGCAACCTTGAGATCTTCGCAAGCCATTCCATTGCGCTCGATCCACATCCACTGCCAATTGCTCTTAGCTTCTTCTCGATAATACAGTCGGATACCCATCTCTGCGTTTTCATTCAGATCACGCCATCCCACCACAATTTGATTTGTCCCCAAGCCCAAAACATCCCCTATCGCTAAAGCATGCCCTTGACTTAGTGAATCGTATAGGACCATCCTCCCACTGCCATTGGTATCATAGGTCACCAGGGTATTCCCATGCAGGGGTTGGATCCCAGCTATGAATTCATCGCTCCACCTGATTTCTCCGAATCCTGCATTGGCAATCATCCGGTCGGTCATAGGCACTTTAACCCATGATCCATCTTCATAGCGGATGAGTTTTGCCCCTTCCTTTCCCCCCAACAAGACGGCTTCTTCATCACCTTGGGTTACCACATCCAGGTTGTGGGTAACATGCATCTCATCATCTAATATTTCCAAACCCCATGGCAGATCGAGGTTATCCGGCATTTGATAACTGAAGACCTTTACACCTTGCCCTTCGCCGGCCCTATTACCTCTACCATGCAGGGGAACGACTACGAGCTGATAGATATCGCTGGTACGCACCCATTGCATCCGATGTACAGTGGGCTCATGGTGAAGGCGTACAGCAGTCCAGTGTTGCGTGAGATCTTCAGGACGAATCAGGTAATGTACTGACCCCGATTGATTTTCATCGACAGTCTCGCCGGGATTCCATTGAGCGCCTACAGCTATTTCTACTTTTCCATCTCCATCTATATCACGGGCTGCAATACACACATTATCCCGCTCTGTGAGGTCACTCGTCATCACAAAACGCTTCCAATCGCCATTACGAAACCATACAAACTCCTTCTTGTCCGCCAGAAGAATATCTGGCCAGCTATCCCCATCCACGTCGCCGATGGCAAGACCGTAGCCGATTTGGACATCTCCGTCCAAGGTCTGGGCTTGAAAATAATGGGTCTGACTACGTGAGGGAGGAAGAATCAGCAAAACGAGTAAAAAAGAAATCAGGACATTCATGAGATTCGTTTTCACAAGATATTCAATTAGACTGTCATTTAACTCAACTTGAATCTCATCACCACCCTTGTTTCAGATCGTTGATCAATCACCTCAAAGCCCGCCTTCTCGAAGGCACTGGCAAAACCGACCCAGGCAAAGACATCCGGCACTTTATCCTTTTTTGGAATAATGGGATAGGCCTCCACCACGGTAGCACCATATCTTTTTACATTCTCACATGCCGCCCTGATTAGTCTCGAAGAGAGCCCCCTTCTGCGATACTGCTTGTCAATAAAAAGACAGGTGATACTCCACACCGGTGTCTCATCCACCGGTTTGAGAAGACGGGAAGTCGACAGTCTGACAAGATCAGATCGGGGCGAAATGGAGCACCAACCGACTGGCTTCTGATCGATAAAGGCAATTATACCTAGAGGCTTTTTATGCATCACGAGGTCTTGAAACAGCTGCTCATTACGTTTGCCCTTACTGGCCTGAAAGTCTCTATGAGTGAGGCGCCAATACATACACCAGCAACCACCGCAGGCCCCTTTTTCGCCAAAAAGCTCCATCAACTGGTCCCAATTTTGTAAAGAAAGTGGTTCAAATTCTGCGGTGTTTAATTCAGACATCGTCTACTATTTGAAAAGATGTATAATAAAGTATGAGGGATTGATGTTATTTTTGTATACCATCCTACGGGCACATTTCAGGCACTTAACCTTAATTCAAATTGCTGTATCGTTGAAGAAATTGCCTGTCTTACTCTTGCTTCTAAATAGCATTCTTTTTCTGGAAACCGCAAGAGCGGGTAATCCGGTAATACCTGGGTCCATCGATACATATTCAACCATCCACTCTATTGGCATTGAGTGGACAATATCTGGAGATGATAATCACGATGCCACGTGCACAGTCAGATACCGGAAGCAGGGCACTGGCTCTTTCCAGAGCTTCCACCCTTTGTACCGTGTCGATTTTCAGGGAATGAACACGTTAGCAGGTAGCATCCTCTTCCTTGAGCCTGCTACTACCTACGAAGTTGAATTAACCATGAGCGATCCGGATGGTGGTGGCAGTGTTCAAACAGTATCGGTTTCTACCCAAGTGGTTCCATCCCTGCCAACAGGGGGATCCACTTATCACGTTATCCCTGGTACAGGTGGCGGAGATGGATCTACCGGGAATCCATTTCAAGGGATAGAAGCTGCAGAAGCCATAGTGCAGCCAGGTGATATTTGCATCTTACATGCAGGGAATTATGGCTATGAAGTCCATTTTAGTGTGGCAGGCACTGTCAACAACTACGTGGTGTGGATGGGCGCAGGTGATGGTGATGCAATCTTTGAAGGAATCCGGGTCGAGGGAGATTATATTTGGTTTGAGGAGATTAAGGTGATGAATCATGAAGACGGTTTGCGACCCTCACCTCCTGGATATGATAATATTGTTGTGAAGGGATGTCGATTTGAGGGAAATGAGCGTAGTATATATCTCAATAATGGTGGGGAGGGATGGTACATTGTAGATAATCACATTGTTGGGACAAACGACCCAAATGCTTCCAACTACAGCGGAGAAGGGATCGAGCTATGGCATACCAGTGGTCATACGGTGGCATATAATAGCATCTCCCGAGTAGCTGATGGTATCTCCTATCCTCATGAGAATGTGGACATATTTGGTAATGACATTTTTGACACATCCGATGATGGAATTGAGTTAGATCAGGGACTTGCCAATAATCGCGTCTGGAAAAATCGGATTACCAATCCCTTTAATTATGGTATCAGCTTCCAACCACAGGACGGTGCACCAGTCTATCTTCTCTATAATCAGGTATCAGTTACCGGCACACAAGGTGTGCTCAAGTTGGTAGACCGGACGGACAGGGCCTTGGTAGCCCATAATACATTCATCCATAACAGTGGACCTATGGCATGGGGCTCTCAGTTTCTCAACAATTTTGAAATCAAGAACAATCTTTGGATCAGCATCAATGATCGTTACGCATGGGAAAATGGACAGACAACGTCAACAAACTGGAAAACGGACTTTGATTATGATGGGTTTGATTGGGGAAGTTACCAGTGGGCATTCAAGTGGTCAGACGTTCGCCTCGATGATGTGATTGGTTTCTACAACCTCACTGGGCAAGAGGAACATGGTATAGAAATAAATCACGAAACTTGTTTTGACTCACTGGATTATACAGAAGTTATGAACAATCCGGGTCAGGTGGAGGAATTCATTCGCCAATATAATACCATCAAGCCTAGTTGCAATGCAGTGGATGCTGGAACGGTCTTGCTTGGTATCAATGAAGATTTTAACGGATCTGCTCCTGATCTGGGCGCCTATGAAATCGGCAAGGAACTTCCTCACTACGGGGTTCGGCCATCTTGTACTACCATACAGACTGTGACTTGGTCCGGTCCTTCATCAGCCAATTGGTATGACAGTACCTCTAATTGGGATGCAAACCGGTTTCCTGAGAGCTGCGATCATGTGGTGATTCCGTCCGGTGTAAATCTGACTCTTCAGCCAGGACAAACGGCAGCGATGTTGACTTTGGAGGTACAAGGTAATGCTCAGTGTATGATCGAGTTGGGTGCTGAACTTAATGTTCAAAATCCTTAGTGGAGCTTATAGTTTCACCAATTTCCCAGTAGTAGCTTTGCCATTCTCCTTTACACGATACAGATACATACCACCTTCCAAGTTGCCCAAATATATTTCCACCATCTGTGAAGTCAATTGTGGACCAACTTTATCGATTTTCTTCAGTAGACTGCCATCGGCATGATAGATTTCGATCTCTACATTTCTGCTCAGTGAATGATGGAAATGAAATTCGACTTTATCTCTGATTGGATTAGGCCAGATAGAGACCCATCCTGGATCAGGCTCTGAATATGCATCTACTGCCAGGCTGATGTCACAGTCTTCAAGGATCGAATCAAGTTCAGCTACAAGTGACTTGATGCGGTAAAGATTATCATTCGCACCGGTCATGCAAAACATAACGAAAAGTGTATCGTTCACGGTCCAGTCGCCTGGAATGTCATCAATGCAGATTACATCGAAAGCAGTGTACCAATTGGGGTCGCAGTTCAGTCTATATTCAAAATTTCCAGAATTACCGGAGTTAGAGATATTTGGTGCACCGGGCGCATCTTTGTCGCCGGGGCCGCCAAGAGGACCCTCCCATTCGGGATCTTGTCCAGAGTTGATCAGTTCGAATAAGAACCCTTCAGCCAGGGGGTCGAGTAAGATCTTGAACTCAAGACAGCGCTCATTGCTAAAGATTTGAGACATGCCACAACATGTGTCTTGATTGCTTCCTCGGTCCTGTTCGCAAGAGTACCATTTGTAACTTGGGAACCCTCGCAGATCGACAAAAAGGCTGGGCACTTCACTGTTGCAATTTGTGATGGGGACGTAGTCGCAAACAAACCAGGGGGGCTGTGCATTCGCAACATTGACCCAGGTAAACAGAAAACCCACGATTGAGATGGTAAAGGGTAAGGTATTCATGCGATTGGTCTTCAGAGGTCAAAAAAATCTAACATTGTATCTACCAGTAATCTCCTAAAAATCGACGGGAAATTCAACTTTGCCTCCTATAGTTGAGATCAAGATTACCAGCTTCGCTAATATTAATTTACCCGGGCATGACAGTAGCACCATGAAGATATCTCAGGTTGCAGTTTGTACTAGACGTCGAGACCCTTCGTCAGCCTAGAAACCTTTAGAGCCGGCATCTGGGCATTTTTGACAGAATCGAACAGTTTTTGCATGATTTCAGCCAAGTATCCCAATATTTCATAACTTTGACTCCGAAACAGCCATTCTTTGGAACTGTTCTGAAGGTCGGCCTGTTTCACTGTTAGTGGTCAAATGGATCACGCAGAGGCAATAAGTATCATTTGACACGTTAATTTTCTCTTCTATCTAATTTCGGATTGAAAGATCAAATTTCCTCGTTAGGATTTCTCTATTGTCGTTTTGTACTTCCTGATGTGCATGAAGCACCCAGGAAGAGAAATAATTATTGTTAATTAATCTTTTAAGAATGAACATTTTTGTTGCAAAACTCAGCTTTGACACACAGAGCGAGGATTTACAGAAGGTCTTTGAAACCTATGGGAGCGTGAGCTCCGCAAACGTTATTAAAGACAAATTTACCGGCCGATCCAGAGGATTTGGATTTGTAGAGATGGACAATGACGACGAAGCTCGTCAGGCTATTGAAGCACTCAATGGCTCAGAACTTCACAATCGAACAATTGTAGTGAAAAAAGCGGAACCGAGAAAAGAGAAAAATCAATCTCGTTCTCGCTGGTAGATACTAAGTAAATTTACTTTTCGAATTGCAGAGATGGTGTTCCATCTCTGCTTTTTCATTTATAGCCTAGCTGAAGTTGGCCTCAGGTCAATATGGGATAGTGACATAATCACTAGTAAACCTAGCCAAATGGACAAGTGCTGATTGGTATAGTGAACCCAGCAAGAATTATCAGAATGCGATTTAGGAGATTGTCTTTCATAGCATGTAAAACAAATTAGTGAGGGTCGTGTAACCCAATCTCCAAACAGATGTGGGAAGAGAAATAAATGACAGGCAAGCAAGTGTCAAGTTATTTGCATGACTTCGACATCCAAAGCCTCAGCTGCTGATATCAGTTTTTTATCAAGTGATAGCAGGATCGCTCCTCCCCACAAAGCAACCTGCAGATAAGCTGAATCATACGCTGAAATACTATGGTCAATAGCTATCCGGAGAATCAGTTCATGTGCGTCCTCGGAAAAGATGAATTCATCTGGTATTGCCTTCAGGTTGTGAAGCAGCTCATAACCTAGCTTGGGAGAGGCTTTCACAAATTGAACATATTTCCAGATTGTGTTTGTGCACTCATAAATGTACAAATGAGGTGTCACGACATAGTTTGCCTCAACAATAACACTTCCTATCCGTGAAAACTCCTCGGGATTCAAGGCAAATTGCACTGCAGCACTGGCATCGATACAAATAATCATCGACTTTCGCGGTCCTTTCGAAGTTCCTTCAATGCTTTGAAATTGGACTTTGGCCTTTTAAGCTTTTTCAGGCTCTGTGTTGCACTTAAGCGTCTTTTCTGTAAGTCATGATTTCCCTCCAAAGCCCTTCGGATGAGCACTAAGGCTTGCTTAGATATACTTCTTTCTTCTTTCTCTGCCAGGGCTTTCAAAGTTTGAAAGACGTCTTCTGGAACATTTCTGATTTGAAGTGTATGCACGATGAGTAATTTTGCATGCAAAATACATGCATTTCGCATCATTGTCAAGGTGCAGAATGTCGATTCCTAAAAAACAAAACTGTGGTATATTTGCTGCCCGCTTTGTTGATTATTTTCAAAGCTTTCGCACACCCACACACAACCATCGCACTCACACCCAACTTGGCGTGGTAGCTCAGCTGGTTAGAGCGCAGGATTCATAATCCTGAGGTCGGGAGTTCAAGTCTCCCTCACGCTACTAAGTAGCACTCAATCCGAGTGCTTTTCTTTTGCTGCAACTAGGGTAAATATTAGCTCAGCTGGTTAGAGCGCAGGATTCATAATCCTGAGGTCGGGAGTTCAAGCCAATGAGACCGCAAATCTTTGATTTGTGTAGTCGAATTGGTCCCGACTGTATCAAATACAAATAGTGAACGGGGACCTCCCACACGCTCATACTTTCAGACATGTACCTCAGCCTTGAGATACGTCCTGCCTCACTATGAGTAAGATCACTGGCGAGGCTTCTGGCAATGACTATTTTGACGAGATATAAAAGATTGGAAGATTGGAAATCAAGATCCCGGTTGATGTTGACCTTCTCCTGAAATATAGCAAATCAGGTCCACGCTATACGAGCTACCCGACAGCGCCTCATTTTCATGACGGCATCGGAGCAGAGGAATATATCAGACACCTGATACAGGATAACACAACGATTATGAATCGTAATCTCTCCCTCTACTTTCATATTCCGTTTTGTGACACACTCTGCTACTTCTGTGGTTGTCATATGACAGTCAGCAACAATCAAAAACGTATTGGTCAATATCTTGATTATCTCGAAAAGGAAGTGGATCTGACTAAAAATCTTATCGATCCAGATCGCCAGGTGATCCAATTACATTGGGGAGGAGGTACTCCCACCCATTTGTCACCAGAACAGATCCGAACATTGGGAGAATTCATTAGATCCCGGTTTGAACTACATCCAGATGCAGAGATCAGTGCAGAAATCGATCCTAGGGAGCTCACCTTTGACCATCTGGAAGCCTTAAATGAAATTGGGTTCAATCGGGTCAGCATGGGCGTACAGACATTCGATCCCACCGTTCAAAGAGCAATCAATCGCATCCAACCGGAAAGTGTGACGAGGCAGGCCTTTGAATGGAGCCGATCCCTGGGATTTAGCAGTCAGAATATTGATCTGATGTACGGCTTACCCCATCAGACCATTTCTACCCTGGAAAACACCCTGAACACGGTGATCGACATTGACCCAAACCGGATTGCATTGTTTAATTATGCCCATCTACCTCATGTCATCCGGCATCAAAAATTAATAAAAGATGAATGGTTGCCAGACACCCCTCTTAAACTGCAAATGCTCAAATTGAGTATCGAAAAGCTGCAGGAAGCCGGATATGTCTTTATCGGCATGGACCATTTTGCGAAACCGGATGATGAATTAACACTGGCTTTGAAAGACCGTACCCTCTATCGAAATTTTCAAGGCTACTCTACCCATGCTGGGATAAATCTGTTGGCTTTTGGTGTAAGCAGTATCAGCATGCTCTCAGATCTTTATGTTCAGAATCACAAGAAATTTGTCGATTATTACCAGGCCCTTGACCAGAATCAGCTACCGGCAATGCGAGGTGTTGCTCTTTCCCCTGATGATCAGTTGAGACGGGATGTGATCAATCGACTGATGTGTCATTTCTATCTGGATAAAAAATTGATCGAATCAGAATATCAAATTCACTTTGATGAACATTTCTATGCTCCGCTACAACGTATCGACAAGATGCAGGACGATGGATTGGTCATCCACGATTCAGATCAAATTACCATCACACCGGCTGGTCGCTTGTTGATCCGTAATATCGCCATGGAATTTGATGCCTACCTTGGTCAAACAACTCATTCCTATTCAAGAACAATCTAACAATACTTATTTATAGATCGAGCTCACTGACGAGGTGACTATAAATGTCATTGCCGTCGGTATAAAAGAAATATTGTTGGTCAGAACTAATAAAAGCCCCCCAGCCATAAGGCAGTGCATTGATCTTGCGTGGAACACCCCATTCAGGTTCTTCAGGAGTGAACATATTTTTTGAAATGAAAAAGCCTTGTTGGTTTGGATCTCCTTCCAGATAGCGGGTGAAAATGATGAATGATCGATCTTTGGCTACAAATGGGCTGAATTCTGTCGCGCTGGTGTTGATTTCATCCAAGGCATTCACAATTCGAAGGGAATCATTCTTAACTAGACCCAAAACAATATCACCCTCGTTATCGGGAACGTAGAAATAGATACGTTCCTCATCCAGCCAATTGAAATAACCTCCTTGAATCCCCGATGACACTGTGAGGTTTCTTATTTCTATCCACGAAGAACCTTTCTTCTTTGCCAGCCAGACCTCGAAGGCATCACCATGTTTTCGGCAAAAAATAATTTTGTTTCCGGAGGGTGAGATCGCACCATTGTAAATGGTGTCCAACTCAGAAATCGGTAAAACTTGAGTAAAAAGGCCAAGATCCTTCCTTGCCAGATAAGCCACCTTCTTGTCCCATGTAAGACTTCGCGTAAAGAAGAGGAGTTGATCATCTTGAGATAGACTCACACCATCCTCATCAAAACCACTCAGTGAAATCACACCTTCACAATATGGATTGGCTATCCTGTCACCATGGTAATAAATTTCTTTGTGATGAATTTCCTGCAGAGTATCGCCCATGAATTTTCGTCTGACTAACCAGTCTCCATTCGTGCTGATCGAATCATACTTGAAAGATCTATCATTGAAAATTCTACCCTTGACATTGGTAAAGAAGATTCTTGATTCAAAACCTTCAGGGGTATAATAGGCTGAGTCATAACCATGGAGTTCATCTCCGATAAAGGCTGCTTTTTCTGGTTGCCCATCAGCACGTAAATACTCGAGCATTTTATAGTAGGGATTGCCGGCAGAATCTATCCAAGTAGTTGTTTTCTCCAGCGAATCCTGAGAATACGATACAACCTCGTGTGAATAACTGTCATCACCGGGTTCGATATATCGGGCACCGACATGCACCCAATTCGCACCATAGTCATAGAGGTAATCAGTAGTGATGACCTTATTGGAATCTAGCTCCAACCAACGGTGCGGATGTCCATTCTTGAAATAATAAGTTAGCCGGTACTTAGCGGGCGTTTGTGCGATAATGCCACTTGACACCGGTAAATAACTGATCCTCTCCAGTAATTTGACTCTTGATCCCGATGAAACCCTTTCGTCTGGTACCATCTCTCTACAGGAAAGCACAATAATGAAAAGCACGAGAAATCCGACGTGCTTTTCAAAACATGTTACACATAATTTCCAAATCATACTCGCAAGGTACTGAGTCCACCATCAACGCCGATAATCTGACCCGTGATCCAACTGCTTTGTTCAGAAAGAAGAAAACAAGCCATTTGAGCAAGATCCTCCGGATTACCAACCCTGCCAATAGGGTGGCGATCTGCACTTGCTTTCCGACGCTCTTCAGTAGATAGCAACCGCTCCGTCAGTGGTGTCTCTGTCAGGCTGGGTGCTATACAATTCACCCTTACATTTGGAGCCAATTCTGCGGCTAGTGATTTCGTAAGTCCCTCGATTGCCGCCTTGGCGCTGCCAATCGATGCATGAAAGGGCATTCCCATTTGTACAGCAACGGTACTGAAAAGGACTATACTGGCTCGACTTTCTTTAATCTTTGGTAATAGGGTTTTGAGTGATTTTACGGCCCCTAGGAAGTTAACCTCCCAATCCTCTCGAAAATCTTCGATGGATAGAGATCGAAAAGGTTTCAAATTGATCGTACCTGGGCAATAAACCATTCCTTTGATATCCCCTTCAAATCTTTCCACGGAAATTTCTGATTGAATCACATCCAATGAAACATGATCTATACCAGTTAAACCTTCCGTACGGCGTGATATCGTGGTTACATGAAGTCCCTGTTTATTTAAGTTTTCCGAAATTGCCTTGCCGATCCCACTGGTTCCGCCGACTACAATAAAGTGATCCATCTTAAAATACATTTGTTATTTCAAGAACTTCCTAGAGTTATTTTTGTTCAATTTTTATTTGAAATTGTTAAACATTTAATTTAGACAGGAACATGCGCATCTTACTCACTGGAGCTACAGGATATATCGGAAGGCGTTTACTTCCTGCACTGCTGGATGCAGGTAACGAAGTCGTGGTTTGTGTTCGGGATCGATCCCGGTTTCCAGATTCTGGGAATCTGAAGATAGAAGTCATTGAAGTAGATTTCCTATTGAAGAACTCCTTGAGTGTAATTCCGAAGGACATAGATGCAGCTTACTACCTCATTCATAGTATGGGTGCCTCTACCGAAGATTTCGAAAAACTCGAAGCAGAAACTGCACGAAATTTCGTAGATGCCATTAATGAAACTCAGGCTAGGCAAATTATTTATCTCGGAGGAATTGTCAACGCCGACGAGCTATCCAAACACCTTCGATCCCGCCTGACGGTAGAGCGAATTTTGAATGAAGGCCAGGTGCCTGTTACGGCTTTCCGCGCGGGAATTATTGTAGGATCTGGAAGTGCATCCTTTGAGATCATTCGTGACCTCGTTGAAAAACTGCCGGTAATGGTAACACCACGCTGGGTTAGAACCCGGTCAAAACCCATCGCGGTACGTAATGTCATTGAGTTCCTGATAAAGTGTTTGGACCGACCGGAACTATTTGGTCGATCAGTTGATATCGGAGGTCCCGAGGTTCTCACTTACAAGGAGATGCTGCTTCAATATGCCGAGGTGAGGGGATTGAAACGATTTATTTGGACCCTACCATTTCTGACTCCCCGTTTGTCATCATACTGGTTATACTTTGTCACGGCCACCAATTTCAAGTTGGCTGTGAACCTGGTAGACAGCATGAAGGTAGAGGTCATTCCAGAGGAAAATGATATCGCTCAAGCCCTTGGAATTGAACTTATGCCTTACCAGGAAGCTGTAAACTCTGCTTTTCAGAAGATCCGTACTGACACTGTGGTTTCAAGTTGGAAAGACGCATTTGCCAGTAGTGACAGCCGGTTACCGATCATGCAGCATATCGAGGTCCCTTCTCATGGATGCTTTAAAGATCGCCGATCGATCACACATTCCGGAAATCCTGAAATCCTGCTTGATCGTATCTGGGCCATTGGTGGAGAGACTGGTTGGTATTATGCCAATACCCTTTGGTCAGTGAGAGGTTTTCTTGATAAAATAGTAGGAGGGGTGGGTTTGCGAAGGGGTCGGACCCGGCGTGATGACATTCATCCCGGAGATGCGCTTGACTTTTGGCGAGTTCTGCTGGCAGATCGACGATCAGGCCGACTTCTGCTTTTTGCCGAGATGAAATTACCCGGAGAAGCATGGTTGGAATTCAAGTTAAATAGAACAGGTGATCATCACGAATTGGTACAGGAAGCAACCTTCCGGCCTAAGGGACTATGGGGACGGATATATTGGTTCCTTATGTCTCCTTTCCATCATATCATTTTTGGAGGTATGATTCGAAATATTCAAAAGAAAGCTTATCAAATCGAAAACTTAAATAGCTATGCTTAATTTTCTTAAGAAAGATCCTAAAAAGAAACTGCAAAAGTTGATTAATCGCAAATTGGAGCAGGCTCGTGATATTCAAAGGTCCGGGGATATCAAGGCTTATGCTTTGATGATGGGCGAGATCGAAGAGTTGCAAAAGCAATTCGATTCGATGTAAACGATTGTGAAATGAGAAATTCAATTGGTTGGATTCTCAGCTTCTTTTTCTGCTCAGTGCCGTTTGTGGCCCAGAGTCAGGGTAGTATACAGAGAGCTCAAGTGATGATTCTCGGAAGTTATCACATGCATAATCCCGGTGCCGATGTATTCAACATGGAAGTTGATGACGTACTCCAACCGAATAAGCAAGCAGAAATCCGCACCGTAGTAGCCCAGCTAAAGCAATTCCAACCTACCATGATAGCTCTGGAGATAAAAAGAATGACGGCGAGAGACACTAGCGAACAATCTAACTATCAAGCCTATCGCAAGGGCCAATTCGATCTAACCAGGTGGGAGGGTTATCAGATCGGTTTCAGACTGGCCAAAGAACTTGGACACGAGCGCATTTTCAATATCGATGAGCCTGGCTCTTTTCCATTTCAACAATTACTGGATTATGCAAATAAGCATGGTCAGACTGAATGGATCAACGCCAAAATGGCGGAGAGAGAAGTGGAAACCGAAGAAAGCAATCGCAATCAAAGTGAGCGATCAATTGTGCAACATTTATACGATATGAACCGCCCCGAAAACATTGCAGAGGGTCATGAAATCTACGTGGGTATGTGCCAGATCGGAAAAGATGGAGATTTTCCAGGTACTGATGTGCTCACCGAGTGGTATAAGCGCAATGCACGAATATTTTCCAATCTCTATAAGATCACCGAAGGAAAAAAAGATCAGCGCATTCTGGCAATTTTCGGTGCCGGACATGCCCACCTGCTTCGCGAACTGGTACGAGTTGCTCCTGAGTTTGAACTCATTGAGCCTACGGATTATCTAAGCCCGAATTGAAGACTAATCTTTATTCCAGAATTTCAAGATTCTGCCCGATAAATTGAATAGCGTCCTTGACCATGCTGGAGGGAGTAGTAATCTGCTCCAGAAGAGTCCTTGCTCTTTTAAGATGAAAAATGACATCGCTCAAATCCGAATGCTCTTTGATTCGATATAAGCTCTGAGCAAGGTTGAGATGACAGAATGCATTGGCTTCATTTTGCCAGTCAAAAGGATCAATTCCAACTTTCGCCTTATCAAAATATGACAAAGCTGATTGGTAGCTCTTCACAGCTTCCCGATCCATACCTTCACCACTGAGACTATCTCCCTGTTCTTTCAAATAAACCGCAAAATCCATCGACGCATGGCAAAGATTCTCCAGGTTCTTTTCCGTCGGATGAAAACGGTATTGGCCCTCAGCTTCATTTTGCAATTGCGCTATCTTATTCAAGGCCAGGAAGCTGGCAATCGAGTCTTTGAAACTCATGCACATCGTACTATCCGGTTCAAAATTTGCAAGATTGAATTGATCCATTGTCAAAGGACAGGGCAGAAGTTGCCACATCGGCTGTGCCGGAACATGGGTTTGCACGAATTCATCTGGTGGCATCATGAAGTAAGACACAGCATCATCAGCAAACCCACCACCGGCATGATACAAACCACTATCCCAGGTTACGTCCATCAAAATCCAGACATCACCAAATTGCACTGCATTCCAGGCATGATCCGGTTCTTCAGGATCCTGCCGGGAGGTTGATAACCCTCGACTATATCCGCTTACTATAACTGAAGTTATTTCCACCTCATGAAGAAATTCTTGCAATAGCGAGGAATATCCCCAACAAAGGGCTTTGCCTCTTGTCAGAATATCTTTGCTATTGTGATTGATTCGCCAATTCTCGGCATGCAGAGCTTCATAATCATAGCGGATATGATGGACTATCCATTGATTGATCAGCTCAAGTTTCTCCCTGTCAGATTCAGCCTCGTTTGTGATCACCCGTGCAAAGGTGCTCACGTCCTGACCATTCCACTGTAGCTTTTGCAGCCGGCGGTCGATATCCTGACCCGACGCATTACCTATTAATAGGCAGCTCAGGACTATACAAATCAGGATTCTCAAATGCATGAATCTAAAATTCTACATTCTTCTAGAATGTTGCAATAGCAGTTTCTTTCGACCTTAGGCTTTAGACCATTAGACTTTTGACTTTCGACCGTTAAACCATTTTTTCCAAATTTGCATCATGGATTACATTGTGCTTTCCATACCTATCTTCTTTCTTCTGATCGGCGTGGAAGTTCTGATCGCCAAATTGAGCAAGACCAGGCTTTACCGGCTCAATGACGCTGTCAGCAATATTAGTTGTGGGATAGCCCAGCAAATAACCGGAGTACTTTCGAAGACCATATTGATCGTGGGTTATATCTATCTCTACGAAAATCATCGGTGGTTGGATATACCGGATAATTGGTGGACCTACCTGCTCTTGTTCATCGGGATTGATTTTTGCTACTACTGGTTTCACCGCCTGGCTCATGAGATCTCCCTTCTATGGGGCACACATATCGTTCATCATCAGAGTGAGGAATATAATCTGTCTGTCGCATTGCGTCAATCAAGCTTCCAGGCATTCATTTCGACCCTCTTTTACCTGCCGCTCGCCCTGGTTGGGTTCAACCCGATTGCATTTGTAGCCATTAATGCTTTTCAGACTCTCTATCAGTTTTGGATCCACACCAAGACTATCGGTAAATTGCATCCGGCAATCGAATTTGTTTTTAATACTCCATCACATCACCGGGTCCATCATGGACGCAACCCTAAATACATCGACAAAAATCATGGAGGCACCCTGATCATCTTCGACCGGCTTTTTGGCACGTTTCAGCCAGAGGAGGAAGAGGTGATATACGGGGTCACCAAACCGCTCGCCAGTTGGAATCCAATTTGGGCCAACTTCGACTGGTACGCCGACTTGTGGGATGATCTTAGACAACCCATGTCCTGGCCAGACCGGCTCAAGGTCCTGTTCAAGCCCCCTGGATGGATGCCGGATCACCTGGGCGGTCCCAGAAAGCCGATTGAGATCACGCCCGAAACAGCCACTGTCTACAATACTGAAATTCCGGTAGCACTCAACTACTACATTCTGGCCCAGTACCTCTTTTTACTATTGGGCACTTCCTTGTTCCTGTTTAATGTTGAGGCTTTCTCTTACAGCCAGCAGCTGGTGGTAGGGGTATATCTCCTTTGGGGTATCATGAATCTGGGAGTTATGTTTGAATTGAGAAATTGGGTGAAGCATTCCGAAGTTTTCAGATGGATAATATTAGTTGCAGTCTCCCTTGCTATTTCAAATGGATCTGTCACTGGTTACCTCATCATCGTTTTGGCTCTAATTTCTTCTCTCTGGTTCCTGAAAGTCTATCGATTCAAAAGCCGGATTTGACTAACGCCAAAAAGACCATTAACTGTTTATCCATTGCTCTTGACCTCGGGTCACCGTCGTCGCCGCATGATGTGCATCCTCCCGGCAGGAGCTGCTGTTGGACTTACCATTTGATTCAGCGAGTACGTTAGCTTCAACATGAAATACTGGCCCAGTGACTTGATTCTGACATCTTCAATGTAGTTCAAATCCACACTTTCCTGGAATCCAATATTCTCATTGAGAATGTCAAATACCATCAAATCAATTTGACCTCTCTTATGCATCAGATATCTTGTAAGGCTGGCTTCCCATATCGGAACGGTACGCTGATTTGAAAATGTACCACCAGAGTAAATCGAATAGTCCAATTTCGATCCTACTGCCCAATTCTGCCTAATGTTGACGACAGCATCGATAAAATAATTCTGATTGAAATAGTCCTGATCCAGACTGCTACTGACAGAATACTCCGTCAATGAATGCCCAAAACCACCCCCCAATCTGAGATCGAGAAGATCCTTCTGCTGGTGGTCAAAACTCAGCTCGATGGATGAGTTATACCGCTTGGTTATTTCTTCAAAATCATTGACAAAAACATTTCCAAGATTGAATCCAAAGTTAGCATGCACATTTACTCTCGTCTTCACAAATCTAAGGGGTGTGCCAAAGCCTTTCAATGTGACGATATGTACCGATGGCAGGGATGTTATGCCGGCCATCGAAGATTTCCTGCCCGACATCTGTGTACTGGATGTCATGCTACCAGGAAAAGATGGATTTGAACTTGCTGCTGAAATCAAGGAAAGACATCCACAAATTCCCATAATATTTTTGACCGCAAAGAGCCAGACTGAAGATGTATTGAAAGGCTTTCAAGTAGGTGGAAATGACTATCTAAAAAAGCCATTCGGCATTGAAGAATTGATCGTACGTATCCAAAATTTGCTGTTGCTGGCTGATCAAAAATTGAAAATAGAAGAAAAATCCACCTATCAATTTGGAACCTTCCGTTTTGATCCCGCTTCCATGGAACTACTGCACAATGGTAAAGTCACTGCCCTATCACACCGGGAGAATGAAGTATTGAAAGTTTTGGTCTCGCAAAGCCACCAGGCTGTTGACCGAAGAGCCATGCTCAAGAAGATTTGGGGAGATGATTCATTCTTTAATTCCCGAAATCTGGATGTTTACATTAAGAAGCTACGCGATCACCTCAAGGAGGATCCAGACGTACAAATCATGCTCTGAAGGGTGTGGGGTACCGGTTCATTTTTCCCTGACCTCTAACCTGTCTCAATCACCTTCCATTACATACCTTTGCATGCACAGCAAAGAATCAAAAAGGATGGCTTTGTATAATAAGGTCAATAAGGAAGAACTCAAAGAGCAGCTACAGGAATCCGCTGAGGAAAGAACTACCTTGTCCTTCTACCGGTACCACCAAATCGAGGACGTGCCACTCTTCAGAAATGAACTATATCGATTGCTTGAGCCGCTTGGCGTGTTCGGTAGAATCTACGTAGCCAAAGAAGGCATTAATGGGCAGATCAGTCTGCCCAGTCAAAATATAACGGCCTTTCGTACAGCCCTGGAGACCTATCCTTTCCTAAAAGATATGCGGATCAATGTCGCCATCGACGATGATGGCAAATCCTTCTACCTATTGAAGATCAAGGTTAGAGATAAGATTGTCGCTGACGGAATCGATAATCCGGTGGATCTTTCAAAAGGCGGGGAACACATAAATGCCGAAAGATTCAATGAATTGGTCAAAAAGGAAAATACGGTAGTTATCGATATGCGCAATCACTATGAAAGTGAGGTTGGCCATTTTGACCAAGCCATTTGCCCGGATGTTGAAACCTTTCGTCATTCGTTACCAATCGTGGAAGATATTTTGGAGGAACACCGCGGCAAAGATGTGGTTATGTATTGTACAGGCGGAATTCGATGTGAGAAGGCAACTGCCTATTTCCGTCAAAAAGGATTCGAAAATCTATATCAACTCGATGGAGGTATCATAGAGTACGCCAGGCAAGTGCGTGAAAGAAATCTGCACAATCACTTTATCGGCAAGAATTTCGTTTTTGACGAACGATTGGGTGAGCGAATCAGTGAAGACGTGATCGCCAAATGCCATCAATGTGGCTCGCCTAGTGATGCTCACCGCAATTGCGCCAACGACGCATGTCACCTCCTATTCATTCAATGTCAGAAGTGCGAGCAGCAATTCTCGGGTTGCTGTTCCTCAAAATGTAAGGAATTCATCTTGCTTCCCAACGAAGAGCAGATCGAATTGCGAAAGAAAATCCAGTTCAATGGAAGTAAATTCGGCAAAGGAAGATACAAAGCCAATAAAGCTGGAGACACCCTGGACATAAGTTAAATATATCATTAACATTGAATTAAATATTAAATTTTAATTTAATTTGTTTTTCGGATTGCCATGGCAAAGAAAATACGAGTCCGGAAAACTAAAGAAGAATCATTCGCACTGATGCCCAGCAAGTGGGTAATTCCAATGCTTGCCGGTCTAAGCCTTGCCCTTTATCTCAATACACTTGGTCATGATTATGCTCTGGACGATGCCATGGTGATCACAGAGAATCAGTTGGTACAACAGGGTATAGCCGGCATCCCGGAAATATTTTCACATGATTCTTTCTTTGGTTTCTTTAATGAAGAAGGTAAGGATCAGTTAGTCAGTGGAGGACGTTACCGCCCTCTTACACTTGGCTTGTTTGCTATTGAGAAAAGTCTTTTCGGAAGCAATCCATTCTGGGGCCACTTGTTCAATCTACTTTGGTATACTTTGACTGTTGTATTGTTGTTCTTGGTGGTACGAAGAACGCTTGATCCACCAATGGGTAAGGTGAAATCATTGTTTCTAGCAACAACGACTGCGCTAATATTTGCTATTCACCCCATTCACACCGAAGTGGTAGCCAACATCAAGAGTAGAGATGAGATCATGGCATTGCTTCTAGGTCTGCTGGCGGCTATTGCAGTCCTAAACCATCTGGAAAAACCCAAATGGAAAATTGCCCTTTTAGCCGGAACAGCTTTTTTGCTGGCATTACTGGCTAAAGAGATCGCTGTTTCATTTCTGGCTATCATTCCTCTGATGATCTATTTTTTCCGATCAACATCATTCAGCGTTATTCTAAGAAGTGCGTCTCCACTCATTTTGTCTTTTCTCCTATATCTCCTTTTGAGAATCTCGATAGTAGGTCTCAACTTGGGAGGGGAACGACCAACGGAGCTGATGAATAATCCATTTATGATCACCGAGGGAACATCCTACCGGTTGATGACTCCTAGTGAAAAGGCACCTATGCTGGTATATGGGCTAGGGAAATATCTGCAAATGTCATTTTTACCGTTCCCTCTTACCCACGATTATTATCCCCGGCATATTCCAGTGTATACCTGGCAAGGTCCTAAAGTTATCGCAAGTCTGATCCTGGTGCTTGGTTTAGTAGCTTTTGCTATCTATGGTTTAATCAGATCGAATCGCTCTATTCCGGTCTTTTGCACAATATTCTTCTTCGCTTCCATATTCCTGGTTTCTAATATTCTATTTCCAATCGGCACAAATCTTGGCGAAAGATTCTTGTTTATGCCAAGTGTGGCAGCATGCTTGATCATAGCACAAGCTTCTTATCTTCTCTACAAGCGATTTGGCAAAAAAGTAGCAGTTGTCGCCATCTTGTTGGTTGGATTGGGGTACTCTCTTCAAACCATCGCCCGAAATCCGGCCTGGACGGACAATTTTACTCTATTCACGACTGACGTAAAGACTTCAGCCAACAGTGCCAAAGTAAGGAATGCCACTGGAGGTGAACTAATCGCCAGATCCCATCAAGAGTCAGATACAACAAGAGCTCGAGAGATGCTTGAAGAAGCAATTCAACATCTCACCAAAGCAGTAGAGATTCACCCCCGGTACAAGAATGCTTATCTACTACTTGGAAATGCACATTACTATAAGAAAGACTATCAAGAAGCCATCCGCAGATATGACATGGCCCTGGCATTAGATGGCAACTACAAAGATGCTCTACAGAACAGGGCAGTCTCGTGGCGAGATCTGGGACGTCGATATGGTGAGGAATTGGGCGATATTGAACAGGCGATAGCAAATTTTGAAAAAGCACTCCCTTTTCTAGATGATGATTACGAGTTGAATCGTTTACTAGGTGTCGCTTATGGCAACCGGGGAGATGTAGAGCAGGCGATCCACTACTTCAATCGGGCTGGTGAAATCAGGCCGGACGAAGCATGGATACATTATAATCTAGGTATTGCGTATCTTACTATTGGAGATACCACCAAAGCCAACATCCACATGACCCGAGCAAAAGAATTAAATCCGGAGGTAGGAAGGTAGATGTGCTCTCGAAATAAGATACGAACACTACTCACAGCAACTGTGATATTGCTGTCTCTACCCGTTGTTGGTCAAACTCAGCAACAACAATGGGTGGATTCAATGATGACTGAACTGACTCTGGATGAAAAGATTGGTCAGTTATTCGTAATCCGGGCCCACAGTGACCTTGGCCCTGACCATGTAGCAAAAGTCAAAGAACAAATCAGGAAATACAAAGTAGGCGGACTTTGCTTCTTCCAGGGTACGGCTAAAAAGCAAGCTGAACTCACAAATCAATACCAGGCACTTTCGGAAAAGCTGCCACTTTATATTACCATGGATGCAGAGTGGGGCCTCGGTATGCGCTTCAAATCGGGAGTGGTTGATTATCCCAGGCAGCTCATGCTTGGGGCTATTCAGGACAACAATATCATTTACCGCTTTGGTAGGGAGGTAGGTCGTCAGATGAGAGAGATGGGCGTCCATCTCAACTATGCACCGGTAGTGGATGTGAATAACAATGCGCAGAATCCTGTGATCAATGATCGCTCTTTTGGCGAGGACAAATTTAATGTGGCTACAAAGGGATATATGTATATGCGAGGCTTGCAGGATGAGAAAGTACTAGCCTGTGCTAAGCATTTTCCTGGTCACGGCGATACCGATACCGATAGCCATCATGAGCTGCCGGTAATCTCTCATGATCTAGATCGCCTAAAGCAAGTTGAATTATTTCCCTTCCAAACTTTGATTGACTATGGAGTTGCGGGGGTTATGGTTGCCCATCTAAATATTCCAGCTCTAGATTTTCGCGAGCATGTTCCGACCACATTGTCAAACCAGGTAGTTACTAATCTGCTGAAGGAGGACATGGGTTTTCAAGGTTTGATTTTTACAGACGGCCTGGAAATGCAGGCGGTGGCTAAACATTACGACGATGGTATAGTAGAAATTAAGGCTTTGGAAGCTGGCAACGACGTGCTCTTACTTCCTAATAATCTGGAGTTGGCCGTCGCTTCGAT
>JAHELJ010000038.1:26580-34147 GCA_024644235.1 Lewinellaceae bacterium
TGGTAGTTTTCGGCAGCCCCTACAGTCTTGTACATTTTGATAAGATCGATCATGTTGTCATGGCTTATAATAATGACCGGCTTACTCAAAATCTGACCGCTCAGGCAGTTTTTGGTGCTATTGGCTTGAAAGGACGCCTCCCCGTCACGGCTTCGACAAAAAGTCGGTTTGGGACAGGTATTGATACTCGCGCCAGTTTTCGAATTGGGTATTCCGTTCCTGACAGAGTCGGAATGAACCAGGATTCACTCCGCGAGGTAGACCGTATCATACACGAAATCATGCGAAGAAAAGCAGCTCCGGGTGCCCAGTTGCTTGTCGCAAAAGATGGCATGGTTGTCTACAAAAAGGACTACGGTTACCACACTTATGACCGCAAGAAAACAGTGATGCCGGAGCACATATATGACCTCGCCAGTGTTACAAAAGTTGCGGCGGCTACTTTGGCCATTATGAAATTGTATGATGAAGGTAAAGTGGATTTGCAAGCTCCCTTATCCAAGTATGTGCCAGAGCTCAGAGGGTCAAACAAGGCAAACATGCGACTTGAAGATGTAATGGCACATCGCGCAGGCTTATTGCCGTGGATACCCTTTTATCGTGAAACCCTGACCGGGCGAAGTCGACGGCCTTCTTCGAAATACTATCAAAAAAACGGCTCGAAAGATTTCAGTGTCTATATAGCCGATAGCATGTTTTTAAGAAGCGATTATCCTGACTCTATCTGGCATGCAATCATCAACTCAGACCTTCGGACCCGACGCAATTACCGCTATAGTGACCTTGGTTTTTACATTATTTCAAAACTTGTCGAGAACATCACCGGAGGGCCACTTGATCAGTATCTAATCAAAGAGTTCTATGAGCCCCTTGGTATGAGATCCACCCTTTACAATCCACTGCGATCATTTGGCAAGGATCAAATAATTCCGAGCGAGAAAGACGGGTACTTCCGCTATACACTGTTACAAGGGCAAGTGCACGATATGGGGGCCGCTATGTTAAATGGCGTCAGTGGACATGCTGGCCTTTTTTCTAACACCAGCGATTTGGTCAAACTCTTTCAAATGCTGCTTAATAATGGCTATTATGCCGGACGTCAATACCTGAAAGAAGAAACAATAAGGAGATTCACTACCAGACATGCTCGGTCCACGCGTAGGGGTGTTGGCTTCGATATGAAGGAGCGAAATCGAAATGCCCCATGTAACATTTCGCCCTATGCATCAGACTTTACCTTTGGCCACTATGGTTTTACCGGGACCTGTGTTTGGGCAGATCCGGAACACGACCTGATTTACATCTTCCTGTCCAATCGAACTTACCCTAGTATGAAAAACAACCTGATGTTTAAGGAAGATTACCGATCCAAGATTCAGTCGGCTATCTACCGTTCCTTCCTCCCACTACTAGAGGATTCAGAATTATGAACCTGTCACCGGCGATTGCCTGGCGATACTTGTTCACCCACCGGAGTAGTCATTTCATCAATATAATCTCCCGGGTTACCATTTTCGGTATCTCTATTGGAGCGGCCGCTCTCATTCTGGTATTAAGTGTTTTCAACGGCTTTGAAGTATTAATTGCCAGTATGATCAATACATTTAATCCGGACTTAAAGGTAGTGCCTGTTGCTGGAAAATACTTCGATATTGACAGCACCACTCTCAAAAGCTTAATGGCAATTCCAGGAGTACAACTGATCAGCCAGACGATTGAAGAAACGGCATATTTCGAATACGACGAACGGCCATCTACTGGTGTCATGAAAGGTGTCGATCAAAATTATCGTCGAGTCACTACGATAGACTCTACGTTGCTGGAAGGCGATTTTAGACTGGAACAGGATGATCAAATGTATGCGGTATTGGGCGCTGGAATTGCACGCTTGTTATCGGTGGATGTTCTCAATGTCTTCAATCAGCTTACCGTCTACATGGCAAACCGGCATCAGCGTCCAGGTAGTCTTCAACAGCCTTTCAGGCAACGAAGTTTATATCCCATTGCGATATTTGGCATCCAGCAGGATATTGACAATGAATACATTCTAGTCCCACTTTCTTTTGCACAGGACATTCTTAGCCGGCAGGGTCAGGTAAGTGCACTGGAAATCAAAACCGGAGTAGGTGCGGACGAAGGCCTGGTGAAAACCGAAATCTCCAGAACCCTCGGTGATGAATTCATGGTACTGAACCGGTACCAACAGGATGAAGAGTTTATGAAGCTGATGAATATCGAGAAATGGATGGCTTTTGCTATTGCTTGCCTGATGATCCTGTTGATAGCATTCAACCTGGTAGGTTGTCTCTGGATGATCGTATTAGACAAAAAAAAGGATATAGCCATCCTAAAAGCATTGGGTGGCACTTCCAACTTCATCAGAGATATTTTTGTCCGGTTGGGTGCATATTTTTCGCTTATTGGACTTGGTATCGGAATCCTTCTCGCATCGACTATCTACTTTCTTCAGAAGCAATTTGGCATCATCACAATCCCACAAGGTTTTGTCATAGACACCTATCCCATCGAGATGCGCTTTGTTGATCTGCTAGTGGTTACACTTACAGTATTGACAATCGGACTAATCGCTTCACTTCCTGCTGCATTAAGGGCTTCCAGGTTTAGTTCCTCTATCCGGGAAAGTGGATGAAGTCGTCTGCAATCTTT
Source organism: Lewinellaceae bacterium (assembly GCA_024644235.1). Lineage (GTDB taxonomy): Bacteria > Bacteroidota > Bacteroidia > Chitinophagales > Saprospiraceae > JAHELJ01. The sequence goes on from JAHELJ010000038.1 coordinate 29,248, forward strand.
TATATTTGTGGCCTTTAGTGATCTTGTATGGAGCAGTGGGAAAAGGACTTTGAATGGTTGAGAGTTCAGCACATCGTCAAAGACACGATGGGGATCGAAAAAATGCCTGATCTACAGGGAATCCTGTTTCTCATTGGCATTCAGGAACTAGGCCAAATTGAAAGATCCTTTAGCAAGGAAGAGAAGCAGGACCTTATCCACATAGCAGTATGCAGATTACTAAGTTACGATGGGTATTACTCTTTTAAGGGACGAGATGAAGATGGCTGGCCTCACTACGATCTGTTAAGGCCGGTGCAAATCGGACGAAAGGAGCAGGATGATCTCTTAAAAAGGAAAGTCATCGAATACTTTAAGGAACTTGAAAATGAAAATGGAGGATTCTCCACAATTTAATTACAATATGGTCAAGAACATGATCCGCTACACTTTCTTGCTAATAGGTATGCTCCTGCTGTTTTCACAATGTGGTGACAAACAGCACTATGTGACCATTGACACTGATCTCGGTTCAATGAAAGTCGAGCTTTACAATTCGACACCTATCCATAGGGATAATTTTCTCAAACTGGTGAAGGAGGGATTTTATGATGATCTACTATTTCACAGGGTCATCCAAGGCTTCATGGTACAGGGAGGAGACCCTGATTCTAAAAACGCCCCTGCTGATCAGATGTTGGGGCAGGGTGGTCCCGGCTATCAACTGGATGCAGAGATTGGCGAATTGCACTTGAAAGGAGCATTGTCAGCAGCTCGTCTGGGAGATAATGTAAATCCGGAGAAAAAATCTTCTGGCTCGCAATTCTTCATAGTGCAAGGCTATAATGTATCTGATCAGGAGTTGGAGCAGTGGGAGAGTAGGAAGGGACCGTCTTACACCGATGAAGAAAAAGCTATGTATAAAGAAGGCGGAGGGTATCCCTTTCTTGATGGAGACTACACCGTTTTCGGGAAAGTAGTTGAGGGGCTTGATGTCATCGACAAGATAGCTGCCGTACAGACCGGGTCAGCAGACCGGCCTGTCGAAGATATTAAGATGAAAATTTCTATTAGTAATTAATTTGCTAAGTAGGTCTATATGAGTTTATCTCAGCTTTCACTTCTTTTCCTCATATTAATGACAGGTGCTTGCAACCTGCCGGTAGCAAAATTTCTGGTTGAGCAGGAAAAAGAAACTGCTCCCAGTGAAGTTGAATTCACCAATCAATCGGAAAAAGCCGAATACTACGAATGGGATTTTGGTGACGGCAATCAATCGACCGAAATCAATCCATCTCACCGCTATTTACGATCGGGCGATTACAAAGTTGTCTTAAAGGCAATGGCGGGCAAGAAAATCAAAAAGACAGAAAAAATGGTTAAAGTAGATCCTCCGGCTGACAAGCTGGTAGAAATTCAAACCCCACTGGGTAACATGATGGTGAGGTTATATGACGCCACTCCACAGCACCGTGACAATTTTCTAAAGTTGGCAGATGAAGGCTATTTTGACAGTCTTCTTTTTCACCGCGTGATTCAAGGTTTTATGATACAGGGAGGTGATCCTGAATCACGAAATGCACCAGCGGGTCAACGCTTGGGCATGGGTGGCCCAGGATATCAGGTTCCTGCTGAGTTCGATCCTAGTTTGATTCATCGAAAGGGAGCTCTAGCTGCAGCGCGGACAGGCGGCCCTTCCAATCCGGAGAAGAAATCAAGTGGTTCGCAATTCTATATCGTTCAGGGTCAGCCGGTGAGTGAAGAGGAAATAAAACTCTTCGAACGGAGGAAAGGAATCGACTATGACCCGAAAGCTCGTGAAGTCTATCAGCAGTCAGGTGGTACACCTTTCTTAGATATGGAGTACACTGTATTTGGTGAGGTCATCGAAGGTTTGGAGGTGATCGATAAAATTGCAGCAGTAGCCACAAATCCGGACGATCGGCCTGTGGAAGATGTGCCGATGAAGATCGTGGTGATAAGATAACGATATGTCGAAAGAACAGGTATTTCTTGGAGTAGATGTAGGTGGTACAGGGATCAAAGCAGCTCTGATCAACACAAAAAAAGGGATTCTTGCTACGGACAAATACCGGGTGCTTACGCCTAACCCTTCCACTCCTGAAGCGGTGGCAAAAGTGATAAGTCGAATGATCAAACGGTTTGAATACCGGGGACCGGTTGGGGTTGGTTTCCCTGCAATCATTCACCATGGGGTAGCTAAATCAGCGGCCAATATCGACAAGAAATGGATCAATACTAATATTGAAAAACTTCTAAAAGAGGTGACCGGTAATCCTTTCTATGTAGCCAATGATGCGGATGTAGCTGGTCTTGCAGAGGTGCGGTTTGGCAAGGCGAAAGGAGAGATGGGTATAGTCATTGTCTTGACGATTGGCACTGGTATTGGTTCCGGGATGTTTCTTGATGGCACCTTAATCCCAAATACCGAGTTTGGCCATCTGTTTTACAAAGAAAGTGTTTATGAGCACTATGTATCAAACAGTGCCCGTAAGAAAAATGATCTTAGCTGGGATAGCTGGGGAAAGCGCTTCAACAAGTATCTGATCCATCTGGAAAAGCTCTTTTCTCCCGATATGTTTGTCCTTGGTGGAGGAGCCAGTAAGAAATTCGATCAGTTCAAACACGTACTTACCGTCGATACCAAAGTGGTACCAGCAGCATATCAGAATGATGCCGGAGTGTTGGGAGCCGCCTTATATGCCGAATCAAGGCTATCCTAGCCTAACGGAGGTTTCTTTCAGATAGTAGTTAATCAACTGATTCACTTTCAGATCTTCCTGTGCTGCCGGCCATATCTCGAAAATCATCTTGTGCTGATTGATATCTTCCATCAAAGCTTTCCGTAATTGCTCCAGTCCTTTTTTCTTTTCACCCTGGGCAAGAAAACAGGCTGCTTTGCAATACAGAAGTTCCGGACCCACCGCATGATATTCGGCCTCCTCAAGCACCTCCACTGCTTTTTCCAACTCCCCAATGCTGAGTAAGAACGCTGCATGATCTTTCCAGATGCTCGACTGTTCGGGTCCGATTTCGGTTGCCTTCAGAAAATAGTAGTGGGCTTTTGCAAACTCACTCACCTTGGAAAAAGCTATCGCAAGGTTTGAGAAATACTCCTCTCTGCGATCTTCGATTTCAATGGCTTTGAAGTATGCATTGATGGCACTCAACCACCGATCTTCATAAGCATGACATTGACCCAGGTAGAAATAAACTTCATCATTATATGGATCGAGTTTTGAGGCCTTATGGAAGTTCTCCTGAGCACTTTTATAGTCGTTTAACTGTACAAAGCATTCTCCAATGCTGGCTAAAAGGTCACTGTCAGGTCCAAATAGCTCCACTGCATCATGATAGAGATCAAGAGCACGTGAATATTGACACATTTGAAAGCACAAGTCAGCACACTCTCTATACCCCAATTCAAACTCCTCATTGATGATAATGGAATACTCATATGCTTCTACAGCCTTCTCATAATCTCCTTTGCAACTGTAGGCATGTCCGAGGTTGTACCAGGCCAAAAATGAATAGGGCCGTTCATCGATGATCTTCTTATGGAACTTTATGCTTTCCTTATACTTCTTTGTCAACTCTGTACAAACCCAAACGCGTTCCAGTGCTTCCTCGTTTTCGGGGTCGAAGATCAATGACTTCTTTAGGCTGTCAAACATCAAGTCATACTCCTTCATGCATTCATGTACCTGTGCCTCACACAAGTAGATATCACTCAGATCCTCATCGTTGGAATTTGCTTTGATTCGATGAAGAAGGCGCAATGCATCGCTAAACTGAGCTTGAGCACAAAAGATCTTTGCACGTAGAATGTAAATCTCAAGTTCGGCAGGAGCGAAGACCTCAGCTTTGTCCAGAATCGACATGGCTTGCTCCGACTTGCGAGTGGCAAGAAATAACTGGGCTTTTCTTATGTGAAAGTCTGCAGAGAATCCATACTGATTGAGTGCGTAATCAGCGACTTCGATAGCTTTTTCAAACAAAAACTCTTTCTCATAGTAATTGATCAGTTTCACGAAATCTTGCTCCTCTAAAAAACTGACCTTTCCTTCCTGCGTCATGGACTCAAATTCATTCACCAATACAATAAGTGAATGTTCATGATCAGAATTATATTTCATGTTACTAAGGGGGATTTAGCTTTGTAAAGTAAAGTAAGCAAATAATCCCCAAAGCCAGTATACAATGCAAGTGCTTTTTTTTGCCTCAGAAATGTTGAATTACAATTAATCCTAATAAGAGTAATTTACAGTGTTACAACAACTTAAATATTATAACTTCTTTAAATTGTACGACTTAGTTTGTTTAACTTATTCTAAAACATGAAGAAATATATGACGTCATTTCGTCACGCTACTCCATGTTAAATTTTCACTTTTTCTTGTTGTTATTAAGTAGTGTTATAATGTGATTGGATGATTCGATTTTGAATGGCCTATCATAACAGATTCACTACCTACCTTGATATGATTTTCTAGGCCCTTCGATCGTTCCCTTTGAATCAGCTGAACCACCCCTAAATCATGCTCTCAATCATGATTTTGAAGAAGAATCGAAATGAAATACTAAAGGCATTGGAAACTATAAAAAAGGCCGGTGCAAAGCACCGACCTAAGGAACAAATTATAGAGATCTTTTTAACGGCCTCGTCTATCCTGATGCCGCTCACGACGCTGGCTCATGATTTGCACCAGGCGCTCTTTGAACTGGCGCTCGGCCATGTAGAATCGAAGTATCTTTTTGGGTGAAAGAATCGATTTCAGATGCTCCGAATACTCAACTTTCAACTGGAGCTCCTGCTGCTCAATCTCCAACACTCTGTCAAGGTGTGCCGAGGCCTCTCCATCGTCCATTTCCATGATTGCCTTTTCTGGCTTTCTGGAGG